>NZ_JBHUMM010000001.1:0-340080 GCF_042685085.1 Marinicrinis sediminis
GTCAGGCTTTCGCCCATTGCCGAAGATTCCCTACTGCTGCCTCCCGTAGGAGTCTGGGCCGTGTCTCAGTCCCAGTGTGGCCGATCACCCTCTCAGGTCGGCTACGCATCGTCGCCTTGGTAAGCCATTACCTTACCAACTAGCTAATGCGCCGCAGGCCCATCTGCAAGTGAGAGCCGAAACCCTCTTTCCCCAGAAAATCATGCGATTTTCTGGACCATCCGGTATTAGCTAACGTTTCCGCTAGTTATCCCGATCTTGCAGGCAGGTTGCCTACGTGTTACTCACCCGTTCGCCGCTAAGTATAAGAAGTGCAAGCACTTCTTATACTCCGCTCGACTTGCATGTATTAGGCACGCCGCCAGCGTTCGTCCTGAGCCAGGATCAAACTCTCCAATAAAGGTGCCGATTTTTCTTCCGAAGCATCGATTCAGCAATGAACCACTGATGAAACGATACTTCTTCATAGGAAAACGGCATTAAGTGTTTGTCTTGCTCATGATTTAAAGCTATTCCAGAATGTTTATTCCGGGGCCCCCGAAAAGTACTCGGCAAAAGCGACTAAGCTTTGCTTCACTTTTTGGGGAATTGTTTTGGACAATTTCGCTCGCTGTTCAGTTTTCAAAGATCGTGATCATGTACAGCTTGTTGCCGGACAAGAACGTAATATATCAGGTTTGACGCCAAAAGACAAGCTTTTTATTGCGATTCATTTCATAACTGCTATTCATCTTGCTTTGCCAACTGTGCATTCCACCGCTGCAATCCGATTCAAGGGAAATCCGCAAAAACCAGAAATCATTCAGTGCCTGCTCAAAGGGGCGAAAAACAATATAACATGGGCCATCCATATTTGCAAGTGTTAATTTCGACTTCACTTACTGGAGTAATCTAGGTCGTTTGCAGAAGATGAAAGAACCCTGACTACACAGCGTCAGAGTTCTTTCAAATGATCATACATGATGATGACTTCTATATGAAAGACGAATTACTCATCCTGAAATGTAAATTGATTCAGCGTCTGCTGCAAGTCCTCGGAGTCGCGACGCAGTTTCTGGGCCATCTCATTCAATTGGGCCATCGTCGCCAATTGTTCTTCAACAGAGGACAGAATCTCCTCACTGCCAGCTGCCGATTGTTGTGATACAGCCGTCATGTCTTCAAGAGCCTGAAGAATGTTCTTCTTCTCCGCTTCCATCTCCGAAATGGATTCACTGATTCCCTTGATCGTTGCAGAATTCAAGGAGACATGCTGTTCGATCTTTTGAAAGGCTTCCTGTGTCACTGTGGCCGTTTCTGTTTGCTTTCTCGCGATATCGAAAGCAGATTGCATGACATGATTCGTATGATAAGAGTCGCGTCTCGTTTGTTCCATCAAGTCAGAAATGTCTTGCAGCGCCTGGTTGGAACGAACGGCCAGTTTTTTGATTTCAAAGGCAACAACAGAAAAGCCTTTCCCAGCTTCACCTGCACGCGCAGCCTCAATCGAAGCATTCAGTGCCAGCAGATTGGTTTGATTCGTGAAATCTGCGATCATTTGTATCACGTCACTAATTTGCTCTGTTCGCTCCAGCAGGGTATGAACAGCATCGATTGCTTCGGTCATTTGCCGGGAAGAATTTTCACTCGAATCTTTCAATTCTTCCCCGATTTTCAAACCGTTCATCGTCACGCTTGTCATTTCGATAGAATCTTGTTGCATCCGGTCGCTTTCACGGTTCATTTGAGTAAAACGGCTAGACCAATTAGTAATGGATGACACGGTCTGATCTACCAATTCAGCAGTATGGTTCACTCCGTGCGTCATGTCACTCATGGTTTTGGCTACTTCCTCACTGGCCAGTTTCATTTCACTGCTGCTCACTGTCAAAGAATTAGAAGCCGAGACAACTTGTTTAGAAACGCGATCCGTAGAGCGAATGAGCTGACTCATCTGTTCAATCATTGAATCCACACTCACCGCCAGTTTGCCCAGTTCATCTCCGCGGCTTAAATGAGAGCGCGCTGTCAAGTCGCCGTGTTCGACTTTCCCTAGGGTAGCGGACAACTGATGAATCGGCTTCGTCAACTGTCTGGCAAACAGCCAGGTCAAGATAATCGCCAGCAAAAACACAATCGCGACGGTCAAGGACAACGGTCTGATGATGCGGGTTGCCTGATTTTCGAATTCACTCAGGGGAACAATGGCTGCTATGTTCCAGCCTGTCGTTGGATTCGTAATGTAGTTGAAGGCCTTCCACTCTCCATCGAGTTCGACTTCATGGAATCCGCTCTTTTCGTTCATCATTTCCATCCATTCCTCGGTCACACGGTCTTCTCCAATTTGGGACGAGTCGGGATGATACAGAATCGATTGCTGATTATATAGTACCGCATGTCCCTCACCCTCATCGCCGATCTTGAATTCTGACAACCAGGCGATTAACTTTTGCAGGGATAGATCAAGGGTTAGAACGCCGGCCACCTGCCCACCTTGCTCGATTGTCTTGGCGGCACTGATGATCACTTGACCATCTGTTGCATTGATATAAGGGGCCGTCCAAATGATCTCGCCCTTGCGTTCAATCGCGTCCTCATACCAAGGTCTTGTGCGAGGATCATAGTCACCCGGCAGTTCCTGAACAGGATAGAGAATCATCTCTCCCTCTGCCGTGCCGAGATACAGATTCAATGTATCCGTATCCATCGCATGAAAACGTTCAAATTCATTTAGCAAAGCCTGGACAGACGAATCGCTATATGTAAAATTGGACGGGATCGTCTTTTCAGAAATCAGATCAATTTTTGCTTCCGCATCCCGAAAAAACTTTTCAAAAACCTGGTTGGTTTGCTCCAGTGTGAGAGAGACCCCGTCTGAAAGAGCATGTACGGTCGTTTTCACATTATATTGATAACTAACAAAAGCGGTGATAGCAGATGTAATGAGAATAAGAGACAGACATACGAGCAGGATTTTCTGATGTAGCTTCAAGCTGAAATTCATGTTTCCGCTCCTTTGATTGAGAATTGAAAGTGTTGGTTCCTATACGTTGTCAAGTCATGATGACGGTCATCCATATACACACATAGATTCACGTACAACATGTACAAAGGAGAATGCTGGTAGATCGGGTTATCGTCTCTAGTCCCTGGCGATTACGATTCGATTTCTGCCACTGGATTTCGCTCGAAGCAGTGCCACGTCTGCTTTTCGATACAACTCACTAAATGAAGTACTTGCATAGATATGATAGGAAAGTCCGATGCTTAATGTGAATGAAATTTCTTTGGAATCATTCAACTGAATCGTCATTTTCTCCGTCATTTCTCGAATCGAATAGGCGAGTTTCCTGGCTTCGTCTAACGAATAACCTGTGCAGAAACAACCGAATTCTTCTCCGCCCATTCTTCCAAACACAACGGATTGTGGCAAATGTTCCTTCAAGCAAGCGGCGAATTGCACTAAACAAGCATCACCGGCCTGATGTCCGTGCTGATCATTAATCTTCTTAAAGTGATCCAGATCAAGCAATAGAAAAGTCATGGACGGATGCGTCTTCCGGCCTTCCCTCATGGAGAGTTTCACTTGTTCAATAAAATGGCCACGATTATAAATGCCAGTCAAACTGTCTCTCGTCGCACGCAAGTACAAAGACTGTTCCCTCAGCTTGCGATCTGTCACATCCTGAAAAATTAGCAACATGCCTTGTTTAAATTGATGTCGGATTGGTACAATGCGCACGAAAAAATAGATGACCGTATGGTCACGAATACAAATCTCGAGTTCGGTCGATCCTTCCGTTTTGTTCATATATGTATGCATCAAAGTCGGATGCGCCTGCAGGACAGGCAATAAGCTGCTGCCAATCGAAATGGCATCACCTCCTTTCATCATCCCCTGACGGAGCCAGTTGGAAAAACTTTTGTTCATCTCCACCACCTGATGTTGATGATCAACCACGACAACGCCGTCCTGAATATGCTGTACAATCACATTTTGGGCAACTGGCCATAAATCAATCAACTGATAACGAAAGAGGCCATAAAAAATCAGCAAACCTGTCGGGATATAAGTCGCGGCAATTGTGCTGATGCCAAACGGCACGACATCCTTAAAAATCGTATAGACGATAGGAAAAAGATAACCGATCAGCAAAATCAGATGCTGCTTGCGGTGAAAAGGGGGTGTAAATCGTAAACGAACCAGAAGCACAAATACAGAGAACAGATGTAGCAGCATCGTATAGAGCAAAAACAGCACACTAAATGGCGTCGATTTGACGACCGTTCTGGCATGCTCTCCAATATTTTCTAGCCAAAGTTCCTCCCGCATGAGATGATGGTAGGAATCTGTAAAAATCAATAGCAAATAAACCAGGCAAGGAGCTGTCAGCAGAAAAAGGATCTGCCTGGTTCGCCAGTTTCTTTTGCCACAGTATTCCATAGCAATTGCATATGTTAATATTGGGGTCAAAAAAAGAGGAATCTGCTGGATATTCCGCCACCAGACCTTCATTTCCAGTGTAGACACCCATAATTCAATATTGCTCGAGATGGTCAGCAGCAAGGCTAGTACCGTGAACGCCAAAAAATAACTGCCTCCTGGAGACTTGCGATGCTTGACCCCTGCGATGACGAGCAGAATCGTGATAAATGCTGCGAGAAGCAATTCAACGGGATATCCGCTGTGATTGAAATCGATCATCGGTGCAATCTCTTCTTTCAATTCTTGGAATAATGGATGAAATATCATCCATACGATATGACCAAGTTTGAGTGTATGAAAGATTCACATAAAAATCAAGAACTCGTTGATTCTTTTTTTCGTTGTCGCTTTACAAGAACGTATGTTTCTATATATAATTGAGTGTAATTAGTTAATATCATAAAACATTAAGAACATAAATAGAAGGGGCTGTTCATACATGAATGTCATTAAAGAACAGGATATGAAGTTGCTGGAATCTAAGCTAGCTCTGTATCCATGGTATGTAGATCAGTTCATCCAACATAAATTGCCCGAGTGCTCCCCTTCTACCCTGCTGGAGTATACGAGAGACTTTCACATGTTCTTGCAGTGGCTAATCAATGAAGGATTAAGTCAAGCGGATGGCATTGCCCACATTACTTTGTTCGAGCTGGAGCAACTGACGACGGAACAGATCGATTCGTACAAACTGTTTCTTCACCTTCGCAGACAAAACAAACTGGCTTCCAGAGAGCGAAAATTGGCCTCTCTGAAATCCCTGTTTCATTATTTAAGTCAAATTGCCGAAGACGAGCACCATTATCCCTTGTTAAAACGAAATGTCATGGCCAAGGTAAAGACACATCGACTTCTGCATCCCGATCTGATTGCATCCCGGCTGAAAGGCAAGATTCTGGAGGATGATAACGAAATTGAACAGTTTCTCTCCTATATCGCCACCGGTTACGAAACAGATGTTCAGTCCAACAAGCAGGCTCTACATTATTATAAGAAGAATCGCGTCAGAGATGTGGCCATTATTCAGTTGATCCTGTCCTCAGGACTACGTGTGTCAGAGATTGTAAACCTCAACACGGAGGATCTGGATCTCGGGAAACGTCTGCTACAAGTTACTCGAAAAGGGTTTCAGGAGCAAAGCTACAAGCAAGGGGTTTACTTTGCAGAGAAAGGAAAAGAAGCGATTCAGGCATACTTGAAAGCGAGAGATCAGTATGCCCCAAAACGCGGTGAAAAGTCGTTATTTCTGGCACTGAAACGCGGAGAACGAGACGGGGCTCGCATGTCCAAACGAGCGATCCAGCAAATGGTGTCCAAATATGCAAAAGCATTCGGCAAACCACATTTAACGGTTCACAAGCTGCGTCATTCGTTTGCAACCAGCTACTATACGAAAAATGACATCTATAAAACCCAAAAACAATTGGGACATTCCAGCACAGAAACGACGCAAATTTATGCCCAGCTCTCCGATCCGACCATGGCCAGGGCGATTGAGCATCTCTGAGTGCAAAATCCCACAAATGGAACTTCCCAACCGACAAGGGAACGATCAAAGGCTGTCTCCACTAGAGAACAGCCTTCTTTTCCATCTATAAAGTTAGAGGAAAAATCGTCCGACGAGAGGCATCAGCATTTGCAGGGCACCAAATCCGAGACGAAACATCCCTCTTTTGCCATTGCCGAGACCATTGAAGAGATTCGGCAATGGACTTCCACCTCCAGTAGCAGCACCGCCAGCTCCTCCTGCTCCGAGCATGCCGGAGAATAGAGAGCCCAGCATCCCCTGCACCTGTGCTTGCTCTTTGACCTCAACATATTTGGCACCGCTAATCCGTACTGCATCCTCTTCAACACCTGCGATCACACCCACATAGACATTCCCCTTCTGGTCTAATGCATAGATGGGTTGTCCGAGAAACATCTCTGCTTCCTGACGGCTGCTGATCGACATTCGACGTGACATGACATACACCGCCCTTCACCATTGTGTGCGTATATAGTGTAATCTATGTCCACATCTCTTCATTTGCGTGTACGCTTGACTACTTCCATCCTAATTTGAACCAGAATTGGTATGGCTCATGGTTTTCTTCATTAAGCGTGCACTCATCTTGCTTATCCAGCGTCGGGGAAGAAATCTCGGTAGCTCGGAGAGCAGCTTATTCATCTTGCCATCCACGATATAGCTTTGATTTCGGCGCAAACCTTTGAAGCTTGTCTCCACAACCTGTCTCGATGATCTCATCTTGCCTACCTTGATAGAATCCGGTGCCTGATCAAAAAATTGCGTCTGCGTGTTTCCAGGACAGACGGCTATGACACGAATGCCGTGCTGACTGTATTCCTCATGAAGACCTTCGGTAAATGACAGCACGAACGATTTGGTAGCTGCATAAATAGACATATACGGTATCGGTTGAAAGGAAGCCATTGAAGCGACATTGATCACATCCCCCTGCTTTCTCGCTACCATATCTTGCAAAAATAAATGTGTCATATTGACGACAGCATTGACATTCAACATCACTTGCTGCTGATTCTGTACAAGGGAACGCTCCAGCAACTGCCCGGTACTCCCCGCTCCCGCATTATTGATCAGCATATCAATCTGCCATTGACGATCTTTCAACTCCACATAAATCTCTTCCGGAGCGGACGCTATACTTAAGTCTTTCACAATGACATGGATGTTCCGCTTGTACGTTTTCTTCAACTCGTGGGCTAGTGCGTCCAGTTTATCCCTCGATCTGGCAACCAACACCAGATCATATCCCTTCTCTGCTAACGCAAACGCATACTCTCTTCCGATGCCGGTAGAGGCTCCAGTAATTAATGCTCTTTTTCTCTTCATGATGTCCTCCTGAATGCTGTATCCTGTATCCTTTCACGTTCCCACCCCGCTTTGGCACAAGCGGAATGAAGTGAAGTTTCAAAAGTTAAAAGGTTCAAATGTTTAAACACTTTAAAATTATAAAGCCCAAAAAAGGCAATGTCAATCTCGTCATTGCCTTTTGCTTGGGAAGATCATGGTCAACACGCTAGCATCATTGCGGTATCCTTATGTTTACCACGGCGGGGCATCTTCATCTGTAGATGAAACGGTATCTGTCGTGTCTGTTGTGTCTGTTGTGCCTGTCTTATCTATCGCGTCCGTCCTCTCCGTTTCGGAAAGGGCTGTAGGAATCTCAGGCTTGTTCTGCAACGCTTCCAGCACTTCGTGCAGTTCCTGGGGCTGCAGCAGTTCAATCGGGGACTTTCCCTTTTCAAATTGAATCGAGTCCCCTTCCAGTAGCACAACATACCTGCCCTGAAATCTCGCAATGTGGATATGATCCCCGTACTGCGCCATCTTTCCCTTCACCGTTATATCTTCGAGTTTGAATTGCAAGCTCAAATCCTCATCGTGCGCAATGAAATGCTGCTTGGCCTCCATGACCTGCTCATGATGCCATTTCTCTTGAAGTTCCCGCTTCTCACTAGCAGCCCAAATCTCGTAGCTCTCTTCCTCCTGTTTACGTTCGGCTGCTTCTTCGTTGCCTCCCCATTTCATATCCATATAATCATGGACCATGACATGCATCTGGTCGTTCATCCATTCCGGCATCGATTTTTCATAGGAGATGAAAGTAAGAAAGTCCTCAAAATAACGAGCATGAGAGGCTTGATGGATTTTCAGTTCATGGGTCTCGAATATGCCCGGTTCCGGCATGTACGGATACTGTATGGACTTCATATTCCTGGCGCTTATGGCCATCTCTACATGATGAATCAGGCTTTTCTCATCTGAAATGCGGGCAATCTTCGGTTCAAAATCACATTTCATGACAAACAGAATCAATTGATCCGAATAATCCTGCAAGCGGGCCGACGCAATAATCAGAGCACCACCTCGCACAGCGGTTGTATCCATATACATGCGAACCAATTCGTCCGCCTGATTAAAAAAGGCTTGTTTGTCTTCTGCGGTCAGCAGACGCTGGAACAGATTGTAGTTGGGATTACTGCTCCAGTCATGTCCGGGCTCCACGATGAAATGTCCGATTTTGGTCGGCGCATGTTCAGTTTTTGGATGTTTCTCCACTTTGCGCTTCGTAATGCGCACAAACTCCCCATCCAGAAATGACCGCAGTTCACTGTACTCATATTCCTCTCTACCTAGCGTCTGAAAATGCTTGAATGATTTCGACCCTGAGGCAGAGGCTTCATCTTGAATGACAAAAAATGAAAGAAATTCAACGGAAAACTCCATGCACTTTCGATCCTTTCGCTATTGATACAGTCGCGTTATTTTTCAATTATCTCCTCTTCAATTCGCTCTCCCAGGTGTCGGCCGGGAATATCGGACTGAACCCGTATCCGATCACCCGGTTTTATCTGAATGAGTGGATAAGCTCCCACTTCTTCCTTCCATACATGCACACTGTCTGCTTGCTGCAAGGTAGCCGTTATCTTCGTCCCGTCCTCCAGCGATACCTCAAGTCGAAGAAGGGGTCTCTTCTCAAATTTCATACGGCCAAGGGGGATACTTCTAACCTCCCCTTCCCAATCGGATACCTCTATGCACGCGCCCGGCTGAAAATCAGACAGATACCGCGTCTCTCCACCTTGTCGAACATATTGATGGATGGCCCCACCATTGATTCGAAAGGGTCTCGGCGGATACGTCTCAGTGGTGCGGGTCTCGGCGGCCACAAAGACATAACCGTGACCGGTATTGCCCACCCATATCCCCTCAGTCGGATTCAGTAAATCTGTCGTATCCAGACACACTCTCATTCCCACACCAATTTCTGAAATGCTCATGACAGCTCCGTATTGCAATGTCATCTTGTCTCTCCTCCCTGATTGTTAGACTACGATCCAATCCGATTCGTTCTGGATCATCCTCTCGTCGAATCCTGCCACCACGCAGGCAAAAAAAGATCGAACCTTGCGCTTCCCCGGGAAATGACGCTCAATTATTTCCTTTTAAGCAGACCGTCCTTGCTTTTTTCCATTGCTGCTTTTGTTCTTCTCGTTGCCTGTGCCTCCATGGGATGGTCCGGCCATGGATGCTTGGGATATTTTCCTTTCAGGTCTTTTCTCACTTCAAAGTACGTTTGTTCCCAAAAGCTTTTCAAATCCCGCGTGATTTGTACCGGTCTCATAGCGGGAGACAACAGGTGGAGGGTCACCGGAATACGGTGAGAACCAAGTGTCGGCGTTTGACTCAGACCGAACAACTCCTGAAGCTTCACGGCCATCACGGGCTGATCCGGATCGGAGTAATCGATCCGAATGCGGGAACCGCTGGGCACTTCAAAGTCAACGGGTGCTTCTGTTTCCAAACGTCGAGACTGTTCCCAGTCAAGTGTAGATTGAAGAAGCTCCCAAACGTTGATTTGTTTCAGTTGCTGGAGATTTGTAAGGCCATCCAGCTGAACCTCCCACCATTCCCTGCCTCTCTTCAGCAGCCCTTCGTCAGATACATCGGGCCACCTGGGATCGTGAGCATGCATAAACTGGATGCGCTGCTGAAGCTGTCTGGATTTCTTGTTCCATGACAACTGTTCGATCCCGCCTGTTGTCACATACTCATACACCGCTTCAACGATGCGTTCAGATGAAAGCTGATCCAGTGGAACAGGGGTGTCCGACAAGACCATAGCGCCCAAATGCTGCTGCAGACGTCCGGTTATCTTTCCTTTTTCTTCATCCCATCTCACACGACAGACAGACGTAATCTGCTGCTCGAACATATCCAGCAATTGTTTTTCCTTCACTTCCTCAGCCAGGCGGATTGAACTGGTTGTCTTGCCCATCTCCACCTGAATCGCGACCAGGAAGGGAGCATGCTGCAACCTGTCTGTGCGAGCCAATGCTGCACCTCTGCCACTTCGCAAAAGAAAGGTCCCGTCTCCTCGATTTTTGGCGACCCGATCGGGAAACGCCATCGCAGCCAGCATCCCGTAATCGTACGAGATCTGCGATTTTTTCTGTTCATATTCCTGTTCGTATAGACCCTTTATCGTCAATTGCTGCTGCAGACGCAAGCTCTCTGCTCTGAACTGGCTATAGGTCCTTTCATCAGGTCCATCCTGAAATGCCTTTATGATTTCATGCAAGGTCATGTATGATCCGCCTGAGAAATGAGACTGATGTTGCAAAACGACCGCTACATCACAAGCTTCATGGACGTTCCAGCCCCGTGACAAAGCGGATAACAACATATGACTCAACCGCGGATGAATCCCAAGAGCTGCCAGATCCTTCCCATGCTCCGTGATCTTACCCTGATCATCGGTTGCACCCAGTAGATGCAGCAGCTCCCGGGCCTGAATCATGGCCGAAGAGGAAGGCTGGTCAAGCAAAGACAAGCCTGACGCATCCTGGAGTCCCCACCATGCCAGTTCGAGCGTAAACGAGATCAGATCCGCGTGCCTGATCTCAGGTTCATCATACGCATTTAGCGCGTGGTGCATCTCTTCATTCCACAGACGGTAGCATAGGCCAGCCCCTTGTCTCCCAGCCCGACCTGCTCGTTGATCGGCAGCAGCCTTCGAAATGCGTGTCGTGATCAACTGTGACAGCCCTGTACGCGGGGAAAATTGCGGTTTTCTAACCCAACCACTATCGATAACGACCTGAATCCCGTCAATGGTGACGCTTGTTTCCGCAATGGACGTGGCAAGCACGATTTTTCTCGTTCCAGCCGCACACCGCTTCAAGGCAAGAGACTGTTCTTCGATAGATAAACTGCTGTGCAGGAGATAGCACCTCAGCACACCTTCGCCTAATTCAAGCGGGTAGCGGACATTGAGCTGCTGCTGAACGTACTTCAATTCCTTCATTCCAGGCAAAAACACCAGAATATCTCCCGTATGTGTTCGATATGCCTGATCAATCTGCTGTCCGATCAAATCCAATAATTCCTTATCACAGGTTCCGGGTCCAGGTACATATTTCCTGTCCACTGGATACGTCCTGCCGAGACTTCGGATGACCGGAGCACCTCCGAGAAGTTCAGAGACCGCTTCTGCTGCAATCGTCGCAGACATAACGAGGATGCGTAAATCCTCTCGCAACACTTGCCTGACATCCCAAATCAACCCAAGTGCCAGATCTCCATCCAATGTTCGCTCATGAAACTCGTCAAAGATAACCAGCCCATACTGATCCAACGTAGGATCTTGCTGCATCATGCGAAGCATGACGCCTGTCGTGACGACTTCAACTCGCGTTCGATCGCTGATCTTTTGCTCCAGTCGAATACGGTAACCTACCGTATCGCCGACTTGTTCACCTCGTTGCGCCGCCATAAAATGCGCGGCCGACTTGGCCGCGACTCTGCGTGGTACGAGCAGCAGAATTTTCTTCTCTCCCAGCCACTCCTCCTGTATGCAAGCGAGTGGTACACGCGTTGTCTTTCCAGCCCCCGGCTCTGCGACCAGCACCCCTGTGCCTCGATGCCCAAGAGCCTGCATCACAGACGGAATGGCTTCCTCAACCGGAAATGTATCCTTCTTCATCTCTCGCATCTCCGATCCTCTCCTTATCTCATCCTCATTGCCTCTGCAGAAGAGACTTGAAGTTGAATCAAATAACGGTATAATAATGCCATACGCCACCTACAGAAAGGAAGACGGTCCATGAATGCGCATGAAGCGATCAGCGCACATTCCAAGAAACAGTTCGAACATTTGCAGCAATTTTACAAACTTGATCAACAGCGGGAAATGGCGATCGAAGAAGCCCTGTCTCTCTGCAAAGCTGGTCAACCTTACACCGTAGACGAGATCAATCTCATTACCAAAAAAATCAATGAACATGCGAAGGAAGGTATTTCTCCTGTTCGGGTATATGTCACCCCCGAAATGGTGCAGACTTATGCAACAAAATAACAGGGACCGCCGTTCGGCTACAGATTATCAGGAAAAGAACAAGAGGAAGAGATCCATCATCTCCCCCTCTTGTTCACTGCTATGGACATCCTAGAGCACCTTTTCAACCTCATATCCCTTGTCTTGCAAAAGCTGAATAATGCCCGCTTTACCTAAATAATGCGCAGTTCCCACGACTACAAACACGTTCTGATCCCCCGCATAAAACTGCTCAATCTTCTCCACCATTCCGACATTGCGATCATCCAGCATTTTCTTCATATACGTCTGATACGCTTCCTCATCGGAGTAATCTGACATGAGCAATTTCGACATGCCCTCTTCATCACCCTGCTTCCAAGCGGTCATCAATTCATCAATCATTTCCGGGTGATCGGCTATTTCATCCATAGCCGATTCCAGCAACATCAACTGAATCTCATCCGAAAATCCGGCAAACATATCGAGTTGAAATTCCATCCCTTCCAATTCGACTATTTCCTTGTCACCTGCGGCCTTCAAAAAGTGCACGTCTATACCCGATTCAGGATCATACCCCTGATTCATAATCTCAAAGCTCTCAATCAGCATGCTGATGTACCACGGTTCATATTGGTTGAAAAAGGAAAAGTTCAGGATACCATACGCTTTCAGTTTCTCCTTGAGCGCAGCCAATGTCTCCGCATCCAGTTTCTGTTCGAGCGTCATCCCATCTGGCAGTTTCGCTTTGGCGTCCAACATCTGCTGAGCTTCGAGCGGATCAATGTCTACGATATTGGCTTCCACAGCCAGCACGTCCGAGTCGTCGAATGATTGTTCAATCACCTGATGCAACGGATAGAAGTCGGGAGACGCGGCATGTACCGAGCCTAGCAGAAACACCGTCGCTCCCGTTTCATCATTGTTCATTTTCCAGAAAAATCCTCCCGATCCTTCCTGTTGTGGGGAAGATGTAACGGCCGGCTCTGGATCATTTTCGGTCTGTTCTGCCGTATCGTTGTCTGAAACGGAAGGTTCGTCACTTTCTTCGGTTGGCACCTCTGCATTTTGTTCAGTCGAGTTATCCGGTTGATTGGCGCTTGAACCCGCTTCCTCATTCGACGAACAGCCAGCAGTCAGAAACAGGATGGACATCATGCATGCCACGAACAACAACATGATAGCTTTGCGTCCTGCATGTTGTTTCATATACGTTCCGTTCATTTATCCTCCACCTCTATGTTTCCCTATATTTCTATTTCCTCATTGTTTCACTTTCCTCATTGTTTCTCTATTGCTCCATTTCACTTTGATACAACTTGTTTACTCTCAAATTCCTCTGATTCCTCACTGTCCTCTCAATCAACTCGTTATTTCGGGCCCTGATCCTTACACCCAATTTCCCTTGCGAAAGAGAGGCTCCAGTTCGCCGTCTTCCGTCTCTCCGTCGATGTCCAGTTCGGCAGAACCGATCATAAAATCGACATGAGTGAGACTCACATTTGCGCCTTTGGCAAGCAATTCCTCTGGACGGAGGGTTATCCCTTTTTCAAGGTTGATCGGATACGCACTCCCGATCGCCAAATGACAGGAGGCGTTTTCATCGATCCCGGTATTGTAAAAAACACGGTTCAAATTGGAAATCGGTGAATCATGAGGAACAAGTGCAATCTCCCCCAGATAGGACGCGCCTTCATCGGTTTCAATGATAGAGGCCAGCGCTTCCTGTCCCGTCTCAGCGGTGTAGGAAGTAATTCGCCCGTTTTGAAAGGTCAGTGTAAACTGGTCGATTAACTGACCATTCAAATTCAATGGCATCGTGCTCGTCACCGTTCCGTTCACACCGAGCCGATGCGGCATGGTGAAGACTTCCTCCGTTGGCATATTCGGAACAAAGACGTGTCCGTCTGCATTCACGGCGCCTCCACCTGCCCACAGATGATCTGCTGGCAATTCGACAGACAGGTCTGTTCCAGGTGCGCGGTAATGCAATCGCTTGTATCTTCGATCATTGAGCAGCGTGAGTCTCGATTGCAGCTGTGACATATGCGCCCGCCATGCGTCGGCAGGTTTGAGCTGATCGACCCGATTCATTTTGAAGATGTCTTGCCACATGGCTTCGACACGCTCTTCTTCAGGCAAATCTGCATAGACCTTGTTCGCCCAGGCTATCGTCGGTGCCTTAATGAGGCACCAGCTAATCCGATGGTTGCGGGTATATTGAGAGAATCCCTGTCTGGCCTGCATGGCAGCTTGTGTAGCTGTACGCACAGCCGCCGGATCGATCCCATTGTACAAATCCGGATTGGGAACTTTTATGCTCAGGAATGCCCCGCCTTGCTCAGCCAGCATTTCCAGTCCGGATGCCTGCCACTCCGGGTAATAGCCGAATGTCTCAGAATGGCCATGTTCAAACCGGATTCGTGACAGTTGTTCATCATGAAGATGAACATCGACATATTTGGCTCCTGCCTGGTAGGCCTTTTGGGTGATCCATCTTGTTAGTTCTGCGGCTTCAACCGGGGCCTCAATTCTAAGCAATTGTCCGGTCTGCAGGTTCACACCCACCTCAATGACCAATTGTGCATAGGCCTCCAAACAGGACTGAAACGAATCTGTATGCAATCGACTTTCTCCTTTCCTGCTACGGCTACCGCTGCTTTCCTGTTCACGACGATCGTGATGTCGCTTCTATTTCCCACTTCTCCATGCTCATGTTCCATATTCGCTACATGTGCCAATAACTTTCCTTAAGGCATGTTCTTTCCTCTTGCGCTCACGTACAGGGAGTACCATTCTTCCCGGCTAAGTGTGACATCCACCGCCTGGCTGCAAGCAGCAATTCGCTCAGGATTGGTCGTGCCAATAATCGGCTGAATGCCAGCAGGATGCTTCATTAGCCACGCCAATACAATCGCTTCTCTGCTGCAATCCTTCTCCAAGGCCAGTTCACTGACTCGTTTTGCCGTTGCACGAATAGCCTCTGGCTGGTCATCAACGGATCTGCCAGAGAATAATCCCTGCGCCAGTGAACCCCATGCCTGCAACTGTATGTTCTGAAGGCGACAATATTCCATGGTTCCTTCTGGAAACTGTAAGTATTTTCCATCCGGATGATTGACCAATACGCCTGTTTCGAGAAAATCCAGCTTCGCCAGACTCATTTCCAGCTGGTTGAATATCAGAGGCTCTTCACTGTAAGCTTGCAACAGCTCAATCTGCCCCCTGCTCATGTTGGAAACGCCAAAATACTTCACCTTGCCGGCGGATTTCAGTTGTGAAATCGCCTCTGCAACTTCTTCAGGGTCCATCAGGGGGTCCGGGCGATGCAGCAGCAGCGAATCCAGATAATCCACTTTCAGACGGGACAGAATGCCTTCCACACTTTTTACAATGTAGTTGCGATCAAAGTCGTAGCGGCCCGGCACCGTTGCGGATTCCTCAAACCGAATGCCGCATTTGGACTGAATCCAGAGCTGTTCCCGCCATTGCGGCTTCTCCGTCAACAAACGACCAAATGTTTCTTCCGCTTTGCCAAACGTATAAATATCTGCGTGGTCCAGGAAGGTGATGCCATGCTCAATGGATGTTTCCAGAGCCTGTTGCGCCTCCATTACGTGCTCGTCCGTAACTGAGCCTGTGTTCCAGCCTCCGCCAAAGCCCATGCATCCCAAGCTGAGTGGACTTATTTCAATACCTCTGCGATGAATCGGAAGTTTTTTCATATTTGTCTCCTTTTTCATGATTAGTGGGGGGTTGTCTGAATGGCAACTGAATATTAAACGTCGTTCCTTTGTTCACTTCACTCTGTACCTCGATCATGCCGCCATGCTTTTCCAAAACATTATACGTCATCATCAGGCTGAGTCCGGTCCCTTTT
This sequence comes from Marinicrinis sediminis, assembly GCF_042685085.1. Taxonomy (NCBI): domain Bacteria; kingdom Bacillati; phylum Bacillota; class Bacilli; order Caryophanales; family Paenibacillaceae; genus Marinicrinis; species Marinicrinis sediminis. The sequence continues at coordinate 16,187 of NZ_JBHUMM010000001.1, forward strand.
CCCTTGCTTCGATAAAAAGGCTGACCCAGCCTTTGAAGCTGCTGCTCATTCAGTCCGTAACCGCAATCCCTGATCTTGATCTGTACCATTGCATCGCACACACCCATCGTTATGTATACGGTCTCTCCTTGTGGTGAAGCTTCCACCGCATTTCGCACAATGTTCAGCAATGCTTGCTTCATGGACTTGACTTCACAGTATACCATGACAGCGCTCTGTGGTACATGCAGAACCAACGAGATCTTGTTTTCACTTGCTTCTGTTTGCAGCAAGATCATCATGTCCTGCAAGATGGTTCGCAAATCCACTTCATCCAGCCTTGGCACCGTAGACGGATCAAGCTGAAGCAAGCTCTCCGCAATGACATCCAGACGATTCAATTCATCGTAGAGCAGATCGACATACACTTTCTTGCCATCGTAATAGGGCTGCAACAGTTGCAAGAAACCGCGAATGGTCGTCAGGGGATTGCGAATCTCATGCGCCATCGCGGCAGCCAGCTCCCCCGCATATTGCAGTGGCCTCTCTGCCTGTTCCAGTCCATCTGTTCTCGAACGAACCGGCTTAAACTGAATCAGAACGTAAGGCTTGTTGCTGATCACCATCCGATTGAGCTGCAGGTCCATCCACATCACATGACCGCTGCGCGGTACACAGCCAGTCTGAAACGGAATCGACAGTTTCTCTACACGTTGTGAATCGACAAGTGACATCAGATAGATCTCATGCCTGCAGGATTGCTGGTACTGCTCCTGGACCTGGGCAATCCAGTTCATGGGTTCATCACCTGAAGAGGATGGATCCTTGTACAGATGAAACCACTTTTTCGCTTCTCTGTTGAGATAGATACAGTCATTGTTCCGATGAAGCGCAAATGGGATTGGCAGAACCTCAAGCACTGCCATGATTTTTTTTAATGAGCGTGCCTGAATCTGTTTGGGCTTGCGTCTAAATCTGACCATGAGAAAGACCAGCCATATCGTGATCAGCATGAGCATCACGGCTCGAATGATTACATGTATCTCAAAGGTCAATTGACAAGCAACATCCATATCGCTACCCCTACTTGTGCAAACCTTGACCTTTTATCATGTTGTATACGGGCCAGTTGAACAGGTCGTTTCACTTTTTGTTGTTCGTCCCTCATCAGGATCAAGATAATTTGACCAATTCGTACGATCTGGCAGGAAATTGTTTTTCTTCCATCGAAATAATTCTAGATGTCTTTCCATACATTGATCTCGTAAAGGGGACTTAGGTTTATGGTTCAAATCACCACCACCCTTATTCTGATACTGATTTTCATCTTCGTCAATACCTTTCGGCACCTTCTCGCACCTTCTTTGTGTCGGCTTCTGTTTCCGGTGGCGACGATGCTGTTCACCATATTGAATCTTCTCTGGCTGGATATCGAATATTTGGGTGTGCTGTTGTTTCTGCCGATTTGGGCATGTTCGGCCGCTTATTATTTTATGGGGGCTGCACTCAGCTCGGCCATCAGCTCATTGCTCATCTGGGGACTCTGTCTGATTTACCCCGAACAGATCCATATTGAATATGCAATGACTTTCACCCTGGCTTCGCTGCTATGCGCGCTGCTGGTCAGCCGATTTTACTTAAAAAGGCAAGAACTTCAGGAACGCAAAATGGGTTACCATCGCATGCTGTATACGAAAACGAAGGAACTGAACAATCTGAGGGAAATCAGTTCGGCCATGCAGAGTACATTTGATTTGCCTACCCTCTACCATACCATTCTTACCGTGATGACCGCAGGGTTCGGACTCGGCTTTAACCGGGCTTTCCTGTTGCTCGTCTCGGACGACAAGAAATATTTGGTAGGACGTCTTGGCATCGGCTCCATGTCCATTCGGGAAGGACTCGACAAATGGGCCAATCTGATCCATCACCGCATCGACCTCAAAGACCTGATCCAGCTCAATCATGTACAGAAGGATCTCGAACTGAATGATGTCGTCCTGTCTATGAAGCTGCCTCTTCACCAGGCTGGCATCTTCACGACTGCGCTGAAAAAGGAGCAGATTCTACATATTCAGGAATGGGACGAATCCGATCGCGTCCAATTGATGCTGAAGGAGCTGTTTGACATCCGGGATGAGTTTGCCGTGATCCCTTTGATCACCCATCATACCTCGATCGGCGTCATTGTCGTGGACAATAATATCTATCATACCCCGATCACCCATGAGCTGCTGGACAGCACCATCCCATTCGCCAACCAGGCTGCCATGGCGATCAGTAATGCACTGACTTATCAGCAAACGCAGGAATATGCCATCAAGGATGGCCTGACCGGGTTGTACAATCTGAGATACTACCAAAGTATATTCAAGCAGTACTGTGAGGCTGCACGCTCATTCCGGGGCAGACTTGCCATGCTCGTGCTGGATATCGACTACTTCAAGCACTACAACGACCAGAATGGACATCAAAATGGAAACATCGTGCTCACCCAGTTCGCCAATGCGCTCAAAACGTGTTTGCGAAGTGAAGATATTTTGTTTCGATTCGGTGGGGAGGAATTTGTGATTGTCGTACCCAATTGTCCGGAGGATGAACTGATGAAGCATGCCGAATTCGTTCGTCATACGATCGACCAGACCTACTTTCACAATCAGGAGACGCAACCGAATCAGAACTTGACCGTGAGTATCGGCATCGCCAGCTATCCGGCTCATTGCAAGGAACCGGAACATTTATTTGAAGCGGCAGATTTGGCTTTGTTCAAGGCCAAGGAGTCCGGGAGAAACCAGATTGCCAGCTACAGGAGGGATCAAGATGGATAGTTTGCTATGGCTGCTTGTGCAACTTACATTCTTTTTTCTACTATTCATTGTGCTCAATCAATGGATGTACAGAAAGGCGATTCATCTGTACAGCCTTGTCCTGCTTCGCAAGCTGAAGATCGATCTGAATACGGCTTCCTACTCCTTCAATGAGCTAACTTTCCGAATTCATCATCCCAGTCACAATCCGCGTATTCTCGAGGCACAGCCGGATCAGATCCGGATCATTGAAGACTTTACTGACGGCTTCTGTCCCCGGATAGAAGGATTGAGAGTATTGCTGCATGATGGGGACAACGAAAACGCTGAGATCGCCTATTTTCCGATTGAGCGATTTTGCATTCCCATTCTCAGGCAGATGATGTTTGAAGGCAAGGTTTCCCTGCACACTTATAATACCTTATGCCGCTTCAAAATTATGCAGCGCTCCACGCATCAGGAAGTGCTGGAAGAGACATTCCGACTGCTCCATCGCAAAAATCGCTATATCTAGGTTTCATGTATGAGACGGTCAGAATAGGGAACCGTACAATTGAAGAAGGCTAGGCATTCATGAAGAAGCACGCAAGGAGGCTGACCTGATGGACGATACGAAGCAATTTATTGAGAAAGTACACGACACACAGGCGAAGGATGAACACAATCGGAGAGCGGCCGGCAAATCTACACCGTCTTCCAAGCTGCCAGGCAAGCAGCATGCCAAAAATCCGTAATTCGCTCTGACCTCGGATCGAATCACGAACATCCCATTAAAAAAGACCGCTCTACGAGAACGGTATCCCCTTGGCCAGGCTGTCTGATGCACTTGCGAAACATTCGCAAGCACTGCACACCAGTAAAGGGGGACCTGTAAATCGTCAGCGGTCTTTTTTTGGCCTGTTTTAGGCGTATACACTCGTTCTGAACTGCTTCACATCTTCATGTTGCATGTATTCATCATACGTCATCATTTTATCCATCACGCCAGTCGGTGCCAGTTCAATAATCCGATTGGCAATAGTCTGCACGAACTGGTGATCCTGAGAAGTAAACAGCATGGTGCCATCAAACTGAATCAACCCGTTATTGAGGGCTGTAATGGATTCCAAATCAAGGTGATTGGTCGGTTCATCCAAAACGAGGACGTTTGGCTGCTGCTGCATCATTTTGGACAGCATACAACGCACTCTCTCTCCCCCTGACAGGACATTCACTTTCTTCAACGCTTCTTCCCCAGAGAACAGCATACGCCCGAGGAATCCCCGAATGTAGGATTCATCCTGGTCCTTGGAATACTGTCTCAACCAGTCAATCAGATTCAGATCGGACTGAAAATGACTGGAGTTATCCTTCGGGAAATAGGCCGTATTGGTTGTAACTCCCCAAGTATAAGAACCTTCATCCGGCTCCATCTGACCGGTAATGATCTCAAACAATACGGTTTTAGCGAGTTCATGAGGACCCACAAAAGCGATTTTATCGCCTTTGTTTACCGTCAGATTCAAACGATCCAGCACTTTCACGCCATCGATCGTTTTGGACAAATCTTTAATCATCAGCAACTGTTTGCCCGCATCCCGCTCCGCCTTGAATTGAATAAACGGATATTTGCGGTTGGAAGGCTTGATATCTTCCAGCGTCAGCTTTTCCAGCAATTTTTTACGTGAAGTGGCTTGCTTGGATTTGGAAGCATTGGCGCTAAATCGACGAATGAATTCTTCCAGTTCTTTTCTCTTCTCATCCACCCGTTTATTGCTCTCACGCTGCAAACTGAGTGCAAGCTGACTGGACTCATACCAGAAATCATAGTTGCCCACGAACATCTGAATTTTGCCAAAATCGATATCTGCAATGTGTGTACAGACCTGATTCAGAAAATGACGATCATGGGATACGACAATGACCGTACCTTCATATTTGGCAAGAAACTGTTCCAGCCATTCAATCGATTCGAGATCCAAATGGTTGGTCGGCTCATCCAGCAGCAAAATGTTCGGCGTGCCAAACAGGGCTTGCGCGAGCAATACACGTACCTTCTGATTGCCGTCGAGATCCTTCATTTTCCCTTCCTGAAGCGTTTTGGAAATCCCGAGACCCACCAGCAATTCCGAAGCCTCCGGTTCCGCATCCCAGCCGTTCAGTTCCGCAAACTCCCCTTCCAGCTCTGCTGCACGCATGCCGTCTTCATCTGAAAAATCAGATTTGGCATAGATGGCGTCCTTCTCTTTCATGATGGCATACAGCTTCTGGTGCCCCATAATAACCGTTTCCAGCACAGGGTATTCATCGAATTCAAAATGATTCTGTTTCAATACGGCAATTCGCTCTCCAGGCGTAATGTGCACGAACCCGGAATTCGGTTCAATCTCACCGGACAGAATTTTCAAAAAGGTGGATTTGCCCGCTCCGTTGGCGCCAATCAGCCCGTAGCAATTTCCTGGGGTGAATTTAATATTCACATCTTCAAACAAAGTTCTTCCTCCGAAACGGAGCGTTAATCGTTCTGTACTGATCATGTTCATACCGCCTTTTACTCTCTATTTGTTGTTGCGTGTTCTTCACTCTCATGACAAATTGGCTTTCTTTTCAATTCGTACGTCCCATCGTCACATGTGCATCTTATCTATCATATCAAATCCTGTTGCGACTGTATAGGAAAGGCGTACAATCATGCTATAATAGTCTTTTGAAAGGAGTGCATGTCCATGTCTCAGCACCCACCATGGTCGTACTCGCAATCGAGAGCCCAGACATTCGATGAATGCTTGCGCAAATACTATTATCATTACTATGCCTCTCATTCAGGTTGGAAAAAGGATGCGACAGATGCACAGCGAACCGCTTACCGACTGAAACAGATGACCAACCTCTATCTGGTTTTCGGGGAAGCGGTTCATCAGATGTGTGAATCTGTCATCCGTCAATATCTAAAAGGGCATGAAGCGCCCAGAATAGAATACGTACAACATGTCATCCGGCAGTTGCTGCGAAAAGCCTATGAAGAATCTCATCAGATTGAGCGATGGATCGCCTCACCCAAGCATAACACCATGCTGTCAGAGCTGTATTACGACGGAGAGATCCCTCCTGAGCGAAGGGACAGCATTCGAACCAGACTCGCGGCGTGTACGCAAAATTTCTTTCAGTCGAAAACCTGGCAGGATATGACCCATCAACCGCGCTCCAAGGTCAGGGAAATAGAAAAGTGGGATACCTTTCAACTCCATGAAACCAACGTCTATGTCAAAATGGATATGCTGTACACCATAGGAGAAGATCAATGGATCATTGTGGACTGGAAGACCGGCAATGAAGACCAGTTTGACGATCAGCTATTGTTGTATGCCATGTATGTACATGAAACGTATGAGGTTCCCCTCTCACAAATTCGTTGCCGCGTGGAATATTTAAGTTCAGGTACATCCAGGGAACTGCAACCTTCCGCAGATCAACTTACACGTCTGTCAGCCAAAATCGAGCATGATCTGCAAGAGATGAAAACCTGCTTAATGGATCCAGCGCTAAATATTCCGAGACCGATCACATTTTTCACCCCGTCGCCTCGACCTGGTCGCTGCAAGGGATGTCATTTCCGGGAGATCTGTGAAGCACACTCGCTGCCTCCATCCTCCTCACATACTCAACCTTTAGGAGAATCGATATGAATCTATGCAACGTCGAACATATTACGAAAAGTTATGGCATCAAGCCCTTGCTGACCGATGTATCCTTCAGCCTCGACAAAGGGGATCGAGTCGGCATCATCGGCGTAAACGGGACCGGCAAATCAACGCTGCTCAAAATCATTGCGGGTCTGGAACCGGCTGACACGGGACAAGTCACGTATGCGAATGGATTAGTTATCGAATACTTGGGTCAAAACCCCGACTTTGATCCGGATTCCACCATCCTCGATTATGTCTTCAGCAGCTCTCATCCCCTGATGGTGTTGTTAAAGGAGCATGAATCCATTCTGAAACAGCTCGAAAGCCAGCCCGAGGATACAAGCTGTCAACAAAAACTGTCTCAGATTCATCAACAAATGGACAGCATGCAAGCCTGGAGTGTAGAGTCAGAGGCAAAAGCAGTACTGTCGAGACTAGGCATTACGAATGTGGGACAGACGATGGGCAGCCTGTCAGGGGGACAGCGCAAGCGTGTTATGCTGGCTGGCGTCCTGATTCGACCTTCAGACCTGCTGATTCTGGATGAACCGACCAACCATCTCGATACCGATACGATAGACTGGCTGGAGCATGAGTTGCAGCGAAAAAGCAGTACCCTCCTCCTCATTACCCATGATCGTTATTTTTTGGATCGCATTACGAAGCGATTGATCGAGCTGGACAAAGGCAACGCTTATGGATACAGCGGGAACTTCAGTTATTTCCTGGAGAAAAAAGCGGAACGACTGGAGAGAGAAGAAGCCGTAGAGAAAAAACGTCAAAATCTGTATCGCAACGAACTGGCCTGGATTCGAAAAGGAGCCAAAGCTCGCACAACCAAACAAAAAGCGAGAATAGATCGATTTGAAGCGTTGCAGGCCGCTAAGCCCGATTCACCATCCCAAGAAATGGACATGGCCATCCGTGGTCAGCGATTAGGAAAAAAAGTGATCCAGTTTGATCAGGTTACAGCCAGTTTGGGCGGAAATGTGCTGATCGACCAGCTCTCCGTCATCGTGCAGCCGCAAGATCGCATTGGCATTATCGGAAAAAATGGCATGGGCAAGTCCACTTTGCTGAAGCTGATTGCCGGAGATCTGACCACGTACAGCGGGGATCTCACGGTAGGAGAAACGGTGAAAATCGGCTTTTATACACAGGAACATCTGGAGATGGATGAATCGCTGAAGGTAATCGAATACATCAAGCAAGCGGCCGAACAAATTCGTACATCAGAAGGGCAGTTGATCAGTGCCTCGCAAATGCTCGAGCGATTTTTGTTTCCGCCGGATATGCAATGGACCCCGATCTCCAAGCTTTCTGGCGGCGAACGAAAAAGACTGTACTTATTATATACGCTGATTCAGGCTCCCAATGTTCTCCTCCTGGACGAACCAACGAATGATCTCGATATTTACACGCTGTCTGTATTGGAAGATTACCTGGAACATTTTCCTGGCGTTGTCATTACGGTATCCCATGACCGATATTTTCTGGATCGTATCGCAGAGAAAATCTGGTCCTTTGAAGGCAATGGTAAGATTCAAAGTGAGGTCGGCAATTACAGTGAGGTGTCGGAACTGCGGGCGAAGCGACAAACGGCTGCCATCGAGCATTCACCTGCCGGATCACAGGGAAAATCTGTTGCTGCCTCTTCCTCTGCTCAACCAGAGGCCAAGCCAAAGAAGCGTAAATTCAGCTATCAGGAACAACAGGATTTCGAGAAAATCGAGGGATGGATTGCAGACGTCGAAGCCAGACTTGAACGACTGGAGGCTGAGATGGTGCAAGCAGCTACAGATTATGAGAAATTAGCCGAACTAACCCAGGAGCAGAATGAGTGCAACCAGAAGCTCGAGCAATTGCTGGAACGCTGGACAGAGCTGGAAGAATTAGCAGAGCAACTCCGCCATTCATAGATCGATCATAGATCGAAGCAATCTCTCATATTATCACGGCATTTTCGCCATCGAATCCCCCCTATACCAGAACCCGCAGGAGTCAAAAAAAATCAGCCATCGATTGCACAGTCGATGGCTGATCCCTAAGAAATGAGAGTGATTACGAAGAAAGTTGTCACTTTGTCCAAGTGATATGCGTGTCAGGTCTTACTGCCAGTTCACATTTACAGTTGCCGTACCGCTGGCTGGAGTCGTAAACGTATGGTCACTTCCACCTTCCCATACGACCGTTGCTCCGTTTTTCTTGATAAACTTGAATGCCAGGCTGGTGCTGGCTGGAACGCTGACATCAAAGTACCATGTAGGGTAAGCGTAGAGCACCTGATTGTACATAGGACCAATGGCGTCAGCAGCATTCCAGTTTCCAATCTCGCTCTTGTTTCCGACGAGATAGACGCTCTGTCCAAGCGTAGTGGTTGCATTGTTAACAATAAAGCGAACGGTGACTTGCTGGCCGTTCAGAATTTCAAACTTGTCATACACATTGCTGTTTGTTCCACCAGAAGTCTTGATCTTGACATCATATTGACCACCAGCTACAGCTGGTACTTTCACTTTAATTTGCGTATCTTCCCAAGAGACGATATTCGTACCGGTTACGGCAGTCGCGCCGAAGTAAACGGTTCCTTTGGTGGCACCAAATCCACGACCATCAATTGTAATGGTACTTCCAGCTTTGCCGACCATCGGTCCAACATGACCTACATTTGGCGCAGCAACCGTTGTCGTGTAGCTCCATACGCCTACTTCACCTGCACTAAGCTGGAACGTACTGACCGCTCCCCCGCTTGCTACAGTAATGCTGTTTCCGTTCAGTTCAGCAGCAAGCACGTCGGAATACGTACCGCTTGGCATAGAAGTAGTCAATCCGGAAACATTGTAGCTGCTGGTTTCACTTTTGTTAATGGCCATCAATACGACATTGCCTGCAAATTCTCTTTCGAAGACATAGACGTCGTTATTGATCCAGCGCTGCTCCATATCCCCGTAAGCAAGGGCAGGATTCGATTTGCGAAGCGGTGACAGCTTAGAGATGGTTTTGTACGCCTTCGTTGTCTTGGAGAAAGAAGTCATTCTGGCACGGTTATTCGGATCACCATTACCGCTCATATACTGTTCGGTACCGTAATAAATGGCTGGCACTCCACGTGCAACCAAAGTCAGGGCAACTGCCTGCTCCAGTCGACGCTGATTGGCCGCACCATTTTGGAAACGGTCCATATCATGGTTATCGATAAAGGTTACCTGATCAAGCACTTCATTATAGGCAGAGTTCGTACCCGAGAACATGGTATCCAAATCATACATGGTATCTGTCCGATCTCTGAATACTTCACGTACAGTCTGTCCGTAACGGAAATCAAGCAAGCTCATGCCGCTCTCGTTTGCAAAAACATGGTTTTGTGGATCAATCTCGTTGGCGCCGAGGAACCACTCGCCAAATGTGAACACCGGCTTGTAGCTGTAGATTGTTTCCATCCATGCTTTTTGCCATCCGGACGGCATATGCTTGACCGCGTCCACCCGAATGCCGTCGATCCCTTTGTCCAACCACAATTTAATGGAATCTTTCAGATAGCCATCAATCGTATTATTGTGCTGATTCAGATCTGCAAGATCGAACAGGTTGCGGTAAATACCGTCTTCAATCGAAGAGAATGTGGTTCCACCGTTATGATAGAAGTAATTGTTGGTGTCATTGGTGTAGCCGCCGAGCAAGGTACCATTGTTGTACAGCTTGCCATTTTCACCGAAAGCAGCGTTGTTTGGATCAGCCGGAGAGGTATGGTTCGGAACAAAATCGATAATGATTTTGATCCCTTTGCCATGGGCCGTTGAAATCAGGCTGTCGAATTTTGTGAAGTTTCCGAAGTAAGGATTCGTTTTCTTCATGTCACGAGGCCAGTATCCATGATAAGAGGTGCTGACCGTTCCACTGTAAGTAAGAGGAGCATAGATGTTCTCGACCGGAACCGAGATCCAGAGCGCCGTTACACCCATATCTGTAAAATAGTTATCGTTGATCTTGTTAATGATTCCCTGCCAGTCACCGCCGCAATATTTCTTCAACTGCGTACAACTGCCATCAAATATCGTTCCCGAAGGGTTGTTGGTACTGTCTCCATCCAAAAAGCGATCCGTTACAATCTGATAGATAACATCGGTATTGAAGTTAACTTTGTTAGAAACATCCGTATCCGGTGCAGCTTGTACACCAGATTGAGGAAGCACACCCATCGCGAGTACAAAGGCAAGCATACACATTGCAAGCGGTTTCAAAATCCAAGATTTCGTTGACATGAACAAATCCTCCTTTTTAATGTTTGATTGACATGATCGATGCCATTCTAGTTGATCGCGTATACCCACCTCCTGTTCTTGAATTACAAACCAATTAGGGAACCGGTTTCCTGGACTGTTAAAATAAAACACTTGCCATTCAGTCTTTTGAAATGAACAAGTGTTTTACGAGGAACCCTGCATGGGTTGTTATCACCATCATAGCTTGACACGCATTTTCTGACAATTCCCAAAAAACAGAAAAAACAAGCATTTTCCTTCCATTCTGCCATCCTATTTCATTTTTCTACCTTTTTTCGCGGCTTTAGAAACCGGTTTCATTTTGTGAACAACCATGATCACTTCTCTATCTCATTCAAAAATCGAATTCGTTCCGTTGGTGGAATCCACATACACGCCTCGGGCTTAAACCATTTTTTTCGTCGTTTTGCTACAAACCGGTAACAGGCATTGCGTATAGGAGAAGGCACAAAAGTTAACCTGCTCAGCCAGGTCCAGGGCCGATGCAAATAACGGAGAACCCGCAACGCAGCCCCCGATTCCACATGGGCTGTTTTCCCCTGTTCAATAAATACGAACGTGTCCTCTGAAACGCCAGTCAGTGAAAATTGTTTTAAATAAGCCTTGCCAATCTCGGATTGAAGGGGAGCAAAATAAAGATGCTGTCGGGGATCTCTCGGTATAAGAAATTGAACAAGTCTGGAGCAAAGTCCGCAAGATCCATCATACAAGACTAACGATTTGCCTTCTGGCAGCTTGCTCATTGTGATCTTCTCCCTTGTCAGTGTCAGATATATATGACCCTATCATCTCATGATCCATTGTTTACTTCAATTGGCGGACTCCATATTGTCAAAATTGAATGGTGAGATTGTGAGTTATCACATAGGCATTTCCCCATCTATTCGATTATGGTTAAATCTAGTATATTTTATGAGACATGGAAGTCTCGGTATAGGACGATTGACAAGGAGGATATGTAATGAAACGATGGGTAAAAAGGACGGTCCGCGTGATGGCCATCAGCCTGCTGACGGTCGTCATCTCAGCCTGTGGCGGGGAGTCCGATGAAGTAACGGAAGAACATTTCTATACGCACAATCCGATCCAGATAGAGGATGTGCTGACTCAGGAGCCTGACAGGTATCTCGTCTATTTTTATATGGAGAGTTGTCCACACTGCCAAGATTTCAAGCCGGTGATGCTGGAATATATGAACCAGTCAGAAGCATTGCCTGTTTTCTTGCTCGATGTAGCCAAGCTGGAGGATCGTGCAGTAACCGAACCATACGGAATTCAGTACGTACCTTCCGTGTTACTGGTGAAGGATCAGCAACAACTTCAATCCCATACCGGTGTCATGACCCTGGACGAACTGAATGCCTTTGCTCAGTTGAAAGAAGGAGAATGACGACAAAAATGCCTCTGTCCGCTCTATTCGGACAGAGGCATTTCCCTGTTATCCTGGCTAATCCTATCTTATAATCTGTCTCGTCATGATGCTTATAATTGCGTTTGGTTGCGATGCGCAATATATTCTGGTCTAGGCTTCGTTCCGGAGAACGGTTCCTCCAGCTTGTTTTCCACACTGTTAAATACCATGAACACATTGCTTCGCGGGTAAGGAGTAATGTTGCTGTTTGAACCATGCAAAATATTGCAATCAAACAACAAAACAGAACCGGCCTTTCCAGTTGGCATTTCAATGCCATATTGATCTGCCATACATTTCAGGCTGTCCTCATCCGGCACCCCGTATTCCTGCTTGCGAAGCGAGGATTTATAATGATCATCCGGCGTTTTGCCAATACAAGAAATAAATTGGCGATGAGATCCTGGCATCACCATAAGCGGACCGTTGAACGGGTAATTGTCCGTTAGGGCAATGGAACAGCTGAATGCTCTCATTCTCGGCATGCCATCCTCTGCGTGCCACGTCTCGAAATCAGAATGCCAGTAAAATTCCTTGCCGGTAAATCCAGGCTTGAAATTTATTCTGGATTGATGCAAATAAACGTCACTACCGAGAATTTGCTTTGCTGCATTCTGCAGCTTCGGCTGCTTCGGCAGTTCACGGAATATTTCATTCAGTTGATGGACGGAAAAGATCGATCTGACCTCATCCCCGTCTGGCTCCAATACCACTTCCTGCTTGGAGGAACCTTTGTATTCCCCTAGCATGCGGTTCATTTCATCTTGCAGTTTTCGAACTTCTTCTTCATCGAAATAGGATTCCAAAAACAGATATCCATTTTCCTCAAAAAACTTCAATTGTTCATCCGAGAGAGGTCCTGGCAGCTGCTGGCCATACACCACAGGATCTTTGCGTTGGCTGATGCTCACTTCAGTTCCTACTCTGCTCGGATATAAGTCTGTAATCGTAGTGCTTGTCATGGACATCTCCTCCTGTGAATATTTAATTTTCGTGTATAACAATCGTTACCTTATTCCTCTATCAGGGGGTACGCGCCATCTTCGTCATGAACTTCTTTTCCTGTGACGGGCGGATTGAACACACAGACCATACGAAGTGTGGAAGTGGCAGTCAAAATATGACGCTCGTTTCCGTTCAGCGCATACATGGTGCCTGCTTTAATCTCATAAGTTTCTCCGTTGTCCAGGTCTTCCAGCTTTCCTTCACCTTCAATACAATACACCGCTTCGACGTGATTTTTGTACCACATACGTGTAACGGTCCCTTCATGAAGGATTGTATCGTGCAAGGAGAAGCCCATGCCATCTCCTTTCAATAAAAAACGACGGCTGTTCCAAGTCTCTCCATGTACATCCCGATCTGTTCCGACCATACTCTCTAAACTTCTGACAATCATTCTGTTCACCTCAGCAATTGATATATCCATCCCGTAACATTCTGTTTACAGATGGTTCTCTATGATTCACATAATGACAGCGATAATTCCTTGTTAATCGTCTGACTCTATGATTGATTGCCCAATACTTGATCGGCAGCATCAGCTAGACGCGCCAAACCTTCCTTGAGCACATCGATTTCAATCGTTAATGCCGGCATCACTTTTGCCACTTCACTATCGGTTCCGGCCGTTTCCATAATCAATCCACGATCAAAGCAGGCTTTACAAATTTCGCCAGCCAGATCACCTTCTTCAAATGCAATTCCCATCATCATCCCTTTACCGCGAACTTCCATCGCGACATTCGGGTATTTTTGCTGAATCCCGTTCATGGTTTCCTCGATCAGGCTTCCCCGTTTTTCAATTTCCTTTTGGAAGGAAGCTTCTTCCCAATAAGACAACGCCTCGGCCGCTGCAATAAACCCAAGATTATTGCCACGGAAGGTTCCGTTATGCTCTCCCGGCTCCCAAATGTCCAGCTCTGGCTTCAACAAGGTAAGGGCAAGCGGCAAACCATATCCGCCAATCGATTTGGATAGACAGATGATGTCGGGCTCGATCCCTGCTTCTTCGAAGCTGAAGAACGGACCTGTACGTCCACAGCCTACCTGAACATCGTCCACAATCAGGAGAATGCCATATTTCTTGCATAGCTCAGACAGCTTTTTCATCCAGGAGAAGCTCGCTACATTGACGCCGCCTTCACCTTGCACGGTTTCCAAAATCATCGCAGCTGGCAGAGATAATCCGCTTCCACTGTCTTCCAAATATTTCTCGATGTAGGCAATCGTATCTGCCTCATCCCCATGATATCTGCAGAAAGGCATGGATACAGTATGATGAAGAGGAACCCCTGCACCCTGACGTTTGAACTTGTTGCCCGTTACCGCCAATGATCCGAGTGTCATGCCGTGAAACGCATTGGTAAAGCTCAATACGGTCTCGCGACCTGTCACTTTGCGTGCCAGTTTCAGTGCACTTTCAACAGAATTGGTTCCGGTCGGGCCTGGGAACATGACTTTGTAGTCCATCTTTCTTGGTTTCAAGATCACCTCATGAAAGGTGTTAAGTAGATGGCCTTTGGCCTCTGTTGCCATGTCCAGGCTATGTGTGATCCCGTCTTCCATGATATAATTCACAAGCTTCTGCTTGATACGTTCGTTATTGTGACCGTAATTCAATGAACCCGCTCCGGCGAAAAAATCAATATATTCCTTGCCGTCCAAATCCCACATCTTCGCATTCTTGGCCTTGCTGAATACAGTCGGGAAACTGCGGCAATAGCTACGAACTTCAGATTCTAACTTTTCAAACAATTCCAATTTAATACTCGGTTTGTCTAATACATTGACACTCATGTCAACACTCCTCTTTTTTAATCACGTTCATTTAATTACGTTACATTTACTGGCTTATTTAGATATCGGACCTACACGATACATATTTTCTTCCTCATGCTGCTGACCCTCTGGAAAATAATCTGCTGGAAAACAGCTTTCCGTTTGAATCTCCGTGTTCCACTGACGACTTAGCCGATGGAATAATCGTGTTGACGGCTGATTGGATGGAGAGATTGTCGCCTCCACGTACTGCAGATTGTGATGATCCGGACGATTGACGACTTCCTCAATTAGCGATGTGGCGATGCCTTTGCCCTGCTGCTTGTTGTCTACCGCAATTTGCCATACGAACAGAGTATCCTCTTTCTCAGGCGGTATGAAGCCGGAAACAAAGCCTGCCACTTCTCCGTCGACCTCTGCCACGGCACACGTATCTGAGAAGAATTCACCCAGCATCATGTAGCTGTATGGCGAATTCACATCCAGTACGCCCGTTTCTTTCACCAGTCCCCAGATTTTTGCGCCGTCTTCGGCTCGTGGAGCTCGAAACTGGATATCAGAATGACTCACCCTTTTGCCTCCTGTATCTTTTTTTGCTGTTCGTTCACAGCCTCATCGTTTTTTACCCAAATTAGTGTAACATGAATCATAGAGTTGCACACTTGAGCAAATACCAGTTGAGCAGGGACTATCTGAGTTCATTCGGACAGATCAGAGATTAACATGCTCATCCTTTGAATCCTTACGAATGCTTCCCGAATCGTCCATCATGCTCGAGATTTATCCAATCATTGGTTTTCATCTTCGCTATTTTTGGCATTCATACCCAGTTTTCTATGAAAAAAGAGCCGGTGAATGCAGATCACCGACTCTTTCAAAATCCTATTTAGATGTGTAAAGCATGCGTTTATCGGCTCAATGTGGCTAACAGTTGGGAAATGACCACTGCGGCTTCAGCGATCGTTAATGATTGCTTCGGCTCAAAAGCACCCTGCTCATTGCCGATGACAATCCCGATGTTGCGCAAGAAAGACACCGCTTCGATTGCCCACGGAGATATGTCCGATTCGTCGATGAACGACGGGACAATTTGTTCCCCCGCATTCGGAGTCAATTCAAGCACCTGAATCGCCTGAACCATCATGACAGCCATTTGCTCACGCGTGATGGCGTCATCCGGGTGGAACTGGCCATCCCAGCCCTGAACGATCTTCCATTCAGCAGCCTGATTAATCTCATCGAGGAAAGGCTGATTCTCGATATCCGGGAAGGTCTCGAAACTTTCTCGGGACACAAGCCCAAACGCTTGCATGAGCAATCCTGCAAATTCACCCCGGTTCACAGACTGATTCACTTCGATGTCGTCCGTAAACACGTTCTGGATCAGTAATCGATCTGACAGCTCCTGCACGGGCTCACTCGCCCAATGTTCCTGTACAGCAGCCGTTTCAGATTCTGTCACGACCAAGGCATAATGGCCGTTTCCGTTGGCATGGAAGGTCACGATCGTCTGTTGATCCTGTTCGACTATCTGCGCAGGTATACTTACCCATTGATCGCCTTCCATGTAGATCACAGACCATTTCTCGTCGTCAAGACTTCCTTCCATCACCAAAGATCTTTTTGCATAAAGTGGTTGTTTAACCGAATCGGTTTCGCTCGCATCTGGTAAATAGACCTGAATAGAATACGTGATGGGTGTGGACAGAACGCTCATCCCTTCAGGAAGCCGCTCACTCAGTACCTGACCCGCTTCTTCATCGGTCCAAATCTGAATGGTCACTTGATCGATCGTTTCCCCGCCTGGCAGCGCTTCGAACGGGATGCGTACGCTCCCTTTTACCGTCGTAATCACCAGATCCACCTGTTGTTTGCGGATCATCTCGATGACATCCTGATCGATCGAGAGCGAGGCTCCCTTCATATCCTGTGTCATGCCGAGTTGGATCAGGATGGTCGAACTTTCTCTTTCTCCCTGCTCCGCAAGCCAGGCTTCAAACGTGTTGGATTTGAAGGTATAATCGGCCCGCTCCGTATCCTCGTTTTTCAAACGTTCAATGGTATGCGAGGCATTCGGTGTGTCCGCATCGGCAAATCCAGCGGATGTGCCCTGGTGATAGGTTGGCTCAGGTGTATCAGACTCTTCACTGCTTCCATCCCCATCGTTCTCATCATTTCCGTCGTTCCCACTGTTGCCCCCATTCTCATTTTGCGGGACTGTATTCACGAACTGAATATCTGCAATCCATCCCGTATGATCTGTACCGGCAATCAGAAGTGAAACGGAATAAGTGCCCGTCTGAAGCGGTGTCACCATTAAAGTCTCATCTGTGAAATCCACGTTCGCACTGGCTTGCGCATCACCAGGAACCAAAGCTACGATTGAATAGTCATCCTGAGCGGCTCTCTCACTACCCATTAAGTCAGTCATGCTCAACACACGGGTACCCGCTTCCATCTCTATTGAAATGTTCTCGGTATACCTCTCAGGCGCTTCGACAAAATATGGCAGCTTCTTCAATCCCGAGTACGTATCAAACGACAATTCTTCTATCTCTGGCACCGGTGACGTAAACATGTTCAGCATCAACTGGGCCGTACCATGCTGGGCAGCTATACTGTTCCCTTGATAATCAGAGGTGGATTTCACAAACACCTCAGGTCTGCCATCCACTTTCGTGCCAGTCATATCATACACGGCCATGGTGACGGACAGGCTCATGCCATTGTATAATGCTTCATCCAGAATCAAATAGGCAGGAATCCGTTGAGGCTTTCCATATTCATCCGAACCCGTCAACGAGTTGTGCGTAATGCTAGCTTCGATTGGAGACATAGAGGTACTTATGTATTCTGGAACCCATGACACTTCACCATCGGTCACAAATCCGTAATCCAGATCGTTACCTCCGGCATTCTCATAAACGTAAGTCGTCACACTGTCCTGATGGGTATCCATCGTCATCTGAACCACACGATCTGAAAGATCCCGTAAATAAACAGCCTCCTGAACCGAATGCTCATCCGACTGGATGGTGAGACTATAACGCTCACATCCGATCGCAACCAAAGCAGTCAATACCAGAAATCCGATCAGAAAAATGGCTCTGACCGATTTATTTATGCTAGTTTTCATTGATTTCACCTCCATTCAATCGACTTATCTAGTCATAAACCCTAGCATAGTATAGCAGAAAATAGGCATTTGGAAACTAAAATTTTACTAAAAAAAACGACAAAAGTCCCGATTCGATGATGAATCGGGACGATGTAAAAACAAAACCTCAGCTAGAACGAGACAGGTCAGGTGAAACCATAAGATTTCCATTATCTGTCGAACAACCTCGTATATTCACCGTATCCTTCTGCCTCCAGTTCATCCTTCGGAATAAACTTCAGCGCGGCAGAGTTAATGCAATAGCGGAGACCTCCCTGATCACGGGGACCATCTTCAAACACATGTCCCAAATGAGAGTCTCCGTATTTACTTCTCACCTCAACCCGGACCATCCCGTGACTTTTGTCGAGATGCTCTTCCACGTTCGGTGCTTGCAGCGGCTTGGTAAAGCTCGGCCAGCCACAGCCGGAATCATACTTGTCAAGAGAACTGAACAACGGCTCACCGGATACCAGGTCCACATAAATGCCTTCTTCCTTGTGATCCCAGAATTCATTATGAAAGGCAGGCTCTGTCCCATTCTCCTGCGTCACCCGATATTGCATCGGATTGAGCATCTCTTTCAGTTTGCCTTGATCCTTGGTCATTTTCCAGTTCTTCGCAATGAAAACATCTCTTCCTGATCCTTTACGATACATGCGGTATCGCAATGGATTTTTCTTGTAATAGTCCTGATGGTACTCTTCAGCCGGGTAGAATGGACCTGCCGCAGTAATCGCTGTCGCAATAGGCTGACTGAATCGTCCGCTTGCCTCCAGTTGTTGTTTCGAGGACTCCGCAAGCTTTTTCTGTTCTTCTGTATGATAGAAAATTTCGGTTCGATAAGATGCGCCTCGATCATGGAACTGTCCACCTGCATCGGTTGGATCAATTTGTTGCCAGAACAGCTCCAGCAATTTCGCATAGGGGAAGACTGCCGGATCGTATTCAATTTGTACCGCTTCAGCATGACCGGTTGTCTCCGAACAGACTTGCTCATAGGTAGGATTCTCTACATGTCCTCCCGTATAGCCTGAAACCACTCGCTCAATGCCCGGAAGTTCATCAAATGGCTTGACCATGCACCAGAAACATCCGCCTGCAAAGGTTGCCTTTTCTAGTTTGTGATCGGTTGTCATGCTTATTCCCTCCCTGTTGTAGCTTCCACTTCACTACCTACATTGTAGCGATTTTTGCATAGAAATCAACATCCCAGCGATTCCTCCACTTGCTTCTCATAGATCCGATATCCAAGACATGAACGAGGATTTTTCATTTCTATGCACTCCCACCCCTTCTTCAGTAACGCCTTATCCAGCTCATGCAAAAATAAGCCATGACTGACAAGTGCGGCCTCTATCACAGGATCATGGGGATGTCGAACGGGCAAGCAATTCATCAACTTCTCCAGGTGCAACACCCCGTCCATGGCTCGCTGGCGTGTCTCCTTCAACGTTTCTATCTCGTACCAGCATGTGTGCCCCTTCCGGATTTGCATGATCCAGCCCAGACGATAAATCACAGCCCAATGAGAGGCAGGAAACTTCAGCCATCGTGGGAGCGTGTATACCGGTAAAGGCGCTTCGATGTATCGTGCATCCGATATTTGCTCCGGACCCAGGTCGGAACCTGTTGTCATTCGGATATGATGGTTTAATGTATCAGCAGTTTGCTTTGCTCTTGGCAAAGGGCTGTGCACCATTAGCTGAATCTGGGTGAGAGCGTCGATGAGCCCTGTATTCGGTACGGTCTCGATGTGAATGCCCGCTTCATCGTAACGCTTTATCCAATTGAGAAACTGCGAACTGTCCATCCGCTCGCTCTGTTCTAGCTGTGGTTTTGCATGACGAATGCATACCAGTCGATATCGGCACGGCTTTTGATCTGCACGTATGTCATTCATCTCCTTTCAATGATCACGGGTTCATCCAACCTCCAACACGTGTCGATCACGCGTCCCATCGTCTTTTGTTCACGTATGAGTTTTCAATGAAAGGACACATTAAGAACACACAGTATTTGGCAGAGGAGGATTCAGGTATGCCTCGCTTCACGATCGCCCTTCTATGCAAAATCATTTCTATCACGATCAGGGTTCGGAAACCACTCTTTTCAATCCTGCTCATTGCGGGAATGATCATGACTCCGGTCTTCCATCACAACAAGCTTTACGCCGTCATTCAATCAGCGCCTGCAAGCCAGGAGATGATCCTCCACCAACAACAGGAACAAGCGGATCATATTGAGCGGTTGCGAAAGAAATACCCGCAGGTCTTTATTTTCCACGGCAATGCCCAGCGCAAGGAAGTGGCGCTGACGTTTGATGATGCGCCTGACTACCGATTTACCCCACGCATTCTGGACATTCTCAAGGAACATCACGTGAAGGCGACTTTTTTTATTGTCGGTTTTCGGGCTGTGATCCAGCAAGGGATTGTAAAGCGAATCGCCATGGAAAATCATGAAATTGGCAATCACACCTATGATCATCCGTATTTGCCCCCGTTGTCAGAGCCACAATTCGCTCAGGAAATCAAAAAAACGCAGCAGGCTATTCTCGATATTACTCAGATAGCCCCTACGTTGATTCGGCCCCCTTTTGGCGCAATCACTGAAAAACAACTGATTTGGGCCAGGGAGCATCATTTTAAAGTTGTAAACTGGAATGTGGATACGATGGACTGGAAAGGACTTCCTGCTTATCGAGTCATACGAAACGTATTCCGTCAGATTCGCCCGGGAGCCATCATTCTACAGCATGCCGGAGGGGGCAGCAACTCCGATCTCGAAGGAACAATTCAGGCTTTGCCCCTGCTCATCCAGTCTCTGCGTGCGGAAGGTTATACGTTCGTAACCATTCCGGAGCTGTTGCAGGAGACGCACGCCTGATTAACCTTCTGACGTTTGCAGCTTGGCCCACATCGTCTTGTTGCGATATTCTTCTTCAACGCCGACTTCATTCCCGAACCATGGCGGAGGTTGGAATTGCTCCGCCTGCTCCACACTGTCAAACTCTACCTCTACCACCTGCATGTCATACTGGTGATACTCGTCGATTTCCAGTTTGTACGTTTCCCAGGCAAGGGTTGTGCGTGTTTTTTGCAACGGAATTTTTCCGAGGCTGGCGAGAAGCTGTTCATAGATCTCCGGGAGCAGTTTCAATTCAAACTCTTCTCGCGTCATGCCGAATCCTTGCTTGATCGTATGCGTATATTCACACTGCTCCGAATGATTCAGATCGGATATTTTTCGAATCCGCACTTCCTGGTCTCTCGTATGGGCCAGGTACGTCTGCTCCATATACTGTCTTTTCAGCACCTGCAACGTCCCATTTTCAATCCACTCATGTGGATACTGTGTCAGCCGATATTTGCGTTCAATTTCCAAACTCAACCTATCCCACACCTCTCTTCCTGACGAACCACGATCTAGTCAGGCTATCCTAGCGCTCAAGATCCGGTTCTGTACCAGCCTGGACGTTAATTTGTTCGGAGAGGGTATCTTTTAAGACTTGCACGATGAGCTGCAGCAGGTAGTTGATATCACTTTGGCTCTGCTGGAATTGCTGAACGAGCGGAATCTCATCCAGTTCATCCTGAAGCGCCTGCATTTCCGCTTCGATTTTTTTTACCATGTCTTCATTTTTGAAATATTCAAACCCGACGATTTCTTTTTGCTTTTTCTTGATTTGCACAATCAGATTTTGAATTTTTTCATTGTCCTGAATTCGCTTTTCCGCCTGTTGATAAATCTGGACTTCCTCAGAGGTGGTCAACAGATTAGCCAGTTCTTTCGCCTTGGCCATGATATCCTCTCTTACCACCAAATCCTCTACCTGGTGCTTGACCATATTACAGCTATCGACATGATCATGATGTTGTGCCATCTTCATACACTCCTTTATGCTAAACGGAATCGCAAACGATCCTGTTGATTTTACGAAACAGATGCCGTCTCTTCCTTCACCATCTCGCCTGTCAACAGATAGGTCTTGGCCTGCTGAATGCGAACCTGAACGAATTCTCCAGTCAGTGACGCCGGTCCGGCAAAGTGAATCAGTTTGTTCGTGCGGGTACGTCCTGAGAGCATGTCCGGATTGTTCTTGCTGACGCCTTCCACCAGCACTTCCATCGTCTGCCCTTCGAGCGCCTTGTTTTTGCGCAAGCCGATGTCTGCCAGCAGGTCATTCAGGCGTTGAAGACGCTGTTTCTTCACATCCATCGGTACATTGTCTTCCATGCCAGCTGCTGGCGTACCGTCCCGTGGGGAATAAATAAAGGTGAAGGCCGCATCATACTCCACTTCCTGTACGAGCGTCAGTGTGTCTTCGAATTGCTCTTCTGTCTCACCCGGGAAACCAACGATGATATCCGTGGTAAGGACGACATCCGGTATAGCTGCTTTCAATTTATCGACAAGCACCATGTAATGCTCGCGGGAATACTTGCGGCTCATTTTCTTTAAAATGTCCGAGTTGCCAGACTGAACCGGAAGATGGATATGTTCCACAAGATTGCCGCGCTGTGCAAGCACTTCGATCAAATGATCATCAAAATCTCTCGGATGCGACGTCGTGAAGCGAACTCTCGGAATATCAATTTTGCTGATATCTGCCATCAGATCCCCGAAACGATAGTCGATATGATCAAAATCCTTCCCGTATGCATTGACATTCTGACCGAGCAAGGTAATTTCCTTGAAGCCCTGACGCGCCAGCTCCCGCACTTCATTGATGACGTCCTGAGGCAAACGACTGCGTTCCTTGCCTCGCGTGTATGGGACGATGCAATACGTGCAGAATTTATCACAACCGTACATAATATTAACCCAGCCCTTGAGGCCCTCCCGCTTCTTGGGCAAATTCTCGATGATATCGCCTTCCTTTGACCATACCTCGATCACCATTTCCTTCTCAAACGAGGCTTGCTTCAGCAGATGCGGCAATCTGTGAATGTTGTGCGTGCCGAAGATCAGATCGACGAAGCCATGCTTCTGTAAAATGCGGTTCACCACAGATTCTTCCTGAGACATACAACCGCACACGCCCAGAATCAAATTGGGGTTTTCCCGCTTCAGGGTCTTCAGATGACCCAGTTCACCAAACACCTTGTCCTCTGCATTCTCCCGAATGGCACACGTATTCAGCAAAATCATATCTGCTTCGTGCTTGTCATCTGTCGCGGTGTATCCGAGCTGTTCAAGTATTCCTTTCATCGTCTCGGTATCATGCTCATTCATCTGACAGCCATACGTCCGAATCATATAGGTTTTGTCATTTCCAAATCCGATCATTTCATCCGGAATTTCAAATGAATAATGTACGTTAATATCCTCTTTTCCCCGCTTTTTGGCGTCTTTCAGGGATGGAGGCTGAAAATATATAGAAAAATCCTTCTCGGAGGTTGTCGTCATACCAATGGGTCTCCTTTCCTTACGCATTCATCGTATCATTATATCATGTTCTTGGGCAGGTTACCACGAACCGCACCTGAATGATCATGGAAAAGAAGACCTTCCCGGCCCCGTATCGGCAACCGAAAAGGTCTTCCTGTTCGGACAGTATGAGGAAGAAAAACTAGTCCAGAATAACCGCCTTGTCTCCTGTCTTGACACCAGCTGCATTGGCTTCATCTGTATCAATATGCATATCAAGCGCATAGGCGTCGGATACACGGGCGATCACATCGTCAAACGTAAGGGGACGTTCGCCCTGCAGTTGCACACGCAGGATTTGCTTGTCCGTAATGCCCCACTCACTCGCTTCCTTCGTATGAAAATGAATGTGGCGGGCTGCTACAATTACGCCCTCCTCCAGTTCCACTTCTCCGGCAGGACCTACTATGGTAATGCCCGGCGTCCCGGCAATATCACCAGATTCACGAACCGGAGGCTTTACCCCAATCTGAAATGCATCCGTTCGAGAAACCTCCAATTGTGTATGCTTGCGGGCCGGGCCCAGGATTCTAACTTTAGGGAAACTTCCTTTGCTGCCCCGAACTTCTACCGTTTCATTTGCTGCAAACTGGCGCGGTTGGGACAAATCCTTCAACACCGTTAGCTGATAGCCTTCTCCAAACAGCTTTTCGATGTGCTCTTCTGACAAATGAATGTGGCGTGCTGAAACGCCTACAGGTACTTCCTTCATGTTACGGTCATTCCTTCCTTTTGGGTCAATTACACGATTACCTTCATCATACCCCACTTATTATAACGGTAATCAAGAGCAGAAGAAAGGCATACAGCGCAAGTCTGCATGCCTTTCACGATTTTATCTAAATTCAGCCACCAATTGGTCAAATTCTTGCTGTGACAAGGTGAGATTCTGCTTCGAGAGACCTTGCTGATCGAAGCCCGCCACCATATTTTCGTAGGATCTTTTATTTTTGTCTTGATAGATCAAGCCGCAAGCGAGACTGTTCGTCTCCATGATTTTGGCCATGGCCAACGTACGATTCGCCGCGTTGTACTGATCATCCTCATCCAGATCCACAATATTTTCCTTGAACCAGTCATACGTATTGATCTTGTTGAAGGTGACACACGGACTGAAGACGTTGATGAAGGAGAAACCTTCATGCTTGATGCCTTCCTCAATCAAATGTGTCAGCTGCTTCAGGTTGCTGGAGAAGGACTGGGCGACGAAAGTCGCGCCTGCTGCCAGCGCCAATTCCAATGGAGACAGTGCATCTTCCACAGAACCTTCCGGCGTACTTTTGGTTTTGAAGCCGAAGCTGCTTCGCGGGGAAGTTTGCCCCTTGGTCAATCCGTAAATCTGATTGTCCATAACGATATACGTAATATTCATATTGCGGCGTATGGCATGAATGGTGTGTCCCATCCCGATGGCGAATCCGTCTCCGTCTCCACCGGACGCGATGACAGTCAATTCGCGATTGGCCATTTTCAGACCTTGTGCGATTGGCAGTGCACGCCCATGAATGCCATGGAATCCGTACGCATGAATATAACCGGAAATCCGGCCTGAACATCCGATCCCTGATACGACGGCCAGATCCTCAGGTTCCAGTCCTACATTGGCAGAAGCTCGCTGAATGGCGGCCTGAATGGAAAAGTCACCGCATCCGGGGCACCAGTTGGGTTTTACCTTGTTGCGGAAGTCCTTAAATGTTGCCATGTTCACTCAACCCCTTCACTCTTTGATAAATTTCTGCTGGCAGGAATGGATTCCCATCGTATTTCAGAACGCTTTGAATCTTATTTGCATGACCGACATGCAGCTTGATTTGTGCTGCCAGCTGTCCGGTCTGGTTATTTTCAATGACGACGACTTTTTTAGCCTTTTCAATATACGATTGAATGTGGGAAGTCGGGAACGGGTGAATGAGACGCACGGTCGCATGGTTCGTGGTCATGCCATCCGCTTCCAGTCGAGTTCTTGCTTCATCAATCGTACCACCTGTTGATCCCATCCCAATGATCAAGACGTCTGGTTCTTCATGCTTGCCATCAACCTTGACGGCATCCGTCACTTGCAGGCTCTCCAACTTCTTCATCCGCTTATCCATCATTTTCACGCGGTTGACCGGATTCTCAGAAGGACGTCCTTCCTGATCATGTTCAACGCCCGTAACATGGTGAATACCGTTCTTCATGCCTGGAATGACGCGTGGAGAGATACCATCCTCGGTAAATGCATAGCGCTTGAACAATTGATCAGCCTCTCCCGGCTCTGCTTCTTGCAGCAGCTTGCCTCGCTCGATCTGCAATCGTTCAAAGGACAGATTCTCTGCCGTCTGCTTTCCGAGGGAAAGCTGCAGATCCGTCATGAGAATAACCGGACATTGATGCTTCTCCGCCAGGTTGAAGGCTTCGATACCATCATAGAAACATTCCTCAATCGTGCTTGGCGCGATTACAATCTTCGGAATCTCACCGTGCGTGCCATACACCATCGCGTTCAAATCAGACTGTTCCTGTTTGGTTGGCAGACCAGTACTTGGTCCTCCGCGCTGCGTATCGACAATGACCACCGGCGTTTCGGTAATTCCTGCAAGGCCAATTGCTTCCATCATCAGGGAAAGTCCCGGGCCTGCGGATGCGGTCATCGCTCTGACCCCACCGTAATTCGCCCCAATAGCCATCGTTACCGCTGCAATCTCATCTTCTGTCTGGATCACCGTACCGCCGAATTTCGGCAGTCGCTTGATCAAATATTCCATAATTTCTGAAGCAGGCGTGATCGGATATGCTGGCATGAAGCGACATCCACCAGTCAGTGCGCCAAGCGCAATCGCATCGTTGCCGATCATGAACAGACGCTGTTGGCCATCCGCATCTTCCAGCTTCAAATCGTCCAGTGTGTCGGCATGATCCGTAATATACTGGTATCCCTGATTAACCGCCTCGATATTCTTCTCCACTACCGCGGCACCCTTGCGACCGAATTCTTCCTCGACCACTTTCTTGACTTCATCTGCAGACAATCCGAGCAACGCTATGGATGCGCCGGTCGCCACCATGTTCTTCATCAACGAGGTGCCAAGCTCTTCCGCAATCGCGGTAAACGGCACAGCAAACAAACGCACGTTGAGATCGTCCGGTACAGTCGGGTTGAATTTGGCATCCCCGATGATCACGCCGTTCGGGCGGAGCTCATGGGCATTCAGATCAATCGTCTCCTGGTCAAAGGCTACGAGAATATCCAGGTCATCCGAGATGGCCCGAATCGGTTTCGTGCTGATGCGGATCTTGTTATTCGTATGTCCTCCCTTGATCCGTGAGGAAAAGTGACGATATCCATATAAATAATATCCCAAGCGATTGAGGGCGGTAGAGAAAATACGGTCCGTACTTTCAAGTCCTTCCCCTTGTTGTCCACCGATCTTCCACGATAGTTGGCTAATCACGACACGTCCACTCCTTTAATTGATCAGTAACAGGCATCCAGACAATTGAGCATGAAAGAAGTTCATATGAAAAGGGATTGAAAGAGCTCATATATGCAAATCGTTCTACTTCAATCATTATGTTCAATCTTCCCCAGATTCATGGACCTGGCGGAAAGACAAGGATTGTTTTGCCTCAATTCATATTATGACGATACTGTGAAAAATACAAGACTTGAGCGTGATTTAAAACATAGTATTTTTAGATGGTATTCATATTAAATTGAGATTGATCGCGCTTTCAACTTGCGCTTACTCTGATGGCAGCTCGGTTTGAAGGAACCGATGCATGTTTCGCCATAGTATATTCTCGGTGATCCGCTCTCCAAATTCAGCTAACATGGATTCCCTTAAATAGGGGTATCGCCCAATATGCTCCATCCCAATCGTCCATTGCTCGATTCCGTCAAAATCTGAACCGAAGCAGAGCTGCTCCTCTCCACCCAAAAGAAGGACGGCTTCCACATGCTTCAGAATATCCTTCATGTCGGCTTCACCGTTGTCCCTCAGGAAATAAGGCACAAAGCTTAATCCAAGACGCCCATCCTGTTCAATCAGCGCCTGGATCTGATCATCATCGAGGTTGCGGGGATGAGCACAACGTGACTTTACGTTAGAATGAGAGGCCATGACGGGTCGGCTGCTGAGGGCCATCACATCCCAAAAAGCCTTTACGCTCAAGTGAGATACGTCGATGAGGATGCCGATTTCATTGCATACTTGCACCAGCTCTCTGCCTTTCTCGGTCAGGCCTCCTCCTCTTGGTTCCATAATGCCGTCGGCAGCCCAATTGGCATGGTTCCAGGTGAAGCCGGCTGCTCTTACCCCTAGTGCATACAACGTATACAGCCACTCCAGGTCCCCGTGCAAGGCATCTAGACCTTCGATCGACAGCATCGCACCGAGCCCTTGACGGCTGGTGAGATTGGCTGCATCCTGTCTGGTGCGAATCCAGGTCACCTCAGGTTGAGCTGCAATTTCGGTGCGAAACAAATGAATCATGCGCAGCACATCCCGAATATCTGCATCCTTTTGCTCTGAGGGCAGAAAAATAGCAAAGCACTGGAAAGACCAGGGGTCCATCCACATCCGGTCCAGTGCCACATCCAGCATAGGGGAAGACTTGAAATGAATCTCCTGATTGCGTGCAAGTTTCATCAGGACGTCGCAATGCATATCCATCACAGGCATCCGATCATCTCACCTTTCCTTTTTTGAAGTACGAATAAAAAAATACACAAAAAAAACCTGTCTACGTCATACGGTCTGTAAACAGGTGATTTTTGCGTTATACTCATTTATCTAGGTTCCACGATCAACTTGATCGCCGTACGATCTTCACCGTCAATCACAATATCTGTGAAAGCTGGAATACAGATGAGGTCCACTCCGCTTGGTGCAACAAACCCCCGTGCGATCGCGACAGCCTTGATAGCCTGATTGAGAGCGCCTGCCCCGATTGCCTGCAGTTCTGCTGAACCACGTTCTCTTAAGACGCCTGCTAGTGCACCTGCTACGGAATTTGGGTTGGATTTTGCTGAAACTTTTAATACCTCCATCGAAACGTACCTCCTCAGGAATGATGAGTGATTCCAGTACTATATGTATTCGGGAGGCATTAAAATAATTCCTTCTCTCGCTTTCTCGCATTTCCTCGCCATTGCCCTGTCATTATTCGAAACGTACTTCGTCTTCAAAATGACGAAGCAGTTTTATTTTCTTCGCTTTGCCTGTCGCGTCATCCAGCTCCAAACTGATGCCGTGGAACTGCCATTTTCCGCTGTCTGATACAAACCGCACCGGCAACTGGGTCATAAACTTGCGAAGAACGGCTTCCCGTTCCATTCCAAGCACACCCTCGCGTGAACCTACCATGCCCACATCGGTGACATACGCGGTCCCCTGCGGCAAAATTTGCTCGTCATGGGTCTGCACATGGGTATGGGTTCCGACGACAGCAGATACCTTGCCATCCAAATGCCAGCCCATGGCGATCTTTTCAGATGTGGCTTCTGCATGAAAGTCCACAAAGATATGCTTAATGCGATTCGGAAGCTCATGGACAATCTGATCCATTTTAGCGAATGGACAATCCAGTGGAGGCAGGAACGTTCTCCCCTGTACATTGACGATAGCCAGCTCCTTGCTGCCATTCTTTAAAATCGTATATCCTTTACCTGGCGTTCCCAATGGAAAGTTCGCCGGTCGTATCATTCGTTTGTCCTCATCAATATATTCAAATATCTCTCGCTTGTCCCAGCTGTGATTGCCGAGCGTAATGCCGTGAGCGCCCAAGTCATAGATCTCCTTGGCGATTTCCGGTGTGATGCCTTTCCCACCCGCTGCATTCTCCCCGTTGACGATCAGGAAATCCGGGTTTTGTGTTTTTTTAATATAAGGCAAGATGTTCTTCAATGCTTTTCTGCCAACCGATCCAACAACATCCCCAACAAATACAACTTTAATAATGATGTGCTCCCTTCTCTGAATAGGGTTCTGAACATAGAATGGACGAAAAGCGACCTCGCCAGCCACTCTTCGTCCATCCCTGTTGATGTTTTATTTTGCGTACTCCACCGCGCGCGTTTCCCGAATAACGGTGACACGAATATGGCCTGGATAATCCAGTTCACTTTCAATCCGCTTCGTAATATCACGCGCCAATCGGAACGATTCGGCGTCGTCAATGCGTTCTGGCTGAACCATAACACGTACTTCACGTCCTGCCTGAATCGCATATGATTTTTCAACACCATCAAAGGACTCTGAAATTTCTTCAAGCTTTTCCAAACGCTTGATATACGTTTCCAGCGTCTCCCTGCGTGCTCCGGGTCTTGCAGCAGACAATGCATCCGCTGCCCCAACCAGCATGGCAATCACCGATGTAGCCTCACAATCGCCATGATGGGATGCAATACTGTTGATCACGACCGGATGCTCTTTGTACTTCTTGCCGATCTCGACCCCGATCTCCACGTGAGAACCTTCAACTTCATGGTCCAGGGCTTTTCCGATGTCGTGTAGTAATCCTGCCCGTTTCGCCAAAGTCACATCCTCGCCTAACTCACCTGCCATCAGGCCTGTCAGATAGGCAACTTCCATCGAATGTTTCAATACATTTTGTCCATAGCTCGTCCGGAACTTTAAGCGACCCAGGATTTTGATCAGGTCAGGATGTAATCCATGAACCCCAACCTCAAACGTGGCTTGCTCTCCATACTCACGAATTCGCTCATCCACTTCTTTTCTGGATTTCTCCACCATTTCCTCGATGCGCGCAGGATGGATACGACCATCCGCGACCAACTTCTCAAGCGCATTGCGGGCAATCTCACGGCGAATGGGATCAAAACCAGAAAGGATAACCGCTTCAGGCGTATCATCAATAATGAGATCAATCCCTGTCAAGGTCTCCAATGCACGGATATTACGGCCTTCTCGACCAATGATCCGTCCCTTCATCTCTTCATTCGGAAGGGATACCACTGAAACCGTCGTTTCTGCGACATGGTCAGCAGCACAACGCTGTACAGCGAGCGTAATAATTTCCTTTGCTTTCTTATCCGCCTCGCTCTTTGCTTGGTGCTCGATATCCTTAATCATTTGAGCGGTTTCATGCTTGATTTCCTGTTCCACATTGTGGAGGATCATTTTCTTGGCATCCTCCATGGTCAAACCGGAAATACGCTCCAACTCAGTGGATTGCTGTGCTACGATTTCATCAATTTTCTCTTGGGTTTCTTCAATTCTCTTTTCCTTGTTGACTAGTTTTTCCTCTTTACGCTCTAAAGATTCTAATTTTTTATCCAGCGATTCCTCTTTTTGCAACAATCGTCTTTCTAGTCGTTGAACTTCAACTCGACGTTCACGAATGTCTTTTTCAGCTTCAGTTCGGAGTTTGTGGACTTCGTCCTTCGCTTCCAATACTGTCTCTTTCTTCAGTGCCTCCGCTTCTTTCTTCCCGTTTTCAACGATCTGATCGGCGGCTTCTTCTGCACTGGAGATTTTCGCTTCAGCAAGAGATTTGCGGATAAAATAACCAATCCCTAAGCATAAAACACCAACAACGAGAATGATCAACACCCAGAGGATCGTTTGTCCCACGTTTTCACCTCCTTGTTGATTCTCCAAGGCTTGCTTGGGGAGTCATATGGTTTTTTTAATCCGTTTCACATTCGATTCATTTACATTTGTAAACCCGGCGAATAGGTTCATTGAATTAATTTCATTTAATGAAGGTAAGAAATTAATCCGTTTTTGTGTAAGATGTACACATCACTTATTGTAGCTTTTGTAAAAGTTTTTTGTCAAGCAAGTCAGGAAGTATATGTCAGACTTCGACAACCTTTTTTATGGTTGCTATCCTGCTTCGGTTCACCTTTCCTCGTGATCTTCATCTGTCATCAGCTTGTCGATCACTTCTCTAGTTACGGAACTTGGAAAGCCTCTTCGCATGACATAGCCCATCGTCTTCTGTTTCCGCTCTGGCAAGGGCTTTCCGTCCAGCTGTTTCCATTTTTTCTGTGCAAGCTTGTATGCGGCTTCCATTTCCTCGTTGCGGGGAAGCTCATTCATCGCGGACTGGATCATCTCCTCTGCGATTCCCTTTCGCTTCAGAGCGTATTCGATCCACTTTGCCCCTTTTTTCTGAAGACGCAGCTTGTCCGAAGCGAATTGTCTGGCAAACTGCGCATCGTCAAGGTATCCTTGCTGTCTCAACGTTTTCACTGCATGTTCGATATGTGCCCGCTCGATACCGTCATTTTCCAGCTTCTGTCTCATCTCATATTCGGTACGTCTGCGGTGACCGAGAAAACGGACCGCCTTCGCATAGGCCAGATGACGCTCTTCCTCCACACACAGCAATTGATACAGTGTCTGATCCACTTCCCGCCCCTGAACCAAACGATATTTGACGACGATATCCTCATGTACCGAGAAAGCATATTGCCCTCGTATGTAAATGTGATACCGGTGCTTGTTTTTTTGGTGCGGTTCGATACCGCTGATGACGCCGGTCAAGTTGTCGTTCACCGTTTCCACCTCCTGCTCTCAAACGTTGAAAAGCGCACCCGCTAGAGGGTGCGCCTGAAACTGACTAGATGAGATAAACCGCCAAGATAGAGCTAGGCTTCGCCCTATTCCTCCATCGCGAGCAGCATTTCTTCTTCTGTTTCCTCGTCTTTGCTGACCTCTTGCTTGGAAGGAGGAGAAAGGGTCAGGGCAGATGCTTCACGAATTTTCTTCTCAATCTCTTCAGCAATGTCTGTATGATCCTTGAGGAACTGCTTCGCATTTTCGCGGCCTTGTCCCAATCGCTCACCTTCATACGAATACCAGGCTCCGCTTTTGTTTACGATATCCTGTTCAGTCGCAATATCAATGATGCTTCCTTCTCTGGAGATCCCTTCTCCATACATGATATCGACTTCTGCCTGCTTGAATGGCGGCGCGACTTTATTTTTGACGACCTTGATACGGGTACGGTTACCAACGAGGTCATTACCTTGCTTGATCGATTCGATACGGCGAACGTCCAGACGAACGGAGGAGTAGAACTTCAATGCCCGTCCCCCA
Organism: Marinicrinis sediminis; assembly: GCF_042685085.1. Classification (NCBI taxonomy): domain Bacteria; kingdom Bacillati; phylum Bacillota; class Bacilli; order Caryophanales; family Paenibacillaceae; genus Marinicrinis; species Marinicrinis sediminis. The sequence continues at coordinate 48,753 of NZ_JBHUMM010000001.1, forward strand.
GGCGTCGTTTCCGGATTTCCGAACATCACGCCCACCTTTTCCCGAAGCTGGTTGATGAAGATGGCGATCGTTTTCGATTTGCTGATGGCACCGGACAGCTTGCGCAATGCCTGGGACATCAATCTGGCTTGCAGACCTACGTGGGAATCTCCCATTTCGCCTTCAATCTCTGCTTTCGGCACTAGAGCAGCAACCGAGTCAATGACGATAATATCCACCGCTCCGCTTCGCACGAGCGCTTCCGCAATTTCCAGTGCCTGCTCACCGGTATCTGGCTGAGACAACAGCAATTCATCGATATTGACGCCGAGTTTGCTTGCATACACCGGATCAAGGGCATGCTCGGCATCGATAAAGGCGGCTTGTCCACCCTTTCTCTGCACTTCTGCAATGGCATGCAGGGAAACGGTGGTCTTACCAGAAGACTCCGGACCATAGACCTCGATAATTCTTCCGCGCGGAAAACCGCCTACTCCCAAGGCAATATCAAGGGCGATGGAACCGGATGAAACCGTCTCCACCTGCGCCCCGGCTGTTTCTCCCAATTTCATGATGGAACCTTTTCCAAACTGTTTCTCAATCTGGCGCAATGCCATATCCAACGCTGCACGACGATCTGTCAACGCAATCACTTCCTTTAATAGATTATATGATATTCTTATGATAACTGCTTTGATGTCAAAAGCCAAGCATTTTTTGCGAACATATGATCGTTTTTTTCCGCCCCATTTAGCGAACGTCCATTCGCTACCGAACATACATTCGATCAGAAGCTCGTAATAAAACCGCAGCAAAAGTTTTACTGCGGTTCTTCCGTTACTTGTATTATACACGAACAGACCATCACCTGACAAGCCCGGCACAGACTTTCCTTTCCTCTGCTAAACCGGGATCGGTCCATGATCAGTCACCGTGCTCCTGCACACTTTTCCACAAATGAAACAGGGCTTTCTTGACGGCTCTCAGGCGAATCAGATCCCGATTTCCGTGAATCAGTTCTTCGAAGACCTTTGGCTCTTCTCCCCGCTTGACAACGCCGATATACACCTGTCCGACCGGTTTCCCCTCTGATTCTTCCGGGCCTGCCACCCCTGTTACCGAGATGGCGTAATCCGCGTGAAAAGCGTCTGCCGCTCCTGTTGCCATTTGCGAAGCCGCCTCCCGGCTAATCGCGCCGACTGCATGGGGACCGCTCAGCAGCTCCTCCTGAACACCCAGCTGCTGCTGTTTGGCCTGATTAGTATAACTGACCATTCCGCCCAGAAAGACAGAGGAACTGCCTGGGGAGCTGGTCAGCCGCTCGCTCAGCAAGCCACCGGTACAGCTCTCGGCGACGGCAAGTGTCTGGCCCGTTGCCTGAAAACGGGCGATCAGATACTGCTCCAGACTTTGTTCGGTCTCTGCGTACAGATAGGTGCCAATCCGGCGCCGGATTTCTTCGATGACCGGTTCCATTTTGGCAAAGGCAGCCTCTTCTTGCGTTGCCTTCGTACTGATTCGGAGTGTAACCTCACCTTCCTTGGCATAAGGAGCTAGTGTAGGATCACTTTGCTCTTGAATCAGATCGTCAAGTTCAGCAGCCAACTTCGATTCCCCAATTCCCGCAAACTTCAGCATCTTGGAATACAAAGTGCTTCGCTGATCGAGGTGTTTTTCAATCCATGGTTTGGCATAAGTCTCATACATCGGCTTCAGCTCGCGTGGTGGGCCGGGTAGCAGCAAGTAGGCCGTGCCGTCTTGTCTAATTGCCGATCCGACCGCCATCCCGACCGCATTGGGAAGAGGCGTTGCACCGGATATGTACAGTGCTTGCTTGCGATTGTTTTCCGTCATCACGATATTTCGCTTTGAGAAGAAACGGGAGATTTGATTAAAAGCATGCTCTTCCATCTCCAAAGACCTCTCCAAAAATTCAGCGGTAAGGTCACGGGTCAAGTCGTCTTCAGTAGGGCCCAGTCCACCGGTCAATACGATAAGGTCAGCGCGACGGGAGGCTTGCTCCAGTACGGCTTTCAAACGTGCTGCATTATCTCCCACTACCGTATGATACAGGACGTCCACACCGATTTCCGCCAGTTTTAAGGATAAATACTGAGCATTGGTGTTCACGATCTGTCCCATCAGCAGCTCCGTGCCGACCGCAATAATTTCGGCTTTCTTCACTTCTCCACTCACTCCTCTGCGCTCTCCTGCTTGAGATGAAAGTGGCATCTCAGATAAATAATTTCAGATGCCGCTCAAACTAGCGTTCCATACAGGAGAAAGGTGATCCCGCCGGATCACCTTTCTCCCTTCTTCCTTGGTACATGCCAAAGCAGCGCACGCCCATTTATCATATATAAGTCCTGTGGCATTGAGACAATTGAATTAAAAATTCAGCAACTGTTTGTTTTTCACAAAATAATCGATACCCGAATAAATCGTAATCAGCGCCATCGCCCAGCTGGCGATCAAATCAAACGGCACGTCAATAAACGTAAACGGAAAATTGTTCAAAAGCAGCACGATAATAGCCGTAATTTGAATCGCTGTCTTCCATTTTCCCCATTTACTCGCTGCTACGACGGTGCCTTCGAGCAAGGCAATCTGCCTCAACCCGGTGACGGCAAATTCGCGGCTGATAATCACCACGGCAATCCAGGCATCCAGCTTCGCCATATCCACCAGCGAGATTAATACTGCAGCAATAAGCAACTTGTCTGCAAGTGGGTCCAGCAGTTTGCCAAGATTCGATACCATTTTTCGCTTGCGGGCGATATATCCGTCCAGACCATCCGTACTGGCGGCGATAATGAAGATCAATGTCGCAATAATCTGGTTATAGGTAATCGTGAAGTCACCGACTACGATCGGTTCAAAATCGAGATTAACCAATAAGAAAAACATGATAATCGGGACTAGAAAAATCCTCGCCAAAGTAATTCGATTGGCTAGGTTCATGCAATTCCCTCCCCGGATAGGTCGTATTCATAAGCATGTGTAATCTTTACTTTATGCACGCGACCAATCTCCAGTGTTTGAATACGATCCTTGACAAATACTTCGCCATCAATCTCTGGCGCGTCGTACATACTGCGGCCAATATAAACATCATTGCGCCCGTCATATCGTTCAATCAGCACATCCAGCTCATGTCCCACGAAGCGGGTATTGGCCTGCTGCGAAACTTCACGCTGAATTTCCATCAAAGTGTTGGCCCGCCATTCCTTCAGCTCATCATCCACATGATCTGGCAAACGGGTAGCTGGCGTGTCCTCCTCATTGGAATACGTGAAAACGCCAAGTCGATCAAATTTCATTTCGCGCACAAATTCGCACAGACGCTCGAATTCCTCTTCGGTTTCTCCCGGGAATCCCACAATGAGGGAAGTCCGCAGCGACACCTGAGGAATGCGTGCCCGGATTTTGTTAATCAATTCCCGGGCATCTCTTTGTCTGCCCGGACGGCGCATGCGCTTAAGAATAGCATCCTCGCTATGCTGCAAAGGCATATCAATATATTTGCATATCTTGTCATTTGTAGCGATGGTCTCGATCAGTTCCTCCGTGAAGAATCCCGGATAGGCATAGTGCAGACGCACCCATTCAATACCGGCTACTTCGCTTACCTTGTTCAGCAAAGTCGGCAGCATGAAGCCGTCATACAGATCGGTTCCATAATTGGTCGAGTCCTGCGCAATCAGGCTTACTTCTTTAACCCCTTGACTGGCAAGCTGTTCGACTTCAGCCACGATAGACTCCATGGAGCGAGAGCGGAACTGGCCGCGCATAATCGGAATGCTGCAGAACGTACAAGCATTGTCACAGCCTTCCGCAATTTTGACATATGCCGTATAGCGCGGAGTTGTGACTTTGCGTGGCAAAGCCTGTTCATAGTTGAAGATCGGATTGCCTACATATACTGGCTTGCTTCCTGCCAGTGCCTTGTCGATGATCTCGTTAATATTATGAAAATCACCTGTACCGACAATCCCGTCAATTTCCGGCATTTCCTCAAGCAGTTGTTCCTTGTATCGCTGTGTGAGACAACCCGAGACGATTAACGCCTTCAAATTAGCTGTCTCTTTAAGGTCGGCAAGCTCCAGAATGGTATTGACCGATTCCTCTTTTGCCGCATCAATAAATCCGCATGTATTGACAATAATAATCGTCGCTTCTTCCGATTCCTGGACAAGTCCGTAGCCACGCGCATCAATCAGGCCAGCCATGATCTCTGAATCGACGAGATTTTTTTCACAGCCTAATGTTACCACTTTTACTTTTTCAGACATGGTATGTGTTCCCCCATTAAATGTTGCTTCTATCTATTGACGTCATTGTTCACATCAAAACTCTTTTCAAAGTATAATACAAGCGCTAATGGGAGTCAAAGAACATTTAACGATAATTGACAAACTGAAGATCCAGCGGCAGATCGGCTTCTCTGAGCAAGGAAATAACCTGCTGAAGATCATCCCGGCTTTTTCCGCTGACCCGAATCTGATCGCCCTGTATCTGACTTTTTACTTTCAACTTGGCATCCTTGATCAGGGTGTTGATTTTTTTGGCATGGGCCTGATCGATTCCCTGAATGAGGCTGATGCGCTGTCTGACCGTAGCAGAAGCAGCCGGTTCAATTTTTCCATATTGCAGGTTTCGGATCGCGACCCCACGCTTTACCATTTTGGATTTGAGGATATCCAGCACACTATCCAGCTTGTATTCATCGTCGGAAACGACGACAAGCATGTCATCCTCTACCTGAATAGAGCTTTTGGAACCTTTAAAGTCAAAACGCGTTTCAATTTCTCGCTGTGCCTGTTGAACCGCATTGTTCAATTCTTGCATATCGACTTGACTGACAATATCAAATGAAGATTCAGATGCCATTATGTAATTGTCCCCTTTCATTCATATGCTCGTCTGCTGACCCTTTCTATTATAACAAGATCAGGACAGGAAAGAAATACGCCAGCTGGCAAGCTCATACATTCTCCATACACATGGAAAAGAAGAGACGCGACCGAATCTTGTCATTCGATCACGTCCCCTCTATGTGTACCTTCATCCATCATTCGTTCATCCTTACAAATCTGAAACGATATTCGCGTCAGGTTCTGCCTCTGGCAGGGTCCCGGAACATATCCAGAATTCCCAACACAATATGAGCAAGACCAAATCCGAAGATCCCGTAACCCCAAGCATCTGGAGTTAAATACCAACCGAGCAAGCTAACGACTACACCTAAGCCGGTTACAATCCAACTAATGGTCATCTTCTTCCCTCGCTTTGCTGTTTGATCCAAGCTTACTAAGCTTAAGATGCCCAGCCTTGCGAAGATTATTCAGCCAGCTCTGCTTTTTTACCGTTCGACAGATTCAACTGGATATTGCGCGGACTGCTTTCTTTCAGTTGCTCTTCTTCCAACAGCTTCCCGTTCACCTTGATCTGGACCGCACTCGGATTCCCGAATCGAATCCAGATCGGTTCTTTCGAAGTTAGCGTATCCTGCTCACCTTTCGCATAGGTTTTCTCCTTGAGAACCTTGCCACTTCCGTTCACTTCGCGAATCTGTATCCAGCATTGCCCGTTTGACGCTTCAAATTCCACCGAAAACTCATCCGCGTGATTCACCGTATAAATGTTGGTCGTGCTGTCCGTACCCACATACGACACCTGTACTTCCGGTTCCGGTTCAGGTTCAGGCTGTGGCTCCGGCTCCGGTTTTTCCGCAGGAACGGGTTCCTCCTGCTCATTCTCACTGAGGTTCTGCTCCTCATTGGTCAGTCTGGTCGGATCCATCAAGCTGTTGTTCGTACTGTCGTCCTGATTGATGACAAAGATGTAAATGACAAAAATAATAAGGACCACAAAAGATAACAGTAAGAAGGAGGAAGCCCATTTCGCAATTTTATCTGTATTGGACAGCTTGCGGCTCCGCTTGCGTGGCGGCTCTACTTTCGTTTCGATCTGCGTGTGGGGAATCACATTTTTGTAATGATTCATCACTTCCGCAGGGTCCAGACCGACCGCTTCCGCATAACTTTTTATAAATGCCCGCACATAAAAATTCCCGGGCAGAACTTTGTAATTCCCTTCCTCAATCGCTTGCAGGTATGTTTTTCTAATTTTCGTTTGTTCCTGAAGTTCTTCCAGTGTCAATTGCTTTTCCATTCGGGCACGTTTTAAAATTTCACCCAGCTCAGACAATTCGTCTCACCTCCTGTTGCAGCATGGCGTGCATGGCCAGATTACATTCCTTTAGATCCCTTCAATATTAGAGGTGATAGACTCATAGTCAATCACTTCGTCAGGCTCGGTACGCAGTTCTACAATATAATCAAAGCAATCATAATCAAATTCGGATTCACGCACAAAAATGTCCGGATGCTCGATGACTTTGGTGGATGGCATCTCCATAATTTCATGCAGCAGCTGATAATGCTTTTCGTTAGAGCGGATCGTACTCACAATGCCATCGATAATAAATACGTTCTCCGGATTCAATTCCTCATCGGACATCATGCTGCGTACGGTTTGCCGCAGCAGGGTCGAGGACAGAAAGGTCCAGCGTTTGTTGGCACAGACACTGCCCGCGATGATGCTCTCTGTTTTTCCAACCCTTGGCATGCCTCGAAGACCGATGACCTGATTGCCCTCTCTCTTGAATACTTCGCCCAAGAAGTCCACCAGCAATCCCAATTCCTCCCGGGTAAAGCGAAACGTCTTCTTGTCATCGGAATCGCGTTCGATATACCGGCCATGCCTGACTGCCAGGATATCCACCAATTTGGGAGCCCGAAGCTTGGTCATGGTTATATTGTCTACTTTGTTAAGCATTCGACCCATGATCTCGATCTTCTCGTCATCTTCTGTTTGCAGCAACATGCCGCGCGTACGATCTTCAACCCCGTTAATGGTCAGAATGTTAATTTCCAGCATCCCCATCAAGGAAGCAATATCCCCCAATAATCCGGGACGATTTTTATGTATTTTATATTCCATGTACCATTGCTTTGCTTCCATATGTGATACACCTCATTTAATTACAAAGATTAAGTGACTCCTCGGACCCCTCGGCCCCCGCGCGCGATATTGCGCAGGATGTCGAAAAAGATCGGTTGTGTATTAAAACGCCTACAATTTTGTATTCTACAAGCTGAAATCGATTCCTGCTAGCAGGCCCTTCCTTTTTGCAAGAAAATCAAATAACATAACAAAAGCCCGCGAAAGTCGGGCAGTCCATACGTGTTCATCCCGTTGGATGACTTTCGCGGGCTTCATCCTTCCTGCAGGACAGGAGAATCTGTCGAATCCTAGCTTTTATCGACGAGTTTCACCATTAAACGAGCCATCGTTTTTCGTTCTTCCTCTGAAGCAACATCCCACAGCTCTTTCAGCAAACGTTCCTGATCATTTTTCGGATCGACTTTCTCATCGAGGAACTGTCCGATCTCATACGCCAGCTTTGAGATCATCTCATCGCTCATACCCAGCTTCTGCGCGGCATTCACTCGATCAGCAAGGAATTCCTTCCACTTGTCAAAGACATCCAATACCGTAGACATCGCTGTCACTCCCTTTATGGTAATCATTCGATGAACAGTATTAATATTTGTCCGTGGCAAGTGAAATATACACTGGCTATGTCACCCAGCCCCCGTTTGGACTGATGATCTGCCCCGTAATGTAACTCGATTCCGGCAAGGAGAGAAAGTAAGCCAGAGAGGCGATTTCATTCGGTTGGGCGAAACGGCCAGCCGGAATCTCCGATTGAAGCGCCTGTTTCTCACCATGATCAAGATGGTTCATCATTTCGGTATCCACCACTCCTGGGGCAATAGCGTTCACCGTAATATGGGATGGAGCCAGCTCCTTGGCCAGTGACTTCGTCAGGGCATTGATCCCGCCTTTGGTGGCTGCATAAGCCGCTTCACAGGAAGCACCCGACTGTCCCCAAACCGAGGAGATATTGATGATTCTTCCCCATTTTTTGCGAATCATCTCCGGCAAGAAGGCCTGTGTACACAAAAAGAGTCCTTTCAGATTGACATTCATCACCTGATCCCATGCCTCTTCTGAAATATCCTGGAATAAGCCGTAATGCGAAATGCCTGCATTGTTAATGAGAATATCAGGTAGCATGTCATGCCCTTCCAGCTTTTCCCTCATCTTCTCAATCTCCTGCTTCTGACTGATGTCCGCCGAGACGGTCAACACCTGGCTGCCCAGGGAAAGGCATGAACGGGCCACTTCGTTGGCGGCCTCGTGGGAAGAACGGTAATGAATGACAATATTCATGCCCACTTGCGCAAAACGCTCGGCAATGGCGGCACCGATTCCGCGGCTCGCACCCGTGATGAGCACCGTATATTCGTGGAGCGGCTTGTTCATGAGGTTGAAACGGCCTCGCTCTCCACAATGGATATCGCCATCTGATCCCAGTCGAAATGCGCGCGCATACAAGCATTCACTTGCTCCAGCTGGAGTTCTTCATAAATGGTGAGCGTATCGAAGAAATCCATCCCTTTAAAGGCGTAATCCGTGAACTGATTGGCGATCGATTCCGGAGCGTTTAGCATCCGCAAGTAACCCCCGATTTTTTTCCTTCTGCTCCGTTCAAAGTCGGCTTCTCGTATGCCTTCACGAAGCACCGATTCAATCTCTTCCTTCAAACGTTTGACGAGTAGGTCGGCATCCGGGGTATCACCGCCAATGATAGAGAAGGCATAGTCAGGATGAGAACGATACTCGCTCCCGAACTGGTCGGTAATGATCTTCTCTTCATACAGCTTTTGATAAAGATCCGAACTGGAGCTGAACAGAACATCCATCACAATCCGCATCTGAATGTCCTTGATGTGAAGCTCGCGACCTTTAGCCGTTTGATTTTCTTTGAAACCGATCAGACATTTAGGCATGGATACGGGCAGTTTCGTTTTCCTCATTTTTTCCCGAACGTCCAGTGGCTCATCTGGATAGAAGCGCGCAATTTTGCCTTGTTCGCCAAAGGTTTTCTTGTTTTGATTATCGCGCACGAGCAGCATGACTTCCTCGGGGTCTACTGCGCCCACTACAAACAAAGCCATATTGGTCGGATGATAGAAGGTACGGTAGCATTCATACAGCATTTCCTTGGTGATGGCCGTAATCGACGGAATCGTACCGGCAATGTCAATATAGACCGGATGCTTCTGATACATCGCACCGATGAGCCCAAAATAGACCCGCCAATCTGGATTGTCCTGATACATATTGATTTCCTGCCCGATAATCCCTTTCTCCTTTTCCACATTTTCGTCTGTAAAGTAGGGATTTTGAACAAAATTGAGCAGCGTTTCGATATTGCTGAACACCTCGTTGGTGGAAGAAAACAAGTAGACGGTACGATCAAAGCTGGTAAAGGCATTGGCAGAAGCACCCTGTGAGGCAAACTGTGCGAAGACATCCCCCTTTGGCTCTTCAAACATTTTATGCTCCAGAAAATGGGCAATACCATCCGGAACCTGAACCCGCTCCTTCCCTTCTACCTGGAAATCACGATCAATCGAGCCATATCGGGTGGCGAAGGTGGCATACGTTTTTTGAAACCCTTTCTTGGGAAGTACATAGACCGTCAAGCCATTGGCCAACGTTTCCACATACAGCTTTTCCTGAATGAGATCATAATGTTTCACTTGCATGTGCAGCGGCCTCCTTTCGATTTCGCAAGAAATAGATGAGTTCCAGCTGAAGCTGGTCGGCAATCTGTTGAATGTCGGTCTTTTGAATGCGGTTGATTTGCCCGATCAGCTCTTCCTGACTGCGATGCTTGCCGGAAAGGATGCCATTAAAATCAAATGCCATCATTTCGAAGGAGGAGTCATTCAGCTCACGCAACTGGTTCATGATCATCGCTTTGGTTTGATTCAGTTCCAGTTCCGAAATGTCGCCATCCTTCATCCATTGCAACTGCTGCTTGATAATATCCACAGCCTTTTCAAACTGATCGATTTCAATGCCGCTCTGAATCGTCAATATACCTTTATGTCCTTCGTAGCGGGAGGCTGCATAATAAGCAAGACTGGCCTTCTCTCTGACATTGACAAACAGCTTGGAATGCGGATATGCCCCCAGGATGCCGTTATACATCAGCATGACCGGATAGGAAGGATGGGCAAATGTAATCGCAGAGCGCAAACCGAGATTCAGCTTCCCTTGCCCGACTTCCAGCTCATCGACGACAGTCCGGATCGGCTGGTTGGAGAGAACGGGTTCCGCTGGCAAATAGGAGCGAACCTCCTCATTCCGATGCGACAGGTCAAAGCTGTTCTCCAGATGGGCGGTTACTTCTTCCAGCCTGGTGTCGCCCACCACATAAATATCGATCATGGATTGTTCGATCCACTGCTTGTAATAGGTATACAGCTCGGCAGACGTCAGCGCCTCAATCTGTGAGAGCTGTCCGAGCGGATGCAGCCGGTAAGGTTCATCCTTGCACAATTCTTCCGTGCAACGTTCTGCCGCATAACGAATTTTGTCATTGATCATAGACTGGATGCGGTTTTTTAGCGTGTTTTTTTCGGCTTCTACATAGCTCTCACGAAAGGAACCATTTTCAATGAGCGGCCTGGTCAAGGCTTCGCCGAGAAAAGATATCGACGCTGCAAGCAGGTCTTGCTGCTCCGAAGGAACGAATTGCGGATGAATCGTATCCATTTTAAACTGCACGATCTGATAATCGCCTCTTTTATAAATATCGAAACCAAAACCGGCTCCGTACAATTCATCCAGCCGTTCTCTAAACTGTTTCGTTTGCGGGTACGATTGCGTCCCTCTTCTCATGACGAAGGGCAACAACGCGGTTTTGGTTACGTGTTCTTCATCTAGCTTCGTACCGATATATACCGAGATGGAAAATGTCTTAAAGCGATCGGTTGGCCATACATGCACATTCATGCCTTTTACCGATGTTCTTTGAAAGGACTCGCTCAAAGGGGTAGCCTCCTTTATGATTCTGTCACTTTTTACCTTTCACCGTCATTCTACCTTATTTTACGAGTTCAATCCAATTTTCATCCCTCCTTTGCCAAACCCGTTTAACGGTATGCGGATAAAAACAAAACCAGCATACACCTTGTATGCTGGTTGATCTTCGTTCCTCTGTTTAAACTTGCTTATCCTTGCTCAAGCTGTCACATACAAAAGATATGCTTGCCAATGCGTTTCACCTGCGGTCGGCTCCAGATCCATTTGGAGGTGGCGGTGTCGGGATTGAAATAATAAATGCAGCCTCCGGTTGGGTCCATGCCATTGAGCGCATCCTGAACGGCTCTTTTAGCCTTTTCATTCGGGGTCAGCCATATTTGTCCATCCGCGACGGCTGTAAAGGCGCCCGGCTGAAAGATAACCCCGGAAACGGTGTTTGGAAAGCTTTTGGAGCGTATGCGATTCAAAATGACCGCCGCGACCGCAATCTGTCCTTCATAGGATTCACCGCGAGCCTCTCCATAAACCGCATTGGCCATCAGTTTGAGATCATTTTGAGAGAGCCCCTGGGCTGCGGGTTGAAGGTTTTGTGCATCCCCGCCTTGCTGCTGCGTTTGATCCGGAGCCTGCTTGTTCGGATTGTGTCCAGGCTTCCACTGCTTTGTCGCTTCCCATAACTTTAACTTGGTTCGGTCTCCGGCGATCCCGTCTACTTCCAGTCCGAATTCAGACTGAAACGTCTTAACGGATTGCAAAGTAGCTGTACCAAAATCGCCATCCACGTTCCCGTCATAAAAGCCGAGGAAGTGAAGACGCCCTTGCAGTTCTCGTACATCCTTCCCCTGCGCCCCATATGCCATCTCATTTTTGCTGAATGTTTCATTGGACTGTGTATGCAGCTTGAACTGCAAAGCGGAGAACAGAACCACCAGAATCAAGCAGGTACTCCATATCAAGCGATATTTCATGTCGATCCGCCTTCCTTTTTCCATGATGTATCCTTATTATGACAACCCCTCCTCGCTTCTATTCTTTTAGTCGTCCATGTCGCGCATGTTCGTATATTGCACCTTGGATTTGAATCATTCACCGTTTATAAAAAAAAGCACAGTCCTCGGTTGGACTGTGCCTTTGCACTGTTCGACTATGAAATCAGGAGCTGATCTGTTGGTACTGCTCCAGACTGATTAACACTTCTCTCGGCTTGCTACCTTCGTATGGTCCGACGATGGATTTCGCTTCCATACTGTCAATCAGGCGGGCAGCACGTGTGTAGCCCACTCTCATTCTGCGCTGGAGCAAGGAGACCGAGGCCTGCTTGGCTTCGAGCACAATTTGAACCGCCTGATCGAACAGCTCATCCTCAAACTCGGGCTGAGCGTCCTGCATGTCATCTACCTGAGGCACCATATCTTCCTGGTACTGGGCATCCTGTTGATCCCGGACAAAGGTAACCACTTTCTCTACCTCCTGATCGGACAGGAAGGCACCTTGCACGCGAGTCGGCTTGGAGGAACCGACGGGCATAAACAGCATGTCTCCTCGACCGAGCAGCTTTTCCGCCCCAACCATGTCGAGAATGGTGCGGGAATCGACCTGGGAAGAGACACCGAAGGCAATACGAGACGGGATGTTTGCCTTGATGACACCCGTAATGACATCGACAGAAGGACGCTGTGTCGCAATGATCAGATGAATACCAGCTGCCCGAGCCATTTGTGCCAGTCGGCAAATCGCATCCTCCACATCATTGGCTGCCACCATCATCAGATCAGCCAGCTCATCGACAATGACGACGATAAGCGGGAGCGGATCGCCACCTTGCTCTGACTGGGCAAGGTACTGATTATAGCCTTCAATATTACGCGTACCGGATTTGGAGAACAGTTCATAGCGCTGTTCCATTTCCTTCACGACCTTCTTCAAAGCCAATGATGCCCGTCTCGGGTCTGTGACGACCGGAGCCAGCAAATGAGGAATGCCATTATAGACGTTCAGCTCTACCATTTTCGGATCAATCATCAGAAATTTCACTTCATCCGGCTTTGCTTTATATAAAATGCTGGTAATAATCCCGTTTATGCAGACCGATTTACCTGAGCCTGTAGCGCCTGCAACGAGCAAGTGAGGCATTTTCGCCAGGTTTGCCACGATGGGCTGACCGGAAATATCCCGTCCGAGTGTAATGGACAATTTCGCATCCGATTTCTGAAAGGACTGTGTCTCCATCACTTCCCGCATCGTAACCACGGATACCTCTGAATTGGGCACTTCGATCCCGATGGCGGATTTGCCAGGGATCGGCGCTTCCATCCGAATGTCCTTTGCCGCCAGAGCTAGGGCGATATCATCCGTCAGGCTGACAATCCGGCTAACTTTCACGCCAATATCGGGCTGAATCTCGTAGCGGGTAACCGAAGGTCCTCTGACTACTTCCAGTACCCTTGCCCGCACGCCAAAGCTCTCCAGTGTTGCTTCCAGCTTTCTGGCATTCGCCCGATAGTCGAGACGACTTCCGGCAAGAGCGGCTTCATCCGGCTTGCTCAGCAATTCAAAGGCAGGCAAGCGATACGGTTTGGGCGGAGGAGCAGGTGGAGCCGAAACCGTCCGTTCCTCTCCCTCCCCTTCAGGCTCATGGGATTGCACCTCAGTATGCAGGACTGGAGATGAAGGCGGGATTTCCCCCTCATCAGCTGTGCGTATCCCCTCATTCGATTGAGCTTGGGCCCCTTCTTCCGTCCCTTTTGCGATGGATTGGCCGGCATCAGGTTGTAAACGGGATGGGTCTTCATCTGGTTGAGCGGCACCAGTATGCAGTTGTTCCTGAAAGTCGCGGAACAACGGTTCATAGCCACTTTCTGCCTGATACACGGTCTCTTCGGGAGCATCTGTGGACGTTTCGGGAGCAGCAGAGACAGGTTCCTCACCTTCCTCTGAAACAAGCTCTCCCTTTTCATTCCCATCCGGATGCTGGTTTTTGTCAGAAGACTGAAACAAAGAGAAGAACAGCTTCCGCTTGCTTGTCGAAGCCGGCTTTGACGTTTCTGTCCAATTTTCCTCATCCAGGTCTTCTTCTACATCAATGTGTTTTTCCACCTCAGACGGGACAGACTCGGACTTTCGGCTTTTGTAGGCGGCATGGGCTTCCCCCAGCCGCAGTTTAAGCTGTTTGCCTACCAATTGGAGCGACGCTCTTCCTTTTCTCAGCATATCGGAGTAGGACCATCCTGTAATACAAATCAGGGCGATGGCAATCAGCGTCCACTTGATCAATTGCGCACCGAGATTGTCAAAGAGTACATAGAGCAGGCCATAGCTCAGAGCACCAATAAACCCTCCGCCTAAACTGTCTAGATACGCGTTCTCTGTGATACTGCCGGACATCTTGTCCGACAGAAGCGTAAACGGCTGTGTCCAGATCTCGATGGTAGTCTGTCCTCCGTACGGATAGCGACTTTCAAACAAGTCTACGTGCAAATGGATGGCACAGGCCAACACAAAGAGCACAATCCCGGTTTTTTTGTACGACCATCCAGTCGGAAATTTCCGTTTGATCATGACAAACAACCCTATGTAAATCCCGATAATCGGTACAATAAAATACAGATGACCCGCCAGCAGGAGGGACATATAACTCAGACCTCGGCCTACTGTGCCAATTCCGGGAACCGAATCCTTCCCGGCCAAAGAAATAAAGGAAAAAACAATGAGCAGAATGCCGTAGACTTCAAATTTCAAGCTGTGACTCAAATTTTTCTTGCGTTTCCGTCGTTTTGCCAAGCCTTCCACCCCCGGTTGTCATTATATCACAATCCGATAAGGCTTGGCATCCGTCTACACGCTAGGAAACCGTCTCTAATCCTGTGCCAAAGCAGGTCTGTAGGACACTTGACACCCCGGCTGCAGTTTGGGGTGCATATAATGGGCAGGATCAGAAGAAATGATACGGACGATGGTAGCGGTGCGTGCATCCACCGCCTGAACTTGCATGGTAATACCCTCTACTTCTATCTCCTGAAAGTGCTCCGTCTGTTCGTCCATTCCTTCCCATATTTGTTCGAGCGGTACAGGGGTATACAGGATCATTGCATGACTCTCCCTTGCATGCCCGTCAGCTTTTGCTGCTCGATCAGTCTGTTCAGCATCTGAATGGCTTCGCCTACTCCTCCGACACCATCAATCAATCCATGACGAACGGCATCCTCACCAATGACAGTTGTCCCAATATCTCGCGTCAGCTCTCCTGTTTTGAACATCAATTTCTTGAACACTTCTTCGGTTACATTGGAGTGGGCGGTGACAAACCGTACCACTCGATCCTGCATTTTATCAATATATTCAAACGTTTGCGGAACACCGATCACCAGTCCATTCATGCGGATGGGATGAATGGTCATCGTTGCGGTCTCGGCAATGATGGAGTAGTTGGATGAAACAGCGATCGGCACCCCGATGCTGTGACCGCCACCAAGAACGATCGTCACGGTCGGTTTGGAGATGGAGGAGATCATTTCGGCGATAGCCAACCCGGCTTCCACATCCCCGCCAACCGTATTTAAAATGATCAGTACACCCTCGATTTTCGGATTGGTTTCCGCGGCAACGAGCTGTGGAATAATATGTTCGTATTTGGTTGTTTTGTTTTGTGGAGGCAATACGATATGACCTTCTACCTGCCCGATAATCGTGACGCAATGAATATTGGAATCCATCTGAGGCACGTTTGTCTGACCGAGTTGCTGAATATTTTCTGTAACGGGATTTTTCTTGTCACCAGGTGATGGGGGTTGAGGCGGCTGCACCTGAGGCTGTGTCATTCTGGGATCTTGTCCGAATCCGACTCCCGGGGGTTGATAGCGATTCATCAGGCAGAACTCCTTTATTTGAATGTTGGATTACCGTATTATGCTTTGAATAATCCGGATGATTTATACAGACTCAGAAATCAGAACATAAAAAAACAGTTCTCCAGGGGATATTTCCCGAGGAGAACTGCTTGTTGACTGTTCGGTTTCTTAAGTGACTGTGGTATTTCACTATACTTCCATAATGATGGGTAAGATCATTGGTCTTCTACGAGTTTGTTCATATAAAAAGCGACCTAAAGCTTCTTTGACATGTGTTTTCAGGGATGCCCATTCATTCACATTTTCATTCATGAGTTTGTTCAGTGTGGAAGAGACAATGCGGTTCGCTTCATCCAGCAATCCTTCAGACTCCCGGACGTAAACAAACCCGCGGGAGATAATGTCCGGACCGGATAGAATCTTCCCTTCCTGCTTGCTCAGTGTCACGACCACAACCAAGATGCCGTCCTGAGACAGGAGCTTGCGGTCTCTAAGCACGATATTGCCTACATCGCCCACACCGAGTCCATCGATCAGGACATTACCGGACTGGACTTTGGAGCCTCTGCGTGCGACACCGTTCTGAATCTCCACGGTATCCCCATTATCCATAATGAAGATGTTTTCTTTCTCTACGCCGATCCCTTCTGCCAGCAGACCGTGATGACGAAGCATACGGTATTCACCGTGGATCGGAATAAAGTATTTCGGTTTCATCAAGTTCAGCATCAGCTTCAGTTCTTCCTGACTGCCATGTCCAGATACGTGGACACCCGAAACGCTACCCGGTCCATAGATGACATTGGCACCCAGTCGGAACAACTCATCGACCGTACGTCCGACGAATTTCTCGTTGCCCGGAATCGGTGTAGCCGCGATGATAACGGTATCACCCGGTAGAATGTCCACCTTTTTGTGGGTGGATCTCGCCATACGGGTCAGGGCAGACATCGGCTCACCCTGAGATCCGGTAGACAAGATCACGACACGATCTGCCGGGAGCTTGTTCACTTCATCCGGTTCGATCAGCATGCCGTCCGGCATATTGAGGTACCCAAGCTCTGTCGCAATGGAAACGACGTTGACCATGCTGCGTCCCATAACGGCCAGCTTGCGGTTCGTCTTGTAAGCTGCTTCGATGACCTGCTGAATCCGGTGGATATTGGAAGCGAAGGTCGCTACGACCACTCGCTGATCCGCATTGCGGAACACTTCTTGCAGTTCCACCCCTACACTTTTCTCCGAAGGCGTGAAGCCAGGACGTTCAGCATTCGTACTGTCTGACAGCAGTGCCAGTACACCACGGCTTCCGATATCGGCCATCTGGTGCAGGTCTGCATACTGATTGTTTACCGGTGTATGATCGAACTTGAAATCCCCCGTGTGCACAATCAAACCTTCTGGTGTATCGATGCAGACACCAACTGAATCCGGAATACTGTGATTGGTGGCAAAGAAGGTCGCGACCAATTTACCCAGCTTGACCTCAGAATCCGCGTTAATCAGAATTCGTTTCGTCTCCCCAAGCAAGTTGGCTTCTCTCAGCTTCGCTTCAATCAGACCGAGCGTAAGCTTTGTTCCATAGATGGGAACATTTAACTGCTTCAGCACGTATGGCAAACCGCCAATATGGTCTTCGTGTCCATGGGTAATGAGAATGCCTCTCACCTTGTCTCTGTTCTCCAGCAAGTAAGAAATATCCGGAATAACGACATCGACGCCTAACATATCCTCTTCTGGGAACTTGAGACCAGAATCAACCACCACAATATCTTGACCATATTGAATCACATACATATTTTTTCCGATTTCACCCAAGCCGCCAAGAGCGAAAATCGTACATTTATCTTGATTTTTCTTAAACAAATCATAACCCTCCTATAATTTTGGTTGACGACTTTTTATATAAACATTGAAACTCGAGAATTTTTTGAACCGTACCCAGTCACTTGAAAATTATTATACATGAAGCGCGAACCAAAAAACAAGTTGCGAAAACCTCTTGTATGTATTACCCTTCCCGAAAAAAGGTGAACCGATGCTTCCGCTGCATCGGTTCATTTTGTAAAACAGGCTGTTTGTCTATCGTCTAAACCGCGAAAAGCTGACGAATAAATTCCTTTTCCAGTTCATTCGCTTCCACGAGAGGCAGCCTTACTCCGCCAACCGGCACGCCGTGCAGGGAGAGGGCGTACTTGACCGGAACCGGGTTCGGACAAATAAACATCCCCGTCAAGATATCCAATAGCTCGCTGTGCTGTTTGGACGCCTCCATGACGTTGCCGGAAAGGTAGTTGTTGATCATTTGTTTCATCTGCCGACCCACGACGTGGCCACTTACGCTAACTACCCCATAGCCGCCCACAGCCAAGCAAGGCAGAGCCAAATTGTCATCACCGCTATATACTTTAAAGGAATCATCCGTCATAGCGGCAATTTTGGTCATTTGATCCAGATCCGCCGATGCTTCTTTGGTCGAGGTGATATTCGGAATCTGCGCTAACCGGACCGTCGTTTCGACCGTCAAATGTACACCAGTACGCTTCGGAATATTGTACAGCATAATCGGCAGGCTGGTGGAATCTGCAATCGCTTTGAAATGCTGATACATTCCTTCCTGCGTCGGTCTGTTGTAATAAGGTGCAACCAGCAATATTCCGTCCACACCGCATTTTTCTGCTTCCTCGGTCAAATGAATGGAGTGTGCGGTATTGTTGGAGCCCGTGCCCGCAATGACTTTACAGCGCCCATAGGCCGCTTTGACGACGAGCTGGAACAACCTGATCTTTTCTTCATCTGTCAAGGTCGGGGATTCCCCAGTTGTGCCGCACACCACGATACTATCGGATTGCTGTTCTTCGATTAAATAATTCACAAGCTTTTCCACTTGTGCTTCATCGACCTGCAAGTCCGCATCAAACGGCGTCACCATCGCCGTAATCAATCTCCCAAAATCCACATTACCTTCCCCCTCATCCAAGTCGGCCCGCAGCCGTTTCGTCCATAATATGAAGATGGAACTTGGCGTGCAAGGCCTGCACAGCGGTTTCCATCTGATCGCCGCTGACCAAAACCCAAATGGTCGTATTCGAATCAGCTGATTGTAGTATTTGAACATCCGCTTCGGTGAGAGCTTCTACGATGGAGGCCATGATGCCAGGAACACCATTCATCCCTCCGCCAATGACGGATATCTTTGCACTGTTTGGATAATTGATGGCTTCGTATCCCAAACTTTGAAGTACCGACATGGCCTTTTCACGTTGATGATCGAATACCGTATACACTACCCCGGAAGGGTTGACGTTAATAAAGTCCACGCTAATCTGATGGTTCGCCATCGCTTTAAACACTTTTAACTGAAGGTCATATTGCCCTTCAGCCGCCATAATTTGAATTTGTGTGACACCAGACACACTTGCAATGCCCGTTACATATCGGTCTTTGACCATGCGATTCATTCTGGACAAATGTTCCTCAGACGTGACAAGTGTCCCTTCATCATCAGAAAAGGTCGATCGCACCCGAATGGGAATGTGGGCTTGCATCGCCACTTCCACGGCTCTTGGATGGATGACCTTTGCCCCTTGCTGGGCCATATTGCATATTTCCGCGTAGCTAACCATGTTCAGCCGTCGCGCTTCTTTCACCACTTTGGGATCAGCAGTCAGAATGCCGTTCACATCCGTAAAGATATCGACACAATCCGCCTGAAGCGCTGCTCCGATCGCCGTGGCAGAAGTATCGCTGCCCCCTCTTCCGAGCGTGGCAATGTCATCGGAGTCTACTTTTCCCTGAAATCCCGTGATGATCACGACCTTGCCTTCGGACAGCAAATGCCGGATACGATGGGTCTGAATCGAAACGATCTGGGCATTTCCGTAACACCCATTGGTGATAACACCTGCCTGAGCACCGGTAAGAACCGTTGCCTCAATGCCCTGACTGAGCAGAAGATTGCACATCATGGTAGCGGAAATGGTTTCCCCGCATGCAAGCAGCAGATCCTTCTCCCGCTCCGGCAAGTGGTTTCCATCGGCCTGAACCATTTCCAGCAATGTATCCGTTGCATAGGGCTGGCCTTTTCGCCCCATTGCGGAAACCACCACGACGAGCTGGTAATTGGACTCGAGTGCTTTCTTCATATGTCCAAGGGCATGTTGACGGGCTTCAGCTGTTCCGAGCGAAGTCCCGCCATATTTTTGCACCAATATACGCACTTGGTCTCCCTCCTGTTGCTGTCATTCCTGGTAGTATCGGGTCATGACTGTGCGGGTACAAGTTCAATGATCGTGATTCAAAAGTCATCGCCCTATATAAAAATATCTGCAAACCAGATCAGTCTATGATTTTTTTGCAATGTATTCGGCAATTTGCACCGCATTCCATGCTGCGCCCTTTAACAGATTATCAGAGACAACCCACATATTCAATGCCTTTTCATTGGTTAAATCCTTGCGCAGTCTTCCCACGAACACATCCAGTTTGCCTGCTGCTTCAGTGGCCAGCGGATAATGCTGTTCATCCATATTGTCCTGTAAGACAACGCCTGGTGCATTCTCCAGAATCGAGCGCACTTCTGCCAGATCGAAATCTTCCTTGAATTCCACATACAGCGACTCCGAATGTCCATAAACAACCGGGATCCGTACGCAAGTAGCGGTAACGCCAATCGAGTCATCTCCCATGATTTTCTTCGTTTCACGGATCATCTTCATCTCTTCCATGGTGAATCCATTTTCCTGGAAGACATCAATTTGCGGAATCGCATTGAAAGCAATCTGATGCTTTTTAGGCAAGCTTCCGACTGGCAGCATATCCGGATTAACGTCTTGCTCGTCAAGAACCGCCTTGCTTTGACGAAGCGTTTCGTCAATCGCGCTTTGTCCGGCACCTGAGACTGCTTGATAGGTAGAAACGATAATTTGCTTGATGCCATAACGATCATGAAGCGGCTTCAAAGCTGCCACCATTTGAATGGTGGAACAGTTCGGGTTGGCAATGATGCCTTTGTGTTCATTGATTTTCTCGACATTGACTTCCGGCACCACCAGCGGCGTGTCGGGGTCCATCCGGTAGGCATTGGTGTTGTCGATACAGATGACGCCTCGCTCCACCGCATGTGGAGCCAGTGCCTTGCTGACCGATCCTCCCGCGCTGAATAATGCAATGTCCACTCCATCAAAGCTCTCCGGCTTGGCTTCCTCTACCACAATCTCTTCACCCTTGAAAGCGACCTTCTTGCCTGCAGAACGTGCTGAAGACAAAAGCTTCAGGGATTGAATCGGGAAGTCTCTTTCCTCTAGCAATCTTAAAATTTGTTGACCTACTGCACCTGTTGCTCCTACTACTGCAAGATGAAACAATTTCTGATTCGACATATTTTTCTGCTCCCCTTTTCAAGAATATGTGTCTACCGATCGTGTACGTGTGCCCACCTGCGCAGGCTTTACCTATCTACAAGCATTGCTCTGCTGTATATGCTTCACTGCATATAATTGAACTTTTCTACAACCATTGGTTGCAGTTGCTTTCCTTGCAAGGCGGCCTCACAGGCCTCCATGATCAGCTCCATGCGGGCAACCAGCGAATTCGGCTTGCCTTCTGGCGAGTCCTGCCCAAACGGTACAAAATAAATGTGTTTGGCGGTAATCAGCTTGGCGATATTAGCGAGATTAAATCCAAGTCCATCGTTGGTAGAAATGCCAAGTACAACCGGACGCTGATTTCGCATCTGTGCCTTCGCGGCCATTAGCACCGGACTGTCTGTCATGGCGTTCGCCAGCTTGCTTGTCGTGTTACCTGTACAAGGAGAAATGGTCAATACATCGAGCAGTTTGGATGGTCCCAGCGGTTCTGCATCCACGATTGTAGCAATAATATCATTACCGGTTATATCTTTCAACTGTTTTTGCCAATCTTCTGCTTTTCCAAACCGGGTGTCTGTTTGAATGAGAGAATACGAGGCAATAGGGTACACATTGGCTCCTGCATCTACAAATCGCTTGATCTGAGGCATCACTTCCTCAAAGGTGCAGTGAGATCCAGACAAGGCGTAACCAACATTGATTCCGTTCCAGTTCATGAGCTGGCCCCTTTCTTTCGCTGTTCTTCCAGGATGAGATCCGTCACACAATTCGCAATGATTTTTCCGGCAGTTTTCGGGGCGACAATGCCTGGCAAGCCCGGTGCCAGCATCGCCTTGATTCCCCTTCTCTCGGCAAATCGAAAATCAGTCCCGCCCGGCTTCGAGGCAAGATCAATGATCACTGCACGATGAGGCATGGCCGCAATGACCTGGGCGGTGACAATCCTGTCCGGAATGGTATTGAAGAGCAGATCCACCTGTGCGACATGCTTCGTGATCGTGTGGGTATAGAAGGGATGAAAGTTCATCTCTTCGGCCCGTGCGAATTGTTCCTTCCTTCTCACGCCAACATGCACCTGTGCACCCAGTCCCTGCAAGCTTCTGGCCAGTGTAAACCCGGTGCGACCCATTCCCAGCACCATGCATGTCGATCCATGTATCGTAAAATCCGTGTTTTGAATGGCGAGCAAGATCGCGCCTTCCGCCGTCGGAATGGAATTATAGATGGCCACATCATCTCGTTCCAGTATTTCCACGAGTCTGATCGCATGCTCTGTGCATATATTTCGAAGAAAGGGCTTTGCCATCCCCGTATAAACGACACATTGCTGTTTGAGTACGTTGAAATGACCTTGCTCCAGGACAATTTCATCCGAAGAAAACACCGCATTGATCTTCCCCTGGTCATCGGTCCCGACCACAGGCAGAATAATCACGTCGGCCTCCGACAAAATCTCTTCTGACATCGAGGCTGTGCGCACGCCGGGAAACGGTGTCTGCAAGTTGTCAAATCCGATCAGGGTAACGGATGCATCCATTTCAGAGAACTTCTGAATGACTTCCAGTTGCCTGGCATCTCCACCAATGACGACCGCTTGAATGCCTGTTAACATGGCTCACACTCCTTTCTGTGACGCTTCACATCACATACTATGCGTGCGCCCATTTATCCGTGCCTGATCTCCTGCTCCCCTGACCCGTTCCTGTTGGCTGTAGATGGATAGCTGTCGGAACGAAAAAAAGCACCTCGCAGCGGAATTCGCAGCAGGTGCTCTTGACTGATCTTGATCTGTTTCATTTGTTGGATTTGATATCACTCTATTGGCCTGTATGTCCAAATCCGCCGCTGCCGCGCACGGTCTCGGACAGCTCCAAGACGGTTTCCAGTTGAATGCGGGGTACATACTGAAACACCATTTGTGCGATGCGTTCTCCACGTTCAATCCGGAATGATTCCTGTCCGTGGTTGATGAGCAACACTTTCACTTCACCCCGATAATCCGCATCGATCGTGCCCGGACTGTTCAGACAGGTAATCCCGTGCTTGTACGCCAGTCCACTGCGCGGACGAATCTGCGCTTCCAGCCCAGCTGGCATACTGAGGGCGAACCCGGTCGGGATGAGCGCCCGTTCTCCCGGCTTCAGCTCAACGGTATCCGTCACAGCTGCATACAGATCAAATCCTGCGGCTAGTTCGGACATTTGTTTGGGCAACGGAAGATTCTCGCCGCCCTCCAATCGTTTAATCTGTACCGTAGCTTGCATGATATTCTCTCCTTACCCGATCAAATTCCTCAACGGTGTGACCAACCATGGCAGAGGCGAATGGTTTAGCCAGCACTTCCCCAATCATCTTCTCGACCGTCTCCATCTCAATGGCCTCGATTCGTTCGATCATTTCATCCAGGGTGTAGTGCTTTTGCAACAGCAATTCATTTTTGCCGATTCGGTTCATTCTGCTGCTATTGCTCTCCAGGCTCAGGATCAGACTGCCCTTCATCTGTTCCTTGCCGCGCTGCAGTTCCTCTTCTGTCAGCCCATCCTCGATTAGCTTGACCAGCAATTCCCGCGTCACCTTGAGCGCTTCATCGGTCTGCTTCGGAACGGTTCCCAGGTAAATCGTAAACAAACCACTGTCCATATGGGCAGAATGATAAGAATAAACGGAATAGGCCAGTCCGCGCTTCTCTCTGATTTCCTGGAACAGTCTGGAGCTCATTCCACCCCCGATGTTATTGTTCAGGAGTACCATGGCATACAAGTCTTCATCCTTGATCGAACGACCGGGAAACGCCAGACAGATATGATTTTGCTCGGTTGTTTTATCCAGAAAAGCATGATTCGGGGCAAAAGAAGGCAAGGTCAGCTCTGTAGCCTTTGCACCGGAAGTCATGCGGGAAAAGTATTGCTCCAGAAGCGGCAGTACCGATTCATCGACATTGCCGACCAGACTGATGACCGTTTGATCCACCGTGTAATGCTCATCCATATACTGTTTCAAATCCGCCGGTGTAAATGCCGCCAGATTGTCCTCGGTTCCCAGAATCGGATAGCTGAGGGAATGATCGCCGTAAGAAGCTTGTGCGATCAAATCGTGCACGTGGTCATCCGGGGTATCCTCGTACATGGCGATCTCTTCCAGGACAACGTTCTTTTCCTTGCGAAGCTCTTCCTCATCCATCAGCGAGTCGAAAAACATGCTGGACATCACATCAAGCGTGCCGTTCAAATGCTCATCCAGCACTTTCGCATAATAGCACGTATATTCTTTTGAAGTAAACGCATTGACGAATCCGCCGATGCCATCGAAATAATCTGCAATCTGTTTTGCTGTAAACCGGTCCGTTCCTTTAAACAGCATATGTTCAATCAAATGGGATATCCCGTTTTGAGCTGCGGATTCATTCCGCGAGCCGGTTTTCACCCAAATGCCAAAAGAAACCGATCTGCACGTCGGGATGGTTTCCATGGCGATGCGAAGTCCATTTTGAAGTCGATATACATTCACGTATGCAGCATCCTCCTAAACAACAAGTGACCATTCTCTGAATGGGTGTGGCATTCATTCTTCACTCGTATCTTATCAAAATTGCAAGGGTACCTCAACAGAATCAACGCGGTTCGGAGAAATCAGATCCGAAACGGTACTGATGTGCAGCCCCTTTTTCTTTATTTCCTTGATCATCTCAGGCAAAGCAGCACTGGAGGAATCGGTCGGATGCATCAGGATCAGCGCACCCGGCTCCACTTGTGTACGAATTTTTTGCACGATTTGAGCGGGTGGCGGATGCCTCCAATCGACCGTATCTAACGTCCATAAAATCGTATATAGGCCAAGGGACTTTGCGATTTTCACTGTCTCTTGATCAAAATCACCAGAAGGCGGTGCAAACAGCTGATTGTCCACTCCGAGTTCCCGCAGCAGCTTCTCTGTCTTCTCTATTTCCGTCCTTGCCCGGTAAGCAGACAACTCACTCATATTCGGATGGCTATAGGCATGATTGGACAGCTCATGACCAGCGCGCAGTAGTTCCCTGGCCGTATCCATATGCTTGGACAGCCAGGAACCGTCCAGAAAAAAGGTGGCGCTGACATTTTCCCGGTCGAGGGTCTCAAGCATCGCGGGCAAATATTCTTCGCCCCACGCGACATTGATCATCAATGCGGTCATTGGCTTTCTTGGATTTCCTCTGTAGATCGGCTGAGCACCCAGATCAGAGAGTTCAATCTGTGGCTCGACTTCTTCCAATACCCAGTAGATGTCGCCCTTTCCTTTGCGCGAGACCTGATAGGTTTGCTCCAGATTGACCTTTAAGCCTTTGTATGGCGGGATCGCCTTCCAGACCCGATCAATGCGGGCGTTCGAAGCGGGTTCATTGATCGTATCGGCCTCATCTGCGATACGCGACATCCACGCATCCCTTTCATCGCTTACTGGCATCGCCTTGTATGTCTCAGTCGAAGGGGGCCACTCATAGGAAAAGGCATCCCTTGCATGCAGCACTTTTACCGTCTGTACATACGCTCCCAGGTCAGGCAACTGATTCATCAACAGGATCGTGCTCATCACGATCCACAACATGATCCATGTTCTCTTTTGTTTCATCCTTCCTACTCCTTCATTCGAAATGCTTCCATTTCGCTGTCCCGCGATGATCGCTTTCTAGCTTATATGTATGATGGAGAGCGGCCTGCTAGTACAAGCCGAAGAAGATGATAAAGAAAATGATAAAGAAGATCATGTTGATGAAGATAAGGAAAACATATGGAATAAAAAAAGAGACAGATGCATGTCTGACTCTTTCCTTGGTTTTTTCAGATGTAAAGTGCGATGTGGTTTTAGGACGGCTTCTCAGCTTTTGGTGGCGCAGGAAGCGTCGCCTTGCGGGATAGGTTCACGCGACCTTGCTGGTCAATTTCCGTTACCTTGACGGTGATGGAGTCTCCGACGGCCACCACATCTTCCACCTTGCCTACACGTTCATGCGCAAGCTGTGAAATATGGACCAGTCCCTCTTTGCCTGGCAAAATTTCTACAAAGCAGCCGAACTTCTCGACGCGCTTGACTGTACCTAGATACGTCTCGCCAACGACAACTTCTTTCACCAGGTTTTCAATGATTTCTTTGGCCTTTTCATTCATTTCCTGGTTCGTAGAAGCAATAAAGATGCGACCATCCTGCTCGATATCGATCTTCACACCTGTTTCCTCAATAATTTTGTTGATCACCTTGCCGCCTGTTCCGATCACATCACGGATCTTGTCCGGGTTAATGTTCATGGTCATGATTTTCGGCGCATAAGGGGACAGCTCTTTGCGTGGCTGCTGGATTGCGGCAAGCATCTTGTCCAGGATGAACAAACGTCCGTGCTTCGCCTGGGTCATCGCTTCCGACAAAATGGAACGATTGATGCCATCGATTTTAATATCCATCTGAATGGCGGTCACTCCTGCAGCCGTACCTGCTACTTTAAAGTCCATATCTCCGAGATGATCTTCCATGCCCTGGATATCTGTCAGGATGGATACATGCTCCTCATCCTTGATCAGACCCATTGCAATACCTGCAACCGGCGCCTTGATCGGTACCCCTGCGTCCATCATCGCCAGCGTACTGGCACAGATGCTGGCCTGCGAAGACGAACCATTGGACTCGAGCACTTCTGAAACGAGACGAATCGTATAAGGAAACTCGGTTTCAGGCGGAATGACTTTTTCCAGTGCCCTTTCTCCCAAAGCCCCATGTCCAATTTCTCTGCGTCCCGGTGCACGAAGCGGTCTGGCTTCGCCGACACTGAACGGTGGAAAGTTGTAATGATGCATGAAACGTTTGGATTCTACCAAATCCAGTCCATCGAGAATCTGGACATCTCCCAGTGCACCCAATGTACAAATGCTCAGAGCCTGTGTTTGACCACGGGTAAATAGTCCAGAACCGTGCGTTCTCGGCAATAGCTTCGTATCGCACTCAATCGGTCTGATCTCATCCAGTGCTCGTCCATCCGGGCGAACCTTATCATGCGTAATGAGGCGTCTAACCTCTTCCTTCACGATAGTGCTGAGCACTTCCTTGACATCCTTCAGCTTAGCCGCATCTTCTTCGTATACCGAAGTGAAATGGGCCATCGCTTCAGCGGAAATCTCATCAATGGCATCCTGTCTCGCATGCTTTTCCTGAATCTGGACGGCTTTTTGCAGACGTGTCTGGGCAAAGCCGCGAACGTCTCCATTGATATCCGCTGCTACTTCCTTCAACACGACTTCCATCTTCGGCTTGCCGCACTTCTCAACCATTTCCTCTTGCTTGGCTACAATCTTCTTGATTTCCTCATGTCCAAACATGATCGCTTCCAGTACTTCTTCTTCCGGAACCTCATCCGCTTCCCCTTCTACCATCATGATGGCATCCTTCGTTCCAGCCACTACGATGTAGAAGTCACTCTTCTCATCCTGTTCCACGTTTGGATTGATAATGAGTTTGCCGTCCACACGGCCAATAGCCACGCCTCCGATGGGTCCCTGGAAAGGCACATCAGAAATCGACAGCGCGGCAGACGTACCGATCATCGCTGCCATTTCGGGTGAACAGTCCTGATCCACACTCATGACCAAAGACATGATCTGAACCTCATTCCGGAATCCCTCTGGAAATAAAGGACGAATCGGTCGGTCAATCAAACGTCCGGCCAGAATGGCTTTTTCACTCGGACGTCCTTCGCGCTTGATAAATCCACCTGGAATTTTCCCTACAGCATAAAGGCGCTCTTCATAATTCACCGTCAACGGGAAAAAATCAAGATCCTTTGGTTCTTTGGAAGCCGTCACTGTACACAGAACGACCGTCTCTCCATAGCGAACCGTTACGGCTGCATTCGCCTGTTTGGCAAAGCGGCCAGTTTCCAATGTCATCTTGCGTCCTGCAAGCTCCATCTCAATACGTTGTTCCATACATTCCCTCCTGTAACTCCACAATCAGCTTGTTGGCATAACTTCATAGTTATTCTTCATAGTATACAGTATTTCCTTCCCCGATGGGAAAAATTACTGTGCGTCCACACTCTTTACAATCCCGTCCATGCCCGCCTGTCAACAGGGTTCCCTGCCAACGCGCTGGTATGTATAAAAAAACAACCTCCAAACGGAGAGGTTGTTTTTTTATCAAGACTTAACGACGCAATCCAAGTCTCTCAATGAGAGAACTATAACGACTGACGTCCTTATTTTTCAGATAAGCCAAAAGCTTTCTGCGCTGACCAACCATTTTCAACAATCCGCGACGGGAATGATGATCTTTTTTGTGGGTACGCAGATGCTCAGTCAAGTTCTGAATGTTCTCAGTAAGGATAGCGATTTGTACTTCCGGTGATCCTGTGTCTGATTCATGTGTCTTGAACTCTTCGATTAATTGCTGCTTACGCTCTAGTGTGATTGCCATCCTGTTCACCTCCTCGATACTTAATCGCCGCTAGCCCAGAATCCGACGGTGAGACGGTAGACCGAGCTACGGTTCCATGTTTGTCACAACGAGAATTAGTATACCACATCTTCGCTGTAAAAGTAAACGTTTCTTTCCCTACGTACGGCGCTTTCCCGCTTTCATGTAAGGGTTCTATCGGTCAGAAGCATTTGTCTCGCCTGTTCAGCATCCATCCGGATCTGCTCGACCAGTTCATCTACAGATGCAAACTTGCGCTCATCCCGGACATAGGCCATGATTTCAACCCGGAGCCCCTGACCATACAGATCTCCGGAATAGTCAAACAGATGAACCTCGATACTGTCTTCTGTCTGATGGTCATGAAAGGTAGGCCTGCGTCCGATGTTCATCACGCCGTTTTGAACCGTCCCTGTTTCCATAAGGTGTACCCGTACCGCATACACGCCTCGCTTTGGCAAGACAAACGCGCTGTCCAGTTCCACATTTGCGGTTGGAAAACCAATGCTGCTGCCTCTGCCGTCTCCATGTACGACCTTGCCTTGCAAGGCATATTTTCTCCCGAGAAAACGCGTGGCTTCCCCGATTTCTCCAAGATGCAGCTGCTCACGGATATACGTACTGCTTACTTTTTGTCCATCCAGTTGAAAGGGAGGAACCACCTGCACATTCAACCGCTGGCCTGCCAGCTCTCGCAACGTGTCTACCGTCCCGGCCCCTCTGCTGCCGAACGTAAAATCAAAACCGACGATAACAGCCTCGCAAGCCAGCTCTTCGATATATTGCTGTACAAATTGTGCCGGTGACAGCTTCGCAAAATCAGCATGGAACGACACGATAAAGACGTGATCGATCTCCAACCGTTCAAATTGCTTCAGCTTCTCTTCAAAAGGGGCCAAAAATTTCGCATACACGCTGTTTCCCAATACTTCACGCGGATGAGGGTGAAAGGTCATCACCGAAGACCGAAGACCCGATCTCCCGGCGGTCTGGACGGCGGTCTGAATCACTTGCTGATGACCCAGATGAACGCCGTCAAAATCACCAATCGCCATCGCATGTGGATGGAGGTCTGCTGCTGCTGCTTTGACCGATTCCGGTGTCGTAAGATGGATTACCCGCATACTCTCATCACCTGCCTTCATTCAATCATCATGCCGGAACACCTTTACAGGTGATAGTCTGCTGGAGGAGTCAAGCCGAAAGATTCCGATGAACGTATCGGCAGGACCATACACTCTGACTAGCTGATCGACAGGCCAGCCCTCGTGATTGGTGATCGGTTTGCGAAGGCCGTCACACAATCGCTCTGCCGTCTGTTGGTCCACATGGGCAGATGGAAAATGCACGACTCCCTGATCAGGTGGAAGCAGACACGAGGCGAGTTGGTCAGATTGCACATGCTGCTCCAGTTGCTCCAGTGTGACACAGTCCGCTGTCGTGAACGGACCGGTACGTGTACGTACCAATTCACTCATCACAGCCGGTACGCCAAGCGACTTGCCAATGTCCACGCACAAGGTGCGAATATAGGTGCCTTTGGAACAGCGGACACGAAATTTCAATCTCGGTTCTGCACAGGCAGCGTCATAAGAAAGCAGCTCAATCTGATAAATCCACGCTTTCCTCACCTTGCGTTCCACGGTCTTGCCCTCCCGGGCCAGTTCATACAATCGCTTGCCATCTACTTTGACAGCGGAATACATCGGTGGTGTCTGCTCAATCTGTCCTTCCATCTCTGTCAATGCACGTAAGATGGCAGCTTCTTCAATTACCACCGGCTTGTCCGACTTTGCGATCACTTTACCCGTCACATCTTCCGTATCTGTCGCAAACCCCAATATCATTTCCGCTTCATATTCCTTTGGCAGCTCCTGTATATATTCCACCATTCGGGTTGCGCGTCCTATACACAAAGGAAGCACCCCGGTCACTTGCGGATCAAGTGTACCAGTGTGCCCGATTCTGCGAGTGCCTAAAATGCGTCTGGCTCTGGCAACAACATCATGAGATGTCATCCCGGCTGCCTTGTAGATGGGAATAATTCCTTCAACCATATAAAGCCCTCTCCACTTCTCGAACGACGGATGCAATAGCTTCGGACAGGGGTCCATCCAGTGTTGCGCCAGCAGCCCGTACATGTCCGCCCCCGCCGAATTGTTGGGCAAGTGCCGCTACATTGGCTTTGCCAGCTGAACGGAAGCTGCATTTCACCGTGCCGTCCTTCATTTCCTTGAAGAGCATACCCACCTGTACCCCTTCAATATTCCGTGGATAATTGACGATGCCCTCCAAGTCTTCATGATTGGCCTTTGTCTCGCTCATATCTTCCTTCTCGACGATCACCCAGGCAATATCTTGCTTCGGTGAGAAGGTCAGCGTGTTCAGCGCCCGCTTCAGCAGCTCGACATGCGCAGAAGTGGTGGATTCCAGCAGAATCTCAGCCAGCTCACTGGCGCTCGTGCCATAGTCCAGCAGCGTTGCAGCCATTTTCATCACTTTAGAAGAAGTATTGGCATAACGGAATCCGCCCGTGTCTGTCAACAGGCCGGTATAAATGCAATCTGCCAGTTGCTTGTTCCAGGACAAGGACATGAACGTAATCAAATCATACAGAATTTCCGCTGTCGCGGAGGCGTCTGCGATGACCAGATTAGCTGTCCCGTACAAATCATTCGTAGGGTGATGGTCAATATTGAGCAACGGAAGTCCGGCTGGAAATCTGGCCGCAACCTCTCCGATTCGCTCAAAATCAGCACAATCCACGGCAATAATGGCTTGCGCTGCCGGCAATTCAGACAGCAGTTGAGCGTTCACAATGCGATCCGAACCGCATACCTCGTCAAATTTCTGAGGCACCGCTCCGTCGTTCAACAGCGTGTAGCGTTTGCCCAGCTGATCCAGCATCAGTCCTACTGCGCAGGTCGAACTGGCTGCATCCCCATCCGGGTGGATATGAGAAACAACCAGAAAGGAATCATGCTGCTGCATAAACTGAGCGGCTTCGCTGAATTGCGCACTGTACGATGAAGTAAGAGAAGGACCGCTCATAGGCGATCGTCCTTCTCGTTGATTTCCTGCAGCAACGCCTCGATGCGGCTTCCATACTCTATCGAGCTGTCAAAACGGAATTCAATTACCGGTGTATGTCGCAGTCGCACACGTTTGCCAATCTCCGAACGCAGAAAGCCTTTTGCGTGATCCAGTGCCTTCAGGGTTGCGGCAATCTGCTCATCTTTTCCAAGAACAGAGAGGTACACGCGTGCCAGTGAGAGATCATTCGTCACTTCAACGCCTGTCACAGTAATAAACCCGACTCTCGGATCTTTGAGCTCTGTCTGGATCAGCATACTCAGTTCTTTCTTGATCTGCTCGCCTACCCGTCCTACTCGATTTTTGGCCATTTCTCATCACCTCTTATCTGTTGACACATCCGATAGTCTTATCGCTCTATTTGCTCCATCACAAATGCTTCGAAGATATCTCCTTCTTTAAGGTCATTAAAGTTTTTGACAGAGATTCCGCATTCGTAACCTTGTGCCACTTCCTTGGCATCATCCTTGAAGCGTTTCAGGGCATCGATTTCGCCCTCGTATACGACAATGCCGTCACGGATTACACGCAATTGACCATTACGGGTAATCTTGCCGCTTGTGACCATACAGCCTGCAACGGTCCCAACACGACTGATCTTGAACACATTGCGGACTTCAGCCTGACCGGTGACAACTTCCTTGAATTCCGGATCCAGCATCCCTTTCATCGCCTGTTCAATTTCCTCGATGACGTTGTAAATGATGCGGTGCAGACGGATATCCACTTTTTCTTGTTCTGCTGTCGTTTTGGCAGCCGGCTCCGGTCTGACATTGAAGCCGATGATGATGGCGTTGGAAGCAGATGCCAAGATGATATCCGATTCCGTAATCGCCCCGACACCGGTATGAATAATTTTAACGCGAACGCCTTCCACATCAATTTTCTCCAGAGAGCCTTTCAATGCTTCAGCCGAGCCCTGCACGTCTGCCTTGATGATGACGTAAAGGTCTTTCATTTCGCCTTCTTTGATATGCTTGTAGAGATCATCCAGGGTGACACGAGAACTTGCGTTCAGCTCACTCTGTCTCAAGTTGATGGCACGTTTGTCAGAGATTTCTCTCGCCTTGCGCTCATCTTCAAATCCAATCAGGCGATCACCAGCCTGTGGCACTTCCGTTAATCCGGTAATTTCAACCGGCGTAGATGGCCCCGCATCTTTCAGACGACGGCCCTTGTCACTAACCATAGCCCGAACACGTCCGAAGCATACGCCAGCGACAAACGGATCTCCAACACGCAAGGTTCCTTCCTGAACGAGAATACGGGCAACCGGCCCTTTTCCTTTATCCAGTTCGGCTTCGAGAACTGTCGCTCGTGCTTCCTTGTCCGGGTTGGCTTTGTATTCCTGAACTTCTGCCACGAGCAAGATCATCTCCAGCAGTTCCTCCAGGTTCATCCGGTTTTTAGCCGAGATATTCACAAAGATCGTATCTCCGCCCCACTCTTCCGGGACAAGCTCATACTCTGTAAGTTCCTGCTTGATCCGATCGGGATTCGCGTCCGGCTTATCAATTTTATTCACGGCCACGATGATCGGCACATTTGCTGCCTTGGCGTGGTTGATCGCTTCAATCGTTTGGGGCATAACGCCGTCATCCGCAGCGACGACCAGAATCGTAATATCCGTCACCTTGGAACCGCGTGCACGCATCGTCGTGAACGCTTCATGACCTGGTGTATCCAGGAACGTAATTTTTTTCTGGTTCACTTCTACCTGATAGGCACCGATATGCTGCGTAATACCGCCTGCTTCTCCTTCGGTGACATTGGATTTGCGAATGGCATCCAGCAAGGTTGTTTTCCCGTGGTCAACGTGACCCATGATGGTGACAACTGGCGGGCGATCCTGCATTTTATCCGCTTCATCGGCTTTTTCAACGATTTCGAACGGATCTTCTTCCACAGGCAGCTTCAACTCAATCTCAATGTTGTACTCTTGGGTAATCAGCTGAATGGTATCGAGATCGATTTCCTGGTTAATCGTCGCCATGACACCCAGGAACATCAGTTTCTTGATAATCTCTGACGCGTCCTTGTGAAGGAGCTTCGCAAGATCTCCGACCGTCATCTCACCACGGACAATGACTTTTTTCGGAGTGTTGTCAATTTTCTCTTTTGGCGGCAGGTTGCGGTTCTGGTAGCGACCTTTTCCTTTGCCGCCTTTGCCACCTCGATTTCCGCCCGTGCGGAAATTGCTGGCTTTGTTATCGTCAAAACGTTTGTTGTTTGCTTTGTTCTTCTTCGTCGTTTTCCCTTTACTCGCGTCCAAATCAGCCTGATTGCGATGCTCTGTACGGCTGCCGGCAGCATTTGTGGTTTCGTTGCGCTTGCCAGCAGCAGACGGATTGGTCTGTCCGCCCTGTCCAGATTGATTTCTCGGGGCCGGCTTGCTAGCACCTGCAGCGGCAGAAGGTCTCGGAGACGGTTTCTGCTGGGAACGGGATGCTCCCTGCTGGTTACGAGTGTCTTGACTTCTCGCATTCTGCTGTCTCTGTGGACGAGCTTGCTGTGATGATGGATTCGACGTTTCTTTCTTGTTTTGCACGGATGCGACCGCCTCACTCTTCTGTACGTTAGATTTTGCCTGTTCATCCCGCTTTGCCGCAGCATTATTTTTCAGTTTCTTGAAAAACTGCTCGACTTTATTAATCGCGTCCGTTTCCATTACGCTCATATGGTTGTTCACAGGAATCTCTAATCGTTTCATGATGGTAATGATTTCTTTACTACTCATATTCATTGATTTTGCATATTCGTAAACCCTTTGTTTTTCGTTTTTACTCAATACCGTCCACCTCCGTGTTTTGTTTCGCACTCTCCTCAATGATTCGGGCAAACCCCTCGTCTGTGACGGCTACTACAACTCTGAGATCTTTACCCGTACAATGCCCCAGCGTATAGCGATCCAGCACTTCAATGAGCGGGACCTCATAGCTGTTGCATTTATCGCGATACTTTTTGCGTGTATTGTCAGAAGCATCCGTCGCTACAATCACGAGCTTGGCTTCCTGGCTGCGAACCGCCTTGAGCACACCCTCATCGCCTGCCACCAGCTTGCCTGCGCGTTGGCAAAGGCCGATTCGAGACTGCAATTTATCCTTCATTGGATTCGCCCGCTTCCCTCGCACAATGAACCGTTCTTCGGCTTTCCCGGATTTCAGCTTCCATCGACGTATAGGTCTCGTTCGAGATGGAAACCTCCAGTGCCCGTTCAACGCCCCGGTTTTTCTGGACCAGTCTGATACTGTCCACCGAACCGCAAATATAGGCGCCGCGCCCTGACTGCTTTCCGGTAAAATCCAAGCAAATGTCCGATTCCGGCGTCTTGACGATCCGAATCAATTCTTTTTTGGGCAACATCGCCTGACAGGCCACACATTTACGCAAAGGAATTCGCTTTTGTTTCATTCTGAACCCCTCCTTACAACATGAACCGATTTAGCTGCGATCTATATCAAACTCTTCGCTGTCCAAGTTCTCGTTCTCAAATTCTTCCACTGTCTCTTCCAGCAAATCGGTCTCATTTTCTTCCGGCTCATCCATATCGCCATAGGCTTCTGCCGCTTGGCTCTCGCTCTTGATATCGATTTTCCATCCTGTCAGTTTGGCTGCCAGTCTGGCGTTCTGCCCCTTGATGCCAATCGCCAGGGACAATTGATGATCGGGTACGATCACCCGTGCCATCTTCTCCTGTTCCCTCACTTCCACATGCATGACCTTGGAAGGACTCAGCGAATTCGCCACGTATTCCTCCACGTCTTCAGACCAGCGAACGATATCAATCTTCTCGCCATTGAGCTCATTTACAATCGTCTGAACACGAGAGCCTTTCTGTCCTACGCAGGAACCGACCGGATCGACGTCCGGATTCTCTGAGTACACCGCGATTTTAGAACGATAGCCAGCCTCGCGTGCGACGGAGCGGATTTCAACGATGCCGTCATAAATTTCCGGCACCTCCAGCTCAAACAAGCGCTTGAGCAGGCCGGGATGTGTGCGCGACAAGAAAATCTGAGGTCCTTTCGTCGTATTCTCCACCTTCGTTATGTAGGCTTTAATCCGATCGCTCTGACCAATCTTGTCATTGGGCATGACTTCGTTCATCGGCAGCAGTGCTTCCACTTTGCCGAGATCCACATAAAAATTGCGCGGGTCCACCCGCTGTACAATCCCGTTAATAATATCTTCTTCCTTGTCGATATAGGCATTGTAGATCAGCCCGCGTTCCGCTTCGCGAATCCGCTGCGTAACCACCTGTTTGGCTGTCTGGGCAGCAATACGTCCGAAATCTCTCGGCGTCACTTCAATCTCCACAATATCGTCCAGGTGGAAGTTCCCGTTCATCTCATGGGCCGCCTCAAGTGAAATCTCCAGTCTCGGGTCCAGCACTTCCTCCACTACGGTCTTGCGTGCATAAACCTTGATCACGCCAGTCTGGCGATTAATATCCACTCTCACATTTGCGGCTGTATTGAAATTACGCTTGTAGCTAGAAATCAGGGCAGCCTCAATCGCCTCAATCAAGATATCCTTGCTGATCCCTTTATCTCGTTCAATCTCATGCAACGCTTCAATGAAATCTGTGTTCATAAATAAAACCGTCCTCCTCTCAATATGTGACACCTTGTTTGCTACTTGCTATGCTTGCCGCTTAACCTAGAACTCGATGGCGAGTCGGGCTTTTGCCACTTTGGCTTGCGGAATCTCCACCTTTTGCTTTTTTTGCTTTACTTTGATCTCCACCGTTACGAATTGATCATCATAAGCGAGCAGTGTACCTTCAAATTCCTTGGATCCGTCTATAGGTTCATACGTAGTAATGTTGACATATTTTCCGATGGATCTTTCAAAATCTTTCGGCTTTTTCAGCGGTCTCTCCGCACCCGGTGAGGAAACCTCCAAAAAATAGGCTTCAGTAATCGGATCTTTCTCATCCAGCTTGGCACTGATATATTCACTGATCCGCCCGCATTCCTCAATATCAATCCCGTTTTCTTTATCGACAAAGATTCGAAGGAATCGATTCGCACCTTCTTTGACATATTCGATGTCAACCAGTTCAAATCCGTTCTCGTCCAAATAAGGCTGAATCATCGCTTCTACTACTTCTTTGATCGAATGTTGACCCACTGGATGTCGGCCCCCTTCATCTGGATAATGACTCCTTGTTTTTCGGCAAAAGAGAAGAGTGGGTTTCCCCACTCTCTTCTAAGGCACATGTAGTTCTAATTGAGATTATAACATAGCATACAATCTCTTACAAGGGGAGGGGCCCCCGCTACAGGCTTCTAACCGGATCAGAACAAGGAAAGCTGATTGGATTCCGGAAGTCCCCGGAAGCAACCAAAGGACCCCAGAATCTCCACGATCGTTTTGGAAGCTTTCGAACGTTTCTGGAAGTCTTCGACCGAGAGGAATTCCCCGTCTGCTCTGGAAGCGGCGATATTCCTCGCTGCATTCACGCCCACTCCGGCGATAGCGGAGAAGGGCGGGATCAGGGCATCCCCTTCAATGACAAATCGCTCTGCTTCCGAGCGGTACAGGTCAATCGGCTTGAACGAAAAGCCTCTGGCCGTCATTTCCAGCGCCATTTCCAGCACTGGCAGGCTGGCTTTTTCTTTCGGAGCAGCCTGGAACCCTTTCTCTTCAATTTCCTTGATCCGCTTCATAATCTGGTCATACCCTGCACATAGCAACTCGAGATCAAAATCCTCAGCTCGGACGGTAAAATAGGTCGCATAGTATTCAATCGGGTGATAAACCTTGAAAAATGCGGTTCGCACAGCAGAGATGACATATGCCGAGGCATGCGCTTTCGGGAACATGTACTCGATTTTCAGACAGGAATCAATATACCATTTTGGTACCTTGTGATCCTTCATAATCTGAATCCATTCATCGGACAGCCCTTTACCCTTCCGCACACTTTCCGTAATTTTAAAAGCCAGGCTTGCATCCAGTCCGGCTTTATAGATAAGAAACAGCATGATGTCATCCCGACAACCGATTACCGTTTTAATGTTACACGTCCCGTTCTTGATCAGTTCCTGTGCATTTCCCAGCCATACGCCGGACCCGTGAGACAGTCCCGAGATTTGCAATAGATCGGCAAACGTAGACGGCTTCGTCTCATCCAGCATCTGGCGAACGAACTTGGTCCCCATCTCCGGTACGCCATACGTAGCAACAGGGGTACGGATCTGCTGAGGGGTAACACCCAGTGCATCCGTGGAATGGAAGATACTCATCACCTTCGGATCGTTCATCGGAATGGTCGTCGGATCGACCCCCGTTAAATCCTGCAGCATCCTCATCATTGTGGGATCATCGTGTCCGAGAATATCCAGCTTGAGCAGGTTGGCGTCAAAGGCATGATAATCAAAGTGGGTGGTTTTCCAATCCGCACTCGTATCATCGGCCGGGAACTGAACCGGGGTAATGTCCTCCACCTCTATATAATCCGGGACAACAACGATTCCGCCAGGATGCTGACCTGTGCTCCGTTTCACACCTGTACATCCGCCGCTCAGTCTGAGTACCTCAGCCGTTCGCCATTTATGTCCATGCTCTTCCTCATATTTCTTCACATAGCCAAAAGCTGTTTTTTCGGCTACCGTGCCGATCGTTCCAGCCCTGTATACATTTTTCTCCCCGAACAGCACTTTCGTATAGTTGTGCGCATGCGGCTGATATTCGCCTGAGAAGTTCAGATCGATATCGGGAACTTTATCTCCCTTAAAACCGAGAAAGGTCTCGAACGGAATGTCTTGTCCGTCCCCTTTCATCATCGTGCCACAGCCTTCACATGCCTCATTCGGCAGGTCAAAGCCGCTGGGCACACTGCCGTCTGTAAACCATTTGCTCTGTTTGCACGTGCTGCAAACATAATGCGGCGGCAGCGGATTAACCTCGGAAATACCC
The DNA here is from genome assembly GCF_042685085.1 of Marinicrinis sediminis. NCBI lineage: Bacteria > Bacillati > Bacillota > Bacilli > Caryophanales > Paenibacillaceae > Marinicrinis > Marinicrinis sediminis. The sequence continues at coordinate 87,367 of NZ_JBHUMM010000001.1, forward strand.
AGCATCATCGCGACCACAGAAGAGCCGACGGAACCCCTGGAGCCGACGAGATAGCCGTCCTCATTCGATTTCTTCACCAGTCGCTCGGAAATCAGATAAAGAGCAGCAAAGCCGAATTTGATAATCGGCTCCAACTCTTTCTCCAACCGCTCCACCACCACTTCCGGCAAAGGCTGCCCATAGATGCTCTCCGCGGTTCGGTAACAAGTGTCACGGATCTCCTGGTCTGCACCTTCAATCACAGGGAAAAACGGCTTTTTCGGGAACATTTCAATCGTTTCGAACTGTTCTGCCAGGTTTCGGGTGTTATTCACCACTACTTCGTACGCCAGTTCTTCCCCCAGATAAGCAAATTCTTCGAGCATTTCAGTGGTAGTCCGGAAGTGGACGTCCGGCTTCTGCTGATTTTTGAGCGGGCTGAAGCCGGTTATGCCATGAATGGTAATGTCTCGGGACATCTTGTCGATCGGATGCAAGTAATGCACATTCCCAGTGGCAATGACGGGCTTGTTCTGTTTCCTGGCTATTTCAATCACTCTGCGATTGGCATCCTGCAGTTCAGCGGCACTGCCAACCAAACCTTTGTCCACCAAATGCATGTTATTGCCAATCGGTTGAATCTCTAGCACATCGTAATACTGGGCGATCTCTTCCGCTTCTTCCACCGACTTGTTCAACACGGCTTCGAAAAATTCGCCTTTCTCGCAGCCCGATACGATCAGTAGTCCTTCTCTCAGTTCCGTCAGCTTGCTCTTCGGGATGCAAGCGACACGATGAAAATATTCGGTATGGGAAAGGGAGACCAGCTTGAACAGATTTTTTTTGCCCGTCATGTTTTTGGCATAGATGTTGCAATGAAACGGACGCGTGTTGCGAAGATCTTTTCCGACAAAATCGTTCAATCGATTTAAATCATATATGTGCTGCTCGGACGCTTCCTTGATCAAATGATACAGTACATGACCGAGTGCAATGGAATCATCAATCGCCCGGTGGTGATTGTCGAGACTGACTTTGAATTTATCAGACAGCGTATTGAGACGATGGTTTTTCATCGTTGGAAACAGCAACCTTGCCAGTTCCAGCGTATCCAGAACGGGATTGGAAAGCTCCGCCATCTTCAACTGCCTCAGGTTGGCCTGCATGAAGCCCATATCAAATCTGGCATTGTGTGCCACAAGCACAGCATCGTCCACAAACTCGACAAATTCGCGCAGCTTCGGCTCCAATTCAGGCGCATCGTGAACCATGTCATCGGTAATGTTGGTCAATTGTGAAATATGGTACGGAATTTTTTCATGCGGGTTAATGAATGTCGAGAATCGGTCAATCTCCTGACCGTTCTTCATCTTCACGCCCGCAATCTCGATAATTTTATTATTGATGACCGATAGACCGGTGGTCTCAATATCAAATACGACGAACTCAGCATCCTCTAACGGCATCGGAATGGGGTTTATCACGATCGGAACGGAGTCATTGACCACATTCGCCTCTACCCCGTATATGACTTTGATATCGTTCTTTTCCTGGGCATGATACGCCTCGGGAAAAGACTGTACCCCTGCATGGTCCGTAATGGCAATCGCTTCATGGCCCCATTTGGCAGCCGTCTTGATGTAATCCGAAACGGATGTCATGCCGTCCATTGTGCTCATATTCGTATGCAGATGGAATTCAACACGCTTTTCTTTGGCCTCGTCTTTACGGGCTGGTGGTGAGGGTACTTCATGAAGATCATTGGGGATCATCACCAGTTCAGGAACCTGCATGAATCGATCGTATTCGACCTTGCCTCTGGCTTTGATCCAAGAGCCCTTTTTCATCAGCCGCAGAATTTTGACGTCTTCCTTCGTCTTCGCGAATACTTTGCATTGCAAGGAATCCGTGAAGTCCGTCACGTAAAACTGGAATAATGTACTGCCATTGCGCAGTTCTTTTTCTTCCAGCTGAAACACCGTTCCTTGTACCGTCACCCTTTTTTCTTCATCGACAATCTGCTGGATCGGTACCGGCTTGTCCTGAATGGCATAACCAAATTGCAGGGCAGATGGCTCTTCCCCCTGCTCTTCTGAAGCTTCCTGGGCAATGGCCTCCATCATCGTCTGCGTAACCGTGCGCTCTTCCTCAGCCTTTTGCTTGGCGAAGCGCTCAAATTCTTCTTCGCGCTGCTCACTGACCCGGAATGTGACCCGAAATGTACGACAAAAAAAGTTCTCAAAAAACTGGATGAGCTTCTCATCGATCTGACGGCGCTTGGCCAGCTCAATGCCCGTCTGATCCAACAGGCTGACTTGCAAGATATCCTCCTGCACGTCAACCTGTGACTTGAGCATCCATCCATTGATGGCGGTCACTTCACGCTGAATCCAGTCCAAGAACAACGGCCAATATTCTTGTACCAGCTCCCGGTGTGCGACCTGATCGGCATATTCCATAATGAAACTGACTTTGGCAATGTGCGCGAACTGGTCCTGGATGCGTTTACTGAAAGACCGATAGATTTGTTCAGGGACAAGCTGTTCCTTCTGCAAATGAAAGATCCATTCCTGATTGGATCGACTGGTGATCACTCGCTCAATGTGCCCATCCTGGAAATATTGCGAGATCCAGTCCTGTGGTATCGAAGCCTGCTCCATGAGCAGTTCAAAGCGATTGCGTTTATCTTCTGAACGCACCATCCCATCTCCCCCATGAATAAAATGGATATAAAACAAGAAAAACTCCTCACGGAGTCTTCTGTCACATCCCTTCTCGACCACAGCCTGAACAAGAGGTGAAGCGGTATCCACGCTTCTTCTCCGCGGTGTGGATCGAGATGAAATGTGTTTATCATTGCATTAATACGCCTTGGCAAATACAACGGTATGCTGGGCGTTTTCCCCACAAACCAGACATTTACTCTTATGTTCGGTCACTTCGAACGGAATGTTCCGGCTAGTTGCGCCAGCCTCTTCCTTCACCTGATGCTCACAGGAAGCTGACCCGCACCATCCTGCCAAGAAAAATCCTCGTTCTTCTTCCATCGCTGCTTTCAGCTCATCCAGTTCATCCACAGAACGGAATCGATCTGCCATGAACTGCTTCGCGCGCTCATACAGCTCTTGCTGGGTTTCATCCAGCAGCTTTTGAACTTCTTCAACGAGCTGATCCTGCTGAACCATTCGTTTCTCACCCGTTACGCGAGAGACGAGTACACACTGTCCTTTTTCCATATCTCTTGGCCCCAGTTCCAAGCGAACCGGCACGCCGCGCATTTCATATTCATTGAATTTCCAGCCTGGACTTTGATCGCTGCGATCGTCTACTTTGACCCGAATTCCCGCCTGCTTCAGCTCCGCAAACAATTCATCGGTACGTGCCACCACTTGGTCACGGGTCTTGGCAGGGCCAATCGGAATCATCACAACCTGTGTCGGTGCCACCTTTGGCGGCAGGTTCAATCCGCGATCATCCCCGTGCACCATAATTAAGGCGCCGATCAATCGGGTACTGACTCCCCACGAAGTGGTAAACGCATGCTGGAGCTGATTGTCACGGTCCAGGTATTTAATATCGAAGGCTTCTGCAAAGTTTGTGCCCATGTAATGAGATGTTCCAGCCTGAACAGCTCGTCCATCCTTCATCATCGCTTCAATGGAGTACGTATCCTTTGCACCTGCAAATTTCTCTGATGGTGTTTTCTGACCGACAATGACCGGAATCGCGAGGAAGTTCTCTACAAAATCCCGATAGATTTCCAGCATTTGCAGGGTTTCTTTTCTCGCTTCTTCTTCTGTTTCATGGGCCGTATGGCCTTCCTGCCACAGAAACTCACTCGTTCTCAGGAATGGCAGCGTCCGCTTCTCCCAACGAACGACGTTCGCCCATTGGTTGATTAGTACAGGCAAATCGCGATACGATTGAATCCATTTGGCGTACATATGACCAATCATCGTTTCTGAAGTCGGACGAATCGCCAGTCTTTCCTCCAGCTGTTCACCAGCTGCTTCGGTCACCCAAGGCAGTTCTGGATTAAATCCTTCGACGTGCTCCTTCTCCTTCTGGAAAAAGCTCTCTGGAATAAACAGCGGGAAATAGGCGTTGCGATGTCCGGTTTCCTTGAATCGGGCATCCAGCTCGCGCTGACAAAGCTCCCATAGCTCATAGCCGTCCGGTTTGAAAACAATACAGCCGCGGACCGGGGAATAATCCATCAGGTCCGCTTTCTTGATCACATCAATATACCAGCGAGAAAAATCCTCGGCTTGGGGTGTAATTTCTTTGACAAACTGTTTATCCTTCGACATAGCTACCTCCTGTACCTGACAAGTTGCATCAACTTCCATTTATATCATCGTGCCTCAGCCTTGAAATAATCGCAATATATCGTTATAGGTGACCGCAATCATGAGTAGCATCAGCATGGCAAACCCGATAAAGTGAACCATACTTTCCTTGTTGGGATCGATCGGTTTGCCCCGTAATCCTTCAAGGCCGATAAACAGCAGCCTGCTTCCATCCAACGCAGGAAATGGCAGCAGGTTGAAGATACCCAGGTACAAACTGAGGATACCTGCCCATGAAATGTATACGTTCAGCCCGTAACTGACTGCTTCATTCGTAAACTCCGTTATTCGTACGGGTCCACCAAGATCGTCCAGCTTGAAGTCCAGCATAATCAGCTTTTTCAGGGCAATGAGGATCTGCTCGGTTGCATTTTTCATCATGGAAGCCGTATCAGAGAATGCCTCACCCAGAGAAGGTGAACGATATTCAACACCCTCAGCCCGAATGCCGGTGCCAATGCGACCCACTCCATCTTCTTCCTTCGGCGTCACTTGCAAACGCTTTGGCTTTCCGTCTCGAATAACGACCCACTCCATCATCTGGTTGGGCGATTCCTGGATCATCGTGATCAGTTTTTCCGAGTTTCCTTCGATCTGCTCTCCGTTCACCGTTTTTACAATATCTCCGGTACGAATATCTGCCTCAGCAGCCGCAGATGGCTCCACCACTTCCCCGATCGACAAGTGGGTAGGATCATTAATCGGAATGCCTGTCATATACACGAATGCAAAAAAGAGCAAAAAGGCAAGCACAAAATTCATTAATGGCCCGGCAAAAATGGCCATCGCCCGTTTCCCGACCGATTTGCTGCCAAACTGACGATTCCAGGGTGCAATTTGTGTCTCTGTATTTCTGGTGACCATATGAGCAGCAGGATGGATGTCATAGGTTTGCAATTCCCCATCCACATCCAGCGTCATCTTCAGTTCATGCTCCATATCCAGTTGTTCAACGGTCCCGATGATGCAGTCCTGTCTTTCGTCCAGCCGATCGAGATACATACGCTGCACAGATTCGTTCTCCAACTTGATGGCAATGGTTTGTCCCGCATTGACTTGCACAAGCTCGGGATCTTCGCCCGCCATACGCACAAAGCCACCGATAGGAAACAGCCGGATCGTATATCTGGTCTCACCTTTTTTATAGGAAAATACTTTGGGACCAAACCCGATTGCAAAATCCCGAACTAGAATACCCGCCCGTTTTGCAAAATAGAAATGTCCCCACTCATGAAAACCAACGAGAAAGAAAAACATGAGCATTGTTAGCAAAATACCTTCAATCGTCAAGGTCCGGAAGCCTCCTCTATGATTCGCATGTCCTTAGATTATCATTATTCCCGGACCAAACACAAGAGAACCCTTTTTCTAGAAACCGTTCTCGCTCCTAACCCTCGCGTCACACATGTCCGTGCATATGCCGGCTTATCCATGTTGATAGTTTATCCTGGCTTATGTCGGCGACTTATTGTTGACCCAGACGTGCAGCGCGAGCAATCGTCTGCTGCCGTGCCCATGTATCGGCATGCATGATTGCTTCCAGATTCGGTGACGAAACCGTGTCATGCATATGCAGAACCTGCTCAATCAACGTTTCGATCTCCAAAAATGAAATCTGTTCCTTTAAGAATAAGGATACAGCCTCTTCATTTGCAGCGTTGAATACGGTCGTGGCTGTGCCGCCTGCCCGACCGCTCTCATAGGCCAGTCTCAGACACGGGAACCGGTCCAGATCCATCGGTTTGAAATGCAAGGTCCATAACTTGGAAAAGTCCATCGCAGGCGCGGGACTGTGCATCCGTTCTGGATAGGTCATGGCATACTGGATCGGCAAGGTCATATTGGGTAGTCCCATTTGAGCAATCAGGGAGTTGTCCGCATATTGGATCATGGAGTGGATGATGCTTTCCGGATGAATGACTACCTCAATTTGCTCATAGGGGATGTCAAACAGCCATCTGGCTTCAATCACTTCCAGCCCCTTATTGGCCATGGTCGCTGAATCAATCGTAATCTTCGCTCCCATGGACCAGTTCGGATGCTTGAGTGCATCCGCCACGGTCACATTACGCAGCTCTTCTCTGTTTCGATCTCGGAATGAACCGCCAGATGCAGTCAGAATCAATTTATCTATCGCACTTCGCTTTTCGCCATTCAGACTCTGGAATAACGCGGAATGCTCGCTGTCCACGGGGATGATGTCTACACCTTTATTCCTGGCTGCCTCCATCACAAGATGACCCGCACTCACGAGTGTTTCCTTGTTGGCTAAACCGATCGTCTTGCCAGCCTCAATCGCGGCGAGTGTAGGCTTTAATCCCTGACTGCCTACAATGCCGGTGATCACCATATCGCTATCTGCATGTCCGGCAGCCTGTACCAATCCGTCCGCTCCATACATAATCGTGGTCGGAAGTTGAGCACCGGCCAGTCGCGTAGCCAGTGTATCAGCCAGCGACTGATCCGCGACCACGGCCAGCTTTGGCTGATATTTGCGAACCTGTTTTTCCAGCAGGTCCACATTTCTTCCCGCAGCCAGCACTTCCACTTTGAAATGGTCGGGATGCTGGTCCACGACTTCGAGCGTTTGTGTCCCAACTGATCCCGTTGATCCCAGGATCGCAATCCGTTTCGTCATAACTTCCTCCTCATAGGTCCTTCATGGGTTTCGTATCATGTGAAGTCGTGTGTGCCTAGGTGAAGGGAAGCAATTGCACCATGTGTACAAATGGAAACACGATAATCCAGCTGTCACAACGATCCAGCACACCGCCATGACCAGGCAGCAATATGCCCGAGTCCTTCGCACCTCGCACCCGCTTGTATGCGGACTGGATAAAGTCTCCGAGTTGTCCCACAACCCCTGCCGCAAGTCCAATCCATAGTGCTTCTACCAGCTCAAGTCGGTCAGGTGAATACCAGGCGAAGAGCAGCGCCGCCGCAATGGAAAGAGTCAACCCACCAAGCGCGCCTTCGATCGTTTTCTTCGGACTGATAGAAGGCCACAGCAACCGTTTTCCAAACGCCATACCCGAAAAATAGGCTCCGATGTCCGTGAGCCAAATACATACAAAAATGAGCAAGGACCAGTAGAGGCCACTGTCCCCCCATTGTTCAGGCGCCAGCCTGGTTAACAGCATATAGTGAAAGCCAATGCCTACATAAAAAACACCAAGCGTTAACATGGCTGCGTGTTCGATATGTACCCGATTTTTACTGACTACCGTGATGGTTAGAAATATAAACATGGTGATCCACACGATCTGAAAATTCGAGAAATGACTCCAGTCATAAAGCTGCCACGGGATGACAATGTACGCCACACTGATATACCCGAAAATGGCTGAAGCGCTGAAAGGTGCGATTTGATTGAGGCGGACAAATTCAAAAAATCCGATAAGAGCAAGCAACAGAATCAGGAGCGTAAACCCGATTCCACCAACGGTAAGTAAGCCTAAAAAAAGGATTGCCGCCAATATTCCCGTGATGACACGCTGCTTCATTCGCAAATCCCTCCCTGTTCGAATTACAGACCGCCATATCTGCGTTTTCGATTTTGGTATTCCCTCACGGCAGAAAAAAACAACTGTTCATCGAAATCTGGCCAGAATGCCTGTGTAAACCAAAACTCACTGTAAGCCAGCTGCCAGAGCATAAAATTGCTAAGACGAAGCTCGCCACTCGTTCGGATTAGTAAATCGGGGTCTGGCAGATCCGCGGTCAGGATTCGCTCGCTCATCGTGCATTCGTCGATATCCTCCAGACGCAATCGGTTATCCGCGACATCCCGGGCAATCTGCTTCGTCGCTTCCATGATTTCCATTCGACTGCCATAATTAATCGCAAAATTCAGGATTAACCCCTGATTGCCAGCCGTCCGCTCGATCGCTTCTTCGATCGGCTCAAGCGCGTAAGCGGGAAGACGTTCCTTGCTGCCGATCATGCGCACTTGAATATGGTGATCAAGCAGCTCCTGAATCTCGAGTGGAAAGAATTCCTGAGGGAGCTTCATCAGAAATTCCACTTCCTCCTTGGGCCGTTTCCAGTTTTCGGTGGAAAACGCATACAGCGTCAATACCTTGACACCGATCTCACTGGCTGCGACTGCGATTTTACGAACATTTTTCATGCCGGTATGATGTCCTGCTGCTCTGGGCAGACCATATTTTTTGGCCCATCGGCCATTTCCATCCATGATGATGGCAATGTGACTCGGGACCTTTCCAGATTGTCGCACTTGCTCTGCCGTCAATTTGTTTTGCCTTAGTCTTCTCAGCAGTTGTTTCATCTTTAATCCTCCATTAAGGATTCAACAATACACAAAACCCCACGTTACGCGGGGCACATGAGGTTAGATCTCTGTAATTTCTTTCTCTTTGGCAGCCAGGACTTGATCTACTTCCGCAACAAACTTGTCTGTCAATTTCTGAACATCCTCCTGATGACGGCGGGATTCATCTTCAGAAATCTCCGATTTTTCGAGTTTTTTAATATCATCGTTTACATCACGACGTACGTTACGGATGGCCACCTTGGCTTCCTCGCCGAATTTCTTCGTGAGCTTCACCAGCTCCGCCCGTCTTTCCTCAGTTAAGGCCGGAATGACAATGCGAATTACGGTTCCATCATTTGAAGGGGTAATACCCAAATCAGATTTCTGGATGCTGCGTTCGATTTCAGCTACGGTCGTTTTGTCCCAAGGCTGAATCAACAACGTTCTTGCGTCAGGTGTGGCAATGTTGGCCATCTGATTCAACGGGGTTGGTGAACCATAGTAGTCTACCTGGATGCGATCAAGCAGTGCCGGATTGGCTCTGCCTGCACGTAGTGCGGACAGTTCCCTTTTCAGCGACTGAATCGCCTTTTGCATTCTTTCTTCCCCGTTTTTCTTTATGCTTTGCGGCATGATCTATACACTCCCTTTTACAAGCGTCCCAATTTTTTCACCTAATATTGCCCGCTTGATATTGCCTTCCTCCATAATAGAGAACACGAGCAACGGAATATGATTATCCATACAAAGTGAAGAAGCTGTCGAATCCATGACACCCAGATTCTTGTTGAGCACTTCCATGTAAGTGAGTTGATCGTATTTTTGGGCATCTGGGTCCAGTTTCGGATCTGCAGAATAAACGCCATCCACATTGTTTTTAGCCATGAGAATCACTTCCGCCTCAATTTCAGCAGCGCGAAGTGCAGCTGTCGTATCGGTGGAGAAGAACGGATTCCCTGTACCGGAAGCGAAGATGACCACTCTTCCTTTTTCCAGGTGCCGAATGGCTCTCCGGCGAATGTATGGCTCAGCAATTTGCTGCATTTCAATGGAGGTCTGAACACGGGTCGGCACTTCAATGGTCTCCAGCGCATCTTGCAGCGCCAGTGAATTCATTACGGTAGCGAGCATGCCCATATAATCCGCTGTCGCACGATCAATTCCCTGCGAACTGCCTGAAATGCCGCGCCAAATGTTGCCGCCACCCACGACGACTGCCACTTCCACATTCAGTTCAATTAGTTCTTTCACTTGTGTAGCGATAGAATGAATCGTATTCGCTTCAATTCCAAAGCCCTGGTTGCCTGCCATCGCTTCACCGCTTAGCTTCAACACGACTCGTTTATATTTAGGTTGTTCCAAAGAACCAATCCTCCAATCCATTCCACTTCCAATATAATCAGGCTGCTATCCTGTCCATGCGTCAACAAGCAGATCCTCCTGCTGTCTCGTCTTTCCATTCACGAAGATGGTAAAAAAGAAGGAACACACGGGTGTTCCATCTTCTTGCACCATGCGATATGGAATTATTGGCCTTTTACTTGCGCCATGACTTCATCAACGAAGTTGTCTTCTTTTTTCTCCAAGCCTTCTCCAAGCTCATAGCGAACGAAGCGGCGAATAGAGATATTCTCACCAATGGTAGAGATTTTTTCATTGACAAGTTCTGCCACGGTTTTGTCCGGATCTTTGACGAAAGATTGCTCAAGGAGACAGTATTCCTCGTAATATTTGTTCATGCGGCCATCGACCATTTTGTCCACGATTTTTTCCGGCTTGCCTTCATTCAGAGCTTGGGTACGCAGAATTTCACGCTCTTTGTCCAGCTCAGCTTGTGGCACTTCTTCACGACGCACAAATTTAGGATTGGAAGCTGCAATATGCATCGCGATATCTCTAACGAATTCCTGGAAACCTTCGTTTTTCGCAACAAAGTCTGTTTCACAGTTGATTTCAACCAGAACGCCGATACGACCGCCTGCATGTATGTACGATGCAACCGCTCCTTCTGTTGCTGCTCTGCCTGCTTTGTTCGCTGCAGCAGATAGACCTTTCTCACGAAGCACTTCAATCGCTTTGTCGATATTTCCTTCTGCTTCTTCCAGTGCTTTCTTGCAATCCAGCATGCCTGCACCTGTTTTTTCTCTCAGTTCCTTTACTGCGCTTGCATTAACTGCCATGATGGTTCCTCCTTTATATTCAACCCGATATGTTTGTGTGTACGTACCTTTTTTCAAAAAAAGGGTGGTGATAGGTTTGTAATAACCTTCCAACCACCCCTTTACATGCCATGCTTACGCTGTAGTTTGCTCACCTTGCTGGGATTCGATGACTGCATCCGCCATTTTGCCTGTCAGCAATTTCACGGCACGAATCGCATCATCATTACCCGGGATCACATAGTCGATTTCATCCGGATCACAGTTTGTATCCACGATGCCTACGATTGGGATGCCCAATTTGCGCGCTTCTGCTACTGCAATGCGCTCTTTGCGAGGATCGATGATAAACAATGCATCTGGAAGCTTCTTCATATGCTTAATGCCGCCGAGGAATTTCTCCAGACGAGCTTTTTCTTTTCTAAGCAGGATGACTTCTTTTTTAGGCAGAACTTCAAACGTTCCGTCTTCTTCCATACGGTCCAGTTCATGAAGACGATTCGTACGCTTCTGGATCGTTTCGAAGTTTGTCAAAGTACCACCCAACCATCTTTGGTTGATGTAGTACATGCCACAACGCTCTGCTTCGTCCTTAACGGAGTCCTGAGCCTGTTTTTTTGTACCTACAAACATGATCGTTCCATTGTCTTCTGCAATGGACTTAACAAAGTTGTAAGCCTCTTCTACTTTCTTGACCGTCTTTTGCAGGTCAATAATGTAAATGCCGTTTCTTTCGGTGAAGATGTATCGATCCATTTTCGGATTCCAACGACGAGTCTGATGACCGAAGTGTACCCCAGCTTCCAAAAGCTGTTTCATGGAGATTACTGCCATCCTCACGCACCTCCTCTATGAATGGTTTTTGTTTTCCTCCGCTATCTTCATCTTTCGACAAGACTTCCAATATCGAAGCACCCTTGTCAAAATTGGACAGCGTGTGTATTAACACCGTCAAATAATATACCATATCTGAATAGGGGTTGCAACTCCGTTTTTTCATTCACCTAACAAAAAGATCCTGAGCGGTGTCTGTCCATCCAGACACCGCTCAGGACCTCGTAATTCGGGCAATAATGTCTTCCATTTCGGGGTCATCTTCAAAGACGTACACACCCAGTTGAATTTTGGAATGAAGCTGTCTCTCATCGAAGATGGAAATAAAGGCAGACTTGTCTGTGATCAGATCAAGATCAAGCAGCACGTTAGCCACTTCATTGGACGTCATCGAAGGAGAAATATAAAAGGAGCGTACGTATTTACCTGTCGGATCATCTGATGACCTGCCTTTTTCCCATTCGGATTTCGCTTTTGCAATCTCCGCCTCCACCTCATCTCGGGTATACCCGGCTTCCCCGGCAGCGTCGTCTGCTTGTCCAGCCGGCTTCACTTCATAGCCTAGCCTGTCTGCTGCCTCTTCCAGCTGTTCCAGGCTCAGGTTGCCTGGATCATGAGCCAGCTCGTTGTCTTTGAATGAATCCAGTTTGCTGCTGCCTGCATTCATCAGAAAGATTAGAATTGCAGCCAAAAACATGCCGATGCCCAGTCCACGCAAAAACAAGCTATTTTTGAGCACGTTCCTGTTCCTCCTGTGCGGCTAGAGTAATAATTAGCTGAACTTCGCCCTTGTTTATCCCCTGGCTTTTGGCAATATGCTCAATCGATTTTCCCTGACGATGCATATCAAGCAGGGTTTCGTAACGCACGGCGATCGAGTCCGGATCGGGCTGACTGTCCAACTGGACGGAAGGTTCAGCAGAAAGGGCTGTATCTGCCTGATTCACCGGCCTTTGCTCTATACGCTCTGCGGTGATGGCGTGCGCATGCTTAAGCTCACTCAATTCCGTTGACAGACGCTCATTCTCCTTCACAAGGTCATGCATCTGCTCCTTCAATGCATGCAATTCATCTTCCAGTCTGGATTTGGTCTGATCAACATGCTGAACCACTCGTTCATTGTCTTCCGAAATATCCGACGAAAATTGCGTAAAGGCATCCTCCATCTCTCGAATGAGATCCGAAGGTGCCTGGTTATGCTGTTTCTTGCTTTGTATTGCAGAAAACACGACAATAACAGCTCCGAGCAATGCAATTAGCTGCCATGATTCTTCCATATGGGTACTCCTTTATCCGCATTCATTTTGCTTCGTCTGAATGGCTCAACCGCCGGGATATAAACGTGCGACTATGCATCTACAGGGACAGATCAATATGCTTTCCCTTGTGAGGATGCACCCACTTGTCCTGGCTCTTCTGATCATCTCCCTTTTTGGAAGGTGATTTCTTGTTGGATGAGCTGCCTTCCTGACCATGACGGGAGGCGGACTCGTCATCACGAATGATAGCCCCGTCTGTATGCTCCAATTCCTCCGTCGCTTTCTTTCTGCGGTCATTCTGCTTCACGGTAGATGCGGCCAGCATTTGCTGCTCTATGGTCGGACGATCCATTTGCTGTTTTTGCTGTGCACCAGCTTCTGAGGTTCGAGGGAGCGCGATTTGCAGTTCAATCGGTTTAAGGTTCATCCCGATTGCCCTCCTTTCCATTGAATAGACTGGATTCCATCAGGCATCACGACTTGCCGGTCGAAGCAATTTCCCCTTCATGCAGATGGAAATGAATATACTTCATCTCATCCTTGATAAACTTCACCTGGCGTCCGATGACAATCTTGGCTCCACCATAGATCGTATGTTGAACGTCAATATAGGCATCGACTGATTCCTCCAACGCCTTTTCGATCATCAGCATGCGTTCTTTGGCTTCTGCTGTATCTTCTTCCAGCTGTTTTTTCGTATTGTTCAGCTTGATCCGCATCGCCAGCTTGTCCTTGTCTATCTGACCGGTCGAAGCCAGTTGATCGAGAATCTTCAGCGCTTTTTCTGTTTTGTCCATGTTGCTTTTGAACTCCGTGATTTTTTTGCGCAATTCGGTTAACTCATTCCGCAGTTCAGGCAGTACGCCCACCTCTATCGTCGTCGCCGTAGACATGGAGTTTCCGATGGATCGAGCCGTGACATGTTCACCCGCCTGGATGACGCCGCCCACGATCAGCCCCTTGCTGCCGGAGCAGACAACCGATTTGCCAGCCCGAATATGAGAATGCATGATACTCTGAGAAACGATGACTTCCTCGCCTGCCTCCACATGAGCATCCTGGATAAATGCGCTCTTAATATTGACGGCCGCACGGACGTGCCCTTTGTTATGCCCGAGAATGCCCGCTGTAATATCGATGGAGCCTCCTGCTTCCAAAACGGCGCCTTCTACGCCGCCTATGACACGGATGTCCCCTGCCGCATTGATTTTAAATCCATCCAGCACGTTTCCTCTGATGACGACATTGCCGATAAAATCGATGTTGCCGACACTGTAATCCACATCTCCATTCACCTCATAGACTGGAAATACGTTCATTTTTCCATCATCCGTAAAGGTGAACAAGCCGTCAATAGCGGCATACAGGGTACTACCATCCGGGTCGCAGACTACATTTTTCCCGATTTTGAACCGGGCTTCTTTGCCATTTTTGCATGGAATCGCATCTCCAGATACCGAAATACCAGGTGTTCCTTCCTCAGGGGGAATCTTTTTGGCGATGGGCTGTCCCTTGCTTACATTGTTCAGACGACGCACTTCCTTGAGATCCACCGCTCCATCACCCGTTTTCCTCGGAGCCAGTTCTTCGTTCTCAGTCGGATAAATCAAATCAATGATGCCGTCCTTGCCATCCACTGGAGCCTGTCCAAGCGCTATGGTGGATTTGGTGAGGTAGTAAGACGAAGGATCGGCACATATTTGCGCAAGCACATCGGACAGGATGCCATGCTTGATGCCCTTCGCATTCAAAAATTGCTCGACTTCCCCAACGGTCAACACCATCTCGTCGTCATCGGCAGGTTTGAAAGCCAAATCAGCCTCCAGGCGATCGGAGCTGACATCGACTTGAATCCATCGCTCCAACTGTCTATTCATGTCTATTCCACTCTCCTAACATGAAGCTCTGCACGCTCATTTCTACACTTCATTAAGCAGTTGTTCTTTCATCCTCTGCAGGGCGCCACGCAATCTCAGAATAGCCTTGGAATGCAACTGAGAAATTCGCGAAGGGGTCAAAGACAGCACTTCGGAAATCTCGGTCAAGGTCAAATCCTCAAAATACATGAGGGTAATGACGGTGCGTTCCTTTTCGGTCAATCGCTCTATTCCTTCTGCAAGACATTGCTTCAGATAAACATCGTGTACGGTAGAATCAGGACGTTTCACGTTATCATCAGTCAGCATGGACAGGCGAGTCTCTGATTCCTCTTCTCGAAGCGGTTCTTCCAGCGACGTAAGGGTTGTGACTGCCACCTCCTGAAGCATCTGATGGTATTCATGCAGTTCAATACCCAGATGCTCACTGACCTCTTGATCGGAAGCGGTTCTCAAATGGTGTTGTTCCAGTACCTGGTAGGCCTCTTCCAGCTTTTTGGCCTTGTCTCTCACAGACCGCGGAACCCAGTCTCCCTGGCGAAGCCCATCGATGATGGCCCCCCTGATTCGCCAGGTGGCATACGTTTCGAACATCAATCCACGAGACAGATCAAATTTGTCTACGGCATCAATCAATCCCATCACACCATGACTGCTCAAATCATCCCTCGATACATTGCCCGGCATGCCTATAGCCAGGCGATGCACCACGTAATCGACCAGAGGCAGATGCTTTTCAATTAGCGAACGCTTGGCATTCAGGTCCTGATGTTCTTTCCAAGCGAGCCACAGCTCCTGCTCGGATAATGGTGTCTGTTTCTCTGCACCTGAATTCATGGTAATCACCACCCTTATTCATCGGAATCGGAGAGATGACGAAGCGCCTTTGCCATTTCCTCAGGGTTTGCCGTTTGTTCATTGCGTTTCAAGTGAGGAAGATTCAGAGGAGCAAATCCCTCTTCTGGTTGCTTGTCCTGGCTGCCGCCTTGATCTCTTCTTGGTTCAGCTGAGTTTTGGTCCGGCAAGGTTACATCATCCGGTGTCGACAGGTCCACGCGTTGGCCCAGATGCTCCGCATCCTGAGGCTGCATGGATTTAAGCGGCTGAAACACAAGGGACATCAATTTAATAAAGACGAACGATACGACGAAAAAGAGTCCAAAGCAGACAATCGCTCGAATCAATGACGTCATGATCGGATTTTTCAACATGGAAAAAAAGAACGTCACACACATGCCAATGACAGAAATTAAGTAGCTAATCTGCAGTCTTTGTTTCATCTTCTATATTTCCTTTGTTCCTTTATTTACACTCCGGATGCTCAGCATGCCGGAATCGCTGCTCAATTCAATGGTTCTACCATAATTTCCGCCTGTATCCTCGGATTTGATCGGGATCCGAAGTTTTTCCAGCAGTTCGGTACACATTTCCACATTTCGGGGGCCAATTCGCATCATATCGCTGTTCCCGCTAAATGCAAACATCTGCGCACCTCCTGCCATTTTCGCTTCAAAGCGCTTCTGCACTGCTCCGGCCTGTACCATTTGCTCGATCAGCTCGGGTATCGCCGTATCCGCATACTTCGCCTTGTTTAAATTCCCTTCTTTCGCAATCGAAGCAGATGGCAGCATCACATGAGCCATACCGGCAATTTTCGTCACAGGATCATATAAGGTAAGCCCTACACAAGAGCCTAGTCCTGTTGTACGCAAGGAACCGGTAGCCACAAGGATTTTCAGGTCTGCCATACCTACTTTGACCAGATTCTCTTCTGTCATTCAAGCGGCACTCCCAACGCGGCAAATATTTTCCCGAATGATTCAGGGTCAGGAATGAGAAAGAAATGACCTTCAACCTGGTCTTCTCCATCATGAAAAGTGGTATCAATCAGTACCGCATGCTCCCCCATTTCTCCAAATTGAATCAATCCGTAACTCAGAATCGCTCCCGCCATATCAATCGCCAGGGAAGGTACGGTTGGCGACATGGACAGTTGCGTAAAATCAGCCAGAGAAGACAAGTAGGAACCCGCCAAAATATTGCCCATTTCCTGCAAAGCCGAAACCTGAAGCTCAGTCAGGTCCAAACTGTCGTTTTCCAGCGCTTTCATCAGCTCCTGGGACCCCACAACCTTGGACAGCAACTGAACGGCAGATTCCCGGCTAATAAGGAAAAACAAATTGCCCGGAGCATCTCCCACCACTCTCAGGAATACGGCAATGACCACTTCTTCCGCCCCGCCTACAATATCCGGTATTTGCTCAAACGGAATCAGCTTGACCTGTGGAACCATCATATCGACTGGTTTCTCCAACAGTTTGGATAAAGCGGTTGCCGCATTTCCTGCTCCAATATTGCCTACTTCACGAAGGACATCAAACTGGAATTCTTCCATATGATCGAATAAATACACAAGCATTACTCCTCAATTTTTTCTAATTGAATGATCTCTTGCTTGTTGAGCACTTCGCTCAAGTTCAGCATAATCAGCAGTCTGCCGTCTCCGATTTTTGCAACGCCTCGCAGGTACTTGGCTTTGATGCCGCCTACGACTTCCGGAGGATCTTCGATATGATCGGTATCCACATCGATCACGTCATTGGCTGCGTCTACAATCATCCCGACCTGAATGTCATTCACTGCGACGATGATGATGCGCGTGCTTTCTGTATGATCCGTCTCCGGCAAGTTGAATCGTCCTCTCAAATCTATCACCGGAACCACAACACCTCGAAGATTGATGACCCCTTTAATAAAGTCAGGCGTTTTCGGTACACGTGTCAACGGAGACATCCGCTCGATCGTTTGCACCTTGTCTACTTCCACACCATACTCTTCTTCTCCAAGTGAAAACACAATCACTTTCAATTCTTCTGCCATGTGAATGACCTCCTTATAATTGAGCGTAACGTTAATGGATAATTATTTAATCAATACAGAAGGATCAATAATGAGGGCAACCTGACCGTCACCCAGGATCGTGGCGCCTGAAACCGCGAAGATATTTTTGAGATACTGTCCAAGCGTCTTCAGCACGATTTCCTGCTGTCCGATAAATTCATCGACCATCAGCGCTGCATGCTTTTCTCCCTTTTTCACGATAACGAGGTGGTATTCCTGGGCCTCTTCATCCGCCGTCGGACATTCCAGCACCTTTTTCAGGGAAATGACCGGAATCATGCCTTCCCGGTATTCAATCATCGTATTGCCATGTACATGCTTGAGCTGCGTTTTTTCTGCTAGCATGGTCTCCACGATCGCCGAAAGTGGAATCGCATATTTCTCATCCCCAAGTCGGATCAGCATGGCGGTAATAATAGAGAGCGTTAAAGGCAGTTGAATGGTGAATTTGGTTCCTTGATGCAGTTTGGACTCCACATGCACCTGTCCGCCCAAGGAATTAATTTTGGATTTGACGACATCCAGTCCAACACCCCGGCCAGAAATGTCTGTGATTTTGTCAGCGGTACTGAATCCTGCTGCAAATAGAAGCTGGTAGACTTCATTGTCGCTCATAGATTCGCCTGCTTCTTGGGTGACGACCCCGTTCTTGATAGCTGTCTTCAGCACTCGGTCACGGTTGATTCCTTTGCCGTCTTCTTCAATTTCGATAAAGACATTATTGCCGCCATGGTAAGCCCGCAAATGAATGGTCCCCATTTCCGGCTTTCCGGCTCCACTGCGCTCACCCGGCGTCTCAATACCGTGGTCTACCGCGTTACGAAGCAAATGCACCAAAGGATCTCCAATCTCATCCACGACCGTGCGATCCAGTTCGGTATCTGCGCCCGTCACCACCAGATCCACCTTTTTCTCCAGGGATTTGGCAATATCCCGGATCATTCTAGGGAATCGGTTAAAGACCGTCTCGATCGGCACCATCCGAAGTTTAAGTACAAGGTTTTGCAGCTCAGAGCTGATCCGAGCCATGTGCTCAACCGTTTCAGTCAGATCGGTACGCTGAATTTCGGAAGAGAGTGATTCAAGCCGAACCCGGTCTATCAGCATTTCACTGAACAGGTTCATCAACTGATCCAGCCGCTCAATATCGACACGGATTGTACGGTTTACCTGGGCACCTGTTTTCGGTGCAGCCGGTTTGGCCGGAGCGCCATTGCTATCCGTTGCAGTGGGAGCTGCTTCTTTTTTAGGTGCTTGTGCTACTGCGGCAGCGGCTTCATTTTTAGCCTTGAACATCTCATCCAACGTTTCCTCGGTCAGGCCGGTTACTTCCGCTTTTTCAATTTCAGATACATTCTCGATCAGCTTTTTCAGAGCATCAGCTTCAAGATGGGTTATGTAATAAACGGAAAACTGGCGATCAAACTGCTCCTGTTCAATATCCTGCACAGAAGGAGTGGATTTGACGATCTCTCCGTTGTTCTCCAGCGCGTCGAATACCATATACGCCCTGGCAGCTTTCAACATACAATTTTCATTTACAAGGACATGAATATAATAGACATGGTGGTCTGACTCCATGGACTGCTTGAGAATGTTGAACTGAAACTCATCCAGATCAATGGCTGACGCCTCTTCTGCAGAGGCAGATGCTTCCTTCGTCCCCACGTCCCCGGAAACAATCGCCTGCAAGGATTTCACGGTATCGGCCACATCGGCTTTACCCGTTCCCCCGTTAATGATGTCGGTGACCATGGATTCCAAATGATCGAGACTCTGGAACAAGGCGTCAAAAATCGGGGCGGACATGTGAAGCTTATCGTTGCGGACCAAATCCAGTACATTTTCCATCTCATGAGTCAATGAGGCCAGATCTTCGAACCCCATTGTCGCGGACATCCCTTTCAAAGTATGCGCAGATCGAAAGATAGCTTGTACAATTGAAATATCTTCAGGTGCATTTTCCAGGTTCAGCAGGTTGTCATTCATCGCCTGCAGATGATCTCTAGATTCGTCGATAAACATGGATAAATATTGGTTCATTTCCATTTATCCACACACCTCCTTGAGTTTTGGGTGCATACGAATGTATGGCATGCAAGAAGCATTAAGTAGAGCCTACGAGTTCAACCAGTTTTGGAGCGATTGCGTATAAGGGAAGCAAATGATCCACTCCGTTCAGTTCAACTGCTGAGCGGGGCATCCCGTAAACAATACAAGTTTCTTCTGATTCAGCGAGCGTGGCCTTGGCGCCATGTTCTTTTAAGGTCTTCATCCCTTTTGCTCCATCACTCCCCATCCCCGTCATCAGGACCACGTATTGTTCCAGTTCAGTCAACGGTCGCAGTGATTCGAACAGGATATCGACGGAAGGTCGATGACCCATACGCGGCTCCTCACGAGTGATCACCGTTCGATAATCTTGTTTGCCACGTTTTTGTATCGACATATGATAACCACCGGGTGCAATATAGGCACAGCCGGGAAGCAACTTCGTCTGATCCTCCGCTTCATACACTTGTATCGCACAACTGCTGTTCAGTCGCTGCGCCAGCGAGAGGGTGAATTTTGGCGGCATATGCTGAACGATCACGATTGGAGCCGGGAAGTCACCGGGAATATGACTCAATACCTCTTGTAGTGCCTTGGGACCTCCTGTTGAGGTGCCGATTGCCACAATTTTCTGAAAGGTTGTAGACACCGATCGAACCGCTTTGTCAGGAGTTGCTTCCTGGCTTCTGACAGAACGCTCATAAGCCATTTCCTTGGAGAAGCGGGTCAATCGCTGCACAAGCGGTGCCGCGTTCGGACTGGAAGCATGGCTCTTTTCACTTGCTGCCGAGCTGTTCATAGCCGCGATTTTCAGTTTCTCAATCAAGGTTTGCTTCACTTTATACAAATCAAGAGAAATGGAGCCTGATGGCTTTTGCACAAAATCAACTGCGCCCATCTCTAGAGCCTGAATCGTCGTTTCCGCTCCCTCATTGGTCACACTGCTAAGCATCACGACCGGTACGGGGTGCTCATCCATGATGATTTTCAAAGCTTCAATGCCATCCATCTCCGGCATTTGCACATCCATCGTAATCACATCAGGTTGCAGCAGTTTGGTTTGCTCAATCGCTTCTCTACCATTTTTCGCAGTATAAATGACGTTGAACTGCGGATCTTCGTTGATTAAGTCTGAGATGATTTTCCGCATAAACGCAGAGTCATCGACCACCATTACTTTATACTGTTTCATACCATACACTCCCTAGAAGCTTGATCCCTGATCCTTACTATGATTTCATGAATCGCATCATGCGATGAATAAAGCCCTTCATTCCCACTTCGGTTTTTGGTTGAGAGCGCTCCATCATGAATTGTCGGGCGAGCTCTCGCATGTCTTTCGATGCGTGACAGCCAGGAAATGCGATCGTGAAGGGCACTTGTTTCTTAACGGCTTTTGACACATGCTGATCGTCGCTGATATAGCCTAGCGTCGGGATGTCCAGATCGAGAAATTTTCTCGCAACAAGCGAGATTTTATCGGCCGTCGCTTTCCCTTCACGTGAATCTGTCACCCGGTTCACCACCAGATTGAAGTTAATTTTGTACTGCATGTTGGTTACCATTTTGATAATGGCGTACGCATCCGTAATGGAGGTCGGCTCGGGCGTCGTCACCACGATGGACTGTTCTGCCGCTAATATAAAATTGAGTGTTTCCTTCGAGAGCCCGGCCCCCGTATCGAAAAGGATATAGTCATACGCCCCATTCAAGCTGCCGACCTCATCCATAAAATATTGCAGCTGATCCTCGCTAAGTGTCAGCAAGTCATTAAAGCCCGATCCACCTGCAATAAACCGAAGCCCGTTCGGTCCCTCCTGGACGATTTCCTCTATTCCCTTTTCTTTCTTCAGCAGGTGATAAAGGTGCAACTTCGGGGAGATTCCCATCAGAACGTCCAGATTCGCGAGCCCAATATCGGCGTCAAATACGAGCACTTTGTGGCCTTTCTCCTGCAAGGCCAGTGCAAAATTCAAGGTGAAATTGGATTTCCCAACCCCCCCTTTTCCGCTGGTAACGGCGATGACCTTGGTGTGTTCTGTTAACTCCAGTGGCGAGGAATCGATTAAGTTTCGTAAGCTTTGTGCCTGATCAGCCATCCGTTTGTTCCCCCAAAAGCTTGTCTATCAATCTGTCTACATCAAGCTTCTCAATATCCTGCGGCACGTTCTGTCCATTCGTCAAATAAGAGAATTGAAGCGGAAAATCATGCGCCAGATTCAGAATAGAGCCATAGGAATCTGTCTCATCCATTTTCGTGAACAACACTTTGTCCAGTTTGAACTTGGAGAAGTTCTCCGTAATCACTTTCATATCTTCATATTTGGCGGAAATGCTCAGGACCAGAAACGTTTCATTTTCTTTCTGTGCAGCTAATAAACTATTCAATTCCGACACATACATTTCATTCCGGTAGTTTCTTCCAGCCGTGTCCATGAAAATCAGGTCACAATCCTGAAGTTTCTCAAAGGCTTTCACGAATTCCTGTGGTGAGAAGACGACCTCCATCGGGACGTTCAAGATGTTGGCATAGGTCCGAAGCTGATCGACCGCAGCAATCCGGTACGTATCGGAGGTAATAAATCCGACTTTCCGGTGATGGCGCAGCACTTGTTCTGCAGCGAGTTTTGCAATCGTTGTCGTCTTGCCCACACCAGTCGGTCCGACGATATTGACAATTTTGGTTTCCATTCTCACGCCCTGGACTCGTTCCTTGGACAATATGGCATGGATCGCGGCCTCAACCGCGCTTCGCGCAGCACGCTCTGACGAATCCGAGTTTTGTTTCAGCGTTTCCGATGCCTGCTTCATGATCTGTTTGACCAGCGATTCTGAAACACCATGTTGCTTCAGCCGAGACTGATAGCCGATCAGTTCGACCGGAAGGGCATGCCGCTGTGCATGGCGATCCTGGTTCATTTCATTCAGCATTTCTTTTAATTGCCTGAGCTCTGTCCACAGCTGACTGTTCATGGTCTCCGGCGATGACCCCTTAGCAGAGGAGGCGTTGACGGCGCTTTCAGCGGGTTGATTTTGCTCGACAGCCGCTTTTGAAGGCGCTTGTCTATCCATCTCCTGTTCGAGCAGCGCTACAGCTGAAGCTTGTGACTCCTGGGTTGCAGCTTGCTTTGGCTGCGTACTGCCATGATGGATCGAAGCATAGGCATTCATCGGGTACCGTCCTTTGCCTTCCATGGAAACGGGAGGCTGGTTTCCCGATACAGCAGTTGTTGACTTGACTGAAGAGGAAGACTGTGATGCGGAATCAATCGCCGCGATCACCTCGATCTTCTTCTTGCTGAACAAGCCGAGAAAACCACCGGTTTTCACTTCTTTAGTGTTTAGAATGACGGCATCCTTGCCAAGCTCGCTCCTTATTTTTTGCATCGCATCTGGCATGGTGTCTACCAAATATCGCTTCACTCTCATGTGTTCACCACCCCTACACTTTGTACCTCAACATTCGACTCCAACTCATTGTAGGACAAGATCGGCACATCGGATAGCACACGATCCGTTAAATGACGCAAATACATGCGAATGGTCGGAGAGGAGAGAACGATTGGCTGATGTCCCAATTGAAGCAATTTTTGCAGTTCCTCATTTAATTTGCGAATAATGGTCTGGCTCGTGACAGGGTCCAGCGCCAGGTAAGAGCCTTGATCCGTCTGCTGAACCGCTTCGGCAATTTTCTTTTCTACAGCCGGACTGACCGTCACCACTTTCAGCACTTCCCCACTGGTTGCATACTGCTGGGTGATCTGTCTGGACAGTCCCTGTCTGACATACTCGGTCAGTACATCATGATCCTTCGTGTAGGAACCGTAGTCTGCCAAAGATTCAAATATCGTGACCAAATCACGGATAGAAATTTTTTCCTTCAGGAGCTTGGCCAACACTTTCTGGATGTCACCCACCGACAGAAGATTGGGTACCACTTCCTCTACAAGAGCCGGGGAGTGTTCCTTCAAATGATCAATCAGGGATTTCGTCTCCTGTCTGCCCAGCAGTTCGTAAGCGTGACGCTTGATCACTTCGGTCAAGTGCGTCGCAACGACAGATGGCGGATCGACAATGGTGTATCCTGACAACTCTGCCCGTTCCTTCGTCTGCTCATCTATCCACAGCGCAGGCAGGCCAAAGGCAGGTTCTGTCGTTTCAATACCGCTGACCGATTCGTCCTCGATCCCTGAACTCATTGCCAGATAGTGATTAAGTAGTAATTCACCATTGGCTACGGTATTTCCTTTAATTTTTATGACATATTCATTCGGTTTTAGTTGAATATTGTCGCGAATTCGGATGACGGGTACAACGAGTCCCATTTCAAGAGCGCACTGGCGTCGGATCATAATGATGCGATCCAGCAAATCTCCCCCCTGCTGTGCATCTGCCAATGGAATGAGTCCATAACCGAACTCGAATTCGATCGGATCGACCTGAAGCAGATTCATCACACTTTCCGGACTGCGAACCTCTTCAATCTCCTGCTCTTCTTCCATCTGATCTGCTTCGACCTGGCGCATGTTCATCGCCTTTTGCATACGGTATGCCGCAATAGCGAGGATAACCGCAATCGGAATCGTTAAAATAAGCTCGATCGGCGTGAAAATGCCGAGAAAAGCAATGGTACCTGCCACCACGTAAAGCAGCTTCGGATAGCTAAGCAACTGGGAAGACACATCATGCGCGAAGTTTCCTTCTGAAGCAGATCGAGTTACAATAATCCCGGCCGCGGTAGAGATCAGGAGTGCCGGAATCTGACTGACCAGACCGTCTCCAATGGTCAAGATGGAATACGTCTCCAGAGACGTCTGCAAGTCCCAGCCTTGTACCGCCATTCCGATGACAAATCCTCCGATTAGATTGACCAGCAAGATAATAATACCGGCAATCGCATCTCCCTTTACGAATTTGCTCGCCCCATCCATTGCCCCGTAAAAATCGGCTTCTCTCTCAATTTTGTGCCGGCGTTCCTTCGCTTGTGATTCATTGATCAGTCCGGCATTGAGATCGGCGTCTATACTCATCTGTTTCCCGGGCATGGCATCGAGAGTAAATCTTGCTGCTACCTCTGCCACCCGTTCTGAACCTTTGGTAATAACCAGGAACTGTACAATGACGAGGATAAGAAACACGACAAAACCGACGGCAAGCTGTCCACCAGCTACAAATCGGCCGAATGTTTCGATGACGTTTCCACCTTCACCGGTAGAGAGGATGATCCGTGTTGTCGAAATATTCAAGGCGAGCCGGAATAGTGTCGTTACGAGCAATATGGCAGGAAAAATAGAAAATTGAAGGGCTTCCTGCGTATTCATCGCTAACAGCAAAATCGTAAGTGCCAGCGATATATTAATGATCAGCAGCACGCTGAGCAGCGCAGTCGGCAGCGGAACCACCATCATCATTACGATACCGATAATACTAATTAAGATTAATAGATCTCTGATCTTCACGCTGCTTAGCCCTCCGTTTCACGCTCACTCATACGCTGGCGCTCCGTATGTGGTTACCTATCATGATGGTGAGTTTTTCAATTTGTACACGTATGCTAATACCTCTGCGACAGCCTGGAACAAATCAGCCGGAATTGCTTCACCAATTTCAACCTGGGCATACAACGCCCGTGCCAGAGGTTTGTTTTCCATAGTCAGAATGTGATGCTCTTTGGCCATTTCCTTGATTTTCAGTGCCACATAATCCTGCCCTTTAGCCAAGACCACCGGGGCTTCCATCCGTGTGCCGTCATACTGAATGGCGACCGCATAGTGAGTCGGATTCGTAATGATCACATCGGCTTTCGGAACCTCCTGCATCATGCGCTGCATCGCCATTCGACGCTGTCTTTCGCGAATTTTGGCTTTGATCTGAGGGTCCCCTTCTGATTTTTTATACTCGTCCTTAATGTCCTGCTTGGACATCTTCAGCGATTTGTTGTGCTCGTATCGTTGATAGAAGAAATCAGCCCAGCCCAGTATAACCAGCATGGCACCGATCAGCAGGCCGAGCATCAGAGTAAGTCCGCCAATATACTCCAGCATTTCACCTAGCGGCAAGGTGGACAGTGCCAGGAGATGATCCTTTTCCCGAAGCAGGATGAGATAGACGATCAGGCCGATGATCGATATTTTAAAAATGGATTTGAAAAATTCCACCAAGGAACGCAAGGAAAAAATCTTCTTAAATCCTTTTAGCATATTGATCTTTTCCAGCTTCATTTTGAGTGGATCTGTTGTAAAGAGCAGGCCGATCTGAATGTAATTGCCTAGAAAGGCGACGACCATCGCTACAAACATAATGGGTAAGAGCAGGATCATCATTTTCATCATCAGCTCATTCATCATGAGCAGTGTATGATCCATCGTAAACTCCTCGATCACCATCTGCTTGAAGGCATACATAAACAATTCATGGACACCGTCCGTGTAATACCCACCCATCATAAACAAAGCAAAAAAGCAAAACAGCATAATCATGGCACCGGGCAAATCCGAACTTTTGGCGACCTGTCCCTTGTCTCTAGCTTCCTTTTGCTTTTTTGGTGTGGCTTTTTCGGTTTTTTCTTGTGCAAAGAGCTGTAGATTGATTGCCCATTTTGCCACACAGACCACTCCTCAAAGCGAATTACGTGCTGCCTATCAGATCCAGCAATCTGCTCATTTCATTAAACATGGTTTCAAAGAGTTGGGTAAACAAGTACAGAAAACCTGGAACCAGCAGCAGAAGCATCACGTATCCGACGATAATTTTCAGTGGAATCCCGACCACGAAGATATTGAACTGCGGGGCCGTTTTCGCCAGTATCCCCAGCGCCACATCCGTTAGAAACAGTGCTGCGATCAGGGGGGCGGTCATCTGAAAAGCGGAAGCAAAAACCAGGGTAAAACTCTCTACCAAAAATGCACTGATCGTGCCATCCTCAATGGACTGGAATATCTTGTGATCGATGGGCACCCACTCATAGCTTTGCATAATGCCTCTGAGCAGTAAATGGTGACCATTCATCGCCAGAAAAATCAAGGTCATGATAAAAAATTTGAAATTACCTAAAACCGGGCTTTGTGTCCCCGTCATGGGATCGATGACATTGGCGATACCAAAACCCATCTGCATATCTACAAATGATCCCGATATTTGGACCACCATAAAAAACAAATAGGCCACGAAACCTAGCAATAACCCGATCAATACCTCTTTCAGAATCAAGGGGATGATTAATAAATCCCAAGAGACACTGGTTTCGATAGATAAGGTAAAAAACGTAAACAAAGCCACAAAAATAGAGAACCCGATCTTGAATTGTATCGGCACTCCGCGTGATGAATAAATGGGAGCTACGACAAAAAAAGAGGTGATTCGACAGAAAACAAGCAAAAAATAAGGCAGATATTGAAAGAATAATTGGATCACACTCGCCATCGCCTAACCTAT
This sequence comes from Marinicrinis sediminis, assembly GCF_042685085.1. Taxonomy (NCBI): domain Bacteria; kingdom Bacillati; phylum Bacillota; class Bacilli; order Caryophanales; family Paenibacillaceae; genus Marinicrinis; species Marinicrinis sediminis. Next base: position 114,484 of record NZ_JBHUMM010000001.1, read on the forward strand.
GAATTTATGCAAATTATTAAGCAGTTGATAGGTGAAATCCACCATATTGGTGATCATCCAGCGTCCGAAAAACAAGAGGGCCACCATCACCGCAATGATTTTGGGAACGAACGCCAACGTCTGTTCCTGGATCTGGGTCGTAGCCTGAAAGATACTGATCAGAAGACCTACAGCGAGTGCAATGACCATGAGCGGCATGCTGATCTTCAAGACGGTATATACAGCTTGTCCTGCCAATTGAATAATAAATTCAGAGCTCATGCCATCCCCCCTGTCTGTCTCACCTTCTGTATCCTCTTACGATAATCGCTGCTTTCTCTGGTGTCAGCTGCTTGTTCCTTGTTCTTACAGCTCGCCTCTAACAACGCGTATGCAGTAGTCTCTTCTGTTCGCTAATTGAAGCTGAGCAACAGGGACTTGACCACCAGATGCCAGCCATCCACCAGAACAAACAACAAAATCTTGAACGGCAATGAAATCATAACTGGCGGCAACATCATCATCCCCATCGACATGAGGACACTGGCGACGACCATATCAATAATCAGAAACGGGATAAAAATCATAAATCCCATCTGAAATGCTGTCTTCAATTCACTTAATGCAAAAGCTGGAATCAATGCCGTGAGCGGAATGCCTTCTACATTCTCCGGCCTTTCCGTATTGGCATAATTCAAAAATAATAATAAGTCCTTTTCCCTCGTATGCTTGGCCATAAATTGCTTCATCGGAATGCTGGCCTTTTCGAGAGCTTCAGTCTGACTCTCAATTTCCCCCCTTAAATACGGTTGCAATGCTTCGTCATTGATCTGCGACAATGTAGGCGCCATAACGAAGAGACTTAAAAATAAAGCCAGGCCAATAATGACCTGTGTAGGAGGCATCTGCTGGGTGGCCAGTGCCGTTCGGACAAAGCCAAGAACGATGACAATTCTCGTAAAGCAGGTCATAAGCAAAAGGATGGCCGGTGCAATACTCAAGATCGTGATGAGCACGATGATGGAGACGGTACTCGATGGTTCAAGCCCCGGTATATTGATAATATTTTCGAAGGTCCTATTCATCGCTTATCCTTTCCATTTCGCTCATCATCCTCATATGGATCGTGCAAGTGGTTTTTTTGATTGGACATTTCATGAAGTCGATCCAGCATCACTTTCTGAAAAGATACAGGTTCAACTTCATGATCCAATCCTTTGTCCGACTGCTTTTTGGGAAATTTCGACCAGAGTCGATCCAGCTTCAGTTTCCCTCTCAGGGACTGATTCTGTTCCTGATGATCCAGCGCATTCAGCAATTCGGTTACTTGCTCTTCCCCTTCAATCCGATCCACGACCGTGATATCCTCACCCACACCCAAGACGTAGATCTTGGGGCCAATCTGGACCACATGGACAGAACGGTTTTGTGCAATGGTTAGCGCACTGATCGACCGAATGCCAGATTGGGAAAACCAGGTTTTGTTTTTTTGAGCAATGAACCGGAGAAGAACAATGATGAGTCCAATTATCACCATCAAAACGACCATGACGTAAATGAAGGATGAGAAATTCGGTTCCCATCCATTGAAAGAATTGTCTAACTTGTCGTTTTCAGCTGCGAACCCAAGCCTGGAAACTGCAAACCAGCTCCAGACAGATACGGATGTTCCAGTTAGAATTCGTAAGCTTTTATGACTGATCAAATTGCACAATCCCTTCTGCAGCCAATCCTTTAGCCCTGCCTGCAGGCAGTCCCATTAGCCTAATGTTTTTTTAATCGCTTCGATGACTCGATCAGCCTGAAATGGCTTTACGATAAAATCTTTCGCTCCTGCCTGAATGGCATCGATGACCATCGCTTGCTGCCCCATTGCGGAACACATAATGACTTTTGCGTTGCCATCCATTTTTTTAATCTCTTTCAGTGCTGTAATGCCGTCCATTTCAGGCATCGTAATATCCATGGTCACGAGATCCGGTTGAAGCTCCTTGTACTTTTCAACAGCCTGAGAACCGTCATTCGCCTCACCAACGACCTCGTACCCGTTTTTGGAAAGGATATCCTTGATCATCATTCTCATAAAAGCTGCATCATCCACGATTAAAATTTTGTTAGACATTGTTATTTCCTCCTAATCCATTGTCACTGCGTCTATTGAAGATTTTTGATGCGATCTAGTTGACTTACGATGTCCGTTACCCGAACACCAAAATTCTCGTCTATGACGACCACTTCGCCTTTGGCCACCAATTTGTTGTTGACCAGTATATCGACAGGCTCACCAGCCAGCTTATCGAGCTCAAGTATCGATCCCTGGGACAAATCGAGTATATCTTTGATTTGTCGGGTCGTTCGGCCAAGCTCAACGGTTACCTTCAACGGGATATCCATCAGCAAATCGAGATTAGACGATGCGCCCTGCATGCCGCTTCCCTGGAATTGCGCATATTCAACAGGCTGCACATTCACATTGCGATTTGGCTGCTGCGGCATACCGCCCCCTTGCGGGTAACCCATTGGTGGTGGATAATGACCCGGAGCCGGTTGCCCATACATATCCGGATAGCCTTGGGCAGCCGGAGGCTGCATATATGGAGGCTGCTGTGGTGGCTGCTGTCCCCCATATGGATTCGGTTGTGGCGGTGTCCCCATTGGCTGCTGCGGTGCAGGCTGTTCAGGCGCAGGTGGTGCTTGCGCAGCTGCAGGTGGCTGTGAAGGTGCTGAAGGTGGTGTCGGCACATTTTGTTCTGCCTGTACAGACGGTTCCTCGGCTTCGACAGCTTCTTCCTGGACTTCCTCGCCCCCACCCATCAAGCTGACAACCATGTTTTTGGCAAATGGCACAGTCAACAGCTGCATGATATTGGAATCTATCAGATCTTCAATCTTCAGACGGAACGAGATTTGAACATACACTTTTTCGTCAGGAAGTCTGGTTTCCCCTTCTCCCTGGGTCAAATCCAGAATATCAATGCCTGGCGGAGAAATATTCACCATGCGATTGAAGATGGTAGACATGGAAGTGGCAGATGAACCCATCATCTGATTCATCGCTTCCTGTACCGCACTGATATGAATCTCGGTCAGCTCATCCTCTTCGGTAATCATGCCGTCGCCACCGAGCATGAGGTTGGCAATCACTTGTGCATCACGCTTTTGAATGACCAGCAGATTGGCTCCCTCGAAGCCGTCTACATAGTTGACATGTACAGCCACATGCGGTTTGGGAAATTCCGCTTCCAGTTTGTCTTTCTCGACAACAGTGACCGTGGGAGTCGTAATATCCACCTTTTTGCCTAGCAATGTAGATAGCGCAGTGGCTGCACTGCCGAATGTAATATTCCCGATTTCACCCAGTGCATCTTGCTCGAGGGAAGTTAAATAATCATCTACCGTTACGCTTTCTGAACCGGAACCCGAATTACTGTCTCCGTCAGCTTGATCATCCGAAACGGCTGACGCGTTTAGCAGAGCATCGATTTCTTCCTGCGACAAGTAATCCTTATTCGACATTCTCTTCCTCCCCTTCTTCCACAATATCCGTGATTTGTACGGCTACTTTTCCCTTCACCTGCCCAGGATTGCCGAAAAACTTCAGCTTCTCTCCGACCTTAATATGTAACCCGGTACTCATTGGCTTATTTAAGGCTATGACATCATGAACAGACAGGTTTAGAAGTTCCTGCACGGTAATTTCAGATGTACCTAATTCAGCAATAATCGGAAGTTGAGCACGATGGACGTTCTGCACCAATGCAGACGTGTCACGCTCACCCCGCTGTTTTTTCTGAGAAACAAACCAATGGTGCACAGAAAGCTTGGCCATAATCGGCTCGATGACCACATGCGGAATACACAAGTTGATCATGCCGGTGGTATCACCAATTTTTGTGCTGAGTGAAATCAGCGCGATTGTTTCATTCGGAGACACAATTTGCATAAATTGCGGGTTGGTCTCCAGTGCCTCCAGCCTTGGATTTATATCAACAACAGTTTTCCAGGCTTCCTGAAGGCTGTCAAACGCCCTCGAGAAAATTCTTTCCATCACTGTTGTTTCTATCTCAGTCAAGTTATTTATTTTGGAAGGGGATGTCCCTGAACCGCCCAGCAGCCGATCCAGCATAGCGAAAGCTACGTTTGGATTGACCTCCAGAACCATCCTGCCCTCTAGTGGCTCCGCCTCAAATATATTGAGTATCGTCATTTTAGGAATGGATCGGATAAACTCATCATAAGGCAGCTGCTCCACCTGAACGACGCTAATCTGCACAAATGTACGCAACTGGGCTGAAAAATAAGTCGTCAGAAAGCGGGCGAAATTTTCATGTATGCGTGTCAAGCTGCGAATGTGATCTTTGGAAAATCGCACCGCACGCTTAAAGTCATAGATGCGTATTTTCTTTTCCGTTTCTTCCTTTTTCAGTTCCTCTGCATTCATTTCGCCAGATGAAAGCGCCGCGAGCAGGGCATCAATTTCATTTTGCGAGAGTACATCTACCATACAGACACCCCCTTTGCTTCATAGACTTACGCTTTCAAGAACGTATGTTATTGTTGCGTAATGATAATATCCGTAATTTGTACTTCCTTCAGCTTGCCTTCTTGAAGAATGGCATTAATTTCGTTCATCATTCTGGCGTTAAAGGCATCCTGTCCCTGGCTGCCAGAGATCGCGTCAGGCGCTGTATCGGCCAGTGCTTTCACGATAATTGATTTTACGGTTGAGGTCAGAAACCCCAGTTCCTCTTTCACTTTCTCATTCTCTACGATCAGATCGAGATTCAGCTTAACAATGTAATCCAGATTGGACAAATTCGTAATGATTTCATTGACTTCTACCGTTAATTCCTTGCGTTCTTCTGCGGTTAATTGGGCAGGTTCTTCAATGGCAATCTCATTCCCATTGCTGCCAGAATCATCCTTGAGCATAAAATGATAGAGAGAGAAAGCGGCTACGGCAATAAGTGTAATGGATACAAGCACAATGATCAGAATGGGAACAAGTTTTTTCATTCCTCGGCCTCCTCCTCTTTATGGCGTAAGGCAGAGGCACCGACGAGTCCAATCTGACTCAGATATTGTCGAATTAAGCTTACCACATCTTCAACGGTTTCGAGAACAATAAATTTATTTCCTGTTGTCAGCGAAATAATGGTGTCTGGCGTGGCCTCAACCGTCTCAATGAACAAGGCATTAATCGACATTTTTCTTCCATTTAACCGAGTGACTGTAATCATCTGGTGCCCCCCTTAATCATCCAATTATCGTTTCAGATTGACGACTTCCTGCAGAATTTCATCAGAGGTTGTGATAATACGGGAGTTGGCCTGGAAGCCTCTCTGTGCCACAATCATCTCTGTGAATTCACCTGTCAAGTCAACATTCGACATTTCCAATTGTCCGGACACAATGGAACCCGTGCCGGTCTCGGCATCTGCTGGTGCACCGATAATATCAAGGACAGACTCCGCTTCCGCCTGGGCATTTGGCGTCAATCTGTACAAGCTGCCTCCCACTTTCTCCAGACCGCTCGGGTTTGTAATCTTGGCAACCCCGATCTGCGTATCCAGTGTTTCACTGGTGCCATCTGCGTTCACGGCGATAAATTGACCGTTCTGAGAGATGGAGAAAGCCGTTACTTCCTCTTCCAGCTGAATCGGTGCACCATCAGCACCTAGCACGAACATACCGTCTGCGTTGACGAGATTGCGGTTGGCATCAATAGTAAAGTTACCAGCTCGGGTAAGGAATGCATTCTCGCCATCTGCGTCCGCACTGACGACAAAGAATCCATCTCCGTTAATTCTCAAATCAGTTACCATACCCGTCGTCATCGCACTGCCGCCGGAATGAATGGTATCAATCGCAGAGATCGTAGAGCCAAGTCCAACCTGTTTGGCGTTGACGCCCCCTTTTTCATCGGTTGGAGCGGAAACACCGGAAATGGTTTGTGACAAAATATCCTGGAACATGACTCTGCTTCCCTTGAATCCGACCGTGTTAACATTGGAAATGTTGTTCCCGATAACGTCCAGCTTGGTTTGGAAACCTCTCATACCAGAAATTCCTGAGTACAAAGATCTTAGCATATTGTACTTCCTCCTCGATTCATGTTACATCCGTATCAATCGGTCAACGGATGTTGCGGGCCTCCTGTTCGGTCCAGCCCTTGTACTGCTATCCTGCTATCTAACGACTACGGCACTGTCGATCTGAGTAAATACGTGGTCTTGTAAAGATTGCTGATCCATGGCCGTCACGACGGTGTTGCTCTTCACATTGACAATAAAAGCGAGATTGTTCATCAGCAGCAGCGTATCCTTAGCGCCTTTTCCCGCCGCTTTCTGTACAGCTTGTTCCAGTTTCGTCCATTGTTCAGGCTGGATTCGGATTCCTCTTTGGGCCAGTCTCATTTCCGCATGATGGCTAAACTTGAGCAGTTTCTGATTGAGTACCTGTTGAAATGAATCTTGGGAATTCAGACTTGTAGAAGCGCCCTTCCCTTGCTGCTGATGTGGACGAATCGGAATGGGCGTCTGTGTGTACAAACTCCCGACCTTCACGCCATCAGCCAACGGACCCACTTCCTTCCCCTTCGGTTGCACCCGTGCTTGCCTCGCCAGATTCGCCAGATGATCCGCCCTCTGGTTCATTGTTCGGGTCTCCGAGTCCTGACAACGCAATCTTCACAATGGATTCAAGCGGTATATCCTGACCGTTGACATTCGCGTATTGCAGTCCCTGGCGCATGGTGATGCCTTCCACGACCCCGCTCTTCACTTCCTCGGCCATCTCGCTCTGATTCCACGAGGTGTAGCTAATTTCCTTGCCGATCAGATCTGAGCTGATTCCCATCGACTGTCTCAGCTTGCCAAGTTCCTCCGACATGTTCATAATCTGCTCGACGGAACTGAATTGGGCCATTTGAGCGATAAATTCACGATCTTGGAGAGGCTGCATCGGGTCCTGGTTTGCAAGTTGCGAAACCAATATCTGCAAAAACTCATCTTTGCCCAATGTGGATTTCGGCTCTCGCAGCTTCTCGATATTCGCTGTTGTATAGTTCGGCCACATCGCTTGTGCTCCGCTAATCGGTGACATGTTGTACCTCCTTTGCCTGTCTTTCTCCGTTCAATCAGGCTTTAGCCTGAAAAGTACTTCCATAATAAGAGGTGGATTCGCTGCGGATAACGGTTTCATCCCAATCAAATACGTCCACTTCTTCATAGGAGCCTTTCTTCAGCTTGGTCCCCTGTTGCTGAGCCTGTCCTTCTCTGGCAAATTGCTGCTGGTTCTGATTCAGGTTGCCGAAGAGACTGCTTTGGGTGACTTCGATCTTGTCCACCTGAATGCCTTGCTGCTGCAGCTGATGACGGAATTGAACCATCTGCTGTTCCAGTGCGTCTCTGCCCATAATCGTATCGGCTACAAACTGTGCGGTCATCATGCCATTTTGCATGCTGATTCTGACCTCAACGTGGCCGAGATGCTCTGGCATCAATCGAATCTTGGCTTCGGAAATCCCTTGCTGCTGCTGAAACTGCATGGAGCGCACCATTTTCATCATCTCATCCGCGAATTCCTTCACATTCATTTTGGCGGAAGAAGCTTGCTGCTCCGCTGAAGAGGAAGATATCTCGGTTGCTGGCGCTGCTTTTACCATTGTGTCGGCAAAGGCGACCTGAAGGGGTTTGCCCTGATTAGACTGTACTTCAGTTTGAATCACGGGTTCAGCTGTAGGTTGAATGTGTGCAGGCTGGTTTTTTGTTTGTTCTCCCTGCACAATCCCCGTCGCTATACCGGCGGCAGATTTGGCATCCTTGGACATTTCAGATCCTTGCGGTGCTTTCCCCTCTGCTTTACCTGCTTGATCATTCGCTGCAATGTTGGCTACCAGCTTGCTCAAGCGAGTCAGCCATTCCTGTTGCTGCTGATCACTCCAAGGGGTGGTTACCAGTTTGCTGACAATCGGATTTGTCTTCTCCAGATCGGCCAACCAAGTCTTCACTTCCTTCAAGAGGGACTCAGACCATTTCATCTGTTCCGCATGTCCTTCAACTTGACCCATGATCTGTTTCAATTGGGTATGTAACGTCTGAAGAGCCTGAAGCTCAGATGTCATCATGGTGTTCATGGATGAAGGAGTGCCAGCCAGATTTTCATGCAGGGACGTAGTGACAGGAGCAACGGTGCTTGCCATGTCCATCATCTTTTCCATGCTTTGCATCATGTGCTGAAGCATAGGGATGATAGCGGCCATCACTGCTTTCTGTTCTTCCCCGTTCGTTGCCATTTCCAACTGCTCCAGCAACGCTTGAAGTTGTGGCATCCAGGATTCCTGCGCCGTGAGCGATTCTGCAGTTCCTTCTTCTGTATGCAGTTCAGTCTGCAAAAGCTGCTGCAAGGCGTTAGGCAGGCTCAGACCTGGAAGGACAGCTTGCGTTGACATCGCGGTCATCGCCGTGAGCGAACCCGTTTGACCCATCGCTTGCTGGAACATCGACATGAAACCGATTGGAGCAGCATCACTTTGTCCAGACTGAGTCGTGGCGGTTTGCCCTGGCGTGACTGGTTTGGCTCCAGTTGCGAGTGCGAGTAGATTCATCGCGTTCATTTTCTCACCTCCTTTCATGGCGCATGATCAGTACCTTTCCTGATCAGCTAAGTTTTCTGGAAATCTCAGCAGCGGTTGTTTTCGATTCATCCGCAATCTCATCCAGAATTTCAGAACGACTGCCTACATTCATGACACGCAAAATATTGATCACTTTGTTCGGGTCTGAGGCATACATTTCCATCAGAACGGACGCAGCGCTCTTCGTGGACATGTTGGCAAAGGTCTGGCCCAGTTCTTCCATGGAAAACTTGGTTTCAGGCGTAAGGGCGCCTTCCTGAATATCCAGTCTGGCCTGCAAGGCCGCAATTTGCTGATCTTTTGCCGTGACTTCATCCTTCATTTGAATAGAAGCTTCGGCTGCAATGACCGGATTCATTTTTTCGAGAATCCGGGATTGATCATCAGAACCCATTTGATTCAGGATCAGCACCAGTTCGGGTGTGGTCAAATTTTCCATTATCGCAGCAGCTTTGCTCGCTGTCATATCTGCATAAACTTGCGCCAGATTGCTAATTCGGGTCTGGTATTCTTCATCCGTCTGCTGCTTGGTCGCAAGATCTTCCTGTAACTTCTCGATCTGCTCCCTCAGCTTCTCAATCTCACTATCTTTCCTTGTAATCACATCACGGCTATTGGAAATTTTGGTTTCCAGCTCCGCAATTTGCATAGCCAGCTGCTCTGGGCCCGCATCTGTGGTGACGGGATCTCCGTCTACCCCGTCAGGTTGTTCCTCATCCGCGTTCGTAGCGGGATCAGGCACAATCATATTGACCAGCGGGATGCTGTCGGCTACCCGGAGCAAGGAATTCATTACATTATAATTAAACATAGACAGGAGTACGACGGTCAGGATAGATGTAAATACGATTGGAATGAGAAATAAATACAGAAACCGCTCAAAGGCTCCGTATGAACTTTTCTCCTTCACCTCTAAATCTGCCACATGATCTCCCTCCCCTCCACCTGCTTCTCTTAGCCGTTTCGAACTGAAACGAGATCATCGAGTATAGCCTGTTCCTTCTTGATTGATTCTTTCATGTGGGTGTACAACGCCTTTTCTCTCGCTTTATTCCAGGTTTGCTCATTGATTTTTCTGGACTGCAATTCCCGCTGATGTTGATGAACCCGTTCAGTGGCATGCTGGACCGAATCGGACTGTGCCTGAATACGCACTTCCAGAAAAGCCAGATAATCCTGTAACCGCTGCAGTTCAGAAATGGAAGAACCTGAAGCGGAATGACTCAATATCTGTTCCTGTACCTGTCTTTTCTGTATGTAGAGTTGTTCCAGCGACGTCTCCTCTGATTGCAGCTGGTGCAACGAGGTTGAGAGCATCCATTGGGCTTGCTGGGTCTCATTTTCCTTCAAATCCACAATTTTTTGGTAAGGATAGCGAAACTTCAATTCCCATCATCCCCTTATAGAAATTGCTGAATCAACTGTGACCTTGCTTCTTCATAATCCACTTTATCGTCCACCTGCTGGGTGGTGAATGAACGGATTGTTTCGATATAGGACAAGGCGGTGTCAATCTCCGGATTCGAACCTGCCTGATAAGCGCCGATTTGAATCAGATCTTCGGATTGCGTATAAACGGAAAGCCATTTTTTCAATTGCTCGGCTGCCTTCTGATGTTCGCCAGGGGTGATTTCTTTCATCACCCGGCTAATGCTGGACAGTACATCGATGGCCGGGTAGTGACCCCGATTGGCCAGTGCCCTGCTCAGGACAATATGACCATCCAGAATGCCTCTTACCGTATCGGAGATCGGCTCGTTCATGTCATCCCCATCGACCAATACAGTGTAGAAGGCCGTAATGGAACCTTTTGATGAAGTACCCGCTCTCTCCAGCAACTTGGGCAAATTGGCAAATACAGAAGGGGTATATCCTCTCGTTGCCGGAGGCTCCCCTACAGCCAACCCCACTTCACGAAGCGCCATCGCATATCGGGTAACAGAGTCCATCATCAGCATGACATTCATGCCGCGATCTCGAAAATATTCGGCGATCGTCGTCGCGATGAGTGCTCCCTTCATGCGAAGCAGTGCAGGCTGATCAGATGTGGCTACGATTACGACCGATCGAGCCAGTCCCTCAGGACCCAGATCTCGTTCGATAAAATCCAGCACTTCCCGGCCTCTCTCCCCGATCAGGGCAATGACGTTAATGTCTGCCGAGGTATTTCTGGCAATCATGCCCATCAAGGTACTCTTTCCTACACCAGAGCCTGCGAAGATGCCGACCCGCTGGCCTTTTCCGATTGTCAATAATCCATCTATACATCGAACCCCTACGCTCATCGGCTCTTGTACGCGCGGACGCTGCAAAGGATTGCCAGGCTGATTATGCGTGGAGTAATGCATCATATGCTCAGGCAGCTTGCTGCCATCGAGCGGCTCACCTAACCCATTCAGCACCTTGCCGAGCAATTCATGACCGACTTTGACCGTGAGGGCATTGCCTGTATTCACCACATCACAGCCGGGGCCTACCGATTGCAGGTCTCCAAGAGGCATGAGCAGCAGACGATTGTCCCGAAAACCGACCACCTCGGCCGGGAGAGCATGTCCGGCACGCTGCGAGTAGATATAGCACACATCCCCGATATTGGCATCCGGGCCTTGTGACTCGACCATCAGTCCGATAATTTGCATGACTTTCCCGTTCATTCGAATCGGGTCCATACGCGCCAGTTTGCGAATATAAGGATCAGCCTTCAACGGTTTCATCATCCGCCTCATGCCCCTCTTGTGCTTCCATCGGAAGATGTTTGAGCACTTTTTTTATTTCCTCAAGCTGTGTAGTGATACTGGCATCCATACTTCCAAATGAGGTACGAACCATGCATCCCCCTTCTTCAATCGAAGGTTCTGGTATTACCTGGATTTCAGCCGGTTTGTCGAGAGATTGCTTCAGTTCATCCCGCGCCTCATACACCAAGGAATAGGAGGCTGGCGATACGTGAATGGTGATCAGTTCCTGTTCTCTGCAGCGTGCCAGAAGCGGCTTGATGATTTCAACGAGCCAGGCTGGATCTGCTTCAAGCTGTTTGCGGATGAGCTTTTCTGCAATCGCTGTACTCATATCAATGAGAAACGGCTGCGCTTCCTGGATGATCGATGCTTTGTGAAGATAGGCGGTTTGCAAGGTAGCCTGAATCTCCTGCATGACTTGTCCGTATTCCTCTTGGATGCGCTGAACCGCTTCTTCGCTTCCTTGCTGAAAGCCTTGCTCAAATCCTTCTTGACGCGCCTGCTCTCGCAGGTTCTCATCTTCGGATCGTTGCTGATCCCACCAGTCTTGTATGTCCAATTTGGCCTGCTCTTTCATTTCCTCGGACTCCAATCTAGCCTGATGAGTCCATTCCTGAGCGGCTTCCTCTGCCTGCTGCTTCAGTTGCTGCTGGAATTCCAGCACTTCCTGACGCAAATCCTCCGGTAAATCTTCCACGCTTTGTACGCTTTTCTTCTTCTCCACCTTCACTTCCGCATCTGCTCGGATCGGTGAGAAGGACAGGCTGGTCAGATCAATTTTTTTCTTGTCGGCAACAGGGGAGTATGCAGTCGATTTAATGAGATTAGACAATGATATCGTCTCCTCCACCACGTGCGATAATAATCTCTCCAGTTTCCTCCAGCTTGCGGATAATGGCTACGATGCGAGTTTGAGCTTCTTCCACGTCTCGCAATCGAACTGGACCCATAAATTCCATTTCTTCCTTGAAGGTATCCGCCATGCGCTTGGACATATTGCGGAAAATGACATCCCGTACATCGTCGCTGGAAACCTTGAGTGCAAGCTGCAAATCCGCATTCTCCACATCGCGGATGATGCGCTGGATGGAACGATTGTCGAGATTGACAATATCCTCGAATACGAACATCCGCTTTTTGATTTCCTCTGCCAGCTCGGGGTCCTGAATTTCCAGTGAATCGAGAATGGTACGCTCTGTTCCGCGATCGACCCCGTTCAGAATCTGTACGATAGACTCAATGCCACCTGCATTGGTGTAATCCTGCGTGACCGTTGCGGACAATTTCTGTTCCAGAATCCGCTCCACCTGGTTGATCACTTCCGGGGAGGTACTGTCCATCACGGCAATACGTTTTGCAACCTCAGCCTGCTTCTCCTGTGACAGGGAGGACAAGATCACAGACGCCTGATCAGGCGTCAGATAAGATAGAACCAAAGCAATCGTCTGGGCGTTCTCGTTCTGAATAAAGTTGAGAATTTGTCCCGGATCTGCTTTTCGTGCAAAATCGAACGGACGAACCTGCAATGTCGCGGTCAATCGATTCAAAATATCGACCGCTTTTTGACTGCCCAGCGCTTTTTCCAGGACATCCTTGGCATAAGTCAGTCCGCCCTGTGAAATATACTCCTGCGCCAGACAAATCTCATGAAATTCTGTTAGGATGGTTTCTTTATCTTCACTGGATACTTTGCGCACATTGGCGATTTCCAAGGTCAACTGTTCAATCTCTTCATCGCGAAGATGTTTGAATATCTCAGCCGATACCTCAGGCCCCAATGAAATTAATAGCAAAGCAGCCTTTTGTCTTCCAGTTAATCCCTGGTACGTCCTTGACATTCACGTGCACCTCTATTCATCCACTAACCAGGTTCTGAGCAGATTGACAAATTCCTCTGGTTTTTTCTTGGCCAGGGATTCCAACTGTTTGCGAACCTGTTGATCATGTGAAGCATTTTCGTAATCGATAGATGGAATTTCCATCGACGGTGTCGTTGTTGGAATCGGCTCTTCCGCCGACTCTTTCTTGCTGCGCCTGAAGACGAAAAATCCTCCGAATGCAATGAGTGCAAGTGCTGCAGCAGCCAAACCATAATACAAAAATGTACTTGTCTGGGATGGTGCCGGTATTTCCGTTCTCCCTTCAAATGTAGCCGGGAATACGGTGACTCGGTTGTTCAACTCATCCTGCGTAAAGGTCTGTCCACTGTTGGCCAGTGAAGTCCCTATAATAGTAGAAAGCATGTTTTTTATCTGATCCTGCATGGCTTCCGTAATCGGTTTCTCCTCAGTCGGTTCAAGCGCAACCGAGATCGTCAGATCCTGTACCACATATGGACTTGAACTAATGGACTGCGTAATCTCATTAACTTCATAGTTGGTTGTCTTGCTTACCTCTTCCGATTCGGACTTTCCGCTGTCGCTCTCCTGGTAGCCTGGCACATCGGTTCCGCCTGTACCCGGAACACCGGAAGGTGCGGCCCCATTCTCGCTGCTGAAAGATTTCTGTACTTCCTGAACACTGCGCTCAATGCCCTTCATTTGGTCTTTGTCTACCGGTTCAAACAGTTTCTCCTGTCTGTTACGCTGATCAAAGTTAATGCTGGACACGACGCTGACAACGACGCGATCCAGACCGATGATGGGTCTCAAGAATGCTTCCACATTCGTTTTGATCCCCGATTCATAGTCTTTCTTGATCTGCATCTGCTGTTCAATCGCATTCATCGCCTGTCCCACTCCGCCGTCGGATACATTGGAAGGCATCAGCTGAATGCCAGACTGGTCAATGATGGTAATATTTTCGGTAGGCAATTTATCCACACCTACGCTGGATCGAACCAGATTGTACATACTGTCGATCATGCTCTGATCTGGACGGAAATTTTCCTTGAACATGACGTGTACAGATGCGGAAGCCGTGTCTGCCTCGCCAGGTGCTGCAAATACCGAATCCTCCGGCATCGACAGGAGAACCAGGGAACGGGAAACGGTGGGATAGCTGTTAAGCAGCTTCTCGATTTCGCCCGCACGACCATCCACGCTTAGCAAATCAAATTCCTTGTCGGTCATACCAAAACCGGAAATATTATCCCGAAACAGACCAAAACCCTGCTTACCGCTTTGCACGAGATTCTGTGCAGCTACATCCACCTTTACCTCTGTAACCTGTGAACTGGGAACGGCGATGCTCGTTCCATCGGCTCCATATTGATAAGGAATCCCGGCGGTATCCAGGTAATCGGTCACTGCGGCCATGTCTGTCGCATCCAGATCATAGTAGGCCCATTTATATTCGGTTCGTGAGAAGTAGTAAACGAGCAAGCTCAAAGCCAATACGGTCAGTGCAAAGACTGAAATAATCATAATTTTTTGTGTACGACTAAACTGCATCCAATACTGCTTGGTATTCTCCCAATACCGGCTTAATGATTCGTTCATTTTTCACCTCTAAGTCTCTGCCCTCTCCATTTATATGGATGGTTCCATATTTCTACTCGGAGGATGCTATAGCTGTGTACGCATAATCTCCTGATATGCTTCCACGGCTTTATTCCGTACGTGAACAGCCAGTTCCAATCCAAGGGAAGCTTTTTGTGCAGCGATTGTGAGCTGGTGGACATCGGTCAGATCACCACGAACGAACTGGTCGGTAAGTACATTTACCTTGTTTTCCTGTGTGTTCAAATTCGTGATCGCCTGCTCCAGTGCACCTGCAAAGGCGTCAGACATTTGCCCGCCCATTTTGACCGCTCCCCCCTGATTCGGGAGTATACCATTCGAATATTGTAATGAACCTAATTTATCGATCATTCCACGTTGCCTCCTTCATCTATCTGCCAATCTCCAGTGCCTTCATGATCATCGACTTGGATGCATTCAAGGCAGTCACATTAGCTTCATACGCTCTTGTAGCGGATATCATATCGACCATTTCTTTTGCAATGTCTACATTCGGCAGCCAAACATTGCCGTTTTCATCTGCATCGGGATGGCTCGGATCATAGACGCTTTTGAACGGTGCCTGATCCTCAATAATTCGAGAGACACGTACCCCGTTGCCCGGCGCCTCTCCCTGTATTTCCTGATTCAGCATCTGGGCAAACTGTGATTGTCTTGGCTCCATGACAACCATCTTTCTCTGATAGGGAAGCCAGGTATCCCCGACCTTTTTCCCTCTAGTTGTCGTGGCATTCGCGATGTTGGAAGAAATAATATCCATGCGAAGACGCTGAGCAGTTAATGCAGATGCACTAGCATCAAACCCATTCGTCAATCTCATTATTTAACCCCTTCCTATAGCAGTTCGTATCATTTTCAGATCGTGATTCATTTGTTGAACGAGCGTATTGTAACGCAGCTGGTTTTTGGCCATCAGGGCCATTTCATAATCCATATCCACATTGTTTCCATTGTTATTGAAGGCAGTCGATTGATCCACCTCCACATTCTGCTGAGGCAAGCCGATGTTACCGATCGGAATATGTCTCTCGTTCGTACGCATGCCTGTCAATGTCTGACCGCCGTTCATCTGTTCGGCCAGCAATTGTTCAAACTTGACGTCTGAGCGCTTGAAGTTAGGCGTGTCCACATTGGCAATGTTATTTGCAATTACCTTTTGTCTTAACGCGGAAGCATCCAGCGTCGATTCGATGAGTGAGAGATGCCTCGTATTGAGCAGATCCATATGTGTCACCTACCTCGTAAAGTTCAGCTTTGTACACGTATTCAACATCCAACTCAGCTTTTCCTTCTTGATTCGACATTTTCGAAAAAATAATCGTTTTTCGTCCGAATTTGGAGGATTTGGACGGTATGAACCTACTATGACGGATTCTATTCTAGTTTACAATATGAAAATCGACCTATGTACCTAGATCTTCCTAGAACATCATTCCTATACTGGTTGATCCATCCATCCGTCCTCTATCGAGACCGTCTTGCCCGCATTTCACAGCAAAAAGCCCCAGATTCCCACTGATGATACAGTGACATTCTGTGGCTGATGATGATGGATACATAGAGGTTTACAGATACAATGACTGGTTTGCCATTAGGCCTGGCGGCTTTTCTCCAGCTCCTGGAGAAGCTGCGCGTTCAATATGCGAATATAGGTGCCTTTCATCCCGAGCGATTTGGTTTCTACTACGCCTGCACTCTCCAGCTTGCGCAGCGCATTGACGATGACGGAACGGGTGATGCCTGCACGATCCGCAATTTTACTGGCGACGAGCAGCCCTTCCTTTCCTTCCAGTTCCTCGAATATATGCTCCACAGCTTCGGTCTCGCTGTAAGAGAGGGAGTTCACCGCTACGTGCACAATTGCTTTATTACGCGCTTCTTTCTGTAATTCTTCTGTCTTCTCTCTCAGTATTTCCATTCCAACAATGGTGGAACCGTATTCTGCCAGGATTAAATCGTCTTCGACAAATGGCTTCTCCTTGCGAATGAGCACTAACGTCCCCAGACGTTCTCCGGAACCGATAATCGGAATCAGCGTCAAGTGCTTTTCGGCAATCATGTTCATAAATGCCTCGTCTTCCGAAACGATGGAAGATATCTCCTGATTCGTAACCGTTTCCTGAATGGTCAGCAGGAGATCATTATAAGCGGGAAGCAACCTTCTCTCCTCACCCAATTGCTGTGATAGTTCGTGCGAGGTTAACGGATCGGCAATTGCACCGCCCAGGATTTTGCCTCTGCGGCTGATCACATAGACGTTGGACAGGATGGTGTCTCTGAGTACCTCAGCCATTTCAGTGAAATTCACTGCTTTTCCTGCTGCTTTTTGCAGAAGTCGATTTAACCTCCTTGTTTTCGATAACAAATTCATCTACATTTCCTCCTACTTATCTGTGCCGCTCTTTCTACAATATATACTGACTCAAATCCCGATTTTGGACGATACCTGACAATTTTTCATTTACGTACTCCGCTGTAATCGTGAAATGCTCCAGTTGCAGCTCCGGTGCTTCGAATGACAAGTCTTCCAGCAACTTTTCCAAAATCGTATGCAGCCTGCGGGCGCCAATATTGTCCGTATTTTGATTCACTTCGACGGCAATCCTCGCGATTTCCTGAATCGCTTGCTCAGAAAATTCAATGCGGATGCCTTCCGTTTCCAGCAGGGATGTGTACTGTTTGGTCAACGCATTTTTGGGTTCTGTCAGAATACAGATAAAGTCTTCCATCTTCAGGCTGCTCAATTCAACCCGAATCGGAAAGCGACCCTGCAGCTCCGGAATCAGGTCAGACGGCTTGGAGATATGGAATGCGCCTGCTGCCATAAACAAGATATAGTCGGTTTTGACCGGTCCGTACTTGGTCATGACCGTAGACCCTTCTACAATAGGCAAGATATCCCGCTGAACGCCCTCTCTGGATACATCCGGTCCGCTGCCTTTGCCTGCGGTCGCAATTTTGTCTATTTCATCAATGAAAATGATACCACTCTGTTCAGCTCGGGTGACGGACTCCTGAATGACTTCATCCATATCAATCAGTTTAGCCGCTTCTTCCTGGATTAACACCTTTCTTGCTTCTTTTACCGGAAGCTTGCGTCTTTTCGTTTTTTTCGGAAGCATGTTGCCGAACATTTCCTGCATGTTCATGCCCATTTGTTCATTACCCTGTCCGGCGAACAGATCAAACATGGAAGGGGAATGATCCTCCACTTCAATCTCAATCACCTCATCCTCCAGTTGACCCATTTCCAACTGTTGGCGTCTTTGATCCCGTTTCTGCTTCAGATCCATCGGCTCTTCCGTTTCCGGTTCCTCCTGCTGTTGCTGACCAAACAGCATTTCAAGCGGATTTTTCATCCCTTTCGATTTTTGAGGGGAAGGACTAAGCAGTTTCACAATGCGTTCCTCTGCCATGCGCTTCGCCTGATCCTGAACCGTCTCCATCTTTTCCAGCTTCACCATTCGGATCGCCGTCTCAACCAGATCACGCACCATCGACTCGACATCACGTCCAACATAGCCAACTTCGGTAAACTTGGTAGCTTCCAGCTTTACGAATGGAGCCTGCACTAATTTTGCCAGTCTGCGCGCGATCTCCGTTTTCCCTACACCGGTCGGGCCGATCATCAATATATTTTTGGGCACAATCTCATCCCGCATCTCTTCATCCAGTCGACTGCGGCGATAGCGGTTCCGTAGTGCCAGTGCCACAGATTTCTTCGCCTTTTTTTGACCAATGATGTATTTATCCAATTCCGACACAATTTCTCGAGGTGTCAAAGCTTGCTGTTGAATACTCATGACTGATCCCCTCCGCTCGTACTGACTTCCTCAATGATAATTTGATGATTGGTATAGACACAGATATCCGCAGCTGTGTTCAAGGCCGCCTCCGCAATCTCCCTTGCGGTCAAATGACCAGCGTATTGCTTCAGAGCCCGGCCAGCTGCCAGAGCAAAGCTGCCGCCTGACCCAATAGCCAGAATTCCGTCATCCGGTTCAATGATCTCGCCATTTCCGGAAATGAGCAGCAAGTGTTCTTCATCCATGACGATCATCATGGCTTCCAGCTTCCGAAGAACGCGATCAGAACGCCAATCCTTGGCCAGTTCAACAGCCGCACGCTGCAAATGTCCGTGATGCTCCTCCAGCTTGCCTTCAAATTTCTCGAACAGGGTGATGGCATCTGCAACCGAGCCTGCAAATCCGGCTACTACTTTTCCTCTGTACAGTCTTCGCACTTTTTTGGCAGCCTGCTTCATGACCATCGTATTGGAAAAGGTGACCTGTCCATCCCCTGAGATGGCGCCCTTTCCTTGATGACGGATGGCAAAAATCGTCGTTGCATGAAACGTTTGATCCATAGGGTATGTGCTCTTCCTTTCTTTCCCGTCCCGGCCTTATGCTCGGGGATGGGCCTGATTATATATACTTTGCAAGTGATCTTTCGTCACGTGTGTGTAAATTTGGGTCGTGGATAAATTGACGTGCCCAAGCAGTTCCTGGACGGTTCGCAAGTCTGCTCCCGCCTCCAGCAAATGCGTCGCAAAAGAATGTCGAAACGTATGCGGACTGACACGATTGATTTCAGCCAGGCGATCCACATAGCGATCCAGCACTCTGCGGATACTGCGATCTGTCAGTCTCGTTCCTCGGTAATTGAGAAATACAGCCTCTGTTTCAGCCTGTTTCAAATGCTGTTTGCGTCCATCCTGCAAATACGTTTGCAGCGCTTCCACGGCATGATCGCCAATCGGAACGTATCGTTCCTTGGCTCCCTTTCCATAAACAAGGGCCACGCCCGTATTTAAATCAAGATGCTGCACATTCAGCCCTTGGCATTCACTGACCCGCATCCCGCTTGCGTACAGCAACTCCATAATGGCGCGATCCCGCTGTCCGATCGCATCCTGGTGATCCGGCAAGTTAAGCAAAGACTCGATCTCTGCGGGATACAGAAACTTGGGCAGTTTCTTCTCCAGCTTCGGTGTCTTCAGAAGCTCAAGCGGACTATGTTCAATGACCGATTCCCGAATAAGGAATCGATAAAACGTACGCAGGGCGGACAGCTTACGAGCAATGGAACGTCTCGCATAAGATTCCTGGTGCAATGTCGCCAAATAGCTCCGTACGTCCAAATAAGAAACAGCAGCAAATCGCACGATGCGACGCTGCCTGAGATAACGGTCAAAGTGAAGAATATCCTTCACATAGTGATGGATGGTATGACTGGATGCATGCTTCTCGGCCTGCAAATAGTGAACAAACTGATCAATCCAGTGATCATTGTGTAAACCTGATCCCTCTTTGGTTTCCGTCACAAGTCATTCCTCCATTCCTCACTTCAAGCCATTTGTTATCTGTCTGCCGCGGATCAATCGCTAGACTGTTCCTCCAGGGTTTCCAGAAAACGATCGATCGCCTGCATGGACCGTTCCGCGATTTTTTCGTTTTTCATCTTCTTGTTGCGAATGCGCTCATTCAACTGCGGGAACAGTCCGAAGTTCACATTCATCGGCTGAAAATTCGTGAATTCAGCGGTTGTAATATAATACGCGAGGCTTCCCAGGGCGGTTTCACGCGGTAGTACAACCGGTTCTTTACCGACCACTGTTCGAGAAGCATTCAGACCAGCGATCAAACCGGATGCTGCCGATTCCACATACCCTTCCACACCGGTCATTTGTCCAGCAAAGAAAAGCTGCGGGTTCTGCTTAAACTGATAAGTCTGCTCCAGCAACTTGGGAGAATTGATAAAGGTATTGCGATGCATAACGCCATAGCGTACGATCTCCGCTTCCTCCAATCCCGGAATCAGGGAAAAGACTCGCTTCTGCTCTCCCCATTTGAGATGTGTCTGGAAGCCGACCATATTGTACAGCGTTCCGGCTGCATTATCCTGTCTGAGCTGAATGACGGCATGAGGAATCACACCGGTTCTGGGATCGACAAGTCCCACTGGCTTCATCGGGCCAAATAGAACCGTCTGCTTGCCTCGCTTCGCCATGACTTCAATCGGCATACAGCCTTCGAAGAACACTTCCTTCTCAAATTCTTTGAGCGGAGCGGTCTCAGCCGTAATCAAAGCTTCATAGAAGCGATCAAACTCCTCTTCGTTCATCGGACAATTCAGATAAGCGGCATCGCCTTTGTCATACCGTGATGCCAGGAATACCTTCTCCATATCAATGGAATCTTTCTCGAGAATAGGAGCGGCCGCATCATAGAAGTACAAATACTCCTCACCCGTCAGTTTGCGCAGCTGCTCAGACAATTCCGGCGAGGTCAGCGGGCCCGTTGCGACCAGTGTCACACCGTCATTTGGCAGCTCTGTCATTTCTTCATTTTTGACCGTGATTAGCGGGTGGTTGCGCAGCGTTTGGGTCACTTCCCCTGTGAACCCATCCCGATCGACTGCGAGGGCGCCACCAGCTGGTACCGCATGCTTATCTGCCGCCGACAGAATCAGCGAATCGAACTTCCTCATTTCTTCCTTCAATACGCCCACCGCGTTCGTGATGGCATTGGACCGAAGGGAGTTGCTGCATACCAGTTCGGCAAACTGATCGGTATGATGAGCTGGTGTCTGACGAACGGGACGCATTTCATACAGCGTGACGGGTACGCCTCTTTTGGCAATCTGCCAAGCCGCCTCACTTCCTGCAAGACCTGCGCCGATAACCGTCACACCTTTTGAATGATTAGACAATGAATGGTACCTCCTGCCGGGGTTCTTCCCCTACTCTTCATTTATGCTTTCTTTATACGAACATTCCGTGCATTGCAAATTGTGCTGTTTTTTCGTCCGCTTTTCCACCATGAGGCTGCCGCAATCCGGACAAGGTTTATCGACCGGCTTATCCCATGATACAAAATCGCACTCGGGGTAACGATCACAGCCGTAGAAGACTCTTCCTTTCTTGCTTCGGCGTTCCACAACCTGACCCTCCTTGCATTTCGGACAGGCGACCCCGACTTCTTTCACGATTGGCTTCGTATTTCGGCAATCCGGAAAACCGGAACAGGCCAGAAACTTGCCGAATCGACCCATTTTATATACAAAATGCTTGCCGCATTTTTCACAAATCTCATCGGAGACTTCATCTTGGATTTCGATTTCTTTCATTTCTTCTTCCGCGACTTCAAGGCGCTTCTCGAAGGAAGAATAAAAATCCTTCAATATCTCCACCCAATCCTCCGTTCCTTCCTCCACATGGTCCAGATCATCTTCCATGTTCGCGGTGAACTCTACATTCAGGATTTCCGGGAAAAACTCCTCCATTAATTGAAGGACCAGCTCGCCGAGCTCCGTCGGGAAGAACTTCTTCTCTTCCAGCGCCACATATCCACGTTTCTGAATCGTCTCCAGCGTAGGCGCATACGTACTTGGTCGTCCGATACCCTTTTCTTCGAGCGTTCGAACCAGACGAGCCTCCGTATACCTCGGTGGCGGCTGGGTAAAATGCTGCTTGGGCTCAATCTCTTCCTGTTTAAGCTTGTCTCCGGCTGAAAGAGGAGGCAGCATGTTTTCCTCATCAATCTGTCCATCATCGTTCCCTTCGACATACACCTTCATGAAGCCGGGGAATTTGACTTTGGAGCCGTTAGCTCTGAACTTGACGTCATTTGCCACAATATCTACGCTCATCGTATCGAGCACTGCGGAAGACATTTGGCTGGCAACAAAGCGTTCCCAGATCAATTTATACAAGCGGAACTGATCTCTGGACAAATGCGCTTTTACACTATCCGGATCACGAAGGGTCGAGGTTGGTCGAACCGCTTCATGCGCATCCTGACTGCCGGAAGCCTTCTTTGTATAGGTTCGAGGCTGGTCCGGAATATATGACTCCCCGAATTTCTCAGCGATGTAGGTTTTTGCTTCCTCCTGAGCGACAGGTGAAATACGTGTGGAGTCAGTACGCATATAGGTGATGAGACCGACGGTTCCTTCTTTCGCCAGATCCACCCCTTCATACAGCTGCTGTGCCACTGACATCGTCTTGGCAGCACGGAAATTCAGCTTGCGCGCTGCTTCCTGCTGAAGGGAACTCGTGGTAAAGGGCGCAGCGGGATTCCGGAAACGCTCCTTTTCTTTCACTTCCTGTACGGAGAACGCAGCGTTCTTCAGCTTCGCCAAAATATCCTGTACTTCGGCTTCTGTTTTCAGCTCCATTTTTTCCTTGCCCACGCCATAGAACTTCGCTTCAAAGGTTTGCTTGCCGTTTGAAAATTGAATGGTAATGGACCAATATTCTTCGGGAACGAAGGCATCGATCTCATTTTCACGATCAATAATGATCTTGACGGCCACGGACTGTACCCGACCTGCGGAAAGGCCTTTCTTGACTTTCTTCCACAACAACGGACTGATTTTATATCCGACCAGCCGATCAAGGATACGTCTGGCCTGCTGCGCATTGACCAGATCCATATTGATCTTTCTCGGGGTTTTAAATGCATCTTTTACGGCTTGTTTCGTAATTTCATTAAAGACGACTCGACAGGGAGCCGTATCATCAATATCTAAATAATGGGCAAGATGCCAGGCAATCGCCTCCCCTTCACGATCCGGGTCAGCTGCCAGATAGACATGCTTGACTTTCTTGCGCGCATCCTTCAATTCTTTCAATACAGAGCCTTTTCCCCGAATGGTAATATACTTTGGCTCAAAGTCCTTCTCTACCTCAACTCCGATTTGGCTTTTCGGGAGATCTCGGACGTGCCCCATAGAGGCTTTTACGATATATTTTTTACCTAAATATTTTCCGATGGTTTTTGCTTTCGCTGGTGATTCGACAATGACCAAGGAATCCGCCATGGTTACCCCCCTCATTCACGCTGATTCACAATATATAATGAACCGGGAACTTGAATAATCTCTTTTTTCATTAGTAAAGATAACAGAACTGACTGCAAATGTCCAAATGAGAATTTCGATTTTTCTAATAAATCATCGACGGAGGCTTGCCCCAAATACGTCATGATCTCCATCACATTCGCCTCCTCCTCACTCAAATCCTTCTCGGAACGATCATTTATTTTCGTAGAGGATGCAGTGAACGCTTCCTCGTCCGGTTCAGATTGGGTTGGATGTTTTGAAGATCGATCCTTCCATATGTGCAAGTATTCCTCCAGCACATCTGCTTCACTACAGACTAGTTTGGCTCCCTGCTGAATCAATAAATGCGTGCCTCCGCTTTGCTTGGAGAAAATAGAACCCGGCACGGCAAACACATCTCTGGCGTTTTCCATCGCATAATCTGCGGTGATCAATGAGCCGCTTTTCTCCGCTGCCTCGACGACCAGGGTTCCCACAGAGAGCCCGGCGATGATCCGATTGCGCTGCGGGAACAGACCGGGGTGAACCGGGGTGCCGAATGGCACCTCTGTGACGACCAGTCCATCCTGACGGATCTGTTGGTACAAACTCTGATTTTGCCTTGGATAAATGCGATCCATCCCCGTCCCCATGACCGCTATAGTCTTGCCGATCCCCTTCAACCCTCCAGCATGGGCAGCCGCGTCGATTCCGGATGCGAGGCCGCTAACGATAGTCATGCCTTTACGAGAACACGCGGATGCCAGTTTCTCTGTTGCCTGTAGTCCATAAGCGGTTGGATGTCGCGTCCCGACGATGGCCAGACTGATCCCGTGAAGCAATGCTGAATCTCCCTTCATATACAACACCCATGGCGGACTGGCCATTTCCTTTAAGCGTACAGGATAGCGTTCATCTGCATAAGTGAGCACTTCAACCTCGTTCTGCTCATAGATTCGCAGTCTTTCTTCTAAAAACCTTTCATTTAAATGTTGCTGTATGCGTGCTTTTTTGTCTCCTGACCATTTCAGCTGTTTCCATACCGGATGGTCACGATGGCACAGCTCGTTCAACTGCTCACAGCTACGCCACAACTCATCGATCGTCTTCCACCCGATTCCCTTCATTTCATGTAGCATGAACAATACGTCTTGATTCGACAGATTTCTACTCATCTTCATTTCCGATCCGTCCTCCTCCATTTTCATCTGATTCAAAAGCTGCAAAAAAAAGACAACCTCCCCATTGTTCTGGATGGAAAGGTTGCCTACCTGATTCCCTGTATGCTCGTATAAAGCTTCTCATTCAGTTGAATATTTCATTTTACTCCGTCATTATGCTTTTACAATAGTTGGTTTTCTGGTTAAATATGATCATAAACGACTCTCATCTGTCAGTCAATGATTGAAACAGCCACGTCCTGCCAAGTGAATGAAAGGAGAGGATCACATGAACAAAAAAAGCATCTTGTCCCGTTCCATGATCCTGCCAATCTTGCTTCTCTTACTCTTGCTGACAAGTTGTACAGCACAAGAGGCGAACAGAGTGAAAGAGGCGAATACGATGACCGACTGGTCCCCCCTGACATTCGATCAAATGATAGCAAATGGCGACCTCGATTTAATCGTGTTGGCAGAGGTCACGGCGGTGAGTCCTGTTACAGACACAACACGTGAACCAATTCCTATTTATGTAGCGGGCATTGAAGGTACGTACACCATTCAGGAGCTGCATACACTTCTATCGAAAAAAACAAGCCGCTCGTCCTTGTAGAGGGACAGCGGCTTGTCGAATGACCGTTATTCGGTACTTATCCGTTTTGCGTTTGCTTCGTTGTGCAAGCTTCCAGAAGACCCTTTTCTTCCAGCACCCCGACAAGTGTCGAGCCCATTTCAGACGGGGTTGGAGCAACCTTGATTCCGCATGCTTCCATCACTTTGATCTTCTCGGCTGCAGTTCCTTTTCCGCCGGAGATAATCGCGCCAGCATGGCCCATCCGTTTTCCTGGAGGCGCTGTTTGACCACCGATGAATCCAACCACCGGCTTGGTCATATTAGCCTGAATCCATTCTGCCGCTTCTTCCTCGGCCGTACCGCCAATTTCCCCGATCATAATAACCGCATACGTATCCGGATCTTCATTGAAGCGCTTCAGCACATCAATGAACTCCATCCCTTTAACTGGGTCTCCGCCGATTCCTACCGCTGTGGATTGTCCGATACCTCTGGTAGACAGCTGGTGAACCGCTTCATACGTCAATGTTCCGCTGCGGGATACGACACCGACATGACCTGCTGTATGAATGTAGCCCGGCATGATGCCGATCTTACACTGATCCGGCGTAATGACACCTGGACAGTTCGGCCCCACGAGAACGGTATTTTTGCCTTCCATATACTTGCTGACCTTCACCATATCCAATACTGGAATCCCTTCCGTAATGCAGATCACCAGATCGAGTTCTGCATCCACGGCTTCCATAATGGCATCTGCGGCAAATGCAGGCGGAACATAAATAACGGAAGCGGTTGCACCGGTTTGCTGCTTGGCCTCCATCACCGTATTGAACACCGGGAGCGAAGCAACCTCGCCATTTTCCAGTGTAATATCTACATTTGTGCCACCTTTGCCTGGGGTTACTCCACCGACCATTTGCGTGCCATAATCAAGCGCACCCTTCGTATGGAACAAACCAGTTGCGCCTGTAATCCCCTGCGTAATGACCTTTGTATGCTTGTCAATTAAAATACTCATTAGAAATTTCCCTCCTGAACCGAGATTACTTTACAAGAGAAACGATTTTTTGTGCCCCGTCTGCCATCGAATCCGCGGCCACAATGTTCAATCCAGACTCATTTAAAAGCTTCTTGCCAAGCTCTACATTCGTCCCTTCCAGACGAACGACAAGTGGACGATCGAGCCCAATTTGCTTTGCAGCGGCCACAACGCCCTCTGCAATCACATCACAGCGCATAATACCGCCAAATATATTTACAAAAATGCCTTTTACTTTTTCATCGGATAAAATAATCTTGAAGGCTTCCGTTACCTTCTCCGTGGTGGCACCGCCCCCTACATCTAGGAAGTTTGCAGGTTCACCGCCATAGTGCTTGATAATATCCATCGTCGCCATGGCTAGTCCGGCTCCGTTAACCATGCAGCCGATATTGCCATCCAGGGCGATGTAGCTCAGGTCAAATTTGGACGCTTCGATTTCCTTCTCATCCTCTTCATCCAGATCACGCAATGCCTGTACATCCGAATGGCGATAAAGTGCATTGGAATCAAAGTTCAGCTTGGCATCCAGCGCCATTACGTTCCCGTCTCCGGTCACGACCAGCGGGTTGATTTCCGCAATGGAGCAATCCTTCTCAACAAATGCCGTATAAAGGCTTATCATGAATTTAACCGCTTTATTTACCAATTCAGTCGGAATATGAATCGCATAAGCCAGCTTGCGCGCCTGGAACGCCTGAAGTCCCACGGCCGGATCAATGATTTCCTTGAAGATTTTCTCTGGTGTCTTCTCCGCTACTTCCTCGATCTCTGTGCCGCCTTCTTCGGAAGCCATCATCACAACGCGACCTGTCGAACGATCCACAACCAGACCGATATAATATTCCTTGCGAATATCACAGCCTTGCTCAATCAACAGTCTTTTCACTTCCTTGCCCTCGGGTCCAGTCTGATGTGTGACGAGCACCTTGCCCAGAATTTCCTCGGCATATGTACGCACCTCATCCAGATTCTTCGCAATCTTTACCCCGCCTGCTTTACCGCGTCCTCCAGCATGGATTTGTGCTTTCACGACGCTGACAGCAGAGCCCAATTCCTGGGCAGCCTGCACGGCTTCTTCTACTGTAAAAGCCACTTGGCCTTCCGGAACGGATACGCCATACTGTTTGAGAATTTCTTTTCCTTGATACTCATGGATATTCATCCTCAGGTCCTCCTATCATTTGGTTGCTATCTATAAGATGCTTAGCCATCTCGCCCAACATCCGATTGCTGCGTCTAGCATAGGACGCACCTTTCCTATTGTATCACTATTGGGAAAAGGTTTCCTCCATTTTTTCTTCAAATTATTCAGATTTTTTTCATAGCATGAATCACTTTCTTGTTATATCAAAAAACGCCCCGACCTGATCGGCAGATCAAGTGGAGCGCTGGTTCATCCATACATAATCGTCGGTGTCTCATCCTTGCGAGGCTCACGCTCAGCCTGCTTCATAAATCGCATTTCATTGCTTGTATACTGACAAATATTGCACTGAATGACCGGATCGTCTTCCATTACCGCAGCGGCCTCCCCGCGTTCCATGACGGCCCCGCTAATGGCGTCTTTTCGTATGGACTGTATCGATTTATTGATGATGCTGAACTTCACGCGATTTGAACGGCAGCTCGGGCAAAAATACGGGTAATCCGGTTTCCCGGTCGTCGTATCCATCTGATCCATATCCTCACTCCTTTCTATACAGTATGACCTTCTTGCTCCTTGCTCTATTCCTGCAAGAATGTGGTTGAATTCATCTCCACTTTCCACTACATTATTAACTAGATACAATTTGCCAGAATGGAATCATAAGGAAGCACCTTTTTCCATCAATCCTTCAAGCACGTATGGATAGAAAGAGGTGACGTCTTTGTATAGTATGGTGAACAGCAGCTGCATGGCTGGAATTGAAGGAAAACGAATCGAAGTCGAAGTGGATATCAGCAACGGACTGCCCGCCTTGCATCTGGTCGGCCTGCCGGATTCAGCTGTGAAGGAATCTACAGAACGCGTCCGTTCTGCCATCAAGAACAGCGGCTTTCAATTCCCTGCCCAGCGCATTACCGTAAACCTGGCTCCCGCAGACATGCGCAAGGAGGGTGCCAGCTTTGATCTCGCCATTGCCGTGGCCATTTTGCAAGCTAGCGGGCAGATCAGTCCCGCTTATCCAGAACAGGACCATGCACATGTCTTATGGCTTGGTGAACTGTCACTCGATGGCACGCTTCGGCCTGTTCAAGGTTTGATCCCCATCCTGGACAGTGCGAGACAGTATGGCATGCGGACGATTGCCTTGCCGCAAAGCCAGAAGGAAGAATGTGAACTGATTGCCGACTTGACCCCCTTTCCCCTTGCCCATTTACGTGAGCTGCATCCCGATTTCGATCACGCCATCGATTCGACGACAGA
The DNA here is from genome assembly GCF_042685085.1 of Marinicrinis sediminis. Taxonomy (NCBI): domain Bacteria; kingdom Bacillati; phylum Bacillota; class Bacilli; order Caryophanales; family Paenibacillaceae; genus Marinicrinis; species Marinicrinis sediminis. The sequence goes on from NZ_JBHUMM010000001.1 coordinate 143,309, forward strand.
CGACAGCTCATCTGCCGTGTTAAGTCCTCTCAATGGGAATCGTATTCAAGATCGACCATCTGACACCGATGAAATGTCCATACAATCGGAGCACCCTGAGTCAGAGGAAGACTTTGCTGATGTCAAAGGTCAGTATCAGGCTAAACGGGCGCTCATGGTGGCTGCCGCTGGCATGCATAACCTGTTATTTTCCGGTCCACCGGGCACAGGAAAAACCATGCTGATTCGCCGTTTGCCCACGATCATGCCCGATTTGGACGATGAGGAAGCACTGGACGTAACCAAATTGTACAGTGCAAGTGGAAAACTTGGTCGCATTCAGTCTTTGCTGAGACATCGCCCCTTTCGTGCGCCCCATCACACCATTACGCTCTCCGGTCTCGTTGGCGGAGGCACGATCCCGAAGCCAGGTGAAGTCAGTCTCGCGCATCGCGGCATCTTATATCTCGATGAACTGCCTGAATTCTCCAGACAAGTACTGGAGGTGCTCCGTCAGCCGCTTGAAGAAGGGCAGGTCACCATCAGCCGTTCTCGCGCCGTATACACCTTCCCTGCCCGCTTCATTTTTGCTGCTTCTATGAATCCATGCCCATGCGGGTATGCGGGCGCGACAGATACAGACGTGGTCTGTACATGCAGTCCGCATCGCGTGCAACAATACCGAAGTAAAATATCCGGGCCTCTGCTGGATCGCATTGACATTCAGCTGGAGATTCCGAGATTACGCAGGCCTGACATGGATGCGCCTACAGACAACCAGCGAAAATATGCACTGTCGAGTAAAGACATGAAGAAAAAAGTCGAAGCCGCTATGCGCATGCAGCAGGAGCGTTACAAAACGACAGAAATTCGTAGCAACAGTCAATTGAAAGGAAAGCAACTGACCGCCCTTAGCAGCCTGGAACCAGACGCCTGGCAGATGCTGGACCACATTCTCGATTCACTAGGTATCAGCCTGCGTGCCTATGACCGCATTGTCAGGCTGTCCAGAACCATCGCGGATCTGGATGAATCCGAACAGGTCACGACCCAGCATATCGCGGAAGCCGTTCAGTACCGCAGTCTGGATCGTTACGTCTGATCCACCCTAAAGGCATCATTCTGTCTGCCAAGGCATAATTCTATCTGCATCTTTCCATACTATTGGTGAATCGACATTATGCTGGAGGGAAGCCAACATGATTGAAAACCTTGAAAGCAGCTATGACTGTTCCCGTGCCTCAGCCGACTTGCCTCAACTGAAGCAGGAACTGGCGGAGTTGAAAATGCAGACAGATTCAACCCAGCACGAGATCGAACACCTCAATCGACTGGAAAACCAAATTCATTTTATTGAAAACAAATGTTTAAAGAAGTAACGACCGATTTGCGTCTTCCGGATGCCGCGAAATTTATTCAACAGGAACATTTCTAAAGCCATTTTTCAAAAGGATTTCTTCCGTAATCGGAAGAGGTCCTTTTTCTCATCTGCATAAATAGACCTTTCCAATATATTAGAAAATATCAATATATCGCTTGACTAATCTAAATGAATCCATTTATGATTAAGTCAGATTTCAGAATATTTTGTCATTTTTAATTTTGATTACCTGTAACTTTATGCCTATCTTGTCAACGGAACAAAAGGGCAATGCTTGTTTAAATGGCCATTTAAACACAACCCCGCATGGATTCATATATCAGCGGGGTATTTTGTCATGAAATTCCGATGGCTGCATGATGACTGTAAAGGAGGGAATTAATAAAAGATGAAGATTGACAACTTCATAGAAGCAGATGGTTTTGCGTATTATTACGAATGCAGCTTGCCCAACATTCAATTGAAAATGCAACTGAAAGGGCATTACAGCAGTATTCCGATGATATCCAACATGAAATTATACGGTCTGCCTGTTTATAGCCGAACCCGCTTTCTCGCCTTTTTCAAAATGAGAGAGCTGCTAGGCTACGGAGAAGAGGAATTGTACAGCTTCTCGCCTATCCACTTTTCTTCCTTTGATGAAGGATGTCGTTACCTGAAAGGCAAGTTGGAGGATGGGGAATCCATTATTACCGCCGGAACGACCTACTTCCTCCCCTACAGCGAAGACTATGAGAACCCGAACTACCTCGAGAAATTTTCGCAACCTGACTCGTTATTTCAGGTGATGGATCACTGGCTCTCTGTCTATGGCATGGAAGACCCATACATATACGTCTACGATCCGATTCCCCATAAACAGAAAGGCCCTATTTCCGTCCGTGATTTTGAAGCATTCTGGCAAGGCAATCGAGCCATTCCGGCCCTGCAGGACAAGCCTGGAATCGACAAACTGCAATCGTTTACCGCTTATGACCTGAATATCAAAATTCCGTTACGTTCCAGGGAAGCGTACCAATCCTACCTGTTTCACATTCTGCGACAGCTTGTGACGGAATACAGACGAGGCGCCGTCATTCACTACCGAAATGAAGACTATTATTTCGGGTATCGGGCGTCTGAGCAGCTATTAACAGACTTACAGAAAACCTATCTGGATGATCCGAATCGGTTGATCGATCACATGGACCGTGTATTCAACACGCGCTGGAACCGTTACTATACCATTCATTTCATGGAAGAATGCGCAAAAACGTTCGGTGAGGTCTATCAGCCATTTGCTGCCGAGATCAAGTCGATCACGAAAGACTGGGAAAAAGCGCACAAGCTTTTCGTTCTCTATACGAATCAAAAGAAAACAGGCAAATATTCGTTTGATCAAATTATTCAGAAGATTCAGAAAATAAATCAGCGTGAATGGACTTTATATGATTCCCTGCACGAAAAAACAAAAGAGGTGATCTGATGACGGCGTTACATCGCATTGTGCTGGCAGCGGTCGAAGAATGCAATGAACATCTGGAACCAAGCATTCAGGTGGATGAGCATGGCAATGGATTTTTATACGGTCGTGAAGGCGTCCTGGACTCGGTGGGACTCGTCTCCCTGCTGGTCATGGTCGAACAGCAGATCGAGGAAGAACTGAATATCTCGCTGGATCTGACTTCCGGGGAACAGAATCTCAATCAAAAGAACAGTCCGTTCGCTACCATTCACCAGTTTGTGGACTACCTGCAACATTTAATGGCAGAATCATCCGTTCAAACACATTAACTGAACAGTTGGGGAGGGAAATCATGGTTTTATCATTGTTGCTGAGTCGCTTCCAGGAGGATGCGGATCAGGAGGCTATGGTATGGAAACATCAACGCTATACCTATCGCTGGCTACTCGAGCAGATTCAAGCGTTTCAGATACGTCTTCGTGATGAAGGCTGTGTGAAAGGAACCGTCGTGGCACTGGAGTCGGATTTTTCTCCGTACTCCGTCTCCGCATTGCTGGCGATGATCGAACTGGGCTGCATTGTCGTTCCAGTTCATTATTCATCTGTCCCAGAAAAGAAGCAAGAATATGTTCACCTGGTTGAAGCCGAGAGAATCGTCTATGTCACCGGTGGTGAACTACACACTCATTCAACCGGCAAACAGGCCACGCATGACATGCTGCTCGGATTAAAAGCTTCCGGACATCCCGGTATCATGCTATTTTCCTCCGGTTCAACGGGCAAGAGCAAGGCGATGGTGCACGATGCTACCTCCCTGCTCAAGCGATATGAAACGAAACGAAGCGGGAAGAGAATGATCGCCTTTATGTTGTTTGATCACATCGGTGGATTGAACACCCTGCTGTATTCCCTGTCGAATACCGGCTGTCTCATCGTTCCGGAGGATCGCACGCCACATGAGGTGTGCCAGGCCATCGCCCAGCATCGGGCGCAAATGCTGCCATCCTCGCCGACTTTTTTGAATCTGCTGCTTATTAGCGGAGAAATTCAGCGCATGGATCTATCCAGCTTGGAAACCATTACATACGGGTCAGAGGTCATGCCGGAGAGTACGCTGTATTTATTGAAAGATCAGTTGCCACACGTACAGCTCATTCAAACGTACGGCTTGTCAGAAGTGGGGATCTTGAAATCCAAATCCAGATCATCAGAGTCCCTTTACATGAAAGTGGGCGGGGATGGATTCCAGACGCGTATCGTCGAAGGCATGCTGCAAATCAAATCTGATTATGCCATGCTGGGGTACCTCAATGCCCCCTCTCCCTTCACGGAAGATGGATGGATGATCACGGGGGATGTCGTGGAGCAGGAAGGCGATTACATTCGCATTCTGGGCCGAGATTCGGATGTGATTAACGTGGGCGGAGAGAAAGTGTTTCCCGCAGAGATCGAGAGCATCCTGCAAAATATGGACAATGTGGAAGAGGTCGCTGTCAGCAGCGAACCGAATATGATTACGGGGCAAACGGTAAAAGCGAAGGTAAAACTCATAGCCGATGAGAGCCTATCTGCCTTTCGCTCCCGAATGCGGCAATATTGCAAGGACAAACTGCCCAGCTATAAAATTCCGCAAAAGGTTGAAATTACACAGGAGAAACTGACCACGGAACGATTTAAAAAACAACGCAGATAACCAATGAAACCGATTCGCTGCCTGCATTATTTCGCATGACTGTGCATGACAACGACCTGATCGCCATCTGCGACATACATCGTATCCGCGAAATCCAGAAACAGACCATGTTCCACAACACCAGGCAACAGATGAAGCCAGACGCTTAATGCATGCGGGTCATGGATACCATTCATGGGCACATCCAGAATATAATGACCATGATCCGTCGTGTATATGCTCCCTTTATCTTGCCTCAGTACCGGTTCCCAGCCTTCCTTTTGCAGCAGCCCCATCGTATGGGCATAACCGAACGGGATTACTTCTACAGGCAGGGCCACATTTCCGAGCTGCCTGACCAGCTTCGTAGCATCCATGATCCATACCACACGTTTTGATCGGGACGCCACCAATTTCTCTGACAGCAGGGCGCCGCCTCCGCCTTTGATCGCCTGCAGCTGGTAATTCGCCTCATCCGCACCATCTACGGTCAGATCCAGCTCATTGACTGCATTGAAATCGACCAGCGGAATGCCGAACGATTCCGCCAGCGTTTGCGTCTGTCTCGAGGTAGCCACCCCCATCACCTGAAGCCCCTCCCGCACTTTCTCACCCAGCTTTCGCAAGAAATAATAGACCGTGGAGCCTGTCCCCAAACCAATCAGCATATCATTTTCAATTAACGCCGTCGCCTGTTCTCCAACCCGCTGCTTTTCCTTTTCTGTGTTTACGGCATGCATGGCAAACACTCCCTTCAAGCTAAAATGCATTCGGGATATGTTGCAAATCCACTTGCGTCCATTCCCCGTTGCTCCACCTTCCGTCAATCGCAATCACGTCAAATCGAATCATTCGCTCTTCATGATGATAACGCTGAATATAATATTGCGCCACTTTACGAACCTGCTGCTGCTTTACCGGATGAATGGCTTCCAGTGCCGTCCCGTAAGAACCTGATCTCGTCTTGCTCCTTACTTCAACAAAGACGAGCCTGTCCTCAAACAGGCAAACGAAATCCAACTCTCCGCGTGCACATCGCCAATTGGCGTGCAGCAGATGATACCCGTTATCCTGCAAATATCGTCGTGCAGCAAGCTCCGCCTGAATGCCTTTTTGACGGCGAGAATCAAAACGTCGGATGGTCATTGTCAGGTCTCCATGACGTCTCTTGTGTCCGGTTCATCTGTTGATCCGTCTGATAAATGAAGCTCAATATTTCTGCAACCAGCTGGTACAGTTCAGGAGGAATTTGCTGATCCAGATCAAGCTGGGACAAAATTTCGACCAGTGAAGCATCTTCTTGTACCGGGATACCATGTTCGGACGCAAGCTTCACAATATGATCCGCGGTCAGACCTGCTCCCTTCGCCACCAGTACTGGAGCCTCGTGCTTGGAGGGATGGTATTGCAGGGCTGCTGCTTTTTTCACAGATTTGCCTTGTGGGCGTTGTTTTTCATTCATATGCGTAAATCCATTCCTTTGTATTGGGGTGCCTGCCATCGAACCTGGGCATTGGTAATAAAACCGTCCTCCTGACGCGGACGTGTGCCGTTCTCCGCTTGCGCATTCCCATGTTCATCCGCTTGTGCAGACAGATCGGGATACGGTGATTGCTTGATCGAGCTCAACACATACCCCATGCCGCGAATCGATTCGGACAATCGCTCTTGATTACCCTCGAACCAACTGGCTAGCTGCGGATGATCATTGAGAACCCGGATCTGTACATATTTGTTGACCACTTGTACATCCAGCATCGTATGGCCCATTCGTTTCAGGTCCAGATCAAACAGAAGCCGGCAATTGTCCGTATCAATTTGTCCCGTCTGCCCCCGTCTCGACTGAATGGTCACCTTGACATCCTGTCCCGAGGAACCGTCTCCGAACGGAAATGTCATCGTCAAATGGGTAAGCATGCTCCCCCGTTCTGCGGTCATCAACAGTTGCTGGCCAGTCAATTGTTGCAGCAGTTGCTGCCCGGTTTCTCTCAATGCTACCGGCAGATCATCAGATTGCATCATTTGCAGCAGCATGCCTTTCACATTCTCCGTCATCCCTCTGGCAGCCTGCTCCGTCCCGGCAGCACCCGCACTTGTTCGCATCGCTTCCGGTGTCAGCTCCGGTTCGGACGGTTCCATGCCAGGAGCAGACGCCTGCGTTTGCTGAAGCATAGTGCGGACAAGCTGTCTGAGTACATCCCGCTCATGATGCATGCCTGCCTGCTGCAAGAAATTTCTGAGGACGCCTTCCGCTTCAGTCTGGTTTGCTTTCATCTCAGAAGGGGTTGCATCTGCCCTTACCTGCACAGGCTGCGCAGTGGATGCCCGTTGCTCTCCTGCTGCCCCCTGCGCATTTGGAGCAGCGGCTTGCGCGGGCCCAGTGCCTTCCATCGTTCGTGGCGGAACAGAGCCACTTGAACTTGACGCAGCTGACGCGGCTTGCGCGGCAGTTCCACCATTGGAAGAGGCGACAGCAGATTTGCCAGCAGCCATGGACGCATGATGGTTTGAAGTGAGCGCAGAAGCCGTCTGACCCGAGGCATCTGCCCGTCCAGCAGGAGTTGCCGGATTGGATACGTAATCAGAGGCCGCCTTTGCCGAATTTGAAGTGGAAGCAGCCGACCATGTGGCAGCCTGGCTTTGAACCGCCTTCAATTGTTTGAGCAGGGCGTTGGCCAGCGTCTGGATCTGTCCTGTCTGAGCCGACTGGCCTGCCTGAACATGCTGCCCGAATTGGCTGGATTGGCTTGTTTGACTGGCATGGGACGGTGAGGATGCATGCATGGGAGACGACAAGTTTGTCCCCTTGGCAGCCGCTTCCTTTCCCTGCAACCATTGTCCAAGCTGTTGTACCAACTTCTCCATCAGTTGTCCCGCTGGCGGTCCGAACATCACCTGTCTCAAACCGCCAAGCGTTTCCTGCGTGATCGGAAGTCCCCGCTTCACGGCAATGGAGGCGGCCGCGACCCACTCTGAGAGAGCCGCGTCTTTTGGCAAGGCATGGGCTACTTGATGCATGGCTTCCGCGCTGGGTCTAGTCAAGGCCATTCCTTGCTGCTGCATTTGCTGAACCAATTGTCGGGTGCGGGCATCGGTAGGCAATCCCCATGATTTGAGCAAGGAATCCAGCGACTGCTTCTCAATGGGGACGTGAGAATCCTGCAATGGCTTGAAAATAATCAGCCCTTCTTTTTGCTGGGGTTGGACCTGCAGAAGAGTCGATTGCCCGGGTTGAAGCGGCGTTTGCAGTTGGGCACGAACCGGATACCCCTCAATCTGCAGCATCGCTTCAGACTGATTCAGCATCTGCAAAACGATGCCACGCACGATTTGACCCGTTTTGAGCTCAAGCGGCTTTACATCCTGAAGTTTGACTTGTCCGATCATGGCTCGCATCAAATTGCTGACATCCATTCCTCTCGTCCCCCATTCTGTCTGTCATGACGTGTCTCAATCTATATATCGGCTTGAAAAACAGGATTGTTTACTTTTCCGAAACGTCCAGGAACAAGCACTAGAAACAGGAGCAAGCACTAGAACAGCGTCTGTTGCTCCACGATGATACGTCCGAGAAAGCTCTTGCGATGAAGCGGGGTTGGCCCGAAGGTTTGAAGCGCCTCCCGGTGATGTTTGGTCGCATAGCCTTTGTGCTGTGCGATGCCATATTCGGGGTAGCGCTGATCCCACTCCAGACAGAGTCTGTCTCTCGTTACTTTAGCTAAAATCGAAGCCGCCGCGATGCTCTGACTGTTCGCATCCCCTTTGATGATAGCCGTCTGTCTGATGGGCGTATCCACGCTTTCGGCATCGACCAGCAAATAATTCGGCTCTATCTGCAACTGTGCGATCGCTTGCTTCATGGCCAGCCTGGCAGCCTGCTTGATGTTGAGCTGATCAATCTCGGCTGCCGTCAGACGGCCAACGCCCCAGGCCAAAGCCTCCTTCGTGATCAGCGCATACATCTCTTCCCGCTTCTTCTCCGACAGCTTCTTGGAGTCCTGAATGCCCTCATGAACAAAACGAGGCGGCAATATGACTGCCGCCGCGACTACATCCCCAAACAGGCAGCCACGACCTACCTCGTCTACGCCTGCAATATATGTATGGCCCTGTGACCATAACGGTTCTTCATACGTCAACATGCCTGTCATCCTGCTAACCTCTTTCTTTAACCTTCATCATCTCTTTCTCCGTATTTTACTTGATTATAAGCGGTAATGGTAGAAACAATTCTCCGCTGATCCTCCTCATTGTTTTCCAGCATTCGCTTTCCGACTTCATTCGGTGTCTCATGGCGGAAGAAACGGACCCCTTTCTTCGCATATTCCCGGGTCAGCTTTCTGTACTGCTGAATGATCTGTTCCTTCCTGGACAGCTTGCGCCATACAGATTGAATAGACTTTAACGGTGACGTTCTGGAGCGATTCTTTTCATCTTTTTCCGGCTGAATATACTCTACCGTATCTTCATAGATTTTCTCTTGCTTACCGACAGTTTGCTGAAGCTGCATGCCGAGCCAGCGGACAAATGACTTGAGATTCGGAATGACAAACTTCCACATCAGCCAGAGATAAACCGGAATTCCGATGATCATGACAATGACGAATACCCATTCCAGCACCAGCTCGAGATAGTAACGAAAATATTCATAAAAAGGCGGTCTGGATTCCTCGATCAGCAGCATATCCTCCGGACGCAATTCCATATTCGGTCCCGCCGCATCATCGATCGGTTCCTCCATTTTCATCATATTGTGCATCCAGTCCATGAAGCCCAAAAAGAGTCTTCTCACCTGATCCCAGATCAGACCAAAGGATTGCTGTACCCACCTCATACTGAATAATGCCATCGACAGCAGCATAAATCCGATGACCATGATGACATTCAGTACCTTCATCTGTTTGGGAATCGGGGTTTTGGCATCTCCATATTTGGCCTCACGCTGCATCATCTCCTGATTAAGCAAAACCAAGGTAGCCGCAAGAAAGCCTAGCCCCAACACAGTGACGGTCAGCCAGTAAGGCCTCGTATCCTCAGGAAAATGATAAAACATGACACCGAGAAAGGAAAAGCCTAGACCCATATAATTTCGGAGATTCTGCTCAATCCATCGTACCTCTCCGAAAAAGGCGCCCCTCGCAAATGCGATGGTGCCAATCCCATACCAGGTGAATGCGAACATTCCGCTAAAATTCAGCATCGCACTGACCGCAATGGCCAGAGACAGACCTGCTGCCAGAACCCCGTACACGCGCCATTTCCGCATATACGAAATCCATATGCCCCCTGCTGCGTAGCATAGTGTGAGCAGCACCACCCATTTCCAGAGAGCGATCGGAGATTGATCATGCAGATTTACAAAGGTAAACAATCCCAATAACAATGGAAAGAAGAGCAGCTGCTCCAGCACGCCTCTCCATAAGAGCAACCCCAGTGAAAATCGCTTCATCTAGCTCACCTTCTCCCCTTGTGCTGAAAAGGCTGAGAGATCATAGACCATGACCTGTCTGCCTTGCTGCCTCAGCCGATCTATCTGCATGCTCACCTTCTCGGTCAGAACAGCGGTCAGGATCAGACAATCCGTCTGGACAGATTCCTTATCCGCGACTTGCGCCAACAAATCATGAAAAGGCACAGCGGACTCTATCTTCAGTCTAGCCAGCGCCTCCTGAGTACGCAGAAAAGGCTCCATTCCGCTGCTTCTGGCAATATAAACCGGCGCTTTCAGCTTATCTTCCAACTCATATCCATTGGATGCAAATCCAAAAGGCAGCTGTCTCTGATGAAGCTGATGCATAATGGTGGAGCATGCCTTAATGCCGTATTCAATCATCTCGGTTTGAATCACATGCTTCCAGATGTCCTCCCGATCCTCAACATTAAGCAGCACCATGACAGAATAGTCCGCACTATGACCCTTCTGATGAACTTGCAGCGCTCCTGCACGGGCAGAGGCTTTCCAGTTCACCTCATGAAGCGAATCCCCTGCCTGATACGATCGGACCCCTGCAAACAGAAACGGGTCCGGGATCATCCAGCGTCTGACCTCTGTTTCCCCCATCCATTGTCTCACCGGGTAAGGAATGTCCTCCCAGGGCACAGGTTCTGGATAAACCAGCAGTCTCAGGTTCGTCCAGTACGTCTGATACCGACGGGCCATCCCGAGCAGGTCGCCAAAGCTCATCGTCGCACTTTTCAATATGTAGACCCCTCGCTGGTGGCAAGTGAAGCGATGACGACGGGTTACACGGGTATTCGGAAACAGACTGAACAGGCTGGAATGGGTCTGCGTCAAGGTGCCTGCCATGACTTCCAGTTCAATTTCCTTGCCACCAGAAAAGACAAGCTGAGAAGGAATCGCGGCTTCCATTCGAAGCCAGGGAACAGGCAGCCACTTCGCGTTGGTGACCTTCTCAATCATCTGAATTTCTTCGCCCTCTACACACGAGTCCTTGTTCAAAATGCGCTCATACGTCACAAATTTCATACCCATTCGGACAAACAATGCCCGCTGCAGCAGCACAAGCAGTAGCACAATCAAAAAAATCCAATGCATCGCAATCAGCCTGCCGTTCCACTTGCGACATGATCGGCCGGCACCTCGATCTCCAGCAACAGTTGTTCCAGCAAACGCTCGGTGGACATGTGCTTCATGCGTGCCTGCGGACTGAGAACCAGACGGTGTGCCCATACCGGTAAGACGAGTGATTTCACATCATCCGGCAGCACATAGTTTCTCTCCTTCACGAAAGCGAGCGCCTGGGCAGCGCGCAGCAGACTCTGGGTGCCCCTCGGACTGACCCCGATCGCAATAGATTCATGCTCACGCGTTTTTTCCGCAATGCGCACGATGTAGGCAATCAGCTCATCGCTGACATGAACCTGTCTGACCTGTTCCTGCATGTGTATCAGAGAAGCATGATCTAATAGGGGCTGCAAATCGGCCAGCGGCTGATTTTGCTGAAAACGCTTTAAAATTTGTGCCGCCTCTTCGTGATCTGGATAACCCATACGGGTCTTCAGCATGAAACGGTCAAGCTGAGCTTCCGGAAGCGGGAAAGTCCCCTGCTGCTCCACCGGATTTTGGGTCGCAATGACTAGGAATGGCTGTTCAAGCGTGTGGGTATGTCCTTCCAAACTGATCTGCCCTTCCTCCATACATTCGAGCAATGCAGACTGCGTTCGTGGTGTGGCCCGATTAATCTCGTCGGCCAGTAAAATATGGGAGAAGACCGGTCCTGCTCGAAATTCAAATTCTCCACTCTTCTGATTGAAATAGTAAATGCCCGTCAGATCACTTGGCAGTAAATCAGGGGTAAACTGAATGCGCTTGAAAACCCCGTTTATCGAACGAGCCATCGCTTTGGCGAGTAATGTTTTCCCCGTGCCAGGGACATCTTCAAGCAAGACATGTCCGGAGGCCAGCATGCCAACAAGTAAATGCTCTATGACCTCTTGTTTCCCGACGATCACCTGCTGAATATGCGCAATCCATTGCGGCATGGACACCGATTGCGGTGCGGCATGTTGCCATTCTGTTTGCTGTTTCTCTAAATCCATTTCCTCTTCCCCTCTCCTGCATGTTCCATTCTATTAAAATGACAAACGTTTGCATTACTTATATTGTAAAGGTTTTCACCATGAAAATCCAGCCGTGTTCCCCATCATTTCCCATTTGAAAACAAAAAAAAGACTTCGCTTTCGAAGTCTTTTCCAGTCTATCCGATTGTCACGTCTGAACCATGCTCTGTCGGGGTTTCAAAACTCAGTCTTCCAAGTTTCAGGGTGCGAAGATCGCGCAGAATAACCTGTGATGTTTTCTCCAGGTTAATCGTACCCCCACTCTGCAGACAGCCTCGTCTACGCCCAATCATTTCCATAAAGTCAACGACTTCAGACGGATTTTCCGTATCTGCAGGCAGTTCATTCAGGTCATACCGTTCGAGCAGCATATCGCCATAATACGTGATAATATACTTGATGGTATGGAAGGCCACATCCTCGGGATGAAGAATTTCATCCTTGATGGCCCCGGTCGCTGCCAATCGGTAACCGACCTGCTGATCCTCGAATTTCGGCCACAAAATGCCGGGCGTATCTAGTAGTTCCATATCCTGACCCACCCGAATCCACTGCTGAGCCTTCGTAACGCCAGGACGATCGCCTGTTGCGGCTACATTCCGACCTGCCATTCGGTTTATGAGGGTCGATTTGCCGACATTCGGAATACCCACGATCAACGCACGCACCGGTCTCGGGTTGATTCCTTTTTTGCGCATGGCCGCGAATTTGGTTGCCATTTTTTCTTTTGATGCCTGTACGATGCGAGGGACTCCTTTCCCGGATGTCGCATCCACCGGAATGGCCTCCAGCTCCTGCTCAGCGAACCAAGCCACCCAGTTCTCGGTAACCTGCTCATCCGCCATATCTGATTTGTTCAGAATGACGACTCGCGGTTTCTGCTGGAGAATCTGATCAATCATTGGATTGCGGCTTGAGAGAGGAATTCTGGCATCCAGCAACTCAATCACCACATCGATTAACTTTAATTTTTCTTCAATTTGTCTACGGGCCTTCGCCATATGTCCCGGAAACCACTGTATTGTCATGCGCCTACCTCCGGTTCGGGATGATCGACCTTGTGTGCCTGTCCCGCCGGCCACCATACAAATTCTGCTCTTCCGAGCACATCCTCAATCGGAATGAATCCGACGTCTCTGGATCGGCTGTCCCTGCTGTACGGGCGATTGTCTCCCATGACAAACAGGGTGTCGTCAGGTACGATGGCGGGAACAATACCTTCGGTCGTAATACGATAATTGTTGAACTTGTTATATAAAGTGCCTCGCTGATGAGCAAGACGAATTTCATTTGCAATATAAGGCTCTCTCACACGTTGCCCGCTGATCCACACATCGTCGCCCTTGACCATGATAGAGTCTCCCGGCAAGGCGATCACTCGCTTGATGAGATTCTTCTGTCCATTCGGCGCGTCAAATACAATCACTTCTCCGCGCTTTGGCATACGAAACTGGTAAATCAGTTGATTGACCACCACACGATCCCCGTGTTGAAAGTGAGGTTCCATCGATATGCCGGCCACCACATAAAAACTGAGCATATACCCGCGAATGAGGTGATATAGAATAAACAGAATGATGGCCAGTATCAGCCACTTTCTCCAGTTCCAGCGGGTGCGGGCAAGGGTTGTCTGATGATGAGCGTCTTGCTCCATCGGCGTTCATCCTTTTGAGTGAGGGGAATCTTGTTTTCTGTTCTGTCCGTTTGTTTTCCGTTCTATACTTGCTAAAAAGAGGACTTGATAGCCAAGTCCTCTCTTCAACCTTATCTATTTCTTTCTTTGATTCTGGCAGCTTTACCACGAAGGCTACGCAGATAGTAAAGTTTCGCACGGCGAACTTTACCATGACGGATTACTTCGATTTTATCGATCTTTGGTGTATGCAGTGGGAATGTTCTTTCCACTCCAACCCCGTAAGATACTTTGCGAACCGTAAAGGTTTCGCTTACTCCACCGCCACGGCGCTTGATAACAACACCTTCAAACACCTGAATACGCTCGCGTGTACCCTCGATAACTTTTACGTGTACTTTCAAAGTATCCCCTGGGCGGAACGCTGGAACGTCCTGACGGATTTGCTCCTGAGTAATTTCTTTCAATAGCTCTTGATTCATCGCTTATGTCCTCCTTCCACACAAGTGTTCATACTATCCAAGCCAGAAAGCCTGTCGCTTCTAGCTCCAGCAGAGGACCACCGTATTCAAACCAACAGAACATATTTTATCATATCCATATCGGAAACACAATATGGATTTTACGTTTCCCGTTCAAACTCTGCAATCCAGCTTTTCTCTGCCTTCGTCAGCTTGTCCGGATTGATCATTTCCCTTCTTCTCTGCCAGGTGCGCCGCAGAGATTCCTTCTGTCTCCACTCTTCAATTCGCTCATGATGGCCGGACAGCAGCACATCCGGGACCGCCCAGTCACGATAGACGGCGGGGCGCGTATAGTGCGGATATTCCAGTCTGCCTGTACTGTGAGAATCGGTAATCGCAGAGCTTTCGTTGCCCAGAGCGCCGGGGAGCAGTCGAACGACACTGTCGATGATGGTCATCGCGGGAATCTCTCCACCAGTCAAGACATAGTCGCCGATCGATATCTCGTCCGTCACGAGGTGTTCCCGAATGCGCTCATCATAGCCTTCGTAATGTCCACAGACCAAAATCAGGTGTTCCTCTCTGGACAGTTCTTCTGCCTTGCGCTGATGATACGGCTCGCCTTGCGGACAGAGCAGGATCACTCGCGGCGACGCAGCAGGTCGATCGGAGGCCGACACCAGATTCTCCACCGCACCGAATATTGGCTCTGGCTTCAATACCATTCCCCCACCGCCGCCATACGGATAGTCATCCACCGTTTGATGCTTGTTCGTGGAGAAGGAACGAAAATTGACAGCCTGAAACTGAACGATCCCTTTTTCCTGTGCCTTGCCCATGATGCTTGCTTCAAAAAAGGAGCCAAACATCTCCGGGAACAAAGTCAACACATCGATCCGCATCAGACAAGCCCTTCTAGCAGATGAATACGGATTTTTTTGGCCTCTATATCCACTTCGAGCACGACATCTTTAATATATGGAATGAGAATCTCCTTGCCCTTTTCACCTTTGACGATCCACACATCGTTTGCTCCGGTCGTCAGAACATCCCTGATCTTGCCCAGATGCACTCCTTCATCCGTGATGACTTCACAGCCTACAATTTCATGGACATAGTACTCATTTTCCTCGAGGGGGACAAACTGCTGCTCTGTAATGTTGAGCGTTCCCCCTTTATACTTTTCCACTTCATTGATATTGGTAAATCCATCAAACAGGATAATATAAGATCCTTTGTGCGGTCTTGCCGACTTAACGGTCCATGGAATCGGTTTGGATTCATTTGGATGAGACAGCCAAAGCTGGCTTCCCTTTGCGAATCGCTCTTCTTCGAAGTCTGTCGTGGAGATGACCTTCAGTTCCCCCCTGATGCCATGGGTATTCACAATTTTAGCTACCTGATACAGTTTTTCCTCCATCTTGTTTCCTCCTCTTCAAACTTTTTTTCTGAATCTATACTCCAAAATCCCTATTACGCTGTTCTTCTGACTTGCACATCTCTTCTGTACTTCTTTTCTGTACTGCACTGCTCTATATCCAAAGGCCACCTAGGCGTTTCGTCCAACGATTCGCCTGTTGCCTGTTCATCCGTATGGATAGTATGCCCCACTTCACATGCGCTCTCTGCAAACTGTACCTGCAACATAACATGCAAGAAAGATTTGAGGATAACGCGTACAATCAAGTGGGAGACCCCCTGAGAACCTGGCGAGAAACCTAAATAACCGGGCATATGTAAAAAGGGTTAGGAAATAGTTCCCAACCCCTGTGCTGCAGATCGATTGCAATCTGTTACGACTGAATATCTACAATCACTTTTTTGTTCAACTTCACTGCGGCGGATGTCACAACGGTACGCATGGCTTTCGCAATTCGGCCTTGCTTGCCGATGACTTTGCCAATGTCGTCCGGATGAACAGACAAGGCGTACACGATCGCGTGCTCCTTCTCCGTTTCTTCTACATGGACATCCTCTGGATGGTCAACCAAAGCTTTCGCGATGACTTGAATCAGATCCTTCATAAGCGATCCCCTTCCAATCCATTATTTCTGCAGCTTGGACTCATGGAATTTTTGCATAATTCCAGCTTTGCTGAACAGGTTGCGTACAGTGTCAGAAGCCTGAGCACCGTTGTGCAGCCATTTCATTGCTTTCTCTTCGTCAATGTTAACTTCAGCCGGTTGAGCAATCGGGTTATAAGTACCGATCTCCTCGATGAAACGACCGTCTCTAGGAGAACGGGAATCGGATACAACCAAACGATAGAATGGAGCTTTGTGAGCACCGATACGTTTTAAACGGATACGTACTGCCATGTTGAATTCACCTCCTTGCAAGAATCAATACCAAGCGTGATGCCTGGTTTAACCAAAAGGGAAGTTCATCCCTTTTTTCATTTTCTTTTTCATTTGCTTGTTGTTCATCATACCTGAGAACTGCTTCATCATTTTCTTCATTTCGTCAAACTGCTTGATGAGGCGGTTCACTTCTTGTATCGACGTCCCGCTTCCGGCAGCCAGCCGCTTCCGGCGACTTGCGTTTAGAATCTCGGGATGCTGTTTTTCCTCTGTCGTCATGGACTTGACAATGGCGACAACCCGGGCCATTTGCTTGTCATCCACATTCAGATTTTTCATGCCCTTCATTTTGCCCATGCCCGGCATCATATCCATAATCTGATCCAGCGGACCGAGCTTCTTCACCTGCTCCATCTGTTCCAGGAAATCTTCGAAGGTGAATTCCGCCTTGCGCATTTTGCGCTCAAGTTCCTTCGCCTTGTCTTCGTCGATGCTGGACTGTGCCTTCTCGATCAAGGTGAGCATATCGCCCATACCGAGAATCCGGGATGCCATGCGTTCAGGATGGAACGGCTCCAGGGCATCCAGCTTCTCGCCCATCGCAGCAAACTTGATCGGACAGCCTGTCACGGCCTTGACAGAAATCGCCGCACCGCCACGGGTATCCCCATCGAGCTTCGTAAGGACGACACCGGTCAGTTCCATTTGCGCATGGAAGCTTTCAGCTACGTTGACCGCATCCTGTCCGGTCATGGAATCGACGACCAGCAAAATCTCATCTGGCTTGACGGTCTCGCGAATCTGCTTCAGCTCATCCATCAGGTTCTCATCGATATGCAGTCGTCCTGCCGTATCAATCAACACATAGTCATGATGATCCTTCTTCGCAAGCTCAATCCCTTGGCGCGCGATTTCTACTGGGCTCACCTGATCGCCAAGTGAGAAGACCGGCACCTTCAGTTGCTCGCCAAGTGTTTGCAACTGCTTGATGGCCGCTGGCCGATAGATATCACCGGCTACCAGCAACGGCTTGTGGTTCTGCTTCTGGAGCAATTTCGCAAGCTTTCCAGTGGTGGTCGTCTTACCTGCACCTTGCAACCCCACCATCATAATAACCGTTGGAGGACGGTTGGATTTTTCCAGCTTACTTTGCGTTCCGCCCATCAGCTCTGTCAGCTCTTTGTTCACGATATCTATGATGACCATCGCCGGGGTGAAGCTTTTCATCACTTCCTGTCCGACCGCTTTTTCCTTGACCGTGGAAATGAACTGCTTCACGACCTTGAAGTTAACGTCGGCCTCCAGAAGCGCAAGACGGACTTCCCGCATCGCTTCATTTACATCCTCTTCGGTTACTTTTCCTTTGCCCTTCAGCTTTCCGAATACGTTTTGCAATCGACTCGTCAAACCTTCAAATGCCATGTCCTCACCTCCTCCGTGTAATCAAACGCGATGTCCCTGTCCGGACATTTCAATCTATATCCATCTATTTCGTTCTGTAACCATGCATTTCTGTATCCATGTATATGGAACGATATCCGTATATCGATCTGTTTCCATCGTATTGGATGTGGCGTATTTGCTGTGGCTCAGGATTGTTCGAGTTTCCTGAAATACGGTGCCAGCAGCGCCATCGTTTCGGGATGCTTATCCTGTAGCAGGTGTTCCATAGCTTGCAGCGTATCCCGTCTCGATTCGTCCTTGCGCAGCAGACCCAACTTGTCTTCTACATCCTCAAGCGACTGCTCTGCGCGCTTGATATGCTCGAATACGGCCTGCCGGCTCGTTTTCACCAGGTCAGATATTTCTCCGAGTGAATAATTGTCCTGATAATAATACAGCAGAACAGCACGCTGTTTATCCGTAAGCAGCGGAGCGTAGACATCGATCAACATGTTGATGCGAGTTACTTTATCCAGGGCATCCATGGCTCATCCTCCTTGCTCCGTCTGTCCTTGCAAATCCGTTTTCCTTGACACTTCACCTATCTTACTGGAAACAAAGATCGGTGTCAAGTATATTTCCTTGTCACCGATCTGTTTCAGAATAAATGAAGTTGGATTTGCCTATATCCGGGGTCTTTACAGGCGCTCTGAAGGTTCCTCTAGCTCTTCCCGCTCTTCTTCCCGTTGAATGAAATCACTGAACAGTGCATGGACGAATTGATCCGGATCGAAATCCTGGAGATCATCCATCTTCTCACCCAGACCCACCAGCTTGACTGGAATATCCATTTCCTGTCTGATGGCAATGGCAATCCCGCCTTTTGCGGTCCCGTCCAGCTTCGTCAGCACCAGGCCGGTCACTCCGGTCTTCTCCCCGAACAGCTTAGCTTGGGACAACGCATTCTGTCCGGTAGTCGCATCGAGGACAAGCAACACTTCATGCGGCGCATCCGGTACCTCTCGCTGAATCACTCGGTAAATCTTGTTGAGTTCTTCCATCAGGTTGACCTTGTTCTGCAAGCGTCCTGCCGTATCGCAAATGAGAATATCTGCATTCCGGTTTTTGGCTGCCTTCAAGGCATCATAGATGACCGCAGCCGGATCGGACCCTGCCTGCTGCTTGATGACTTCAACTCCCACGCGATCTCCCCATACTTCCAACTGTTCGATCGCGCCGGCACGGAAAGTGTCCCCCGCCGCCAGGACAACCTGCTTGCCTTCCTGCTGATAGCGGTGAGCTAGCTTGCCAATGGTTGTTGTTTTTCCCACTCCGTTGACGCCGACGAACAAGATCACCGTCAACCCATTGTCAGAGAGCTTGATCTGATTGGCCGTCACTTGATCTTCACCCTGCAGCAGCTCAACCAGCTTCTCAGACAATACCGGTTGAAGTTCGGCGGCATCCTCAATTTTACGCTTGCGCACCTCACTGCGCAGATCATCGATCAATTCCATCACGGTATTGACTCCTACGTCCGCCGTGATGAGAATTTCCTCCAATTCCTCATAGAAATCTTCATCGATCTTTTTGCGGCGGATCATCAGATCCTCGACACGCTCCACAAATGCGGATCTTGTTTTTGTCAGTCCTTCTTTAAACTTGTTCGTGACATTCTCTGTTTTTGTGGAGATGCTCTCCTTCAGCTTCTTAAAAAAGCTCATCGGGGACTCTCATCCTTTCCTATCTGATCTGATGTCGAAAATCTGGTTTGTATTTACATGCGTTCCTCCTCATAGAGAGGATAACAACACTTAAATCCTTCACTTAGGCGGATACCTGCGCTTCTTCCTCATCCAGTCTGACGGAAACAAGTTTGGACACGCCGCCCTCTTCCATCGTGACCCCATAGAGGACATCCGCCTCTTCCATCGTTCCCTTGCGATGCGTCACCACGATAAACTGTGTCATCTCTGAGAAGGTACGCAAATACTGGGCAAACCTCGCTACGTTGGCTTCATCGAGCGCCGCTTCGACCTCATCCAGCACGCAGAACGGAACTGGCTTCACATTCAATATGGCAAACAGCAGCGCAATGGCGGTGAGCGCTTTCTCTCCTCCTGACAACAGCTGCAGGTTCTGAAGTTTCTTGCCGGGCGGCTGGGCCACGATCTCAATACCTGTATTTAGCAAATGATCGGGATCTTCCAGAATAAGGTCAGCGCGTCCCCCGCCAAACAACTTCGAGAATACATCGACAAAATGAACGCGTATCTGGTCAAAGGTCGTTCTGAATCGCTGCGACATTTCCTTCTCCAGCTCCTGGATCACCCCATACAGCTGTTGCTTGGCTTCAACCAAATCCTGCTGCTGATCACTCAGGAAGGCAAACCGTTCACTGATCCGCTGATGTTCCTCAATCGCTCCGAGATTGACATCTCCCAGGGCACTGATCTGCCGCTTCAGTTCCCGAACCAGGTTTTGCGCGGCTTGCACGTCCTCCGGTAGTGGGTATCGCTGCTTGGCCAGTTCGAAGCTCAGCTCATATTCCTCGGCCAGCTTCTTCAGCAAATTCTCCAGCTCTACATCCAGCCGATTGACTTTGACTTCTGTTTGGTGCATATGCTGCTCTACCTGCTTCAGCTCTGCCCGTTGCTCCTTCGTATCGCTTTCCTTGAGCTCCAGCTCCTGAATCGTCTTGATGCGCTCCGCCCGTTTATACTCCAGCTTCTCCCCAATATCGGCCTTTTGAATTCTCAGCTGGTTGATCTGTTCGATCTGACCGGATATTCGGGTAATCATCTCCTGTAGGCTTTGCTCAATATGATGCTGAAACTGCTGACCTTCCTCCATCTCTCGGGACAGCTCCTTCATGGAACTGGCAAGCTTTTTCAACTGCTCGTCATATCCCTGCTGCTCCTTCGTAAGCGAGGCGGCTTCGATCTTCAAGTCGGTCAACGTGCTCTGCAACTGTTCCTTCACGCTGAGGTTCGATTTTCTCGCTTCCTCGGCCTGCTTGATCTGGTGGTGAAGATGCTGCTCCTGCTGCTCAGCTTCCTTCAGCTTTTCCTCCAAGTGCTGTCTGCGTCCGGTCAGCTCACCCGATTCAGTGCGGTTCAGCTCAAGCTCCTGTCTGGCAATCTGCAACTGCATGGCGACAGACTCCTTCTCTGCCTGTACGCGCTTCATCTCGCTATTCCATTGCTGCTCTTGCAAACGCAGGCTTTCTCCTTCTTCACGCAAGGCTTCCAGCTTTTGCTTGCCTTCGTGCATAAAGGTTCGCATGGCGCCCACTTTGCTGTTCAAGGCTTGCAATTGTGCGCTCATCTCTGCCATTTTCTCATCTAATTCTTCTATTTGCCGATGACGTCCGAGCAAATTCGCCGACTTGCGCTGCGAGCTTCCGCCTGTCATAGAGCCTCCCGCATTGACGACGTCCCCATCCAGGGTCACGACCCGGTAACGATATTGACAGCCCGCCGCGATCCGGTTTGCCTGCTCCAGCGTTTCCGCAATGACCACCTGGCCCAGCAAACTCGACACGATGGAATCATACGTGTCTTCATAATCCACCAGGTCTACTGCGATCCCTACAAATCCTTCGATACCGGACAGTTTGGATCGCTCCTGATGCTGTATGAACCGACCACGAATAACATTAAGCGGCAAGAAGGTCGCCCGCCCCAACTGTCTCGACTTGAGAAATCCGATGGCGGTTCGCGCAGCTGCCTCATCTTCCATCACAATATGCTGCAGCGCACCGCCAAGCGCCGTTTCTACCGCCTTTTCAAGTCGGGCCGGAACCTGAACAAGCTCTGCCACAGCTCCGTGTACCCCTCGCAGTCCATTTCCACGCTCACGGGCCTTTAGTACCTCTTTGACCCCATGCTGGAAACCATCAAAATCGTTCTGCATTTCTTTCATCGTATCCCGACGGGACTGCATGGCATCGAGCTGCTGCTCCCATTTCCGCTCTGCCAACAGGGCTTCTTCCAGCAGCTTTTGCTTCTCTTCCAATTGCGCCGCCAATGATTGATAACCTTCTCTGGTCTCATTCAAACGGGAAACCAGCTCCTGCTGCTTGCGCTCTGTATCCGCGAGCTCCTGGGCAAGCCGTTTTTCCTGCTCGGCTGATTTCTCATACTCCTCTGTCAGCTTAGCTGCCTGCTTGCCTGCACTCTCATTTTGCTGATCCAGATATCGCAGTTCATTACGTAGCTGAGCCGCTTCGTTCAAGGTCTCCAGCAGCTCGGTTTTCAAGCGATCCTCATGATCCTCGGTCACTTCACCCGCAATCCCCTGCAATCGCTTTGCTTCCGCTTCAATGGTCGTTTCCAGTTCTTGAACGCGGTCTTTCAATTGATCACGCTTTTGTCTCAGTTCCGCCAGCTCTTGTTCTCTTTCCGTCTGATGATGCTGATCGCGATCCCATTTCTCCTGCCTGGAATCAAGCTGCTGATGCAGGTTCTTCTCCCGCTCCTTCAGCACTTCGCGGTGGCCTTCGCTCTTTTCGAGTTCCTCACTGCATGTCAGCAATTGCTGCTGCAACTGTTCCAGTTCTTCTTCCAGGTTGCGTATGTACGTGCGCTGTCCTTCGAGCTGTACGTCATGCCGTGAGACGACTGCAGCCAGTTCAGCCTGACGCAGCTTCAACTCCTCCAGTCGCTGCTCCGCATCCTTCCAGGACTGGTGGATTTCTTCAATCTGATGCACATAAACGGATATTTCATTTTGCTTCAATTGCTCCTTCAGCTGTTTGAAGGTCGCGGCTTTCTCTGCCTGCTCCCGAAGTGGTTCAATCTGATCTTCAATCTCTGCAATCAAATCATGAATACGAATCAGATTTTGTTCCGTGTCATCCAGTTTTTTCTCTGCTTCTTTTTTTCGTGACTTATATTTTACAATGCCCGACGCTTCCTCAAAAATACCTCGCCGATCTTCAGAACGGGTACTGAGAATTTCCTCAATCCGACCCTGACCGATGATGGAATACGCTTCTTTTCCAATCCCCGTATCCATGAACAACTCCGTAATGTCACGAAGACGACAGGCCTGTTTATTGATAAAGTATTCGCTTTCTCCACTACGATGCAGTCGGCGTGTAACCGTGACTTCACTATAGTCAAGCGACAGCTGTTGATCCGTATTGTCCAAGGTTAAGGAGACCTCGCCAAAATTGACCGCTTTTCTCGAATCACTCCCGGCAAAAATGATATCCTCCATTTTGCCGCCTCGAAGCGAGCGAGCGCTTTGCTCTCCCAACACCCATCTGATGGAATCGGAGATGTTGCTCTTGCCGCTTCCATTTGGACCGACGACGGCCGAGATGCCTTGCACAAATTCAAGCTCGGTCTTTTCTGCAAAGGACTTGAATCCCGCCAGTTCTAATCGCTTTAAATACATGATCTCACCCCACCCTACATTGTATCACATGTCTGCCAAAAGCGAATTCGTTTTTTATTCGTTTGCCTGGATGAGAACAACCCGTCTGCTAGGGTGCGATATGCATGTAATCATCCTTCGAACCGTACAAATAAAGAACGAGAAAAACTGTGTAGCAAGATGGCGCGATCATCAACAAAGCAGCTTACATGGTCATCGGGATTGATCTCGATGGGATAAGGACGTACTGGGCATGTGGATTGGCGAAAATGAATCTGCAAAGTTTTGGCTGAGCGTACTGAATGATTTGAAGAACCGAGACGTAAGTGCATCATTCACCAGATTCGCAATTCCACCCGTTATGTTTCCTACAAGGATTTGTAAAAGGTCACAGCGGATCTGAAGCCCATTTATAAAGCCGCGACAGAAGAAATGGCTTTGATGAAACTGGATCGGTTTGAAGAAACCTGGGGAAGCAAGTATCCCCTCATCATTCGCTCCTGGCGCAACAACTGGGAGGAGCTTGCCACCTTCTTCAAGTATCCACCCGAGATCCGAAAGCTGATCTACACCACCAATATCATCGAAAGCTATCATCGCCAATTACGAAAGGTGACCAAGGGAAAGAGCATCTTCCCGACGGATGACGCTCTCTTAAAACCTCAATTTTAATTCACAACTATTCTGGCTTTTCTAACCATTGGGTTACTTTTTCATTCATTTCTTGTCGCAATTCCTTTATGTTCCCAGTATCTTGATGAGCCAATTTAAAGTATTTTTCGGGAAACATTTTTTTCAGAGAGGGCTGATACTCATCACCGTCTTGAGGTTCTATGTATTCAATAACAGAATACTTCTCTCCATTTTTACTTAACTGAATTACGGCAGGTAATGAATGCCCAGCTTGAAATTCTGTTCCAGTCGATTTATTAAAGCCACCATAATAAGACCAAATATAGACGGTTATTACCCCGTCCGTTTCATTTGTGCCATACACTTTGTGGATTTCAAATTGCTTTTCTGTTTCATAATATAAGGTTGAATACTTTTGAATAATGTAATCAGAAATGACTTCATTCATTTCTTTGGTTACATGCGTATCCCCGTCTTGTAAGTTAACCACATTCCCACTACAACCAGCTAATAATAATGCTCCAAATAATATAAATAAAATTCTTGATTTGAAATTGTTCATCAAAAGTCCCATTCCTCCCATTGTAAACCGTTTTTTTGTCGCCCGCTATCTCAACAAGAATACGCAGAAATCCGAAGCAGTTTGTTCGTGTCATTCACCGTAAACAGGCATGATTTAACCAACATATTTTTCTTGTTCGATGCCGTATTCTCATATTCCTTGCTGTCTATATAACGGAATCAAGCCAAATAATGTTGCAAATATTTGGTTGCCACACCATTGAAGCGGTCTATCCATTTCTTCAAACGACTGTGGTAGCTGTTGAGTTTTGGATGTGGTATACACCCTTCACCCGTTGTTTGCCATCGGACTTGAATCGGTAGTGAGCTAAGCCTTTTACACTCGCATAGGAGCTGAATGCCCGCCAAGCATCCGTACAAAGCACGTTCGATTCCGACAGATGACCGCCAATCGCTTCATCTAATTTGTTTGTCCGAATACGACCACGCCCAAGAACACCTGAGTAGGTCGTCTTCTTACGGTCTCGGGCGACGAGGACACATACCTGGTCTTTGCTGATACCACGATATTTGGCTTTTCCTCCGCGTTTGCGGGGTTTACGGTCAGCAATTTTCCGTTTGCTTTTTTCTGAGTACAGAAAGTAGGTCTCGTCCATTTCAACGATACCCTGGAATGCTTCAGCCTGCAATCCACCTTTACATCTTACATAGTTATTAAAATAAATTTTATATAAAATAAGGTAATATATAACTTTAAACGTTAAATATACTAAACGACAAAAAAACGCCCAAACCACTGCAGGTTACCTGTGCGCTAACCTGGTAGTTTGGGAGTTTGTCACACTTTTACACCAATGCTTTCAACGCTTCGGCAGCTGCTCTTTGTTCGGCTTCCTTCTTGGATCGTCCGCTGCCTGTTCCGAGCAACTGATCATTCATATGAACCTCCGCCACGAATTCCCGATCATGTGCAGGTCCCCGCTCGTCCGTAATGCGGTAACTGAGACTGCCAAGCCCCTGCTGCTGAACCTTTTCCTGCAACTGGGTCTTGTAATCCTGCACCTGTGGTTTCCCGTCATCCGCAAGTTGAGGAAAAACGTACTGCTTCAGGAATGTCTTGACTGCCGGCAAGCCCTGGTCCAGATACAATGCGCCAATAAAAGCTTCAAACACATCGGCCAGCAAAGCAGGACGTGTTCGTCCACCCGTCATCTCTTCCCCTTTGCCCAGGCGCACATACTCGCCGAATTGCAGCTGATCTGCAAAGTGGACAAGAGATGGCTCGCAGACAATGGAAGCTCTCAGCTTGGTCAACTCACCTTCAGAAAACGTATGATGGCGATGATACAAATATTCGGACATGGCAAGCTCCAGCACGGCATCGCCTAAATATTCCAGGCGTTCATTGTCCTCATACTTCTCCATGCGATGTTCATTCACATAAGAAGAATGGGTAAACGCCTGTTGCAGCAATCGCTTTTCCTCAAACTGCACACCCAGGCGCTGCTGCAATTCCTGTAAATTACGGTGCATCGATGTCCCCCCCTTTGCTGCTCAGCTGGTTCACAGCTTTTCGCTCACTGTGGAAGCTTGAAGATCGGGCACTAGGCTTCAAACTTTTTCAAAATGACGGTTGCATTATGGCCGCCGAATCCGAAGGAATTAGACATGGCAATGTTCAATTCCGTATGACGCGGCGTATTGGGCACATAATCCAGATCACAAGCCGGGTCTTGATCCTCAAGGTTAATCGTCGGAGGAATCACCCCGTTTTGCAGGGCGAGCCCGCAAATGACGGCTTCAATGCCGCCGGCTGCTCCCAACAGGTGGCCCGT
This sequence comes from Marinicrinis sediminis, assembly GCF_042685085.1. NCBI lineage: Bacteria > Bacillati > Bacillota > Bacilli > Caryophanales > Paenibacillaceae > Marinicrinis > Marinicrinis sediminis. The sequence goes on from NZ_JBHUMM010000001.1 coordinate 169,518, forward strand.
CATGGACTTCGTGGAGCTGATCGCCAGCTTGTAGGCATGGTCGCCAAACGCTTTTTTCACGGCTTCGGTTTCAGACTTGTCACCGACAGGAGTGGAAGTTCCGTGTGCATTGATGTACTGCACCTCTTCTGCTTCAATTCCCGCATCCCGGATCGCGCTTCTCATACATCTTGCGGCTCCGCTCGGGTCTGGCTCCGTCATGTGATGGGCATCTCCGCTCATGCCATAGCCAATGACTTCGGCATAAATCTTCGCGCCGCGTTTTTGTGCATGCTCCAGTGATTCGAGAATCAAAATGCCGGCACCTTCACCCATTACAAATCCGTCGCGTCCTGTGTCAAACGGACGACTCGCCTTTTCCGGTTCCTCATTGCGCGTTGACATGGCGCGCATGGAACAGAAGCCTGCCATCCCAACCGGGGTAATGGTCGCTTCCGCACCGCCACAGATCATGACATCTGCGTCTCCGCGCTGAATGATCTTGAATGAATCACCGATGGAGTGCGTACCTGTTGCGCAGGCCGATACAGGTGTGCTGTTAGGCCCTTTCGCACCCGTTATCATGGATACCTGTCCCGATCCCATATTGGCAATCATCATCGGAATGAAAAATGGACTGACCCGCTTTGGCCCTTTCTCCAGCATCGTACGGTGCTGCTCTTCCCATGTACCCAGTCCACCAATACCTGAACCAATATAAACCCCCACACGCTCGGGATCCGTATCTTCCTGAATGTTCAGACCCGCATCCTGAAGCGCTTGCAGACTCGCTGCTGCAGCAAACTGCACATAGCGGTCCATGCGTCTGGCTTCCTTGCGTTCGAAATAGTCTTCCGCGTTAAAATCTTTTACGTATGCGGCTATTTTAGTTGAGTAGTCCGAAGTGTCAAAATGTTCAATCTGGCTGATGCCGGATTTGCCTTCCAGCAGGCTGCTCCAGAACGTCTCCACTTCTTTGCCTAATGCAGTGATCGTACCCATTCCTGTTATGACGACTCTATTTTTCATCCGTATACACCTCTATCCCTAGCTTTGGAACACCCAGTAATCTATATAAAGACAAGACATACTTTGCATTTTACCCTCTATGCCTGTATCCATTTCTTTCTGTATCCAGTCGTTCTTCAAACCCGTACCTATTCGCATCGTCTTGCACGATGCCTGTTCAGTGAGCAGGTAAATGTGAGAGAGTCCCGTTTGTAGCAAACGGGACTGCTGGATGGGATTCAATCGTCGAATTACTTTTGTGCGCTTATGTAATTCACGACTTCTCCCACTGTTGAAATTTTCTCAGCATCTTCATCAGAGATTTCCATATCAAACTCATCTTCCAATTCCATGACTAGTTCGACAACATCTAGAGAATCTGCGCCCAAGTCATCTTTGAAAGATGCTTCCATTGTCACTTCAGATTCGTCAACACCTAGACGATCTACGATGATTTTCTTTACACGATCCAGTACTTCTGTCACCCGGCTCACCTCCTCCATGGTATTATACGAGAATTCAGTTTAAAATGCCATAGGTCAGGCTGGTTACATCACCATGCCACCATCGACATGAATGGTTTGTCCTGTCATGTAAGCGGCATCCGGCGATGCAAGGAAGACGACCGCTTTGGCAATATGCTCAGGCTGGCCCATCCGACCCAACGGGATTTGCTGCAGGATTTGCGCTTTTTGCTCGTCCTTCAGCTCATCGGTCATGTCGGTTTCGATGAATCCCGGAGCTACGGCATTCACCGTAATCCCGCGGCTGGCAAACTCGCGCGCACAAGATTTAGTCAAACCAATCACTCCTGCTTTGGCAGCCACATAATTGGCCTGTCCGGCATTACCCAGCACGCCTACAACAGAGGAGATATTCACAATACGTCCTGAACGCTGTCTCATCATCTGACGCGTCACGCCACGTATGCAATTATATACCCCTTTGAGATTGGTCGCGATGACCTCGTCAAATTCTTCCTCTTTCATGCGCATGATGAGGTTGTCTCGCGTAATACCAGCGTTATTGACTAGAATGTCCAATTTTCCAAATTGATCCGTCACCTGCTGAATCATTTCATTGACTTGAGCTGAATCGGAGACGTTTGCCTGGATTTTGACCGCTTTGCGTCCCATCGCTTCAATCTGCTCCACCACCTCCTGGGCGGCCTGCTCACTGCCCGCATAATTGACGGCTACATCGGCACCCGCTTCCGCAAGGGCCAGTGCGATCGCTTTTCCGATCCCACGTGAAGCACCCGTCACGAGCGCAACCTGATTGCTTAATGACATCTCCCATCCTCCTCTTCCTATTTCACATTGCCGTGTCTACTCGGTCTGACTCAAGCTGGCCTGTACCTTTTCGAGCGCTTCTACACTATTGATGGACACCACGCTCACACTGCGATCCATCTTCTTGATCAGTCCTGCCAGCACACTGCCAGATCCAATCTCATAAAACGTATCTACGCCCTGCTCAATCATCCATTTCACACTGTCTTCCCATTGAACCGGAGACACCACCTGATCGACCAGCAGCTGGCGCAGCTCACGTCCTTCTTCTACAGCTTGTGCGGTTACATTGGACACTACCGGAATCGATGCATCACCAAAAGTGAGATCCGTCAGTACCTTCGCCAGTTCATCCGCAGCCGGCTGCATCAGACTGGAATGAAACGGCCCGCTAACCTCCAGCGGCATGACCCGCTTGGCACCCGTAGCTTCCTTGCCACGTTCCACCGCCAACGCCACACCTTGTGCGCTGCCTGAGATCACAATCTGACCTGGGCAGTTGACGTTTGCCATTTCCAGTGAATGCCCTTCAGCGGAAATGTCCGAACACAGTTGCTCCAGCTTGTCACGGTCTGCACCGAGTACCGCAGCCATCGCCCCTTCGCCTGCCGGAACAGCGCTCTCCATGAACTCGCCACGCTTGCGCACGATCCGTACCGCATCTTCAAAGGACAGAACATTTGCCGCTACCAGCGCACAATATTCACCCAATGAATGCCCAGCTGTATAGTCAGCTTGCAAACCCAGCTCCTTGAAAGCCTGGAGAATGGCGATACTGGTCGTCAGCAATGCCGGTTGTGTATGCGCCGTTTTCTTCAGTTCCTCCTCCGGCCCCTGGAAAATCAGATCCGTGAGGGAGAAGCCCAGCTGTGCGTCGGCCTCATCAAAAATCGTGCGCGATGCCGTATACTGCTCATAAAAATCGTGTCCCATACCTACCTTCTGAGCTCCCTGTCCCGGGAATACCCATGCTGTCTTGCCCATGCTCATACCCCTTCCTGTTCAACTTGGATGTCTTACCAAACGAGTACAGAAGAGGCCCAGGTCAATCCGCCACCGAATCCGACCAGTACGAGACAATCCCCTTCCTTCACTCTGCCTTCCTCATAAGCTTCAGCCAGCGCCAGTGGAATGGAAGCGGCCGAAGTATTGCCGTATTTTTGGATATTGACGACGCTTTTTTCCTTTGGAAGATTCAGTCGCTCAATAGCGGCCTGAATGATCCGAATATTGGCCTGATGAGGCACAAGCAGATCCACATCCTCCTTGGACATGCCCGCTTTCTCAAGCACCCGTTCCGCCGCAGAACCCATAATGCGAACCGCGAACTTGAAGACCTCCCGACCTTCCATATAGATGTAGTGCTTCTTCTCTTCGATGGTCGCAGTGGAAGCTGGCATTCTGGAACCGCCCGCACTAACTTTGAGCAGTTCTCCGCCAGAACCGTCCGACCCGAGCTCGAACGACTTGAAACCGCGATCTGCCGCAACCTCGCCCAGTACGACCGCCCCTGCACCGTCACCGAACAAGATGCAGGTATTGCGATCGGTATAATCTGTGATTTTGGACAAGGTCTCCGCACCCACCACCAGGACATGCTTGTAAATGCCCATGGCGATGAAATTGCTCGCATTAGCCAGCGCATAAATGAAACCGGAGCATGCGGCCGCTATATCATAGGCGGCTGCTTTCTTCGCCCCGAGCCGATCCTGCAGCAGACATGCGGTTGAAGGGAAATTCATATCGGGCGTAATCGTAGCCACGACGATCAGATCCAGGTCCTCCGCTTGAATGCCAGCCCGCTCTATCGCCTGTTTGGCTGCCTGATACGCCAGATCAGAAGTCGCTTCATGATCTGCTGCAATTCTGCGCTCCTTCATTCCAGTGCGACTGGTGATCCATTCATCATTGGTATCCACCATTTTTTCCAGTTCTTCATTCGTTAATATTTTCTCAGGCACGTATTTGCCTGCACCCCAGATGCCTACCGATTTGATGTCCATGTCTATCCTCTCACTTCCTGCTGATTTCCTCTTGGATGGAACCGACTACATTTTGCTCGAGCACATGCAGGCCCTGACGGATGCCGTTTTTAATCGCATTGGCATCGGATGAACCGTGACTTTTCAGAACCAGTCCGTTCACACCGAGCAGCGGCGCTGCTCCATGCTCTGTATAGTCCAGCTTCTTTTTGAACCGCACCAGTCCCGGTTTCAGGACGGCGGCCGCAAGCTTGGACATGAATGAACGGGTAAACTCCTCTTTTAGCACGCCGAAGATGGTTCCCGCCGTTCCTTCCATCGTTTTCAATAAAATATTCCCTACAAAACCGTCACATACCAGAATATCACAGTTGCGCTGAAAGATATCCCTGGACTCGACGTTGCCGACAAAGTGAATCGGTGCTTCCTGCATAAGTGCATATGCCTGCTTCACCACTTCATTGCCTTTCGCTTCTTCCGTTCCCACATTCAACAGGCCCACACGCGGCTTGTCCATGCCATTGACTTTGGAACGGTAAATACTGCCCATCACGGCGTATTGAAGCAGTTGCTCCGCTGTGGCATCCATATTCGCGCCCAAATCCAGAGCCAGTACACCTTTGCCGTCCATGGTCGGCAGCATCGGGGCGAGCGCCGGACGCTCAATCCCAGGCAAACGGCCAATGACGAGCAGACCGGTTGCCATCAGTGCACCCGTATTGCCTGCGGAAATCATCGCATCCGCTTCCCCATTCTTCACCAGCTGTCCAGCTACAACCATGGAGGACTGTTTTTTGCGGCGAACCGCTCTAACCGGCTCATCATCGGAAGAAATTTTGTCTTCTGCGTGTACGATCCGGATATTGCCCGGGAGCGTAGCGGGACTTTCCTGTTTGATCTGCGCCTCATGTCCCACCAGCATAATTTCGGCCTGGGGGTATTCCTGCGCAGCAAGCACCGCGCCTTCCACTACCGAACGAGGGGCTTGATCCCCTCCCATTGCATCAACTGCGATCCTCATTGCTCCATGCTCCTTTCCTGAGCCATGTGACCTGCAGAACGGAAGACCGTAAAATTCCCCTGAAACACCAGCTCATCTGCGACATAGGTGAACACTTCCACCTTCGCTTTCCCTTTTTCCCCGCTGCTCACAGAGCGAACATAGCCTTTGGCGATGCACTTTTCTCCGAGCTTTACGGGACGAAGGAAACGAATATCCGCCGTGGCTGTCAGTGCGACCTCGTCGTTGATCACCGCAACCGCCAGCGAATTGGCCTGTGCAAACAGATGATGACCCCGGGCAATTTTCGTTCTGGAGAATACATGCTCCTTCTTGATTTCGAATATGGAAATACCGCTTTTGTCCAACTGCAAATCTACGACTTCACCGATGACCTCATCCATTGGCAGCGACTTGACTTCGTCATAGGAAAGCTCCGCCATGAGCTTTAACCGTTCCCGAAGCTCAGGAATCCCAAGTTCCATACGATCCAGTCGAATGGTCTGAATGCTGACACCAAAATCTTTCATCAGCTCTTCATCCGTAATGAAGGGATGCTGTTTAATTTTTTGTCCCAGCAGCTCTTGACGCTTTCGCTTCGGCAACCGCTCCATATTCGAGCCTTCCTTTCCTGTTGTTTTCCTGCTGCAATGCTGCAAACTTGCTTATTCAGTGCTGCGGTAACTCTCTATCGATATCCAGACCTCCATCTCGCTCGATAAACGGATATAGGACGGTCTGTGACTAACCTTTAATACCAGGTACTAAATGTAGTATATAAAAAAGCGTACGAATTGTGAAGTGAAAATATACATCTTTTCCGAATTCCATAAAAAAATAGCGCTCCATCGAATTCGACGAAGCGCTGTTTTTTGTTTATTGCACGATTTGTCTTCCTTTGTATTGTCCACAGGATTTGCAGACACGGTGTGCCATTTTTGCTTCTCCGCAATGGTCACATTTCACCATTCCTGGTACTTCAAGCTTGAAATGCGTGCGGCGCATGTCGCGGCGAGTTTTGGAAGTTCTTCTTTGTGGTACTGCCATGATCCCACCTCCTTACCGAAATAATCTGGTTCCATCCAACTTAGTCATTATCGTTGTCGAAAAACTTCTTAAGCCCTGCAAGCCGAGGGTCAATGGATGGAGCTGAATTTGCTGTCGTATCCGCTTCGTTCTCATCCGTTTCTTTGACGTATTTCTCCAGCAAACGCTCTGCTTCTTTATCCTGTACGTCCTTGCAGACGGGAATAAAAGGCAGGGAGAGCATGAAGGCTTCCTCAAGATAAGGAACGAGATCAAAACTGTCCTCAGAAATGAATACCATTTCTTCGTCATCCATTACCTGTGTTTGATACGTAGTAAATTGCTGCTCATAATCGAAGCGAATTTCATCCGTAAATTGAACCAGCGTACGCGCACATATAAAATCAACTTGTGCATGACAAGGACCTTTCACGGTTATGGTGCCTGATTTTGCCGTCACTTCCAGATCGATATGTAACGGCTCCGCTTTCACTATATCCTTGTCCTTCTCTGCAAGATGCTGAAGCGGCAGGGATTTTTTCAGTTCAAGCGGGGTTTGCTTTGCAGCTAATTCTTTCATATTTACTATGATCGGCATGTTGCATCACCCCAAACAAACAAAGTTTATTATATCGGTATTCGCTGGCTTTTGTCAACAACAATTGAAGCATGATATCATAAGTAAAAAGGAAGATCAAATGTGCAAGAAGATCCCATGTGAATACTTATCTGCGAAGGATGATGCCATATCGTGCGTACCGTCGGTTTAATTGTTGAATACAATCCCTTGCATCACGGTCATGTCTACCATTTTCAGCAGTCCAAACACGTAACCGGAGCCGAGCGAGTGATTGCGGTGATGAGCGGTCACTTTTTGCAGCGAGGTGAGCCAGCGTTGGTCAGCAAGTGGGCACGCACCGAGATGGCTCTGAAAATGGGCGTTGACCTTGTCATTGAGCTTCCGGTCGCTTTTGCGGTTCAGCCTGCTGAATGGTTTGCCTATGGAGCCGTCTCCGCGCTCGAAGCGACGGGGATCACTGACGCGATCTGCTTTGGGAGTGAGCATGGTTCCCTCGATTCGTTGCAACAGATGGCTTCTCTGCTCGCTAACGAACCCGAACACTTTCAACACCGCCTTCAGCAACAACTAAAAGCAGGCATAGCCTATCCGGCCGCCTACGCCGCAGCCGCAGCCGATTGTTTCACCGAGCAGACGCTCACCTCTGTGGATGATCCAGCATTAGGAGCTGCCGAGACCGCTGCAAATGCGGCATGGATGGCCCAGCCGAACAATAGCCTGGGACTTCATTATCTAATCGCGCTGCAGCGACTGTCCAGTCCCATCCAGCCTTATACCATTCAACGGCAGAAAGCGGATTACCATCAGCAAACCATCACCGACACCCGTATTGCCAGTGCCACGGCTATTCGCAAGCTGCTCCAGCAAGGGAATTGGTCTGATGCACGCGCTTATTTTCCTGCCTTCGTATGGGACATTTTACAGCGCGAAGTGAGAGAAGGACGCGGGCTGATGGAGTGGGAGCGATTTTATTCGCCGCTTATGCATCTGCTTCACGCCTTGCCGGTCGAAGCCCTTTCGACGTTCCAAGAGGTCAGCGAAGGGCTGGAGCATCGTATCAAGCAACAGCTTCCGTCCTATGAAGGAAACACGGTGCAGGGCTTTGTGGAAAAGCTGAAGACGCGACGGTACACATGGACGAAAATCCAGCGGATGCTGCTCCGTATTTTGCTTCAGCATCACAAGCACGCGCTTGCGCCGCCTTTACTTGCCCAAGGCGTCCCCTACCTGCGTATTCTGGGTTTTTCCAGACAAGGCCGGGACATGCTGAAAGAAATGAAAAAAACCGCACGTGTACCTGTGATCCTGCAAGGCGGACGCGAGTCGAATGCGATGCTGGAGATGGATATTCGGGCCTCCGCCGTCTACGCCCACGCCTACCCGGAATCCCAGTCGGCGAAGACAGGCTATCGCGACTATTTTGCCCCACCTCTGCAGGAATAACAGTGGCACATCTTACTGAATCGGTCAGCGATTATATCAGGAGGCCTGTTGTTTGGGTGGAAGACTCTCCAGATACTCAATAGCCTCCTGGAGGGTCGCTACCGGTACAATATCCATCTCGGTACCGATATCCTCTGCACGCTCCAGCGCATCCTGATGATTCAGTACCGGATCATAGCCGCTGCCTTCCGGCGGGTAGTAATCCGTCGGGGTAAAGAAGATGTCGGCTTCTGCCCGGTGAGCAGCCAGCACTTTGTGCTCAATGCCGCCAATCACTTTCACGGTGCCGTCCACACTGATCTCGCCCGTCCCGACTATCTGGTAGCCTTTGGACAGGTCTCCTGCTGTCAGTTGGTTATAGATTTCCAGCGCAAACATCATGCCGGCCGAAGGGCCTCCAACGCCTTCCACTTCTATCTGGACTTCATGCCGGGGATCTTTTGGCTTTACATCCTGAATATAAGACAGCTTGATCCCCAATATGCCTCTTTCCTCTTCCGGCACCTCTTCCGGATAGGACGAAAGGGAAACCGTAGCGGACTGTTCCTCGTCCCCACGCAGGTACGTCACTTCGACCTGATCCCCTTCCTGTTTACCGCCCATCACTTCCATCAATTGTTCATCGGTATTCATCTGAATGCCATCCAGCGCCGTAATACGATCTCCCGCCTGAAGAATCCCTTCCGCAGGGAATCCCTCAATGACGGCATCCACTCGAATCTCTTCCGTGACCAACTCATACGCGATGCCAGCCTGCTCATACGCCGCGATTATAGCGTCGCTGTGTGATTTGGACATTTTATAGCTTTGCCGCTCAAAATATTGTTCCTTCGATTCTCCGGTTCGAAAGATACGCGACTTGTCACTTAGCTCGAGATACGGATGAAAGTAGGCATAGGCCAGTTGCAGCATACTGACCGTTGTATCCAGGGAGACTGTCACCATGTTCAAACTCCCTGTATCCGCTGCTTCATCTTCTTCCACCTGGATCAATTGTCCAACATTCGTGACGCTGCCTGGCTGGAGGATGACGTAAGGCGTCTGAATAAATGCGAACAAGTAAATCACGATGAGCAGGATGATAACATACGTCCCGAATCGTTTCATATTCCGTTGTGAATGCAATCGTCTTCCCCCTTATCATGGTATTCCACCATCATAAATGGACAGCCTTTCGCGTACATATGAAGTACGTCCGGATTGAGGTGATCAACTGCCATGTCTTCTATACCTGTAGCCTATAAAAGCCATATCGCCACGCTCCTGATCTCGCTGTCTATGCTGGCTGTGGTGTGTAGCATTGTCATTTTTCCTGAACGTTCATTCGAGGCTTCCCTGTCCGGCCTGAACCTGTGGTGGAAGCTTATTATGCCTGCCTTGCTGCCTTTTTTTATTTTGGCAGAAGTGGCCGGGGCGCTAGGTGTGTTTCATGCGTGGGGAACACTCATCTCTCCCCTTACGAAGCGATTGCTCGGTCTGTCCGGCACAAGCGGCTGGGCGATGGCGTTTGGCTGGTCGCTCGGATATCCGGCCGGAGCCAAGATTACCGCGGAATTGAAGCAACAAGGGTGGATCGGGCACGAGGAAGGCAAGCGGCTGCTGGCCTACAGTTATGTGGCGAGTCCGATCGTCCTGTTTGGCATCGTGGCGACCGGCCTGCTGAACCAGCCTCATCTTGGCTGGTACTTGTGGCTCATCCAGTGCCTGGCCTTCCTGGGCATGCTCCTCTTTTCCTATACACGTCCCACCGCTCCTTCAAACGGCACTCTGTCCGCTCCGGAAAAGGGAAATGGTTCCACTTCTCTGCTGAGTCAGATGCTGCATGCAGCGGAGTGCGCTCGCAGGGACGACGGACGCAGCCTGGGCCGCTTGCTCGGTGATTCTGTCACCCGATCGGTTCAGGCGCTGTTTATGATCGGCGGCACCATCATGCTGTTCTCCGTCATCGTTGCAGCAGCGGAACAGGTTTCCCTGTCCTGGATGGCTCCCCTGCTGTCAGTTCAGCAGATCGAATGGCTGCAATCGGGTTTTCATCTCATTCTTGCCGGGACACTGGAGCCTCATCTGGCCAGTGCTTCCCTGGTCACGTCCAGCCTGCCTATTGCGTGGCAGCTTGCACTTGTCTCCGCCATCTGGGCGTGGGGCGGACTGGCCTTTCACGCGCAGGTACACAGCTTCATTCAGGGTACGGGTCTGCCCTATCGTTTTTTCTTCTTTTTCAAATTGCTGCAAGCCCTGCTGGCTCTCGGCCTTGGCCTGCTGCTGTGGAAGCCTTATACGTCTTTGATCGCCTTCGTCAACCGTTCTTCTACCGCTCTCGTTCTCTCTGATCGGCCTGTCCCCCCTCCTGCAGAAGCGGGCAGCTTTCACATCCAGCTATGGGAGCTATGGGGATGGCAGGTCAGTATGCTCGCAAGCAGCTGTGTACTGCTGGCTGTCATCGGCTGGCTCTGTCATCGCCTTTCTCGCTCGCGACAGGGTTAAATCATCGCTTCGTCCACATACTTTTCCTTCAGTGCCTGTTCGACCACACTTGGCACCAGATCGGTGACCGGTCCTCTGAATCGGGCGATTTCCTTTACCATGCTGGAACTCAAGTACGAGTATTGCGGGTGGGTCATCATAAAGAAGGTTTCAATATTCGGATTGAGCTTGTAATTGGTGGTCGCCAATTGCAGCTCATATTCAAAATCAGAAATGGCGCGCAGGCCACGGATAATAATGCGGGCCTTTTTCTTGTGCATGTAATTGACCAGCAAATCATGAAAATGATCCACCTCAATATTGGGCAAGTCCGCCGTCACCTGCCGCAGCAGTTCCGTCCGTTCCTCGACCGTAAATAATGGGTGTTTGCTCTGATTGTTTAGCACGGCTACCACCACATGGTCAAACTGTTCGGCTGCCCGGCGGATCATATCCAGATGACCGAGGGTGACGGGGTCAAAGCTTCCCGGATATACTGCAATCCGGCCTTTGGATGCCGTTGCGTCCTGCACGATGGGTTGATGGTCTGTCTGCTGGTTCATATGTGTTCCTCCCCTGAATGTTCGATTGGATTCGCTGCAGGCGCGTGCCCCTCTCGCATCGTATAGATGGATACGGCGATTTCCCCATATTCTGCCCGTTTCTTCTGGATCAGACCGTCTCCGATCTGCTCCCCGTAATGATGATTGGCATCATGCTCAATGACCACCACCGTCTGTTCATGCAGCAGTCCCATTTCTTCCATCTTGATGAGCCATTCATCCATTTTCTTGAGCTTGTAGGGCGGGTCCAAAAAAATCAGATCAAAGGCCAGCTCTCTTTTTGATAGCGCTTTTATCGCTCTGCCTGCTTCATTGCGATATACTTCGGCATGCTCAAACAGTCGGGTATGCTTCAGATTGTCATGGATCGTCTCCACGCTCTTCTTCTCCATATCTACGAAGATGGCCTGATCCATACCCCGGCTCAACGCTTCAATTCCCAAGCCCCCGGTACCGGCAAACAAATCAAGAACAATCCCTCCCTCGAAATAAGGGCCGATCATACTGAAGATCGCTTCCTTGACCTTGTCCGTCGTTGGGCGTGTCGATTGACCGGGCACCGCCTTCAGTGCCTTCCCTCTTGCCGTGCCTGATATGACTCTCACTGACTTCACCTGCTTATGTAGAATCCATTGCTATTATCATCTCATCGTATCATATTCGGAAGATGAAGCAAATGACGGAAGCGCCTCCTGATTTTTTTTGAGCACGAGGTATAAACTTCCTCAATCGGTCCATACTGTAGATAGCGGCGCCGAGAGGTGTCGTCGACAACCGCGGAGAAGACTTACGTTTCCCCATAAGCTCTTCATCCGGTTTCTCCTCTCCCATGAAAAAGGTACCTGCTGTAATGGCAGGTACCGGTACATTCGATGCTGCGGCCAAAAGGCTGCGGCTTTTTTTATGGACTGGATGCGAATGCTGGTTGCTCTATCCCCTCATCGTGTCGTCCCTGTATGTTAGGTAAACAGCATACGCTGAGGCGCACCCGTCTGTAGCTTGCGGGTGATATAGGCAATCATGTCATCCTTTTTCTCGTTCAGGAAGAAATGATCTCCCTCATATGTCACCATTTCATACTGCTCTGCGACCGCTTGCCAAATCTCTGTATTCAGCGTCTTCGCCTCATCGTCACTGCCGTTGAAGATCGTCAGCGGAGTCTGCAGCTGCGGGTGATCGGCATGATGATCGAAGCTGTCTACTACATGATAATCGGCGCGAAGCAAGGGAAGGAACATCGCCTTCAGTTCCGGATCTGCGAATACTTCCTTCGGCGTTCCGCCCATGTCCAGAATACGGGCTATAAAGGCTTCTTCCTCCAGCGTGTGCGTCGACTGGTCTCGCTGTACCTGAGGCGCTCGCATACCTGACAAAAACAAATGTCTGAGCGGAAGCTTTTCCTGCTCCATGCGAAGGGCAATCAGATACGACATATAGCCGCCCATGCTATGTCCAAACAAGGCAATCTCACCAGACTGCGCTTCTTCTTTGACGACCTCATACAAATCATGGACAGCCTCATCCATCGAATGCAGCAACGACTCTTCCATCCGATAGCCTCGTCCTCTCAGTTCCAGCGCCTTCATCTCAATGGGAGCGGCAAATTGCGTCCGCCAGCGATGATAAATGACGCTTGATGCTCCTGCATATGGAATGCACAATAGCTTGATTTTCTTCATTCTGTCCCTCTTTTCCCCGTGTCTCGTTCTTTTTCATTTGTTGTTTTCAAATCTGTGCAGTCTGTTCGTGATGCCGTTCCTTGCTGTCTACTATATGGTTTCTGGATTCACCTGCTCATTTCCTGCCTTTTTGCTCATTTTTGACAAGCGTCTCTATACAAATGTCTTCCTTACCCGTCTGCCCCATCACGGACAGCTCCTCCAGTTGCTGAAGAACCTCGGTGTAATCTGATTCAGACTTGTCATCCTCGGGATCAAGAGAGCGCAGCAAGACCTGACCGTTCTCAATCTGCACCCTGCGCTTGCCCAGCTTATCTCGCATGTATCGGTCATGCGTCACGAATACGACGGCGCCAGGGAAGGAGGAAAATGCGGTCTCCATGCGTTCCCTCGTCTCCATATCCAGATAATTCGTTGGCTCGTCGAGCACGAGCAAATGGGCCCCACTGTAATACAGCCTCAGAAAAGCGGCCCGGCACTTCTCTCCCATGCTCAGGTCGCCGATCTGCTTGTAGACAGCATCGCGTGGGAAGAGAAAGCAGCCTAGAATGGTTCTGGCTTCCGTTTGGGTCATATTCGGCAGTTTGAGCAAGCTGTCCAGCAGGGTTTCCTCTGGATCAAGCCGCTCCAGTTCCTGTGAGAAATAACCGATCTGACAGCGCGGATGACGAATGACTTTTCCTGTTGTCGGGCTCAGCTCTCCGGTCATCAGCTTGAGCAACGTGCTTTTTCCACTGCCGTTGGGACCGGTAATCGCAAGCCGATCCTGCGGGGTGATGGTCAGATGAACGCCTTGCAGCAATCGTGGTGCATCCGGTTCGGCCTGGGGATATGCAAAGCTCATGTCCTCCATTCGGATCAACGCCTTGCTCTTCAGTTCCTCATCCTTCCAGCGCACTTGAATCTCGGCATGCTCCTGCGGCTTCTCTACTCTTTTATGCTCCAGCCGCTCCAGTTCCTTTTGTTTCGCATGGAAACGGGCGACATTTTTCTTGGCCTTGGCGGCATAATACGACTTGGTGATTCGGACCTCCGAATTGCGGCCGGCATTGGCCTCCGCGCTCTGAAACCATTGCTGATAACGGCGGATACTATCCAGCAGTTGCTGTCTTTCCCCCTGCTGCTGCTTGTATAGAGCGGCCTGTCTCTTTCTGGCTGCTTCCTTCTGCGCTAGATATTTCGTATAACCTCCCTCTGTCCGGTTGGTGCCCTCCCGTGTCAGTTCAATAACGGCATCAGCCGTGGCCTCGATCAGCGCACGATCATGGGAGACGTAGAGTATAGTCCCTTCATATCGTTTCATCCAGTCCTGCAGCCATTCCACCGTCTCCTGATCCAGATGGTTGGTCGGCTCATCCATGATCATCACCTTCGGCTTCCGAACCAGAAGGGTTGCCAGCTGTACCTTCGTTTTTTGCCCTCCACTGAGCTGTGCCAGCTTCCGGTTCCAATGATCGGAAGTCAGTCCAACCTGGACCAGCGCTTTCTCTACCGCTAGCTCCCAGTCATAGCCGCCCAGCTCCATGTACTGCTGTTGTCTGTCAATGTAGCCGTCCATCCCGTTCTGCCAATCATTCAGCTGCTGCTGCAAAAGTTTGAGTTCTGGTCGGGCGTTTTTCACAGCATCCAGCACCGTCTGCTGTTCCATGGCGGTCCAGTGCTGCTCCACACTTCCCCATTCCTCAAGCGGGACAGCGCGGTGCACGTATCCTTCCTCCGCTGCTCTCCTGCCGAGCAGCACCTGAAGAAGGGTCGTCTTCCCTACTCCATTTCGGCCAATCAGCGCGACCTTCTCCCCTTCCTTCACTTCTATCTGAACCTGCTTCAAGCATTCCATTCCCTCTATGTCAATCTGCAAGGATTGTCCTTGAATCGCGTACATATCGTTTCCTCCCTGGTGCCAATAAAAAAAGCCACAGGCACCTGCGGCTTAGACGAATAATGAGAGGATGAACAGTGGGTAGTGAGTAGTGATTCAAAATGAGCTGCGATGGATCAGAAAAAAATGACAAGGCAACAGACAGATGCTGAATCTCTGCTCGAGATCTCATCTTTCCTGTTTCTTGACGAATCTGACCTTGTTTGCTTGCTTTCGCAGGATGAAGTTCACACACACGTATCCCGTCATCGTCTCCACCGTCAGCAGAGCGCCCATCAAATAAGCTTTTCTTATCCGCTTATTCATTTGATGTCTAGTTCGATGATTTCGTTTCGTTTCAATGTGGTGACTAATTAATCATCCTGAGAGCAAGCCTCCGTTCATTTGTATTTCTTTCTCCTTTATCATATGCCATTCTCTTCCTGCACGTCAAGCTGCTTTCTGACTGGCTTGCAGCGCTGTAGATCCCATGGCAGGTGCTGTTAAAAGACATCATGCATTGTCTGAGACTAGGGAGCCCTGGGGATTGTGGATGCACCCCTAAAGGTTACACCGAACGCCTTTTTCAGTTCCCTAAGGATTCCTTAGAGTTCCTTAAGTTCCTTAGAATATCCCTCGCGTTCCTTGGAGTTCCTTAGAGTTTTAAGCTTTTTGTAACATATATCGGATACAATAGAAGGAAGTGAATCGAAATCAAGGCGGGTGAAGACATTTGACAACCATTCTGATTGTAGATGATGAAAGCAACATTACGGACGTGTGTGCCCGTTACTTGCAGAGGGAAGGCTACCGTACGATCTGCGCACATGACGGCATCGAGGCCTTGCAACTATGGAAATCCCAAGCACCAGACCTGATGATCCTGGATCTGATGCTGCCGCGCAAAAATGGCTGGGAAGTATGCAAAGAAGTACGTCACGTACAGGATTTGCCGATTATTATGCTGACCGCTCGCGGAGAAGAAGCCGATCGGGTCAAGGGACTCACACTTGGCGCCGATGACTATATGACCAAGCCATTCAGTCCGCGCGAGCTCGTACTCCGTGTCAAGTCTGTGTTGCGCCGATTTTCCCAGGCCCTTCCTTCTCCTGTGCGGTCTGGCGAGCTTATTGTCTCCGATGGCCTACGTATCGATCTCAAGCAGCGCACGGTTCTTCTTCACAACCGACCCGTAGAGCTGACGCTCAAGGAATTCGATGTACTGACCCTGCTCGCCTCCCATCCCGGCCAGGTATTCTCTCGTCCGCAAATCTTGAACCAGGTATGGGATATGGATTATTTCGGGGACACCACGACCGTAACCGTACATATTCGCCGCCTGCGGGAGAAGATCGAGACCGATTCGTCCCATCCTGCGTGGATCAAGACGGTCTGGGGCATTGGATATAAATTTCAGGGCGGCGCATCGGGATGAAGCTGCGCACCTATTTGTTCCTGTCCAATATCGTCAGCCTCGCTTCTGTACTGATCAGTCTGTTTGTGATTTATCATTTCATGCTGCTCACCTGGTCAGAAGTCATACTGCTGATGTCCGTCACCCTTGTCGCCGCCCTGATCTCTATCGTCGTGCATACGCTCATTATTCGTCCCATCGTACATTCCGTCCACAGCATCAGCGAGGCCAGCAGCAACATGAGCGAGGGAGATTTCGAAGGAGAAGTGCCCGTCGTAGGCCCTTCTGAATTCAAGCAGCTCGCGTTGCAATTCAATGAGATGAAGCACCAGCTCGAAGACAGCATTCTCACGCTGCAAAGCTCGGAAACGTCACGCAAAGAGCTGATCGCCAACGTTTCTCATGATTTGCGCACTCCCCTCAGCTCGATCCAGTCTTATGTGGAAGCCTTGCAGGATCGGGTGATCGAAGATGAAGAGACCTCCCAGCAATATTTGCGGACGATTCATCGGGAAACGCTTCGCCTGAGCAAGCTGATCGAGGACTTGTTTCAGCTCTCGCGGCTTGATGCAGGCCGCTATCCGTTTCAACCTGAGCCCTATCCACTCGATGCCTTGCTCGTGGAAACATTGGAAAGCCAGTCGCTATTTCTGGAGGAAAAACAGCTCTCTGTCTCCACTGAGCTGCCAGACCCGCTCCCTCCTGTATCCGTGATGCCCTTCGAGATCAAGCGGGTGCTGGGCAACTTGCTGCAAAATGCCATCTCCTATTCCCCGCCTGGTGCTGCTATTCGTATTACAGCGGGCGCGGAGAACGGCTTTGTGACCTGTACCTTTATCGATGAAGGCGCCGGGATGGCACCGGAAGAGCTTGATCCTATCTTTGAGCGATTTTACCGAATTGACAAGTCCCGCAACCGTCACAGTGGCGGAGCAGGACTGGGACTGGCGATCAGCAAATCCATTATGGAGAGACACGGAGGAACGATTCGGGTAGAAAGCCAGCTCGGTGAAGGCAGCCGTTTCATTCTCACCCTCCCCATAGCCTGTGATCCCGATCCATCGTAGATCCATCGTAAACACATGAACATAAGCCCACTCAGATCGCTCAGGAGGATCAGGGAGGATCAGGCAACTCTTCAACGCCAGCGTGGCACTCGCTGGCTTTTTTGTACAGGCCATGCACCTAGCGCGTGAATCCACCGTACATTCTCTTTCTTTACTTTTCTTTCCGGTTGAAATCGAACGTATATTCCCCCTATAATAAACATAGACTAGAACGTGTGTTCTTATTATACCGGAGGTGGTTGCCTTGTTAGGCTTGCATACACGCCCATCAACATCCCTAGAATTGCCCAAACAAACAAGCAGCCGTGTCATCTTTCTCGTCGACATGCAGAGCTTTTACGCCAGTGTAGAGAAAGCGGCCTATCCCGAGTACCGGAATCAGCCTGTCGTGGTCGCAGGAGATCCCGCACGAAGATCCGGAATCGTACTCGCAGCCTGTCCCATTGCCAAAACATATGGCATTACGACAGCTGAGCGGCTGGGTGAAGCCATGGGCAAATGCCCCAAGCTGATCGTAGTTCGCCCTCACATGCAGCGCTATATCGAAGTTTCGCTGCAAATTTCAGAGATTATGGAACGCTTCAGTGATCTCGTCGAGCCCTACTCCATTGATGAGCAGTTCATGGATGTGACAGGCAGCCAGAAGCTGTTCGGAGAACCAGAGAACATCGCGCGGCAACTCCAGCAAATGATTCAGACCGAAACCGGCGTCTATGCCCGTGTCGGCATCGGCCCCAACAAAGTGCTGGCCAAAATGGCCTGTGACAACTTTGCCAAGAAAAATGAGAACGGCATCCATACCCTGTCCCAGGAACAGATTGCGGACTCCCTGTGGAAGCTCCCCGTGGGCTGCATGTTCGGGATTGGCAGCCGCATGCGCCGTCATTTGCAGCGTCTCGGCATTCACAGCATTGGTGAACTGGCCCGGTTCCCGCTTCACCGGCTGAAGCAGCGCTGGGGTATCAACGGAGAAGTCATCTGGCTCACCGCCAATGGCATCGACTATTCTCCCGTCTCGCCAGACACCCACCATCAGCAGCAAAAAGCGGTCGGTCATCAGATGACCCTCCCCCGGGACTACGATTCCCTCGAGACGATCCAGGTTATTTTACTTGAACTGAGCGAGGAAGTGTGCCGCCGGGCCAGAAGCAAGGGCCTCATTGGACAGACCGTTTCTGTGGGCTGCCGCGGCATCGACTTCGAACGGCCAACCGGATTTTATCGTCAAATGACACTGTCCGATATGACCTGTCACGGAAAAGACGTCTATCAGGCAGCTTGCGCCTTATTTAAGCAACATTGGGACGGTCAGCCTGTACGCAGCGTCAGCGTTACGCTCTCACAGTTGCAGTCCGATGCGCTGTATCAGATGGATCTGTTTCGGGATCGGGAAAAGGAACGAAGTCTGGATCAGACACTGGACTGGATCAAGGACAAGTACGGATCGGCCGCCATCGTCAGATCCGTATCCGCTACACAAGCAGGTCAGGCCTGGGAACGCGCCCACAAGATCGGAGGTCATTATAAATAATGAAAAAGAACGTCAACAAATTGACCAAAGGAGCCAATCTGCTGTGGGAATCCAGCCGAATGATGCTACCCGAGCACAAGGAACAATTTATGCAATACCGCAGAGAGCGTGATCCGCAGCCGAGACCGCTGTTCACCACCGAGCACCAGCAGGAGCTTGCTGCGCATCTCTCCGAAGCTTATCAGCAGCAGGAGCGAATCACCCTGACCGTGTACGATCCCTTTCAGCCGCGCGTCCTTTCCGGTCGCATCACTGCCCTCGATCCTTCCTTGAAGCAGTTGAAACTGGTGCAGGATGACGAAGACGTACACTGGGTGCCATTCAAGCAGATCGTGAACCTCGACCGCTAGACAGAAGACGAAGCAAGAAATGAACCAAGAGATAAACCAGAAGACAACAAAAAAAAAGGGGACGCTCTGTTCAAGAACGTTCCCTTCACCTTCATTTGACTGTCCCTACTTCAAGCATATGCATCCGTGCAAAGCGGCCTGTACCTGGCAGCTTACACGGAGGATGAAGACGGCCCGAACGTATCAGGCGTATACGAAATGGAAGAAGCAGCTTCAATGACCAGTATCTGCTGCTCGGCATCATAATGTACCGCGTCTTTCTCCACATAAAACCAGCGTTTTTGGACGGGCTGATCCGAGTCTTCCTGAAACAAAAAAACATTCAGCTCACTTTTCCAGACGAGCAGTTCCTCTACCTGCGCGTCCTCAATCTGCGTGGAATCCCCAATTCGGATTGATAAATGCCAGCGATCCCCTTCCTGCCTCAGCTCATACGGGAAGCCATCCCGATCGGAATCCAAAAAAGTCCTGCCCCCAATCGCATGCTTCACCAGCAACGTTTCTTTCATGGCGTCTCCTCCTGCCTCTCGTTCTATCCCGTTATCATACCATATCCTGCCGAGGCAACCCTAGCGGAGACACCGTGCATACATGCGGCCGTTGCGCATCATCAGCTAACCATTCGACTGGAGAACGAGGCAACTGGAGACGAGACATCCGGCAGTGTGAGGAAGAGATACGCTAGCAGTAATAAGCGGCAATGGCAGAGGTCGGGAACGAAGCGAACGTATAGCTCGGATAAATATATCCTTGCGTACGACCATAGGCGTTGGCCCGCACCACATACATCAGGAACACATTGTACGTTCTCGTGACAATAATCGTCCACCTGCCCTCACACCCAACCGCATAGAGCGCCCCCTGCTGCTGTTGCTGCTGAACAAAGCTTTGTGCTTGTGCAGGATTTTGCGACATTTGCTGATAAGTAGTAAGCAGTTGCTGAGGAGGCCGTGGAATGGAGCCTGGACCGCCGGGCTGTGTCGGGCCACCTGGAATCCCTCCGGGCTGACCGCCATTTTGAGGACCCCCTGGCCCAAAAGGACCGCCGGGAAAGCCGGGAATCTGCTGACCGCCACCAGGCCATCCAGGAAATTGCGGAAAACCGGGAATCGGTTGCTGGCGACCGTCATCATACGTATTGACATGAAGATCATATGGATCATACGGCGTATTCATGAAGAAACTCCCTTCTCGTATCGAATTACACAATCAGTATATGGAATAGGCGCCTGTCCCGCATGGGTGGATGCCCATTGTTTCCCCTTTTTCTGCCTGTCCAGGACTCTGACGCGCAGATGTCGAATCCTATAGAGAGAAAGAGGAGACGCAAAAATAAGATAATGAGAATGAGTAAAAAGAATGAGACAAAAGAATGAGATCAAAAGAATGAGACAAAAAAATGAGATCAAAGAAAATGAGTGCAGGATATGCGAAAAGATCAAATAACAAACGACGGGAAACCGTTCAAAAGGAGAATCGGACATGAAATTGATTGGCATTCGTTACGTGGACGTTGTGGAAGAACAAGAAAAGATGGCGGCGTTCTTTGAAAAGCAGCTGGGACTTGGCAACGCATGGGATCAACAGGAGCTTTTTCAGGGCTCCATCTACAAAGCCGGTGATTCCTGGATGGAATTTTGGCAAAAAAGTGATCAAATGCCCGCAGGGGCCATGCTCCAGTTGATTGTAGACGATGCAAACGCCTTTGCTGAGCATGCCAGACAAAACGGTCTGAGCCCTCATGGACCGGTAACCCAGCATGGAGAAATCATCTACTACCTCACGGCACCTAACGGCATGCCCGTTACCCTCCAATCCAAAGCGTAAGCAGACCTTACCCCTGGGCAAATAGAAAAGGTCGAGCAAGAAGCTTCTGCTTCTCACTCGACCCCTCACCTTCACATTTACTCCCTCAATGCTCATTCCTGGTATCCGCTTGATACGGTCCTCACAAACCTTGCTCAATCGATGTCCAGTTCCGTAAATGCCTCTGTCAAACGATCGTAACTATGCTGCAATTGCTCGATCCACTGATCGCCGTATTTTTCCAATAACAAGCGGGTGTCTGCGGCCGACTGCAGGGCGTCCCTCATCACCGTCATGCGCTCGATTGCTTCATCGGTCGCCGTACGGAGACGGTCAAGCGCCAGAGTTGGCACTTCCTGCGCCACATGATGGAAGAAGTCGGACAGGAAATGAAACTTGTATTTCCAGTCATTCGCCATAATCTCCATGTGCCGCACCAGGGTGGCATGATGTGCGGGCTCGTGTCTGAACATGGAAATGGTGTCCTTGAAGGAAAGGATGGCCCCCAGTCCAAGCGAAACTTCACAATCCAACTCACCCAGCTTCTGCTTCAAGTGTGCAGACTCCACATACATCTGTTTGTACGAACGGAGCAAATCCAAACCGAGCTCGGCATTGGAGAAGGTTTGGAAATCCTCCCACCCGATATCCAGTACGGTCATAGAAGGCGTGTAATGGAGAGCAGGATGGCCCGCAACAAATGAAATAGCGGGCAGTCCGATCATCGACAATTTGAAATCTTCCTTGTCGATACCGCCGAAGTAATTGAAGTTGCTGTCATAGACCATCATGTCCTTTTCCCGTTCATCGACAAGCAAGTAAATATGTCCAGTCGTCTCGGAATGATCGCCAGAGTCTTTTCGCTTCTCATCCATCGCGTCCAGATATGCCAGCCATTTGTCCGGATCTGACTTATAATCCTGCGTATATTTCAGAAAATACGTCGTGCTGAACAATGCTGGAACCTTACCTGCCTGGAGCATGTCCCTGCAATACGCAATCTCTTCCTCTACGGTCTCAAAAGTGAGCATCTGCGCCCGCATCCGGAAAAACTCGTGGATCTTCTTCATACCCAGCAGTTCTCCGTACGGATAGTTGACAAATTTCATGCGCTGGTCACTTTCTCCGGCGGGAAACGCATACCCGAGCAAACCTGTACCCTCGATAATCGGCAAATAGCTGTACGGAATGGTACTGTTCGTTTCATAGTTCAGCTTTTGACGAAGGGCCCCGAGGTAACACGGGAAATAATAAGGCAAATCTTCACTTGGCTGAAAGGTCAGATTATAGCGGCGGGCTTCCCGCAAGCGCTGTTCCTCCAACTCTTCCTCTGACAGCATCTGATCCCAGCCCTTGTAAGCAGACAGGGAGGCAAAGGTCGGATGCTGAACGAGGTCGCGATAGGCCAGATCCATTTCCTGCTCTGTCGCGAGCGATACCGTCCGCACGACCTTCAGGGAGTCACCGCCCAGTTCGAAAAAGTGATCCTCTCTACCCACACGCGCGACACCGAGCACTTCACGCCATATGTCCGCCAGTTTCTCTTCCATCGGCGTTTGGGGCGCAATATATGCCCTGGATTCAGTTCGATCCGGCTCTGGCAATGCCCTGCGATCCACTTTGCCATTGACTGTGATTGGAATGGATGCGATTTCCACAAACGCCGAAGGCACCATGTACGATGGCAGCACCTCAGAGGCCGCATTGCGAAGCTCCCGATTTGTTACGACTGCGCCGTCCGGTTCGCGCACATAGTATGCGCACAGATACAGCTCTCCCGCGGCATCCTTTCTCGCCATCACATGCACCCATTTCAGCGCCTTATGCTGCATCAGCTTGCTTTGAATTTCTCCCAGCTCAATCCGGTAGCCGCGCAGCTTCACCTGATCATCCATTCGGCCCATATGTTCCAGTTCGCCACTTGCAAGCCACCTTGCCCTGTCACCGGTGCGATATAGCCGCTGGCCCTCCTGGAACGGATGTATCACAAAACGCTCTGCTGTCAAGTCGGGCTGACCGACATAACCCCTGGCCAGTCCGTCACCGGAAATACATAGCTCTCCCGCAACTCCGACGGGTTGAGGCTGCAAGTGCTCATCCATAATATAAATTTGGGTATTGCCGATCGGACGACCGATTGTCATCTTTTCTTCCGCACCAAGCTTCTTGACGGTAGACCAGACCGTCGTTTCCGTCGGTCCATACACATTGTAGAGAGCCGTCTGTGCAGGTACTGTCTCTCTCAGTTGTGCATGCAGCCGCTCCGGCAGTGCTTCGCCACCGATCAGAATCGTTTGCAAGCCGGACAGATCCCTATTCCCTCTCGATGACGCTTCGTCCGGATGGTTCGCTTCTACCGCAAGCCTGTCCTCGTATCCCTCTCCCAACATAAACTGGAGTCGGCTCGGTGTGGCCTGCAATACTTCGATTTGTTGCTGAACGAGACGGGCACGCAGTAATTCAGGGTCTTGCTGCTCGGCCTCCGAGAACAGGACGACATGCAGTCCGCTGCTTAACGCAAGCAAGGTTTCCAGGACGAAAATATCAAAGGAGACCGTCGTTAAAGCTGCGATACGCTGACCCGGTACAAAATCAATCTCATCTCGCATGGCGTGAATAAAGTTCACTACCGCTGCATGCTCGATCATGACCCCTTTCGGCTGCCCTGTCGATCCGGAGGTATAGATCACATATGCTAACTGATCAGCACGTGAATCTGTTTCCCCTAGAGCGGTGGCACGTCCGGCTGCTGCTTCCATGCGGGCACGACCTGCTTCGGACAAGGCCAGCCACGCATGCTCTTCCTCGGCATCCCTGTTCATGTTCACATTCAAGATGCGTCCTGCAAATTGGGCCGGGACGGCTTCGGGATCATCGGTCAGAACCATCTGCGCCTCACTGTGCTCCAGCATATAGGCAATGCGTTCCTCAGGAAAAGCCGGATCGACCGGTACATAAGCGCCTCCGGCCTTCAGGACCGCCAGCATCCCCGCCACCAGTTCCGACGAACGGGTCAAGATCAGGCCCACTCTCTGCTCGGCTTCCAATCCGTGCCCCAGCATCCAGTTCGAGAGCTGCTCCATTCGCTGCTGAAGCTCACGATACGTCCAGACTTGATCCTGCGAAGTGATCGCCGGCTCTTCCGGTGTGAGAGCCACCTGTGCCTCAAACAGTTCATGAATACGCAGGTGAAGCGGGTAAGACTTCACCGTATCATTGAAGTGGTGCAACACCTGCTGCGCCTCCTCGTCTTGCAACAGCTGCAAGGTGGAAAGCGCCTCCTGCGGTCTGCCCACCATATGTTCCAGCACCCGTTCAAAATGATGCATCATCCGTTCCATCGTCTGAACCGTAAACAACGACTGGGCGTATTCTGCCGTCACATGCAGTCCCGTTTCCGTTTCTTCAGCAATGAAATGCAGATCCACTTTGGCAACCGCATAGCTGGAATCCAGTGGCTGCACATTCAATACCTCACTATCAAATGAAGCCCGCTCCACATTATGCATCGTAAACATGGCATCAAATAACGGGTTTCGACTGAGATCCCGCTCCAAACTAAGCTTGTCCACAAGGGTTTCAAATGGGTAGTCCTGATGTTCATAAGCTTCCAGAGCCAGCTGTCGCACCTCGCTCAGAAAAGCCTGTGGCGATTTATCTCCTTCCGGGTTCACACGCAGGGCCAAGGTATTGACAAACATCCCCACCACCGAGTCCGTCCCCGGATAAGCACGTCCCGCAATCGGCGAGCCGATCACGACATCCGACTGACCTGTATACTTCGACAATAACACTGCGTAACCCGCAAGCAACAGCATGAACATCGTCGTCCCGGTCTCTTGCGCAAGCTGGTGGAGCCTGTTGGTCAGCTCCGGATTCAGCTCACGGCGCAAATGGGCTCCTTCATATTGCTGCATGACAGGTCGCGTCATGTCGGTAGGCAGCTGCAAGACAGGCAGCTCTCCGGCAAAACGGTTCAGCCAGTAGTCCTCATGTCCGCGCATGCTTTCCTGCCACTCTGATTGTTGCTGCCATACCGCGACATCTGTATACTGCAAACCTGGCTCAGGCAACGCTGTGCCTTCGTACAAGGCCAGCAGTTCACGAACGAGCAACTGAACCGAGACCCCGTCCGAGATAATATGGTGCATATCGAGCAGAAGCAACGCTTCCTCTTCTGATTCGATACGTATTCCCACTCGCATTAACGGTGCCTGCTGGAAGTTGAACGGACGAATGAAGGAACGCAATACGCTTTCAGGGTCCTCTTCCGTCTGAGCAATCTGCTCGATGTCAAACGATACCTGACTGTGAACCTGCTGCACGGGATGTCCGTCGATCATGTTGAAAGAAGTGCGAAGTGCCGCATGACGATCCATCAGCTGTTGAAACGCAAGGCGCAAACGCCCAATATCCGGTTTCCCCACCATACGCAGCATAAGCGGCATATGATAGCCGACGGAATTGCGATCCAGTTCATAGAGTACATACAATCGGCGCTGGGCCGAAGTTAACGGGTAATGGTCCTGCTCCGGTGCACGTGGAATCTGTACCACCTGCACCTGCTCGGCCTGTTCCTCTATCCACCTTGCCACATCTTCAATGGTAGCGAGCTGAAAAAATGTGCGCAGTGTCAATCGGACGCCAAATGCCTGGTTAATCCGGGAGACAAGCGTCGTCGCTGTCAAGGAATGACCGCCCAGTTCGAAGAAATCATCCTGTACGCCGATCTCT
The DNA here is from genome assembly GCF_042685085.1 of Marinicrinis sediminis. Taxonomy (NCBI): domain Bacteria; kingdom Bacillati; phylum Bacillota; class Bacilli; order Caryophanales; family Paenibacillaceae; genus Marinicrinis; species Marinicrinis sediminis. The sequence goes on from NZ_JBHUMM010000001.1 coordinate 195,293, forward strand.
TCCAGCTTCAGCACCTCTTGCCAGAGTACGCTTAATTGCTGCTCCCGCTCATTGCGAGGCGCCAGATAATGACTGGAAGCGGAGCGATCTGCCAGCGGGTCCGGCAAGGCCTTTCGATCCAGCTTGCCGTTTGGTGTCACAGGCACCTTGTCCAGCTCAACATAATAGGCTGGCACCATATAGGAAGGCAACTGTTCGCTAAGGTATGTCCGCAGCTCCTGTCCATCCAGACGGGACGTTTCCTTGATATAATACGCACACAGTACCTTGTGTCCGCTCGCATCCTCCCGATCTGTCACAAGCGCCCACTGAATGGCTGCATGTTGCATCAACTGAGCCTGAATCTCCCCCAGTTCGACGCGATAACCGCGAATCTTCACCTGATGGTCAATCCGCCCCAGAAATTCAATATTTCCGTCTGCGCGCCATCTGGCCAAATCACCCGTACGATACATAACAGGCTGGACAGCTTTTCTCTGCATAGAAGCATCAGATGATCCAGATGAATCAGTTGACAACGAAACCGTTTTCTGTGCAAACGGATCGAAAACAAATCGCTGTGCGCTCAGCAATGGGTCGGTATAACCGCTCGCCAGACACTCCCCGCCAATATACAATTCTCCCGGTATGCCCGGCGGACATGGTTCCATACGGGAGTTTAAAATGTAGTATCGCGCGTTCTGAATCGGCTTGCCATACGGGATACTAACCCATTCAGGTTGAACCTGATCCACCACATAATAGTTCGACCATACTGTCGCTTCCGTTGCCCCGCCAAGTGCGACAAACTGAACGTTCGGGAAGGCGGATGTCATCACTGCTGGCAGAGTGAGCGGAATCCAGTCTCCACTCAGGAATACGAGCCGAAGCCGAGTATGCTGGTGCGCCTGTTGCATATGCGCCTGCTGTTCTTCGATGAACGGAACGAGCTGTTGAAGCGCAGCCGGCGCTGAATTCCAGAACGTAACCGGCTCTGAAGCGATAATCCGCAGCAACTGTTCCGGATTGCGAATCTCATCCTCCTGAGCCAGATAGAGCGAGCCCCCGTAAGAGAGCAAGCCAAATATATCGAAGACAGAGAGGTCAAAGCAGAGTGAAGTCATAAAGAGACCGCAATCCGCCTGATCGAACTGAAACGTCTTCTCTGCCCATTCCAGCAGATTGGTCACCGGACGATGCCGAACCACGACCCCTTTGGGCTTGCCGGTAGAACCGGATGTGAAGATGACATAAGCGGTATCTTCGGCAACAGATGGACAAGCTGGCGAACGGGTTGACTTCGCAGCAGCATGCCACTCGGTAAACAGACGAAGTTTCGGCGACTGTCCACTAGGCAGCTCTTGACTTTTCTTCAGGATCACATCGAAGCGGTATTTCAATTCATTGGAGAAAGCATCTCCTCGAACGTAGCTGGCTTCCACGCGCAATGAACCACATTGCAAACACAGGTCTTGCAGCTGCTGTTCATGTATATACAGCTCCTCATCCAGATTCTGCTTGATTCTGGCCTGTTCCGGATTGGCGCGGGCAAATGCCTGCAGAGAGGATGCGTAGTCTTGCTTTTGCTGAAGATCCAGCAAATCGGCCAGTACGATATGACCATCCGGTTTGAGCAGCGTTTGCAGCTTGTCCAGCAAATGCTGGAAATAATGCATACCCGGGAAAAACTGCACGGTACTTGCAATCACGATCAGATCCAGACTGGCTGGTGGCAAATCCGGCAATTCGTGTGCGAACCCCTGCACCCATTCAATCGTTCCCATTTGTCCTGAATGGGTCTCTTTGATCAACACTTCCTGTTCCCGATTGCGTTGCAGCGTCCGCTCAGACGGATCCATCGCCCATACCTTTGCCGCTTGTTCCGCGAGAGGGAACGTAATCAGCCCCGAGCCACAGCCGATCTCCAGCACGGATGCCTGATGATGTATGTAAGGAGAGATCTTCTTCATCACATAAGACTGATACTGATCGACCTCGGATTCGGTAAAAGGTTCACCCGTATAACTGCTCTGAAAACCACCCGCACTGACCCGGTCGGAAGCCCGTTCCGCCAAATGATCCCATAGCTGCCTGACAGCGGTCTGGTCCATCGTTTCAGCACCCGGAAGCTCCGTTTCTACATCCATGTAGCAGACGCCTTTCAAGCTGTCGCACGTATAATAGATGGATTGAAAAGGGGACTCCAGACACGACTTCGTCATGATCCATGCAACTTGCACGTCCTGAATGATCGTTTCGATCCGATTTTTCGGGAAGGTTGGCTCCATCGGAACGTAAGCCCCGCCAGCTTTCAGCACGGCCAGCACGCTCACCAGCATCTCCGGTGTCCGATCGAGCAATATTCCAACATGATCACCGGCTTGCAATCCCGATTCCTGCAGCAAATGCGCCCATCGATTGGCCCGCTCATTCAGCTCACGGTATGAAATCTCTCCCCCTCGATAACGAATGGCGATTTGCTCTGGCTGCGTCAGGGCCTGTTTTTCAAATCTGTCCTGCATGAGCGCCTGTCGGTCATAAGGGGCAACTGTGGCATTTTGTTCCTCCAACCATGCATCAAGCGCCATCTGGTCGATATAGTTCATCCCGGCCAGCGACGTGTCTTTGCCCTGTTCCAAATCGGCCGCCGCCTGTGTGAGCAGGAGCAGATAGCTGTCCATATACCCGCGAATCGTAGGCAAGTCAAAGCGCTTGCCATTATATTGAATGACGAGAGTTAGGCCCCCTTCTTCCCTGAGCAGGTCACAGCTTAGATCATAGGACTCCGCGTCCAGCAGCTTTTTCATCCGATCCTCGCCATGTAAGCTGGACATGCCAAACAACGTACTCCCCATGAGTTCGTCCACATGTCCAAATCCCAGCGACTTCGCAATCTCTTCCCAATTTGCAAATGGGTGCTTCCAGTCTTCCTTTAACTGCCTGCCTACGGTTCCCAGCCAGCTTTTGAAGGAATCGCTCCCGGACAGCTTCATGGAGACTGGCAATACAGAGCTGAATGACCCCGAGACCGATTCATTGACTGACAGCACGGGAACCGAAACGGTTACCTGCTCCTGATCCGTATATTTGTATAAGAGTAGCTGATAAGCTGCAAAAGCATAGACGAACAAGGAAGCGTCTTTTCCTTTGCACACCCTCATCAGTGAGCTTGCAAGCGTTGGAGGGAGTTCGACTCGTAACTCCTGTCTATCAAAACCACTTTGTCTCCGATATGCTGCCGGCAAGCTTGCTTTCTCTTCGTGTGTAATTCTGGAATGCCAATACGATTGAGATTCCTGAACAATTTCCATGGTCAGCACATTTCGATCCATGAGATGGATGCCTCCTGTCTATAATTGATTCCATTCAGCATGCGTATGATGCTGTTCGACAATTTAAAATTGTCTGAAAAATCACCTTCCTTTAAGCCCTCTTTAGCTAGGGACTTAGCATTCATGGAACACATATAGATATATTTAGATTATCACAGGTCGGTTGTAATATATTGATAGATTATGTCGAAAAAATTTGCTTTACAAAAAGATTAATGGCATTGACAAATTGTTGGAAACATAAAAAGGGAGCCACAACCGGGCTCCCTTCATACAAGGTGGATCATTTATCTCGAATGATGATCATTAAAAAGTTTCCTTGATCACGATTTGATCGAGCGGGAAACGGCCAGTGGCATGTGCAGGCTCAGCGGCCTTGCCCAAAGTCAGCATCATCACCGGCGTATAGCGATCCGGGATATTCAGTTCCTTCATGATCTGAACACGATCAAATCCGCCCATTGGGCAAGTGTCATACCCTTTGGATTTTGCAGCAAGCATCAGTTGCATCGCTGCCAGGGAACCATTGCGGTTCGCCTCATCCATTGGAATTTGCGGATCTCCTGCGTAGGCACCGTTAATGTTGCCCAGCAATGTGTCATACGCTTCCTGGGACATGTAGCCCGCTTCAACTGCTGGGCCGAAGACCGCTTCTGCGGATTTGTTCGCTTCCAGGTCACCGAGGATAATGATCGTCGCGGAACTGTCTGCCACTTGCTGCTGATTAAAAGCAATCGGGAGCAAACGATCCTTGATCTCCTGCTTCGTCACTACGAGGAAACGCCAATGTTGCAAGTTCCAGGAAGACGGCGCTGCCGCTCCCAATGTCAGAATCTCGTCCAGTACCTCCTGCGGAATAACATGACCTTTCTCGTATTTGCGAACGGAATGACGACTGTGAATCGCTTCTTCCAAGCTCATGCCTGTCTGTGCTTGTGTCATCTTACCTCTTCCTTTCCAGTGGTTTCTCCCACGTTCTTCTAATTTGGTATGATTACTAGACGTAACCAAGGTACAAAATGTACCCTACATGTATTATACAAAAAGTAAGTGCTCATTCCAAGCGGTAGTTTTAAGCAACCACTTTAACCCTAATTAACCCTAACCTTACACACGCTAGTGTGTGCTGAAACACAGCCAAACATGCAGGTTCCAGTTGTCAGGTACTCTCAGGTACGCTTAGGTACTCTCTCGTTCCACCAGTTCGACGGGCAAGATGTTCTTCTGTTCCACCGATTCTCCATTCATTTGCCTGATCAGCGTCCGTACGGCCTGTTCTCCCATCTCCTGAATCGGTTGTCGGATGGTAGACAATCCAGGACTCATCCAGGAAGCATGACCGACATCGTCATAACCGACAACCCGGAGCTGATCCGGTACGGAGATGCCAGACTGCATACACCATTTGACTACAAGTCCAGCCATCATGTCACTGGTTGCAAACACCCCGTCTAAATCAGGATGCTGGGTAAACATATCCGCAATGATACTGGCATAGCTACTCTGATCAAAAGCATCCAAATCCGTTTGAAAGACGACATACTCCGTATCATGCTGCTCACACACACGCTGAAAGCCGGTTGTACGATGGTTGGACAACATATGGAGGTGCAGATTGCCGCAAATATGTCCGATCTTTTTGCACCCACGATCGATCAGCAGCTGGGCCGCCAGTTCTCCCCCTCTTTCATTATCTGACGCGACAAAGGGATGTTCGGCTACTTCGCGATCTATCGTGATGATCGGATACTGGATGTCCTTGTAAGCGTCCACGTCCAGCGTATGACTGCCCACAATCATGCCATCTACCCGGTGTCGTCTCATCATCTCTACATATTCTTTCTCCTTCACAGGATCGAGCTGTGAATTGCAAAGCAACAGCTTGAATCCCTGCTGATACGCATCATGCTCTACGGCACTGGCAAACTCACCGAAAAAAGGGTGTGAGACACTCGGAACAATCAGGCCGATCACATGGGATCGTTTGCGAAGCAGGGATCTGGCAATTTCATTGGGGTGGTAATTCAGTTCCTCCATCACCTGATACACTTTCTGCCTCGTCTGCTCGCTAATATATCCGCGATTGTTTAATACACGAGAAATCGTCGTGACAGACAGACCTGCCTTTTTTGCTACATCATGAATGGTTGCCATCGTACACCTCGTTCTTTGCTGACTTCATCGGCTGGTTTTCGCACTTATGAAGCGGATATAATCATGATTCATCCTGTTCAGTCAAGTTTGAAGCTTATCATATCATCACGCTTCATCAGGAGCAATAAAAAGCCAGGTGAATCGATCACCTGGCTGACTGTACGACTCATGTTATCCTTCTCGAGGATGTCCACCATACTATTGCCTGTCCTACAGGTTGTAGCGAACCCATTCCCCTTGCTCATCGACATAATCGATCACCGCACGTCCGGTTTGCAAAGTGACGCTTAATTCACAGCGCGCCTGATCCTTTTGCCAGGATAAACGCACTTCGTTATCTGGCCCATCCAGGACGGTGAAGGTGCCGTTAAAGGCGTCGTACTCATTACGGAAGCGGATGAGCTTGAGTAGACGCTGAACCACCTCTTTGCCGAGAGATTCCTCAATCTCCTCCATCGTATAATTGTGGCGATTGATTTCTCGTCCCTCTCCCGTTTCCTGTACCTTCTCCACATCATTTTCTCCAGCCAGCAAACCGACATAATACACTTGTGGCACACCTGGGGTGAAGAATTGAATTGCCCTTGCAGCCAGGTAGGCATCGTCATCCCGATTCAGCACCGAGTAGAATGAGCATCGAATTTGGTGCACATCGAATCCATCGGGTGCTTTATGTTCATCTGACATGATCAGGCTCAGATTCGATCCCCTCTCCATACACACATCCACTAGCTTTCTCGCTTCCTTTGTATCAATAAGATCATCCAGATCCGGCTTGACCGGGATACCGTCATGGCAATCCAGCATCGTAAACTGATTGGAAGGACGATGCTTCAAATATTGAGTCAACGCTGCGCTCGATTGATTGATCATCGTGTCCAATATGCGATACGGCAAGATGAAGTCATAGATCCAGAACCCCCGCTCTGCCAGCTTATATTGAATCGTATGATGCGCATGCACTTCCGGCAGCAGCTCGATATCCATACTGGTGGCCAGTTCCATGATCCAATCCAGGAATGTGTAGATGTCCGGTTCAACGAAAAAACAACTTGTGCCAAGCTTTTTTATTACGTAGCCAACCGCATCCAATCTTACAATCTTCACATGGTGATCTTTGAAGTTTTGGAAAAATTGCGTGAACAATTCCTTTACTTTCTCGGAGTGGATATCGAGATCGATTTGCTCAGACGGGTCCGTCTTGCCGAAGGTCGTCCATACCTTTTCTTCCTCGCCACTGTTCGCAATGTGAAAAGTAGAATACGGCAATGGTCTGCGCAAAAACATTTGGTCTATATCCGCCTGAACCGGCTTGCCATCCTCCCAGATTTTATCCAGTGTTATGAAATAATCCGCATAGGCTGAGTCCCGACCGTTTTTCAAAAAGTCCTGAAAGTAGGCAGACTGTCTGGAAATATGATTAACCATCAGATCTACCAGGACATCAAATTTCTCCCCGATGGCCTTCATATCTTCCCACGTTCCGAATTCAGGCTCAATTTCCAGATAGGTCAAGGGTGCAAATCCGCGGTCACCGGAGGAAGGGAATGGCGGCAGAATATGGACGCCGCCTTTGAAAATATCTGTGAAATGGGTATTGAGTACGTCTTGCAGCGCTTTCAGATTACCACCCAAGGAATCTGGGTACGTAATTAGCTGCACCTGATTTTTAACGGCCATGTTGTGTTTCCTCCCTGTTATGGATTGATGTGATAGAGGTGTTGAATCGTTTGGTAATGGGGCAAGTCTACGACCGCTCCTGTATATTTCAGCTTGTAGGCACTTACGGCAAATCCCAGCTGCAAGGCTTCGCGAATCGTCTGCCCTGTCGTGATCCCGGTATAGAACCCTGACCAGAAAGCATCCCCGGCTCCAGTCGTATCCACTACCTCTGTGGCCAAGGTTTCAAACCTTTCTGTTTCCTGACCATTTGAGACGAGAGCGCCTTCTCTGCCCAGCGTCATAATCACCAGCTTTGCACCTAACGCCAGAAACTTTCGAACCTGATTTTCCGGTGTGTCTGGCCCAAACAAGCGCTCCGCGTCATCTTCGGAAGGCTTTACGATGTCCGCTTTGCCAATCATCGACTTGACATACTCGATCCCATTTTCACCGCGCTGCCAGATCATCGGATGATAATTCGGATCAAAGCAAACCAGTGCCTGCTGTTGCCGTGCGGCTTCCAGCATCTGTTCGATCGTGTGACGAGCAGGCTGCATGGATATCGGCCAGCACGAAAAATGAACAATCTTCGCATTCGCAATGGCTGCGGACAAGGATGGTGTGAACGCGAGATAATAGTCCGCTCCCCGATAAAAAATCGGAACAGGGGAATCCTGACTCTTGGTGACGAGCACCATACTGGTCGCATGATCCACCTGTTGTACGCAGCTTGTATCGATGCCTGCCTCCTGCAAATGTTGAATGAGAAACGTGCCCAGTCCATCCTCCCCGACAGCGGAAGCCACCATCGACTGAATACCGAGTTTCTTCACATTCATGGCAATATTAGAGGGTGAGCCCCCAAAGCATTTTTGATATAGACTAGATTCAAAATTATCCTCATAATCGGCTGAGATCAGATCGATCAACAGTTCCCCGACGGTTAACAGATCAAGGGGTTTGTCCTGAAATGCAATGCGATTGTCCAAACGATACATCGTCTTTTCCTCCATCTCCTGTGCGCTGTCCTGTATCGAAATGCTGATTGAATATAGGTTGATTATATATGTCAAACGATTGACATGTCAATCGTTTGACATAAGAAGTATATAGGTATCTATTGAACGTCTGCAATTTCGCAAAATAGCTTTATAAATACCAGTGCTTCATGAACAGATTCTATTTGAGTTTTCCATGGTTTGTTGAAAAGAATACCTTTCAATCAGATGATTTACACACAAAATGAATCGGCCAAGTATCAAGCGTGTGGAAGACATCAGTTTACGGGAATAAGGTGAAGCATACCACCCTTTGAATTGAAGTCGATTTTTGCGATATTTCGATGCCTGCCCATTGGTAAAGCTGCTGAACGAAAATTTCCAGTATGAATCTGAACCCCAAGGCGATAACCTCCTCATCAGAGAGCTGAACAGTTGTTCAGACAAATGGGATTGGCTATCCCGAATATGTACACACTTTCTACATCTAGTAAATCATACCATAATCACAACTCGTTCGAGCAATGGAGGACATCACATGTGCATCCGTGTTACGGTATCCACATGTACCTGGAGGGATCATGGATGGGGACAGCACCCGATCAACTATGCAAGACATTTACACAAATCATTGGCATTGGAGCTGTCGAGCCGCTTGCAGGGGCATGTGAAACGGCAGCACTTCGTTCTTTTCCACTCCGTATTCAGGGCGTGAGCGCCGATTTGTTAATTGCGAAAGGACTCGGTTTTTCCTTTCAGTTTCCTCTTGACCGCCAGGGAAAGGCCTTATGTATTGGACAAATCAATGTACGACAGCAGGAGCTTCAGCGAGTGATACGAAGTTTGACCCGTTATCCGGACATTCAGATTGCCTCTACGCCCCAGCTTTTTTTGAGCAGCAGGCCGCGGGTCGTTTCGATAAATATACAGGCTTTGACCAAGCCCTTACGCTTTGCCCGTATCATTCGCCAAGTGCTGACCGAAACGCGAATCCGCACAACTCCTGTTCGATTTCAGACCGGGAATCAGGTATGCAAACAGATTGCGACTACGATTCGTAGCAACGCCCAGGCGTTTCAGGTGAACGGAAGCTGCATCCCCCGTATCCAGCGCACCAGACCTTCCTTCATCCTTGGAAGACGAAACAACAGTTTTAATAATTTTGAATATGCCATTACACCTACTATCCATGGAAAGCCGCGTAGCTACGGAAAATCCCTTTGCCTCGCAAGGTTATGGGTGTTTCAGCATGAAATCCAAACCGTCGTCTCGCGAATTCGAAAGGAACAATTGCAACTGGGCAATGTCTCTGCCAATTTTCTATTCTCGACTCCCCGTTCTTACTATATTACTTACCAAACGATCGACGACCCTATTCGGTTTGCCCGTAAGTCCGCCCGTATCATACAAGGTTTACATGGATAAACATGGATTATCGTTCAAGAACAAAAACACCTCGCACAACGTCTCTTTCTGAATGAAAGAATCGCTTCGTGAACGAGGTGTTTGATCAGGTCTATATCATCAGACATGGATGTTACGCCATATAGCCGCCCTTCATGGCAGATACGGCCAGTTTTGTATAAATCCCCATGGCACCCGTTGTATACTTGGCGGGAACGGGCTTCCATGCTCGTTTGCGCGCTTCGAGGATGTTGCGAATCTCTTGATCAGGCAATGACTGGTTCGCGATACCCACAATCTCCATGCGCTTCTTCGCAATATCAATGGCAATCAAATCTCCATCTTCAACCAGTGCGATCGGACCGCCTTCGGCTGCTTCAGGAGAAACGTGACCAATGGCAGGCCCTCGTGTTGCGCCTGAAAATCGGCCGTCTGTAATGAGCGCCACGGTCGAGGACAGCTCTTCATCAGAAGCCAGAGCCTCCGTCGTATAGAACATCTCCGGCATCCCGCTGCCTTTAGGCCCTTCATACCGGATGATCACGGCATCTCCAGGGATGATTTCCTTCGTAATAACCGCCTGGAGGGCATCTTCCTCTCTGTCAAATACTCGTGCACGCAGCGTGACTTGCCACATGTCGGGGTGAATGGCTGAATGCTTGATCACCGCCCCATCTGGTGCAAGATTGCCTTTCAGAATAGATAGCGAGCCCTTCTCGTGAATCGGGTGACGAGCAGATCTGATAATTTCCTGCTTCTTGATCTTATGTTCCAGATTTCTGTCAATGTCTATATCTTGCCGCCTGTTCATGGCTTGCAGGTTTTCCCCTAGCGTGGCTCCGGTCACGGTCATGGCATCCAAATGCAAATAATCCTTGATTTCTTCCATGATGGCAGGCACCCCGCCTGCTTGCCAAATATAGCTCGCAGGGTAATGCCCGCTTGGTTGAACGTTGAGAATAAAGGGCACTTTTTCATGAATACGGTCAAAATCTTCCGCCTGCAAGTCTATGCCCAGCTCATGGGCAATCGTCATCAAGTGCAGCACCGCGTTGGTGGAACCTCCGATCGCAGCATGTACCGCGATGGCATTTTCGAATGCCTGCTTCGTCAATATTTTCTTCGGGGTCAGATCTTGCTTGACAGCTTCCACGATCTGTTCACCGGCTTGTTGACTGATTTTCAAATACACGGCGTCTGTAGCCGGTATCAGGGCCGTACCGGGTAAGGCAAGGCCTAACGCTTCAGCCATGACTTGCATCGTCGAGGCCGTGCCCATAAAGGAACACGCGCCACATGTCGGACAGGCCTGATGCTTGTAAGACTCCAGCTCTTCGGTCGTAATCTCTCCGCGCTGCTCCATCGCACTGTACATGCCGATTTGCTCCAGTGTGAGCATATTGGGTCCCGCCTCCATCACCCCGCCCGGAATGAGCAGGGAAGGCGTATTTAGACGGGCGATCGCTTTCAGAAAGGCGGGAATGCCTTTGTCACAACTGGCGATGAATACCACGCCATCAAAGGGAGTGGCTCTGATGTGCGTTTCCACCATATTGCAGATATACTCTCTGGATGGCAGCGAGTAGTTCATGCCATCATGGCCTTGTGCCTTGCCGTCACAAATATCCGTGACGTAATATTTGGCCGCTTTTGCCTCAGGGCCATTGATATGATGTTCCACTTCTTTTACGATCGTATGGAGATGAACACTGCCAGGATGACTGTCCCCGTACGTACTCTCGATGGCAATTTGCATTTTGGACAAGTCCTCTTTTTTCCATCCTGTTCCCAATTGCAGAGAATCCAGTTCTGGTGCCTGCTTTCGAATCGCTTGACTGATTAACATCCGTATTCCTCCTCATGTTAGTTGAAGTACAAGTGCCTCATACGGTCTCAAAACGATCGTTTCTCCTTCAAGTTGTGGAGCTGAATAATTCCCGATGATCGGGGCTGCACCCTGCAGCGTATGGACTTCATCGAGCGCAAGGGAATAGGTGTCATCCTGGAAATTACACAGCACGAGCAGCGTATCGGTTTCAAACGTTCGCGTATACGCATACACACCCTCATGCTCGGCGAGCAGCAGCTGATACTTTCCATAAACCATCACATCGGATACGGGACTGTCTTTTCGCAATTGAATCAGCGATTTGTAGTAATGAAAAACGGATTCTGGATCTTCCAACTGCGCTTTTACATTAATCGCCTTGTAATTGGGATTCACCTTGAGCCAGGTTTGCTCCGCCTTAGAAAACCCGCCATGCCCGGTATCATCCCACTGCATCGGAGTCCGAGCGTTGTCCCTTCCTTTTGCCCAGATCGCGCGCATCAGTTCATCGTGTGATACGCCTTTGGCCCTTCTTTCCTTGTACATGTTCAATAGTTCAATATCCTGATACTCATCCAGGGATTCAAATTGCACATTGGTCATCCCGATCTCTTCACCCTGATACACATAAGGCGTCCCCTGCATGAAATGCAAGCAGGTTCCGAGCATCTTGGCACTTAATTCACGATACGGCTCGCGATCATCCCCGAACCGGGATACTGCCCTTGGCTGATCATGATTTGACCAGTACAGACTGTTCCAGCCGATTCCATACAATCCGTCCTGCCAGTGCGACATAATGCGCTTGAGCGCGAGGAAATCGACCGGCTTGACCTCCCATTTCCCAACCGGATAAGGCCCTGCATCTACCGCCATATGGTCGAACTGAAAGACCATATCCAGCTCTTTTCTTGCTGGATTCGTATACAGCCTGGCATTCTCTACCGTCACTCCGCTCGTCTCACCGACGGTCACAATCTCCTTGCCCTCATAGACCGCCGCCACTTCTCTCAGAAATTCGTGAATGCGAGGCCCATCCAAATAATAAGGTCTGCCTAGCGCATACTCCCCTTCCGGTACGTTCGGCACATCCGGGAACCGCTGATCCTTGGACAATTTATTAATGACATCCATGCGGAAGCCCTTTACACCCTTCTCGATCCAAAAACGGATGACATCCTGCATTTCTTTTCTAACCTTCGGGTGTTCCCAGTTCAGATCCGGCTGTTTCTTCGAATACAAGTGCAGGTAATATTGCTGTCGATTCGAATCGAATTCCCAGGCTGAGCCGCTGAAATAGGACGCCCAGTTATTCGGCTCTTTTGGGCCGGTTTCACCTTCTTTTGGGTCCCGCCAGATGTAATAGTCACTATATGGGTTGTCGGCGGACTTTCTCGACTCCACAAACCAGGGATGCTCGTCACTCGTATGGTTGATGACCAGATCCATCATGATCTGAATGTTTCGTTTCTGCGCTTCTTCAATCAAAGTCTCAAATTCCTGGATCGTGCCGAATTCCGGGGCGATTTCATAATAATCGGAAATGTCATAGCCGTTGTCATCCATCGGGGATTGATTAATGGGACACATCCAGATGATATCCACACCCAGCTCTTGCAAATAATCCAGTTTCTCGATGATCCCTCTAATGTCGCCATTGCCGTCACCGTCTGCATCATAAAAACTTTTCGGATACACTTGATAAATCACAGATTTATGCCACCACTGCTGCTCCATGAGCGCACCTCCTGAAAGTTGGGGAAATCGATTATTCACTACTGTTTCAAATCTCAAATATGTCTCAAAGTTTTTCCCTGATTTCCTGTAATGTTCTCGCTAAATGTTTTCTCATCAGCAACGCTGCCATGTCTCCATCCTTCTCTTCAAATGCTTCGATTAAACGCTGATGATCTCTGACCCCGCCTTCCGGCCCCAGCATGTCGTGGACGACCTTTTGGTGGTGAATCAACAGCTCGGTCATCAGCTTCATCACCTTCATAATCAATGGATTCTTCGACCCCTGTGCAATCGTCATGTGGAATTCAAAATCCGCTTCATAGAAAGCTTTCGGGTTATTTGGCTGGTCTTTCATTTTATGAAAGCATTGTTTCAACACAGCCAGTTCTTCATCCGTGGCCTTCTCGGCGAATTGTCTGGCCATGCCTTCTTCCACCATCATCCGGAATTCAATGATGTCGATCAAACCGTCCGTGTCGAGCATAATCATAGGCAACAGATTATTCAGATAATTGGAAGGGGCTAATTCATTGATATAGGTTCCTTCCCCTCTTTTTTTCACAAGCACTCCGAGACCGACCAGTTTTTCGATCGCTTCCCGAACCGAAACCCTGCTTACATTCAATTCCGTTGCCATATTGTTCTCAGAAGTAATCTTGGTTCCGGGCAGCCACTCCCGTGTCAAAATCTTGCCTTCAATCATCTTGTACACTTTGGAACTCGCATTTTCACTGTCCAATCTGCATCACTTCCTGTCAGCTTCCATCTTCCACTTGCATGTCTTCCTTTATTCATCTTATATGTTTCTCAACTTGTATGACAAGTGATTTACTTGCATTATAGAATCACCTGATTCTGTTGTCAACAATGCCATGAAATCGACAAAAACCACCTTCGGAACCGTGAAAAGTCACACGAAGTTGTATGACAAGATCACAAATAAATCTCTGAGATAAATAGAAAAAGGCCAATGGACAGGAACTGAAACCATTTCCACCCATCGGCCTGCACTTCTCTTTCAATAGCGATATAGCTCATCCTTCGATATGATCTGCCGTGATCCTCTTTTGCCTTTACCGCCTTCTATCTCTATCACCGAACGATATCTAGAAACGCCGTCTTCATGGCAATCGGTTCGAACGTCTTCACCATGAGTCCATAGCTCTCCACCTGATCGGTCAGTTCAAGCACACAGGAGGTCTCCCATTGTTCAGCTGAAGACTGTTTGTATTGGAATGAACAGGTGTTTAACGTTTTTTGCAGTCGCAGATGAAAATGCCGGCTTTGGAAGGCATCTCGAGACAATTCGAACTGACCCGGATATTCCGGACAAATGACGGTCATTTCCTGATCATGAAAATAGCCGAACAGAAACTTCATCCCATTGCTCAGATACAAAATGGTGCCGAGATGAAACCCTTTCCCCGCGGTCTCAAACTTCACTTCACATTCAAAGACGAAATCCTCGTCCGCTTTCGGCTTGACCAGCAGCTGCGGTGCATGATTTTGCTGAATCCACGTATCGAATTTCTGATGGGCAGGAAGGACAATCTCTGCCTGATCAAGATCCGCTTGAATATCTGCCCCTTTCACATTGTGGATGATCCAGCCATGTTCCGCCCCCTCTTCCTTGCTCTGCGACGTCTGTTCCTTCACTTGCAGGGCACTGATCACATCCAGATAGCGCAGCCTGAACGCACGTTCCAGATCGATGACCTGTGTCATTTCCTGTTCCACCTTGGTCAAATTCGGTGCAGGCTGTGAGATTTCATCCATCAGACGCAGCTTCATCTCACTCCAGCGTGTCTGTAGCTGATGAATCTGCTGTTCCAGTCCGGCCACATCAGCCAGATTGTTGGCGTTCGCCTCTCGCAGCCATTTCAGCAGGATATCGTAGAAGACTCGCTTGAAATGATGCAGCTGTGCGGCTCTCCAGCAACGCTGCACATCGCCCGTTGCCCGAATCTCTCTAAGCACCTCTTCTTCCATGAAGACAATCGCAGAAGGGTCCTGCTCAACCCGCTCATACCACTGGGCCACATCCAGTAAAGCCTGCTCCTTGCGATGGGGCGCCCTTTCGCCCTCCTTGCCGACCACCCAGAAATAGGACTGTTCAAGATGCGGATAAAAATGTGAGAAATACGATTGATTCATCTCGTACAAATCTTCCTTGCGTACCATGAAATCTCGGTAAACAGGTCTTGATCCTTCATCGACTTGCATATTGTCCAGCATATAGTAGATGCCTGTTGATTCATCATAACCTTTGATCAAAAGATGATGTACGTGATGGGTTTTGCCGTAATTGTTGTAGTAATACAAATGGAACAAATCAACCGGTACAATGACAGGCGCACGCTGGTTGATGCTGCTGATGATACACGCATGCATCTCTTCCATGCTCTCATACTGCTGCTCCCGAATACCGACCTGGAATTTCGGCTCCAGCACTTTGTCGTAACAGTCGAAGAAGGACTGCATCGACTTCTCACTGATTTCGAAGAAGTCTCGGCACCATCCGTCTGGGGCGAAGGTCGTATACATACTGCTGTAAAACAGGAACTGGTCAAAATATTCTTCCTCAAATCCCTGCATAGCAATGGCAAACGGTTTGTAGAAGCAATTCACCTCATCCCATGAATAGGTATCTTCATTCTGCCTGATCTCTGAAATAACGCGGGTATGTGTAGCTTGTTGCTTCTGAATGGTCGCCTGCTCATGAGCTGCTGCGTGCTCCCACCCGTATTCCGTCTGAATATACGCGGACAATGCATGAATCGTCGGGTATTCGTACAGCTCGGACAGCTTGATCTTCACATCGATATCTGCAAGTCGATTGACGAGCGTCATCGCCGTGAACGAGTGTCCACCGAGATCGAAGAAAGAAGCCTCTGTACTGATTTGTTCCTGATCCAGCACCTCACACCAGACACGCGCCATGAGCTGCTCCAGCTGCGACTGTGGCGCCACCACACCATCAGCAGCTTGTCCCCCTTGTCCAGGCTGAGGCAGTGCCTTGCGATCCAGCTTGCCATTGGGTGTAACGGGCACCTGCTCCAGCCTGACAAAATGAGCAGGGATCATATAGGCAGGCAGCGTTTCCGCCAGAAAAGCACGAAGTGGCGAAGTTTCCAGCTCTGAAGCACTCATGTAATACGCACATAAGCTCTTCTCCCCGCTGCTGTCTGTGCGATCGATGACCAGTGCCCATGTCATGGCCTCATGCTGAAGCAGCTGCGACTGAATCTCTCCGAGCTCCACCCGGTATCCACGAATCTTCACTTGATGGTCGATACGTCCCAGGAATTCAATATAGCCTTCCTCGCACCACCTCGCCAAATCGCCTGTCCGGTACATGACCGCTTCCCCGTCAAATGAATTCGCATATGGATCAGGGATAAAGCGACTGGCGGTTAACATTGCATCCGTATAGCCGGTCGCCAGGCAAGCGCCGCCAATGTACAATTCGCCTGGAATGCCCGGCGGACACAGCTCCATCCGTGAATTAAGCACATAATAGCGTGTATTTTGAATCGGGTAGCCATACGGAATACTGTTCCAACTAGGGTTCATCTCCTGCACGAGATAATAGTTCGACCATACGGTGGCCTCTGTCGCCCCGCCAAGCGCCACGACCTCTGCGCGGGAGAATGTTTCCCGGACTCGATCCGGGAGCGTAAGCGGTATCCAATCCCCGCTCAAATACACGAGGCGCAAGTGCACATGCTCCCCTGCTGCCTGTCTCTCTTCCTTCTGTTCATCCATAAAGGGGACGAGCTGCTGCAAGGCGGCCGGGGCGGAGTTCCAGAAGGTCACCTTCGCTTCGAACATCCTGTTCAGCAACCTTTCCGGACTACGCACCTCCTCCTCTGGCACCAACCAGATCGTGCCCCCATAGGACAGCATGCCAAATATATCGAAGACGGACAGATCGAAGCATAGAGAGGTCACAAACAAGCCGGTATCTTCCCGTCCGAAATGAAAGGTCTTCTCAGCCCATTCAAGCAAATTGAGGACAGGACGATGAGACACCACAACCCCTTTGGGTTTGCCGGTTGATCCGGAAGTGAATATGACATACGCTGTCTGATCGGCCTTTTTGTCTATGTCTGGTATCCGGTTCGGCATGGCATCTGCATGTTGACCCGTGTACAAATAAACTTTATTTTCTGAATATTCAGTTTTTTTAGAAGGTACTTTTGTCAACCGCACATCGAAACGGTATTGCAACTCATTTGGAAAGGCTTCATCCCGGTAGTGGCAATGTGTCATTTCCAGTGAGTGGTGCCGAGCGCAAAGATCACGCAGTGCCCGTTCATGCACATACAGCACTTCATCCGTCGCTTGCTTCACACGATGGGCATCTGCATGATGCTGAGCGTAAGTTCGCAAGGAATGGAAATAATCTTCTTTTTGCTGGGCATCGAGCAGATCCGCTAACACGATATGCCCACCCGGTTTCAACAACTCCTGCAATCGATCCAGCACTTCCGTCAGATAGTGCAAGCCTGGGAAGAACTGAACCGTACTCGCGATCACAATGACATCCAGACTCTGCTTCTCCATCTCGGGCAGATCATGGGCAAATCCTTGTATCCATGCAATCTTGTCGACCAGACCTTGTTCCCTACCTTGATCAATCGTTTCAGCGAGCATACGCTGATTGCGTTCAAGTGTCGCTGCAGAAGGGTCCATTGCCCATACCTTGCCTGCTTTTGCCGCCATGGGATAGGTGATCCAGCCTGACCCGCAGCCAATCTCCAGCACTTGAGCTTCCGCATGCAGATACGGCTCAATCAGCTTCATCACATGCGTCTGATACTGCTTGACCTCCGCTTCCGTGAAGGGCTCTCCGGTATAGCTGCTTACGAATCCGCCTGCACGTATCTCATCCGTTGCCTGATCCGCGACATGATCGAACAATTGCTGCACCGCGTCATCATTCGCTGACTCTCTCGGAGGCCTCACTTGCATCACATCCATGTAGAACGAGCCACGGATACATGCGCATTCATAGATCAGCGACTGAAAGCTCTGTTCCGCAGTAGACGTGGTCATCACCCAGGCAATCTGCATCTCTTCCACCATCGTTCGAATCCGATCCTTTGGAAAAGATTGTTCCATGGGCACATAGGCTCCCCCTGCCTTCAAGACCGCCAATACAGCCACCAGCATATGAGGCGTTCGCTCTATTATGATACCGACATGATCTCCCGTTCGCATGCCGGACTGTCTAAGCAGGTGAGCCCACTGGTTGGCCTTTTCGTCCAATTGCTGATACGTGATCGCGCCATCCGCATACCGAATCGCCACATCCTGTGGATATTGCTGCGCATGCTGCTCAAATCGATCCTGCATACAGGCAGATTGATCATAATCCGCTTGTGTATCATTGAATTGCCTCATCCAGTCTGTCCATTTCTCCTGATCTGTATATGGAAGCTCTGCGATCGCCAGATGTTTCCCTTGCTCTGCCTGCTCTAACACATGGCTCAGTAGCAGCAAGTAACTGTCCACATATGTTTGTATCGCAGCGCTATCGTATTGCTGACCATTGCATACGACTTCCATCGCGATAGATTCACCATCGCGCTTCACCTGAAACATCACATCAAAACAGGTGCGTTGCAGCAAGTTCGTCATCCGCTCTTCCCCATGCACATTGGTCATGCCAAACAACGTTCGACCGAGCAACTCTGTCTCATCTCGCCAGCCAAGCTGACCCGCGATTTCCTGCAAACTCACATCCGCATGCATCCAGTCTTCCTTTAACTGCTGCTGTACTTCTCTCAACCATTCCCTGAATGTATGGTCTGGCTGAATCTGCATCGCGACCGGTATGACTTCACTCGTTTGCTTCCTCTCCGCTGATTGTTCCAGAGGCAACACGGGCACGGTGATCGTCAAGTTGCCTTCGTCCGTATACTTATGCAGCAGCACTTGATAAACCGCGAATAAAAAAACGAACATAGACGCATCATTTTCTCGACATATTTTGCGCAGAGAACGAGCCAAGTCGGCTGAGAAAGGTACTTCAAAGGCCATTTTTGTAAATCCGGATCGAGCCCCGTATGTAACCGGCCAACTCACCTTATCCCCTTGCCCTTGCTCCAATCGCTTCACCCAGTAATCCCTGACATCCTGCCACGCTCCAATTTGACGGTCATCTTGTTTCATTGCCATCTTTTTTTAATCCCCCTGTCTTTATTTCTAGTCTGTCTGTCAACCCCTTCTGTTAAATCGAATCGTACCTGCTGTTACTTTGGACATCGATCACAAATGATCCATGTCTCACCTCCTTTTCAGAATCGTAGTCAAACGTTTGCACGTTGCCGTACAATGATCCACGGGCATTTCAGATACGGGTACCGCCCTTTATTTCCCATGGTAATACTAGTATACCACAAACTTTTTTGGAAAAAGGGTAAGCGCATTCATTTTTTTAGAGCAGATCATGAAACAAGCAGACAATGAAAGGAATCACAAAGAAAAACCGCATTTCTATGAACTGAAATGCGGTGACAAGCCCGAGTGAACGAATCAGCTTACAGAAATCCAAGTATCATGAGGATCAGTCCGAATATGGCAGCGCCCATTTTTATGGCACGATTATCCCTCGGACGAAGCAACAAACTAATCAGAAAACCAACTGGAAGAATAAGTCCATCTAAATTCACATGAAAACTGCCTAATAAATAGTACCCAATTAACTTTAGCGCCAACATTTCTTCCTGTTTTTCTCGATTGGCATATAACAACGACATCCCGATGACAAATATGAATATCCAGATCAACAGCATACGGCTACCCCTCCTTTTTGTGTCTTTCTATATGGTATACAAATGCGGAGGTATGAGAAATTAAATAGGTAAGTTGATTTCGAATCCAGGCTGTCTCGTTCGAAGCCTGAATAAGTCCAAATCGCACTTTCCCCAGCGTTATAGAAAATGAATTTCAGGTGTACTTCAAAGATCTCGTTATGCTATTGATAAATAGAATCAAAATATCAGCATAGTGACAAGAGAGAATATTCATTCAACCTCTCACTCTAAAATTGTTAGAACATTAGCTTTTGACGTTTATTGGCCAATTGAATAAATGTTTTCAAATCCATTAACCAGCTTTGTTGAGTCGATTTATATGTCTCGTGTAAACGTTTGGGTAATACCAGTTGCAAATGTTTAGCCTGCATTTCATCAGTCTGATTCTCACTTATACCAGGTTCAAGTGTAAAAAGATGCTTTTTATTTATGCGATTTGCCTCTGAAAGAACCTGACGCCATCTGTCTTTACAAGTTGATTTTACTCCTAACATCGTTAACCTGGATTCAGGATATGTCATATCCTTGTAACTTTTGATATCCGGGAATAAAAAGTCAGGCTTTGATTTATTTTCTGTCACTGCAGTACGTGAATATCTAAGTTCGTGAACCTTGAAAATCTCTTCCAAGTGATGTTCAAGAGCATAACCAATCCTGGATTTTCTTCTATTTTGAACACTAAGAGAAAACTTGATAAAACCCTCTACATCAGTATCACCATCAGTACAAAATCCTGCTTGCAGTCTCTGAGACACTATATGATGTTCCAGACGTTTAAATAATTTTTCTTCATGCTCAATCCATTTTAACAATGTCTCATCTGGTTCATCACGTGAAGAAACTTCCCTCATAGTTTGTCTTGCCAACTGGGAGAATACAGAAGTGTTAGGAAATCCGGTAGAAAAAAAAGGCTCAAGAATTTCATCCAGATAACCACTATCTGTTTCTTCGATTTCAATGTCCAATTCTTCAAGTATATAACGAACCGCAAAATTCACTTCCGGGTTATGTCCGTTTTCAATAGCTTGAAGATTAAAACTGTAACCGACCTGCTCAATACCAAACAACCATAGTAACTGATTTTCTAAAGTGCTCCCGTATGGAACAATGATTATATAGAATTCACCATTTTGTCTTTTGGCAATAATTAACATGTCAGATTCTCTTGCCTGATCCATGATTTCATTACTTTTAAAGTATAGCCTGTATTCAGACCTGGTAGGATGAGCTTCACGAGCATCATACCACGTCAAATGACCTTCGCAAGAAATACCTTCACTTTCACCTGCAAGCCACAGAAATTTGGACTGATATGAAACTCGTTCATTTCCAAATAAAGTTTTAAGTGACTTGCTACCATTAAGCTCATGCTGGTTAGAAATAGCAGTATTAACCTCTACTGCAGTGAGTCGTTTTATAGCAACCTTTTCAAAATATTGAGACAAAAATCCTTTTTGCATGTATAACACCTTCACTCATGATGGATTTCAACATTGCCCACCAATCTCTATAGATGTCATATCCCTTGTTTGAAGCCACTGGGCACATAATTCTATAACTTCTTCGCTATCAATCCGGTACTTTCCTTTTAGTGTACATTCCCATACAATCCCGGTTCTCCAGCCCATTTCCTGAAGCTGAGAAATATTGCGCCTGTCCATGTCTATATTACGGTTAATCTTTGCCCGCCAAAAATCCTCATTTGAAGATGGCCATTTGAAAAGATGGCAGGAATGCCCATGCCAAAAACAACCATGTGCGAAAATTACAGCATTGTACTTTCGGAATATCATATCAGGTTTGCTTGGTAAACCACGTTCATGAAGCCGATATCTGAATCCCAATTTGTGAAGCCCTCGTCTAAGAATCATTTCAGGCTGAGTATCTTTACTCTTGATACCAGACATCATACGGCTTCTGGTTTCAGGTGATACAATATCAACCATATACTTCAGCCTTCTCAAAAAGCAATTCCAGCTGCTTATCTTCCTCAACCAGTCTCATTGCTTTGAAAATATAAGGCAGCATATGAGATGCAACAGCCTCCACTACTGGTACTGCTACGGAATTTCCAAATTGCTTGTATGCCTGTGTATCCGAAACAGGTATATCGAATTTCTTGCCTGGTTTATCAAAACCCATCAATCTGGCACACTCACGAGGAGTTAATCTTCGAGGATTTTTATCTTTTTGTTTGATGAGAATTTCTGAACCATCTTTGTAGTATCGTGCTGACAGAGTACGAGCTACATCATCAGGTCCAAACAAACCGAATCCAAATCCATTACCTTTAGCTCGATGTTTCTCTGCGTAATTTTGCAAATATGTCCACAGCCTGTCACTTAAAGTATATTTATTTGCCACTTTTGCTTCCGGGCCCTCTGTATATGGTAGTTCAGCTTCTTCTGAACCAGTTTCTGAATGGAGAATGGTTCTCAATTTGGGTCCATTCAATGGAAGATTCAGATCTTTAAAAGAAAAACCAACATCTGATCTAAAGCCTACAATAAAAATACGTTCCCTATGTTGAGGCACAAAAGGTTTTGCATCAATTACTCTGAAATCAACATGATAACCAAGTTCTTCTCTCAGTGTAGACAGAATCACTTTAAAGGTGTTTCCCTTATCATGACTTACCAGATTTTTCACATTCTCAAGCAAAAATGCTTTGGGCCTGTGCCGTTCAATCATTTGGGCAACGTCAAAAAAAAGCGTCCCCTGTGTTACATCGTGAAAACCGTGTGGTCGACCAAGAGATTTTTTTTTGGATACTCCTGCTATGGAAAAAGGCTGGCAGGGGAAACCTGCAACAAGTACATCATAATGAGGCATTTCTTCCAGATCGACCTCACGTATATCCCCATTGACCGGATGATCGCATTTATAGTTAGCCTGATAAGTCTTTCTGCACGCCAAATCCCATTCACTGGTAAATACGCATTTACCACCTATTGATTCAAATGCTTTACGCAATCCTCCTATTCCTGCAAAAAGATCAATAAATTTGAAATTATATTCATTATCATCACGTTTTCCGGAACGAACATTATATATACTCCTCAATTCTCTTAACAGAGGCTCTTCAGGCATAGTTTCTCCATTTTCCCACCGATAAATGGTACGTTCACTTTTACCAAACAGCTGGGCTAATTCTTTAACGGAATATCCTGTTTTCTCTCTTATAAAAGCAAAATCAGTATTTTTAAAGGTCTTCATTTTTACTTCCTCCCTGTCAAAAGCATTCCCAGGGGGAATGCTTTTGACATAAGAATACCATATGCGAACATTCTTTCGCAATCAATTTTTATTTCATTCATATTCTTGAGTAAATGTGAATACTTGCAGCAGATCATAATCAATAATAGTAAACCTCAAGTGAGAAATGGGTTTCTCCAAAGTAATAAATTTAGTGTATCTGTTCTACAAAAAATATACCGAAAGTGCCTGAGTGACCGATACCCTCTACCTCTTTACAGTCAAACGAACCATTTTCCTTGATTATATCAGGAATTCCTCATTCACTCATCCCATGAACCTGTGTTCACCTGATTTCCACTCCTCATGATCCCATCTCCTCATGATCCCATCTCCTCATAATCCCCTGAAGTATGTAACTGCCGATCCGCTTCTTCCAGGCGAATCAATACCAAATCGATATAGCATTCGTTCATGAATCCCTGTATCTCAATCAACATCTCTTCTGCCAAAATGATCGGAGTCTCTGCATGTTCCTCATAATATTTTAAGATAGCGCTAATACAACATTCATACATTTTGATCTGTTCATGTTTCAATTTCTTTTCTTTAATTAGTGAATGACACATATATCCTCAAAAACCTCCAATCGGTACGTATATGCGTACCACTTTTTCCATAAGTATATGGTACGTATAAGCGTATAGTCAATCTATCATATACGGGAGGTTTTATAATGGGTAGGAAAGTGATTGTAAAATTAAAAGGTGTCATCAAAGAAAGAGGGCTTTCCATAAGAGAACTGTCCAGAATGACCGATATCAGGCATGCTGCACTGAGTGAACTATCACAAAACAAAAGACAGCGTATTTCCTTTGATCATATAGAAAAAATTGCTGATGCACTGGACATAAGAGATATTCGTGAAATCATTGATCTTGAAGATAACTAAAATAAAAAAGCCTCCTGCATGATCAATCCACAGCAGGAGGTCTAGCCTCATAGAAATATGCCATAATGTATTCATCTTGATAGGCTCCATCAATGATCGCATGATCCTTCTGTACGCCTTCGTCTACAAATCCCATTCGCTGGTACAGTTTATGAGCGACTTCATTGCCCGCATATACATGAAGTGTAATCTTGCGCAAGTTCGGCGCTCGGCGTCCCCATTCGAGGACATAAGCCATCATGCGCTTGCCGATTCCTTTGCCTTGCGCTTTCTCACCTAGCCAGATTCTCAGGAAACCGACATGGCTCGTCAAGCTGAGTTCGCCGCGCATCACTCTGGCAATTCCCGCAATCTCGCCATCCACTTCCGCGACAATGTACAGGTTATCCTTTTCCTGATTATAACGAATGAGCTCGATTTCTTCATCCAGACTGCGAAGGTCTTCTTTCTCAATATATCGGCCTGCCGCCACGATGACTTTGGCGGCTTCGATGATACCTGTAGCATCCTGCTCCTGAGCCGGACGCAAGACAACCGTTGATCCGTCCTTCGCTTCAAAGGTAAGGCTAAAACGCAACGGACCATCCAGCTCTTTCCATGGATACGGACTCGCGTTCTTTTCTTTCGAGGAATGAACCGCTATGGTACTGGATTCGATGATCATCGCCTCCTCTCTTCCCTTTCTTTCCCGTTTCAATCCCGTTTCTTCCCACCATTCCTTCTGGTTCGGGGTATTCGTCGGTATCACGTATGACGGGGGATGTGTTTGTAGCGTATGCATTCCGCCTGTGAATGATTCACCCTATCCTTACCCGTTTTTGCGTCTGATGAAACGGGATGTCCGTTGGGAGATGGAGTATTCAGCGAAACATTCCCCACAGCTTCAACAAATGAAAGGTATTGTTGGGATCGATTTTTTGATCGATGATAAATTTCACAATGGCTTGCTGCTCCTGAGAGGTCAGCTTCATGCACATGGCCTGACTGATGCGAGACAGCATCGCTTTTACTTTGGCTGGACTCTGCAATTCCTGTTTCGTGACCCCGTCCACAATCGTGGTCACCTTCTTCTTCACGACCGGATTCTTCATCTTGGCCTTGGCCTTGCTCACGAGTTCCTTGCTGATTCCATATCTCTCATATACCGGCGGCATAGAAAAGACACCTCCATCATCGTCATGCCTTATCCTATGATGGAAGTGTCTGATATTGAACCGTCAATCGATGATTTCTCCGTTAAAGATCTGCTCCCGGTACAGGAAGTCGCGCAAAGAAGCATACGCCACACCCGTCCAGAATTCTGATTTGGCCACAAGTTCTGCCGTATCATCCCGCGCCCATTCGAGCAGCTCGAAGTCATGAGTAAGATCGGCAACCTTGAATTCCGGCAGTCCGCTCTGCTTCGTCCCGAAAAAGTCTCCAGGCCCGCGCAGTTCCAGATCACGCCTCGCAATCTCGAATCCATCCTCGGTTTCGGTCATGACGGTCATTCGTTCCACGCCTTGTTCCGTACGGGGACTCGCGATCAGAATACAGTAAGATTGGTGGGCGCCCCTTCCGACTCTTCCCCTTAACTGGTGAAGCTGTGAGAGGCCGAAGCGATCCGCATTGTACACGATCATCAGTGTCGCATTGGGTACATCGACCCCAACCTCAATGACCGTGGTGGAAACGAGCAATTCGATCTCCCGTTCCGAAAATTTCCGCATGGTGGCATCTTTCTCATCGGAAGGCAAACGACCATGAAGCAGTCCCACCTTGTACTGGTCAAAGTGCGCACTGAGCAGCTCATACAGTTCGACCGCATTTTGGACATCCAGCTTGTCTGATTCCTCGATGAGTGGCGTAATGACATAAGCCTGTCTGCCCTGCGCCAGCTCCTTCTCGATGAACTCCAATACCCGATCCAGCATGTCGTCCTTCACCCAGAACGTCTGAATGGGCTTGCGTCCTTTCGGGCGTTCGCGAATGGTGGATACATCCAGATCACCGAAGGCCGTGATCGCCAGTGTCCGCGGGATGGGTGTCGCCGTCATGGAGAGCACATCGGGCATCATCCCTTTCCTGCGAAGAACCGCACGCTGGTTCACACCAAATCGATGCTGTTCATCCGTCACCACCAAACTCAGGCTTCGGAAATAGACATCCTCCTGAATGAGGGCATGCGTCCCGACTACGATATCCGTCAGTCCGGACTGGAGCGAGGCCAGCAAATCTCGTCGTTTTCGTTCCGCCATACCTCCGGACAGCAACGCGACTTCGATCCCAAGTGGTTCGAACCACCGCTTCAACGTCCGGGCATGCTGCTCTGCCAGAATTTCCGTCGGTGCCATGAAGGCCCCCTGATGACCTGACTTCACCACCGCATAGAGCGCGATGGCCGCCACGACCGTTTTACCAGAGCCTACATCTCCTTGCACGAGTCGATTCATGGAATAAGGTGCGCGCAAATCCTTGACGATTTCATTGACCACTTTCTTCTGACTTTCTGTCAGGGTGAAGGGTAACGTCTCCGCGAACTGCCGAATCGTCTCTGCTTCTATTTTGTGGGCTACCCCGTCTGCCCGTGCCCGATTCAACTGACGAAAAGCTTGCAGTTTCAGCTGGAACAAAAACAGCTCCTCATAAGCAATCCGTGTGCGGGCAGCCTGTCCTTCCTTATGATCCTCTGGCACATGAATGAGCTGAATGCCTTGGGCGCGTGCCATCAGGCTCCTTTTTCGAATGATTTGATCCGGTAGAATTTCAGCAATATGGCTGCTGTATTGCTTTAATGCTTGTCCCATGATTTTTCGCAGCCACTTCTGTGAGATTGATCCGCTTAACGTATAAACAGGCTGCAAGGTTCCGGTACGGGGACTATGTGCTCCGCTGGAGAACTCATAGACCGATACCGTTATTTGCAGCCTGTGCTGATCCCATTTTCCCGTCAGTACAACATCCGTCCCTGGCTTCAGACGATCCTTAATATACAGCTGATTGAACCAGACTGCTTTAATGACGAGTTCTTCCACCATCACCTTGCAGGAAATGCGCGCTTTCTTGCCAAAACGCTGAATGAGCGCTTCTGAGCATACACGCCCCTGCACGGTAATGCGTTCCCCGTTCTTCACCTGAGCCAGATCACGAATGCGATAGTCTTCATATCGATATGGATAATAATCGAATAAATCCCCGACGCTGTGGATACCTAACGATTGCAGTTCTTCCGCTTTTTGCGGACCAACTCCTTGTACTTGCTGAACCGGAATGTCATAAATATTCAGCATATCTGCACGGTACAACGAAAATGCCGACGGTTCCTGGACCGACATGGGTACCGATCACAGGGCCGATATGCGTATAGGATATGGCATGAACCTTAAAGTTTGCCTGGAACTGTTTCTCAATGGCCTCGGCATTGGCCATTTCATTGGTGACGGCCAAGAACACCGAGATTTCTTCATCACTTCCGAGATCCTGCTTAATCATCTCCATGATGCGGCCGATGGCTTTTTTCTGTCCGCGCACCTTGTCGACCGAGCAGACTTCCCCCTCTTCATCAATCGAGAGAATCGGCTTGATGTTGAGCAGGGAACCGAAGACAGCTGCCGCCTTTCCAATACGTCCGCCCTTCTGCAGGTAATCCAGGGTATCTACCATGAAGTACAGATGACGGTTCTGTCTCATTTCTTCAACAAATTGGATCAGCTCATCCTTTTGCATGCCCTTCTCGGCCGCTTTGGCCGCCGCCACAACCAGGATGCCGAACCCGTAAGAGGCCGATTTCGAATCGATGATGGTAATCCGGTCAGCCAGCTCATCCATCATGTTGCGGGCCAATACGGCAGATTGATAAGTGCCGCTGAATGCAGAAGAGAGATGAATGGATACGATTTGCGTCTCTTCACTCTCTGCCAAAATCGCCTTGTACGTCTCCATGAAGTCAATCGGTGACGGTTGGGAGGTTGTAGGCAGCTTGGCCGCTTGAATCAGCTTCTCATAAAATTCTTCGGACTGAATCGTGACCGCGTCCAAGTACGTTTCCTCACTGAAATGAACCTTCAGTGGAACCATCTGAATGCTTAATTCTTCCCTTACCTTCTTCGGCACATCAGCTGTACTGTCTGTCACAATACGTACACTCATGCCCTCACCTCCATCTCTTATTCAACCGAAAACAGATATGGATACAGTGGCTGTCCACCTTCCAGTACATCCAATTCTACATCCGGGTACTCGGTTTCGATATGGGCGATGATTTGGGAAGTTGCCTCTTCGTCTGCCTGTGCGCCCGTTAAAATGGTCATCACTTCGTCGCCTTCCTCGAACATCTTGGCGACGAGCTGCTGGATGGCTTCCATGAGATCCGCCTTCGCAGCCGTGATCTTGCCGTCTACGATGGCCAGATAATCCCCTTCGTGAATCTCTACTTCATCAATGGTCGTATCGCGAATCGATTGCGTAATCTGACCGGAACGAACCAGTTTGGTGGCCCGAATCATCAGGTCCTCGTTGACTTCCGCTGATTCGGATTCCTGAAACGCAATGGCAGCCGCCATGCCTTGTGGAATCGTTTTAGTCGGAATCACAGAGATTTCCGTCGTCTCGCACACTTCCTTGGCCTGCTGGGCAGCCAAAATAATGTTGGAATTGTTCGGCAAGATGAATACATGCTCTGCTTCGACCTGCTCAATCGCCTGCAAAATATCTTCTGTGCTTGGGTTCATCGTTTGACCGCCCGAGAGCACATAGTCTACGCCAATGCTGTTGAAGATTTCGGTAATGCCTTCTCCCACCGCAACGGCAACCAGGCCAAATGGCTTCTTTTCCACGTCTGACGTTTCCGCAACAAAGGCCTCCGGACTTGCGGAATCCGCTGCACCCTTCGCAGGCTCATCGATGATCTTGCGATGCTGTTCCCGCATGTTCTCAATATGAAACCGATTTAATTCGCCGTACTTCATTGCCAGGTTAAATACGTCTCCGGGCTTGCGTGAATGAACATGCACCTTCACCTGCTCATCATCCACAATAACCAGGATGGAATCCCCGTCCTTCGCTAACTCCGTGCGGAATCCTTCCTCGTCAAATGTCGTTCCCGGCACTTTCCGTTCTGCAATATCAATGAAAAATTCCATATCATACAAGAATTCAATGTCCTCTGTCGCCAGCTTTGCCTGCGCACTTTCCTGCAGCTCCTGAGCGGCCCGGGATACAACAGGCTCATCAATCTGAACCGCAATCGGGGAATAGTTGGTTCGCCCGAAATCCGCCTGATGAGGCACCGAAGCCCCATTTCGAAGGACAGCCAGGAAGCCCTCGTAAACAAATACGAGTCCTTGACCTCCGGAATCGACCACACCTACCTGCTTCAACACCGGAAGCTGGTTCGGTGTATTGGCCAGTGCTTCTTTTGCCTTGTCCAATACATCGGCCATAAAGGCTTCCATCTCAGCGTTGCGCTTGGCTGCTTGCTGGGCATGCTTGGCTGCTTCACGGGATACCGTCAGGATCGTCCCTTCTACCGGTTTCACCACCGCCTGATAGGCCATGTCCACTCCGCTTTGAAGCGCTGCAGCGAATTGATGGACATCCATTTGCTCCAGACCAGCGGCCCCTTTGGCAAAGCCTCTGAACAACTGGGAGAGAATAACACCGGAATTTCCGCGCGCACCCATGAGAAGGCCCTTGGAAAGAGCCTCCGCATTCTGACCGAGATGTTCGGATTGTTTGCGTCTAAGCATCTCTACACCGGAAGTCAGTGTCATATTCATGTTGGTCCCGGTATCACCGTCTGGCACAGGGAAGACATTCAGGCCATTGACCGTTTCAACCTGCGATTTCAGCACATCGGCTGCTGAGTAGACCATGTTTGCAAAATCCATACCGTTTATAAAGCGCTTACTCAAGAAAATTCTCCTTCCTAACGAGATACGCGAACCCCTTGTACGATAATGTTCACCGAATCGACATGCAGTCCAACGACTCCTTCGAGCTCATACTTCACCTTGGACTGAATGTTGTGGGCCACCTCGGATATTTTCGTGCCGTACATCACAATTGTATACAGATCAATATGTAAACCATTGTTGTCTCTGCGTACCTCTACACCGCGAGTCAGGTTTTCTCGACCCAACATTTCTGCGATGCCGTCTTTGATTTGTTTGCGTGATGCCATGCCCACGAGACCGTAGCAATCCATGGCGGCAGAACCAGCCAATATCGCAACGACTTCATCGGATACATGGATTTTTCCACTTTCATTGACGAGTTCGATCGGCATCCTTTATCATCTCCTTTTAGAGATTAAAATGACTATACATCATTTTACTATAATCAATTTGAGAAGAAAAGCGTAATCTCGAATCATTGGAATCCTTGTCGACAAGGACAGCCAAGGACAGGACGGTTAACGAGAGCGTTGACGAATAAAATTGGCTTGTGATATGATAGTCTAAGTGTTTGTGATCTTGTAGAGAAACATGCATAGTTGTGTTCTGTTGGAATAGGAGGTGGACGAAAATGTCTCGCAAGTGCTATGTTACGGGTAAAAGTCCTCGCAAAGGAAACAACGTTTCCCATGCGAATAACAAATCCAAACGTACATGGGGAGTCAACGTGCAAAAGGTTCGTATCCTCGTAGATGGAAAGCCTAAACGTGTATATGTAAGTACACGTGCACTGAAATCCGGAAAAGTACAGCGCGTTTAATTTCCGCGCATAGACAAAAAGCACCTTCCCTGGTGCTTTTTTCTCTTGGCTATGTGTTGGAGGCAGGGCGGTGCTTTTCCATTGCTATGTGTGAAAGGCAAAGGTTGCATCAGCTGCTTTTGTTAAAGGTATTCAGGATCGCCTTCACAATGCCACCGAGAAATTTGGGAAGCTTGATCGTGTAGAACTTCATTTTTACCCCTCCTAAGCATAAGTTCCATGCGATGCGGACATCACAGTATATTCGATACACCATCCACATGTGTCCCCTTCCTCTTGCCTCATTTCAGAATGGCAAGGGATTTGGCAGGCACAAAAAAAGGTTACAAGAACTCATCTCTTGTAACCATCTATATGCATTCAGGGCTCTTCTCATTCCATTTTCCCTGCTGCCCTTTTCCAGGATCGCTCCGTTTGACCAAGAAAACCCCGCAGCTCACAGCCCAGGGCCAGCACAGGGCCCAGCGCCGCTCACAGTCGGCTAACCTGCCAATCCGCTATCGATTCTTGCCCCTTCCGGCAGCGGCCAGTCGAAGACAATTGCCAGGGCCGCATACAGGCTTACCCATAGCAGGAAACCAATGATAAAAGCACCAAAAAACCAGATCCGATCCCGCCATTCGTCATGAATGGAGAAGAAACGGAAACCGAGCAGCAGTGCGCCAATGGAACAGACATATTTGAATAAGGACGGAATCAGAGAGAATGCAGCCAGCAAGGCCGATATGGCCATACTGTACAGCAGGATACTCCACACTCTAGACATACTTGGCCTGTGCCCCGTCTCGGATGTCCTGAATCGCCTTGGCACGGTCTGTATGGTTGAAGACCGCGCTTCCTGCCACGAGCACATCTGCTCCTGCCTCGGTCACCAGTCTGGCTGTTTCAGCCTGAATCCCGCCGTCCACTTCAATATGGGTATTCGTGCGTCCTCTTTCTTGCAGCCATCCACGAATTTTGCGAATTTTGTTCAATGTGGACGGGATGAAGCTCTGCCCACCAAATCCAGGATTGACAGTCATGACCAGCACCAGGTCTACATCCTCGATGATCGGTTCGATCAGCTCAGCAGGGGTTGCCGGGTTAATGGAAACGCCCGCTTTCTTGCCCAGTTCCTTAATTTGATAAATCGTACGGTGCAGATGAACGGAGGCTTCCGCATGAACCGTAATCACGTCTGCTCCCGCACCGGCAAAGGCATGTACATATCGTTCCGGATCGGTAATCATGAGATGAACGTCCAGAGGGAGCTTCGTATGCGGGCGAATCGCATCGACGATGAGAGGCCCGATTGAAATATTGGGAACAAAATGGCCATCCATGACATCGACGTGAATCCAGTCCGCTCCCCCTTTCTCTACTTCCTGTATCTCCGATCCCAGCTTCGCAAAATCTGCGGACAGAATCGAAGGTGCAATTTTGATTGTCATGACTCAGTACCTCCGTTTTTTGTCTTTGATTTCTTGCAAGAAATATAGATAGTGATCATAACGGCTTCGACTTACCTCTCCCTGCTCCACCGCATTCATCACTTGGCATTTTGGTTCACCGTTGTGCTGGCAGCCTCTGAACTTGCAGGACGCAGCGAGCGCACGAAATTCTGGAAAGCAGCCACTGAGTTCCTCCGCTTCCACCTGCATGAAGTCCAGCTGGCTGAACCCCGGCGTATCCGCCATCCACGCTTGTCCGGGCAGTGGAATGAGCTCCACATGCCGAGTAGTGTGCTTGCCTCGACCCAGCTTCTGGCTGATCGCATTGGTCTCCAGATTGAGCCCCGGAAGCAGACAGTTCAGGAGCGAAGATTTGCCTACACCTGACTGCCCGGCAAATACCCCAATCTTGCCCTCCAGCGCTTGGTGAATCGCCGCCACGCCTGTACCTTCTTTGCTGCTTGTCACATAGACATCATAGCCGATCTGTCGATACAGCTGCTCAGCCTGCTCGTAACAGGCCTGTTCTTCCTCATTGGCCAAGTCCGACTTGGTCAGGCAAATCAGTGCATCGAGACCTGCACTTTCGATATGTACCAGAAATTTATCCAGCAGTTGCAGATTGAGAGACGGCTCGGTCACAGAGAAGACCAGAACCGCCACTTCCGCATTGGCCATTGGAGGGCGCACCAGTTCAGACTTGCGAGGCAGCTTGATTTCGGTCACCGTACCTTCTGTCTCATTGCTGAGCTCATACGTCACCTGATCCCCCACAAGCGGGGAGAGGCCCTTTTTCTTGAAAAGTCCTCTCGCCCGGCATGTAATCCATTCTTCTTGGGTTTCATCATCAGGCTGTACATAATAGTAACCGCTTAGTGCCTTCACAATTCGTCCGGTTGGCATGCATTCTTTCCTCCAATGGAATTAAGTTATAAGGTGATCGATATCAGGGATTTAGCTATCAGGGTTAATTCAGCGCATCCAGCAGGTTGGACAAGGAGTTGCCGCTGCTCTCTTCCTCGCCTTCCTCATCCTCTTCGTCTTCAGATGGCTGTTCATTCACTGGTGGTTCCTGCTGCGCAGAAGGCTCTTCCTGTGGTTCAGGCTGTTCCTTCTTCAATGTACGTGTTTTATTTCCTTGCTTCTTCGCGTCTTTGTACGTGATCGTCCAGCTCTCATAGAAGACATCATCGCGATAAACGGTAATGGTCGCATTTTTCGCTTCCGTGACCACCGGCTGTACGTTGAAGGCATCCGTTTTCGTAATGTCTTCATTGACGACTTCATTATCATTGCCTCTCGCATCGCTGATGACAATTCTGACGGTAGTCAGCTCGCCATCCTCGACAGGATCGATCTCCACGCGCTGCTTCGGCTCCAGGGCATCGTCCGGCAATCCAGAGCTGACGATGAGCTTGTCGATTCGACTGCCCGGCGCCACCCGCTCTCCTGCCTCATACGGAAACTGACGGATGACGATATCCTTGGGCACCTGGAAATCCGGTTCGTACTGAATCGCATCCTCATCTAGCTCAAGATCATTTTTGTAAATGATGCTCTCTGCTTCACTGACCTTTTTGCCGACCAGATCCGGCATCGGGAACGTTTCAGGTCCCTGACTAAGCACAAATTTCATCTGTACATTTTCCGGTTTGAATCGCTCCCCGGCTCGCGGGGTTTGATCAATAATGGTTCCCGGTGTGGCGTCACTGTATGCCTGTTCAAGCGTAATTTGTCGATCCGAGGAAACGAGTGCTTCAATTTCCTCCGAGACATCCTCCCACTTTTTGCCGATATACGGCTCCATGGCCTCCAGCTTCTCACCCTGGCTCACCGTCAACCCAATCGGGCTGTCTTCGCGTACGGTAATGTTCCGTTCTGTCTGATCCATGACAATGCCTTCTGCATACTGATCCGAATACTGCTGTTCAATCGGATCGGCCTGCAAGCCGTTCTTCTCCAGCTCCAGCTTCGCCTCTTCCAGTGTCATCCCGATTACAGTAGGCACCTCAACCTCCGGTACGGTAAACATGTTACGAACTGCCTTGACGCCAAACCACATGAGCACAAGCAAAATAAGGGTAAGGAAAGAGATCAGTACAGGCTTTACCCATGCGGCTTTCTTCTTGGTCGCAGCAGACTGAGCATCGCCAGCTTGCTTGCCGACAGCAGCCGTTTCCGCTGCAACTGCGGATTTTCCCCGCCGAGGAGGAGAATCCGGCGTAGCAATCACCGTCTCCCCTTCATTCTCCGAATCTGGAGACCAGTTGCGAATCGCCGGCATGACGATGGTTTGTTCTTCATCCGGCACATCATGGAACAGGAGCTTGGGTTCATTCCTGCGATCGCCCTGCAGGCAGGAGGTGAGATCATCCAGCATTTCACGGGCAGACGTATATCGCTCTTCTGGCGTTTTGCGCAGCGCCTTCAGCATGATGTTCTCCACACTTTGCGGGATCATCGGGTTGAGGCTGCGCGGGTCTTCAAATGGCTCCTGCAAATGCTTCAAGGCGACACTAATCGGACTTTCCCCGAGAAATGGCAATTGATTAGTCAGCATTTGGTAGAGGACAATACCTAGCGAATACAGATCCGATTTTTCCCCCTGTGCAACACCCTTCGCCTGTTCGGGAGAAAAATAATGGACGGAACCGAGCACGGAGCCAGTCTGCGTCAGATCAGAAGATGCGGCTGCCCGCGCAATTCCGAAATCGGTCACTTTTACCCGTCCATTGCGCCCGATCAAAATATTGTGGGGCTTGATATCCCGGTGTATGATCTCATTCTGATGGGCGTGTTCCAGCGCATCGCAAATTTGCGTGGCGATGTGCACCGCTTCTTCCACCTGGAGCGGTGCATGTTCCTTGATTCGTTCATTCAGCGTTGCGCCTTCCACAAATTCCATGATGATGTAATGGATGTCTTCCTGCTGTCCGACATCATAAATGCTGACAACATTAGGATGCGACAATGAAGCCGCTGCACGCGCCTCACGACGAAACCGGTGAATGAAATCTTCATCGTGGACGAACTGCGAGCGCAATACCTTCACCGCTACATTTCGATGAAGCAGCACATCATGGGCCTTGTAGACGATCGCCATGCCGCCCCCGCCAACCCGGTCGAGTATTTCATAACGGCCGCTTAACGTTTGTCCAATCATGATTCAACCTCCGTTATTTCAGCCGCATACCCTTGCATTGCGGAGTCCTGATTGTTCAGCAGCACAACTGTAATATTGTCATCGCCGCCCGCATCGAGCGCGGCTTGAACCAACTGATCGGCGATTTGCTCCAAATCCCTTCCGGCCAGCACAATCCGTTTCATCTGTGCTTCATCCACAAGCCCGCTCAATCCATCGGAGCAAATGAGGATGATCTCATCGTTTTGCCATGTTCCCCAATATACGTCAGCATGGACCGTTTCATCCGTCCCCAGTGCACGAATCAGAACATGTTTGCGCGGATGATGCTCAGCTTCCTCAGAGGTGATCTGACCTCGCTTCAACAGCTCATTCACGAGAGAATGATCCTCCGTAAGCTGTTCCAGATCTTCGCTGGACAGCTTATAGGCTCTGCTGTCTCCGATGTGGGCAATCATCCACGAAGCATCATCTACGATGACGACCACAATGGTGGTTCCCATTCCAGCCAACTCCCCATTTTGCTGGGCGTAGGCATAGATCGTTTCATTGGCTTTGTCAATCGCACGGCGCAGTGCCTGTTCCATCTCGTCTCTGGACATGCCGCTGTGCAGATCAGCCAACTGCTGCTGAATCGTCTGGACTGCCAGCTCGCTGGCTTTGTCCCCGGCCTGATGTCCACCCATACCGTCCGC
Organism: Marinicrinis sediminis; assembly: GCF_042685085.1. Classification (NCBI taxonomy): domain Bacteria; kingdom Bacillati; phylum Bacillota; class Bacilli; order Caryophanales; family Paenibacillaceae; genus Marinicrinis; species Marinicrinis sediminis. Next base: position 231,315 of record NZ_JBHUMM010000001.1, read on the forward strand.
GACAATAGCCAGGGTCAGCCCGTTCAGATTCTCATCGACAAACGCTCGGTCTTCATTGATCAGACGCACTTTCCCGACATCTGACCTGTTCGCGGTTCTCATCCCACCATCACCTCGTACCAGACTCCATGTGCTTTGCGCGAAGCTGTCCGCAAGCTGCCGCAATATCGTGGCCCTGCTCCCTGCGAATGGTCGTATTGACCCCGTGCTTCTGCAAAATACGCTGGAACTCAAAAATATCTTCTCTCGGCGTTCGTACATAGTCTCGCTCCGGCACATGGTTAACGGGAATCAGGTTCACATGGCAGAGCATTTCCTTCAATACAAGCGCCATTTCTTCGGCATGCTCCGGTCGGTCATTGACACCGCCGATCAGGGCATATTCGAATGTAATTCTGCGTCCTGTTTTTTCAATATAATAGTGGCAAGCCTCGATGACATCGACAAACGGAAACCGGCGGTTAACCGGCATCAGCTTGGAGCGAAGATCATCATTCGGGGCATGGATGGAGATCGCCAGATTAATCTGGGTCTGCGCATCCGCAAAACGATAAATACTCGGAACAATGCCGCTTGTAGACACCGTAATATGCCGCTGCCCGATATTCAGGCCCTTGCCATGAATCATAACATTCAGAAAATCCATCGTCGCATCCATGTTCTCGAACGGCTCGCCTGATCCCATGATGACGATACTGCTGACGCGTTCTCCCGTCTGATCGAGATGCTTTTGCGCTTCCACCACCTGGGCCACGATCTCGCCCGCGCTCAGGTTCCGCTTCAAACCACCGAGCGTGGAGGCACAGAATGTGCACCCGATGCGGCAGCCTACCTGTGTCGTCACACATACACTGTTGCCGTAATTATGCTTCATCAGTACGGTCTCAATGGCGTTGCCGTCATACAGGCCAAACAGAAACTTGACGGTCCCGTCCTTTGATTCCAGCTTCGTAATCTCGTCCAGCTTGACAAACTCGTATGCGGCCTCCAGTTTATCTCTGAGCCCCTTGGATAAGTTGCTCATCGCATCAAACGAGGTGACGCGTTTGACATACAGCCAGTCATAGATTTGGGAAGCTCGGAATTTCGGTTCGCCTTGCTCCGTTAGCCAGCTTTCCAGACCTTCAAACGTGAGATCATATATAAACGATTTTGTTGCGGTTTTTACTTTCATCGATTTGTTCACAACCTGTCCAAAATTTGCAAATGGATCATTTGCATTGAACTTATTCTAACATGTTCTACGCAAGCTTGCTATAAAGAAGCCATCGGACTGAAAATGATACGGCAGAATCTGTACCCGCCCAGGTGCATCCTCCTGAACGAGCGTCTGAATGCTCTCTGGCAGACGCTCCACCATCTGCTCATCCCATGTATATTCAGGATGCTTGTCCAAAAATGACTGCACGACGCCTTCATTTTCCTGCTCTACAATGGTACAGGTGCTGTACACCAGTCGCCCATCCGGCTTAAGCAGCGCAGCAGCAGCCTCCAGGAGCTGAAGCTGAAGAGCTGGAAGCTGAGCCATTTCCTCTGCCTGCTTGTTCCACTTCAAATCAGGCTTTCTGCGAATGACACCAAGACCCGAACACGGTGCATCCAGCAGGATGCGATCGAACTGACCAGATTCATACACCTGATCAATCTGCGCGGCATCCGAAACTTTGGCTTCAATGGATTGCAATCCGAGCCGATCGGCCTGTTGCTGAATCAGCTTCTGTTTGTGTGGATGGAGATCATTGGCAATCAATTGCCCCTGATCCTTCATCTTTTCTGCCATATGCGAAGACTTGCCCCCTGGTGCGGCGCAACAGTCGAGTACGGTCATACCTGGCTCCGGTGCCACCGCTTCTGCCACCACCATGGAGCTTTCATCCTGAATGCTGAAGCAGCCTTCTTGAAAAAGGGGATGCGCAGCCAGATTTCCGCCTCTTTCTACGACGACACCACTCGGATGCACGAGGGAAGGACGAACCGTATACCCTTGTTCCTGCAAGATGTCGATCAGCTCAGTCCGTTTCATTTTCATTTCGTTCACACGCAAAGAAGCAGCCGGAGGAAGTTGATTGGACGCTGCGATCCGTGCAGCTGTCTCTTCCCCGTACTGCTTCACCCATTGTTCCATCATCCACACGGGATGGGCATGCTGCAAGGACATCGTCTCGATTGCGTTTTGTCCCTCACGCACGGTGAAGGCATCCGCTGTACGAAGCATGCTGCGCAGAACCCCGTTTACCATGCCCGATATCCCTTGATGAGCTCGTTGCTTGGCAATGGTAACTGATTCATTGACCACGGCATGCGCGGGAATGCGATCCATATAGGCCATTTGATAGACGCTCATACGCAGCAGCAGGTGTACCCAGCGATCCAGCTTGTGAAGCCCTTTCTTTACAAACGGGGTCAAAAAGTGATCCAGTGTGTTTTGTCGCTGAATCGTTCCGTACACCAACTCTGTCACCAATGCCTTGTCCTGCTGCTCCAGTTGAAGCTTCTGGAAGGCCTGGTTGAGCATGAGATTGCTGTATGCGGACTGTTCTTCAATGGCAATGAGAATATCCAATGCATGTCCCCGGGCAGATTGGTTTCTCGGGACGCGTCGAGTGGATTTGCTTTTCTTTTGTTGTGTCATTCCGCTACCCCTCCAAACCGTTCCCCGACTTGTATGCCTTTGCCAGCGAGGTAAGCCTGAACCGTCATTCGTTTCTTGCCGGCAGGCTGTATTTCTTCAAGCACCAGGACCCCATCGCCGGTCCGTACAGCCATGCCAACCGCGCTGGCTGCGACCACTTCGCCGACCTGCGCCTGCTGCCATGGCCAATTCTCCATCTCGGAAGCGGCAGGCATACGCGTCTTCCAAACTTTAAAGCCATCCCCCTGATAAGTGGTGAAGGCACCCGGCCATGGAGACATTGCACGAACCTGATCATGGAGCTGCTTCGATTTTCGTTCCCAATCGAGACGTTCATCGTCCCGCTTCAAAGTTCGGGCATAGGTAGCATCCTCATCGTTTTGAGGGACAGCTGTGATCTCGCCAGCCAATAGCCGCGGCAGCGTCTCGAGCAAGAGGGATGCGCCCGCTGCGCTTAATTTGTCAAACAGGGTGCCAGCATCATCATCCGCTTGGATGGGCATGGCGACCTTCGCGATCATATCTCCGGTATCCAGTCCCTGCTCCATGTACATGATCGTGACGCCTGTTTCTTCATCCCCGTTCATGATGGCATACTGAATAGGCGCAGCCCCCCGATAAGCGGGCAGCAGCGAGGCATGCACATTGATGGCCCCGTGTTTGGGCTGCTCAAGCAAGGACACAGGCAGAATCTGTCCGTACGCTGCGGTGACGATCAAATCCGGCTCCAGCGCCAGCACCTCTTCATACGCCGTGCGAATTTTCTCAGGCTGCAAGACTGGCAGATGGTAAGCCAGGGCAGCTTCCTTGACAGGAGGCGGTGTCAACACCCGCTTTCTCCCTTTCGGTCTGTCAGGCTGTGTGACCACGCCCACTACTTGATACCCGGCTTCCATCAGCCCCTTCAGACAAGGAACCGCGAAATCGGGCGTACCCATAAAGACGATGCGATCTCCAGCATTTGGCTTAGTCATTCGGCAATTCCCTTTCATACATGCTCAAGGCAATATCCTTAAATAGAACCCCGTTCAGATGATCGATCTCGTGCTGGAATATGCGGGCCAGGAACCCTTCTGCTTCAACCGTAAACGGCTCTCCGTTCCGATCCATGCCGTTGACGGTCACGTTCATATAACGTCTGACTTCTCCATTTTGACCTGGCATGCTCAGACAGCCTTCCGGTCCAACCTGCTCGCCGTCACGGGCTGTAATTTCCGGATTGACCATTTCAATCAGTCCGGTGCCATCTCCCGGGTCCACCACAATGACCCGTTTCAGGATACTGATTTGCGGGGCAGCCAAACCTACGCCTTCCGCATCGTACATCGTCTCCGCCATGTCATTCAGCAATTTATGGAGGTTCGCATTGAACTTCGTGACTTCCTTGCTTCTCTCTCTCAGTATTGGATCGGGGTCCAACGCAATGATTCGTATCGCCATCTCGCCATCACCTTTCTCATCGGTTCAATATCTGCATTTTAATCATGAAGCATCGTTCGCCATCCGACTTTCCGACGCTTCTCTACATCAATATGTAAGGGTCCACGTCTGTGGTGACCCGTACTTGACGATTTTTGATTTCATCCTCCAACTGTTCCAGCGCCTGTTCAATTACTTCCGTAACAGACAGATCTCTCGCATATTTTATCATGCACTGAAACCGATATCTATCCTTCAGCCTGGCAATCGGCGAAGCGACCGGTCCCATCACTTCATAATCGCGCGTGAGCCTGTGCAGCTTCTCCTTCAGTACTTTGCCGAGCTTTTCTGTAAAGTTCATGGCGATGTTCGCCATCTCATGGGAGACCGTAAACAGCACGAGCTGCTTGTAAGGCGGGTAATCCCTCAGCTTGCGCATCACCAGCTCCTTGTTGGCAAATGGCTGATAGTGATGTCGGCTTGCCAGCTCAATCGCATAATGTTCAGGCGCATAGCTCTGGACAAATACCTCTCCCGGCAGTTCATGTCGTCCCGCTCGGCCAGCAACTTGAGTCAGTAACTGAAACGTTCGTTCCGCGCCGCGAAAATCCGGCAGGTTCAAGATCGTATCGGCAGCAATCACACCGACCAGGGTCACATTCGGAAAATCCAGCCCTTTCGCAATCATTTGGGTTCCCAGCAACACATCCGCTTGCTGTCTGCCGAATTGCGTCAGCCATTTTTCATGAGACCCCTTTTCCGTTGTCGTATCCACATCCATCCGTATGACCCGAATACCGGGAAACAGCTTGACCAATTCTTCCTCTACCCGTTGTGTCCCGGTCCCGAAATAGCGGATATGCTGGCTTTGGCAGCTGGGACATGTCTCCAGTTCCCGTTCCGTATACCCGCAATAATGACAGCGAATATGCTGAATATGACGATGATAGGTCAGGGAAATCTGACAATGCGGGCACTCGGCGACATAACCGCAGGAACGGCACATGACAAAGGTCGAAAACCCTCGACGATTCAGCATGAGCACCATCTGTTCCTTGCGCTCCAGTCTTTTGACAATCGCCTCATGCAGCGGTCTGCTGAACATGGAACGATTGCCCTGTTTCAGCTCATGCCGCATATCAATGACATGGACACGCGGCAGCGGCCTTGCGCCTACCCGATTAGGCAGTGTCATCGTTTCCAGGGAACCGTTCAGACCTGCTTCATACGTTTCCAACGAAGGCGTAGCAGACCCGAGCACCACAACCGCCTTTTCCAGCTTTGCGCGTTGCAACGCTGCGTCTCTGGCGTGGTATCTGGGCGTTTCCTCCTGCTTGTAGGAGCTTTCGTGCTCTTCATCAATGATAATCAGGCCCAGCCGTTCCAGCGGGGCAAAGATGGCGCTGCGCGCACCCACCACGACCTGGGCCTGGCCTTGTCTCAGCTTGCGCCATTCATCATATCGCTCTCCCTGGGACAGACGACTATGCAATACCGCGACCCGATCGCCGAATCTCCCCTTGAAGCGCTCTACCATTTGCGGCGTCAGCGAGATTTCGGGTACGAGCACAATCGCTTCCTGCTGTCTGGCGAGGCAAGTCGCGATGGACTGCAAATAAATTTCAGTTTTCCCGCTTCCGGTTACCCCATGCAATAGAAAGGTGTGCAGCTCATTCATATGGAGCGCATCCACGATGCGATCATAGGCTTCCTGCTGTTCGATCGTTAACGAGAGCGGGGTTGTCTGTCCGAAGTCCCGGTCTGCATACGGATCTCTCAGCATCTCCGTTTCCTTCATCTCGGCACAGCCCAACTCACACACACGCTTCACGGTAGACGCATTCATCTCCAGCTTCACGAGCAGTTCGGAGAGGACAATCGGCTCGGGATGATCCAGAAAATAGGCAATCAGTTCGCGCTGTCTCTTCGCTTGCGGTGGACAATCCGCCAGTGCCTTATCCAGTACCGTGGAAGAGGGATGCGGATACACGACGAGCTGCATTTTCTTTTGCAAGCGATCCTTCATACGGGTGCGCTCCATCAAGATGCCGTCAGAGAGCAGCTTGCGAATGCCGGCTGCCTCATCTGGAAACATCGTATGCAGCTCATCCCAGGACACTTCGCCTTTTTCTCGCACATACTGGGTCATGGGCGTATCCATCCACGTTTGGCCCGCCTGATCTTGCACGGCAAACATGCGGTCATATTTCGCTTTCAGCGCACCTGGCAGCATAGCTTGCATGCACGAAATTCGGGAACAAATGTACTTGCTGCTCATCCATTCCGTCAGTTCAATCAGCGATGGTGTCAGCACCGGATAGGGATCTAGCACATGAACGAGTTCCTTGATCCGATTGGCGGGTACTTCGCTCGTATCTCGCACAGCCGTTACGAACCCCTGAATGACCCGTTTTCCAAACGGCACCCCGACCCGACTCCCCGGTTCCACGACAGCCTCCAATGCGCTCGGAATCGCATAGTCAAAGGGACGGTTTACTGCTTTGGCGGGTACGTCTACGATCACTTCAGCGAAGCGCATCCCGTTCCCCTCCCTGAACCTCTGAGGATGACCCCGGGAGCTTTTGCTCTGCTACACTCAAGATGCGATCAGCGAGCTCTCGCTTCGTCATTTGCGGAAACGCCATCAACAAGCCGTTGTCATCAAACAGACTGACGATATTCGTATCCCCATGAAATCCTGCACCCTCAGCCGATATATCGTTCGCAACCATCAACTGGCACTTTTTCCGTCTCAGCTTGTCCATCGCGTAATGGGCCAGGTCATGGGTTTCCGCTGCAAATCCGATAATAAACTGATGCGTTCTCCGTTCGCCCAGTTCAGCCAGAATATCCGGGTTTGGAACCAATTCAATCGTCCAGTTATCCGCATCTGTCTGCTGCGACGCTCCCGGTTCGAGCGGTTGCTTTTTCCGTTTCTTCGTTTCAGTCCGAATCGGCCGATAATCCGCCACAGCGGCTGCCTTGATCACCACATGGCTCTGATCAAATTCCTGAAGGACAGCAGACCTCATCTGCTCAGCCGTTTCCACCTGAACGAGACGTACGCCTTCCGGTGCCGGAATCGCCACGTTGGCAGAAACCAATACCACGTCCGCCCCTTTTCGAGCCGCCGCTTCTGCCAGTGCATAGCCCATTTTGCCGGAGGAATCATTGCCAATATACCGAACCGGATCGATACGCTCGCGCGTACCCCCTGCGGTAACGAGAAGCCGTTTGCCCTGCCAGCTGTGTTCAGCCTGAAAATAGCACTGGATTTCCTGAAAGAGGTCTTCGGGCTCGGGCAGTCTGCCTTTGCCGGTATAACCGCAGGCAAGCTGACCTTCTGCAGGGTCCAGTATACGAACGCCGCGCTGACGCAAGATTTCCAGGTTGTGCTGTACGGCAGCATGGGCCAGCATATGGACGTTCATGGCAGGGGATACCCAAATAGGGGCCGTCGTGGCCAGCAGTGTCGTACTCATCATGTCATCGGCAAGTCCGTGCGCCATTTTCCCGATCATGTTAGCCGTTGCGGGTGCGATCACGATCAGATCAGCGTGATCCGCTACATCGATATGGGAGATTCGTGCCGCGTCCTGTTCCTCAAATGTATCCGTATAAACCTGGTGTCTTGAGATCGTCTGGAACGTAAACGGTGTCACAAATTTGGCTGCCGATTGCGTCATCATGACCTGCACCTTCGCCCCGGCCTTGACCAGCATGCTGCACAAACCGACAGCCTTGTAGCTGGCAATACCTCCACAGACCCCAATTACAATGGTTTTCCCTTTGAGCATCATGGTTCCTCCCTTTCCGCCCTCTCATGAAAAAAATAACAACCTTGCGGTTGTTACTCGGCTTTTTCCTCTTCAATTTCGATCAGGTCCTCATAAATTTCCTCGAGTGCGCGTCCCACATATTTGTGTGATTTAGGGGAGGACAGCTGACTTGGTGATCCGTCTCTGAGCAGTCGGGCTCGTTTTGAGGAGGCGACGACCAGTGAATACTTGCTGCCAACTTTCACTTCTAGCTTATCAATAGAAGGATATAACATCTTATTTCACCTCAAGAATCTGTTTTTTTATATTTGGGAAAACACGTTCTCTGCGGCAATGCTCCGCAGCAATGATCGATTGAATGCGTGCACAGGCCAGCTCGATCTCATCATTGACGACCACGTAGTCGTAATTCTGCATCATGCTCAGTTCCTCGCGCGCTGCACTCATCCGGTTTTGAATGGACTCCGATGTCTCGGTGCCTCTTCCCACAATCCGGTTTTCCAGTTCATTCAGAGAAGGCGGAATGAGGAAGATGAAAATGCCTTCCGGGAATTTCTCCTTCACTTTAAGTGCACCCTGTACTTCGATTTCGAGGATGATGTCCTTGCCCTTATCCAGGGTTTCACGAACAAAAGGGGCGGGAGTCCCGTAAAAATTCCCTACGTATTCCGCCCATTCCAGCAGTTCATCCTGCTGAATCATGGACTGAAATTCTTCTTTGCTTTTGAAGAAATAATTGATTCCATCTACTTCTCCCGGTCTCGGAGATCGGGTCGTTGCGGAGATGGAATAGGTAAGATCCTTCATTTTCGGACGAAGCGCCGTGCATACGGTTCCTTTCCCGACACCTGAAGGACCGGATAATACGATTAGCAATCCCTTTTCCATGAGTACCTCACTTCACTATTCGTCTTGATCGTCGTCTTTGGCTGACAGGCGATGGGCCACGGTCTCGGGCTGCACCGCTGACAAGATCACATGATCACTGTCTGTAATAATGACTGCACGAGTTCTTCTGCCGTATGTAGCGTCGATGAGCATGTGCCGATCACGTGCTTCCTGAATGATGCGTTTAATAGGAGCAGATTCAGGACTTACAATAGAGATAATTCGATTGGCGGAAACAATGTTCCCAAATCCGATGTTGATAAGTTTAATCGCCATTTCAGTTCCTCCCTATTCTTATTCACACCTTGCAGGTGTAAGATACATGCGATGGGAATTTTATTCGATATTTTGAACCTGTTCCCTGATCTTTTCCAATTCGGATTTCAAGTCCACCACCCACTCGGCGATCTGAATCGCATTCGATTTCGATCCGATGGTGTTCACTTCCCGATTCATTTCCTGAATGAGGAAATCCATTTTTCTGCCTACAGGTTCATCAGCTTGTAACAAGCGATCAAATTGTTCGAAATGGCTCTCGAGTCTCGTCAATTCCTCAGTGATATCTGACCGTTCAGCCAGGAGTGCAATTTCCATGGCAAATCGATGCTCCTCGATAGACGAATCACTCAGCAGCTCTTGGAGGCGATGATGCAGTCTGCTGCGTGTATCGGCCAGCACCTGCGGACGACAAGCCCGGATATCGGCATGAACCGTTCGCAAGGTTCCGACCCGCTCTGCCAGCTCCTGCTGCAAATGCTTTCCTTCTGCCTCTCGCATTTGAAGAAGATGAGCCAGCGCCTCTGAGATGCCCAGCTCAAGCTCCCTGGCAAATCGATCCGGGTCCTCTGTATCGCCTTCCTCGATCTGATACAAGTCAGGGAGCTTCAGCAAATCAGAAAAATGAAGAGAACCGGCACGTCCGTACCGTTGCTCCGCTTCCTGACCTATCTGCATCCACTGATCAGCCAGATCCCAGTCCAGATTCAGACGTTTGCTTGGCTGACCGGTCTGCTCGACGGACAAATAGACGTCAAAGCGGCCTCTTTTTGCCTGCTGCTGAATCGTTTTGCGAATGACTTCTTCAAATTCCAGCCATTCCTTGCCGGAGCGCACATTCACTTCCAGGTATCTATGATTGACGGATTTCATCTCGACCTTGATCTGATAGGCGTCATAGAGCCGTTCAGCTTGGCCAAATCCGGTCATACTGCGAATCATATATGATCACATCCATTACCCTATTGTAGTTTATTTTGTCATAGGGTACAAGTGGGAATCGGAACGGTTCGTGATTTCCCAAACATAGCGTGTCAGGTCAACCGTCATCTGGTATGCCATGAACGGAGTCATCAGATAAATGCCATTAAAACGCTGCACCGCAACATCCAGCAGTTCCTTGGCAATCTGTACGCCCATCGCCCTGCCCTCAGGGCCTTTGAGTCCGGCCATTCTCTCGCGAACTTCATCAGAGAGCTGAATGCCTGGTACTTCATTATGCAAGTATTCCGCGTTACCACCGCTAGCCAGTGGCGCAATCCCGAGAAAGATGGGCACTTCCAAGTGCTTGGTAGATTGATAGATTTCTTCGATCAGATCCGCATCATAGACCGGCTGGGTCATGATATAGTCTGCACCGGATTCAATTTTGCGCTCCAGTCGCTTGACAGCCTTGTCGAGATATTTCACGTTCGGATTGAAGGCAGCCCCTACAACAAAGCCTGCCTTTTGCTTCAACGGCTTCCCGGAGAAGGAAATGCCCTCGTTAAGCTGTTTGATCATGCGAATGATCTCGAAAGAGGTCAAGTCATATACGGAGCTGGAACCTGGCAGATCTCCGAATCGGGCCGGATCTCCGGTAACAGCAAGCACATGATCAATACCCATGGCATCGAAGCCCATCATATGAGATTGCGTTCCGATCAAGTTCCGATCCCGGCAGGCAATGTGTACGAGCGGACGAATGCCCAGCTTGTCATGCAGCAGGTAGGCCAGAGCTGAATTGCTCATCCGAGTCACAGCGAGTGAATTGTCGGCCATGGTGATAGCATCGACCTTCGCTTCCTGAAGGGCAATGGAACCTTCAATGAAGGTATCGATATTCAGATCCTTCGGTGGGTCCAGTTCCACAATGACCGTGTGACGCTGCTTGACCAGCTCCACGATATTAGGCTCGTGAATCTGGCGGATTTCGACCGATGAATGCGCCTCTGACGAAGTTTTTCCTGCTGGTACTACAGAGGGCTGCACAGCCGATTCCCTGTTCATCGCCGACAGTGCATCGGCTTCCAGCTGCTGCTGGGCCAGTACGTTCACATCGAGCTTGTTCAGCACTTTCGCCATCGCTTCGATATGCTCTGGAGTCGTCCCGCAGCATCCACCGATTAACCGTGCGCCGAGGGAAGCAAATTTGACTGCGTTGTCTGCAAAATAAGCCGGTGTGGCCATATAAGTAAATTTCCCGTCCACGTAATCCGGAATCCCGGCATTCGGGTAGACAGAAAAGTGCTGTCCTTCCATTTCCCCGAGACTTTCAAGGCTTCTCAGCATCCGATTGGGACCGCTGCGGCAGTTGAATCCAATCAGGTCTGCGCCAGCTTTGCTGACCAGTTCAAATGCGCGCGTCATCTCATATCCGTCTGTCGTTCTCCCTGCTTCTTCAACGGCAAACTGACTAATGACCGGCAGATCGCTCCGCTCACGGATCAATTCCATTGCGAGCATCATCTCCTCCACATCGAAGAAGGTTTCCAGCATCAACCCGTCTACCCCTTCAGCGAGCAGTGCCTCGATCTGTTCCGTGAAGTCCGCCCTGATAGCAGCGGTTCGCATGTTTTTGCGTTTGCCAGCTCGGATTGATCCGACGGCGCCAACAACAAAGGCATCTTCGCCTACCGCTTCTCTGGCGATACGGACACCTGCCCGATTGATCTCTTCGACTTCGTTTTCCAGTCCGAATTTGGCCAGCTTTTCTCTCGTTGCCGTGAAGGTATTGGTCTCGATGACTCTGGCCCCCGCCTGATAGTACCTGCGATGCACATCCGCAATGACCTCCGGCTTTGTCAGATTCAATTCCTCGTATGAGATGCCCACCGGAAAGCCCTGCTGGTACAAATAGGTTCCCATCGCGCCATCGCCCACGAGAATCCGACGGCTCCACTCCGTTCTAATATCAGATTTCATCCCCAATCTCACCTGTTTCTTCATAAATTTATCGTGAATGGTTTCTTCATGCATTCGCACACCTTGCGTTCTTGTTAATACCATACCATGATTGTCGGAATTGGACAATGAATGAAGTCATGCCGCCAAAGAGCCTGTCGGAAAGAGAAAAAAAGCCGGGACGCTTACTTCTGCCCCAGCTGTACTCGTTCATTCCGATCGATTTCGTTGTCAGTTGTCTGTATTCGGTCTTAAACGGTACCCGTAAACACGGTCTCAGCCGGTCCGGTCATATACACATGACCATCTTCCTCGCTCCACTCGATGAAGAGGTCTCCACCCTTGAGCGAAACGGTGGCAGCACGATCCGTATGCCCGTTCAGCACAGATGAAACCAGGGTCGCACACGCTCCGGTACCACAGGCAAGGGTCGGCCCTGCCCCTCTCTCCCACACGCGCATATCTACATAATCGCGGGATTTCACGGTTGCGAATTCAACGTTAATCTTGTTCGGGAACATCGGATGGGTCTCCAGCTTCGGTCCCCACTGGTGCAGGTCAAACTGTACCGCATCATCGACGTAGATAACGGCATGCGGATTTCCCATGGAAACAGCCGTAAACTGATAGGTTTGTCCATCCACTTCAATATCCTGATTGACCACGGTTTCCTGATCAATCGTGGTCGGCACTTTCAGCCCTTCCAGGATAGGCTTGCCCATATCTACCCGCACGGTTTTAGCGGTTCCATTCTCTGCCGTAATCTGTACGTTCTGCACACCGGCTCCGATCGTCTCAATGGATACCTGCTCACTGCTCACCATCTGTTGGTCGTATACGTATTTCGCTACACAACGAATGGCATTCCCGCATTGCTCCGCTTCTGAACCATCGGAATTCATGATGCGCATCCGGTAATCCGCTTCCTCCGAAGGAAGAATGAATACTAGCCCGTCCGCACCAATCCCGAAATGGCGATCACAATACGCAATCGCGAGCTCACTGGCGTTCTCCGGCAGCTGGTCTGCCACAACCACGATAAAGTCATTTCCAAGTCCATTCATTTTCGTAAAGTTCATCTATGACACTCCCATTCATCTCAGCAGTCTGGATTCAGGACAGACGGTCTCGCATCCGCCATTTTCGGCGTATCCGCTTATTCTGTCCATTTGACGATAACATCTTCTGCTATTATCTTAACGGAAGTCAGAGCAAATGCCCACTGATTGAGCGTATAACTTTTTGCATTATCACACATGATGGTGCTCCATCTCATGCCTGCCAGTCTAATCCCGTACCCTACTCCTACTAGACCACCTCTCCATTCAGATCGCTTGTCAGGCGGCCTGTTCAATTCCATGCCTTGCAAGACTGCCTGTCCATGCTCTAACTTTGGTCTGATCTCATTTCTCTGAGGATACAAGCCTCTCCACGTTCACACAAACAGGTGTATGTCTATCGGCAGGTGCCTGTTCCATTACCGGACAGATGAATATGGTAATAAGGAAGATCAATGAGGAGGGCTGTATGCATGTCTCTACCGAATATTCCGAACATCACACCGAGCATTTCGGTCACTGTCGGTCAAACTGTCCCGTTGCTGTTAAGCAGCATTGCACTGGAAGAACTGGCTTTGGGCCATATATTGAATGCGGAAGCGGAGAAATTGCAATTTGTACTGGGGACGCTTACCCCGACCACTTCTGTGCTGGCTGATCCGAATATTACCTTCGATAGTTTGCTTGCGGTAAATGCCAGTGTGCGCAGAACAATCCAGAACGTCATCAAGAAAGAAATGCTGCTTCAGTTCAAATTTGAAAATGTGCTGGATCTCATCCAGGATGTCTTCTCGACCGGAGGAACCCTCTCCATCTCTGTTCCAATCTCTACAATTACTGGCCCAGCATGTGGCCTGCCGATTCCGATCTCTGGCACGCTACTCTCGCCAATCGGAACCCCAATCGGGGGTGCGACGGTCGATCTGGCTGTTGCAGAGGAGACCGGAACCGCAAATGTCATTTCACTGGATACCGTCGTCGTCACCGACCCGATTACAGGTGCCTTTGTCGCCAACGTCTCAGTCGGAGGGGTGGGTACCGTCACCATCTCGGCGACTAGCACGTTATTAGGTCTGCCGATCACCACCTCCATCGTACTCAATGTCAATTGTCCGTAAGGTGAACATCAGACCGCAACAAAAACTGAAAAAGCTGCCGTTTCCTGAACAGCCGCACCGTATGTCAGACGAGAGGTCTCACATTTGGGGCTGTTCAGTCTTGCGGCAGCTTTTTGCCAAGCGATCAAGCAACAGCCTGGCCTTGTTTTTCGTTAACCAGCGTACTTGATCCGGCGTTTTTTCTTCGGGGCGCCGCGCAGCACACTGCCCGCACCCATAAAGAATGTAGGTATACCAGCGAAGACGAAGACCAGTGCCCATTCTCTCAAGCCCAGATCAACCGTTTTGAAGACGGGCTGGAGTGGATCGAGATAAAGGACAGCCAGCAGCAGCACAACCGAAGACAACACCGCTGCCACCAGATACTTGTTCTCAAACAGATTGCGATGAAAGATCGATCGTGAGCTTCTGCAGTCAAACACATGAATCAGCTGCGCCATCACCAAGGTTGCAAAGGCAACGGTCTGTGCTTTCATCAAATGCGCCGCATCATTCGGATTCTCCTGAAGCACGAGCCAGAAGGCGGCCAGTGTACAGATCCCGATCAAGATGCCGCGACTGATAATCTTCCATCCCAGCCTGCGGGCGAAGATGTTCTCTCTGGCTGGCCTCGGCTTCTGTTCCATCAGATCACTCTCGGAGGAATCTACCCCGAGCGCCATCGCGGGCAGTCCATCTGTCACGAGATTCACCCACAGGATCATGATTGGCACGAGCGGCAACGGCATGCCGAGCATCATGGCGATAAACATGACCAGTATTTCTCCGACATTGGAGGCAAGCAAGTAACGGATAAACTTGCGAATATTTTCATAGATCCCTCGGCCTTCCTCAATGGCGGCCACGATGGTAGCGAAATTGTCATCACTCAATATGAGAGAGGAAGCTTCCTTGGACACATCTGTTCCCGTGATGCCCATGGCGATCCCGATGTCGGAGGCCTTGATGGCCGGTGCATCGTTGACCCCGTCACCGGTCATCGCCACGATGTGGCCTTTCTTTTGCAACGCCTTAACGATGCGCAGTTTATGCTCCGGGGATACGCGGGCATAGACATAGACGTCCTCCACTACCCGATCCAGTTGCTCTTCATTCATCATGGACAGCTGTTTTCCGTCCATCACCTTGCCATCGCGAGGAATCATGCCGAGCTGTCCCGCAATGGCTTCAGCGGTCGTTCGATGATCACCGGTAATCATGACCGTTTTGATGCCAGCCCGTTTACAAGTACCGATCGCGGACCGCACTTCCTTGCGTGGCGGGTCAATCATGCCCGTCAACCCGATGAACACCAGTCCCTGTTCAGCGGCCGACTCGGATTCCAGCTGCTCACTGCTCTTCACATCCCGATAGGCAAGCCCGAGCACTCTGAGCGCTGAGCGGGCCATCGCTTCATTGGCTGCCAGCACCTTTTGCTTCATCGTACTGGTCAGGGGCATGATCTTGCCTTCCCACATCATATATTGGCATTGATCCAGCATGACATCCGGTGCTCCTTTGGCGAAGACCAGCCTGCCTCCCTGATGCTGACAGACCACGGACATCCGCTTGCGATCTGAATCGAAGGGGAATTCACGAAGTCGCTCATACAGACCTGTGGTACTCGATCTGGTCATCCCTGCTTTTGCAGCCAGCACAATCAGGGCCCCTTCGGTGGGGTCTCCCTTCACCTGCCATTCCGATTCAAGCTGTTTCTTTTGTTTTTTGCGCTTCGTTTCCGGGAATAGCTCCACCAGCTCCGCATTGTTGCACAGTACAGAAGCCTGCATCAATCTGCGCAGCGTCTGATCTCCCCGCAGGTCCACCGGCTTCCCTTCCGTCTGAATGCTCCCGTGCGGTCGATACCCTTCTCCGCTTACTTCCATGACCTTTCCTTCTGCCCACAAATGGGTCACGGTCATTTTATTTTGCGTCAGTGTGCCGGTCTTGTCAGAGCAAATGACGGAGGCACAGCCCAGCGTTTCAACGCTCGGAAGCTTACGCACGATGGCTTTGCGCTTGATCATACGCTGCACCCCGAGAGCCAGTGCAACCGTCACGATAGCCGGCAGTCCTTCCGGAATGGCCGCCACCGCCAAACTGACACCCGCCAGAAACATGCCATACATTGGCTGACCGTGCAAAATACCGGCCACGACCACCATCATCGTCAGCCCGATCGAAATGAGGATCAGCAGCTTGCCTAATTGCTCCAGGCGATGCTGCAACGGAGTTTGCATTTCCTCGGTGTGCTGGATCAGATCGGCAATCTTCCCCATCTGCGTATCCATACCTGTTGCCACCACGACCGCTTTGCCCGTTCCGCGCGAGATCAGCGTTCCCATAAAGGCCATATTGCTTTGGTCGCCGAGCGGGGCATCGCGGTCTGCAATTGGCTCACACTGCTTCTGAACCGGGACGGATTCCCCCGTCAGCGCAGACTCTTCCGCATAGAAGCCATTTGCCTCGAACAGCCTGGCATCTGCGGGAACGCGATCCCCGCTCTCCATCCAGATAATATCGCCGGCCACGAGTTCGGAAGCGGGGATATCCACCATCTTGCCGTCCCGCATTACCCGCGCCTTCGGAGCGGAAAGCTCCTTCAAGGCACGCAGGGATTTCTCCGCCCGAAATTCCTGCATAAAACCCAGGATGCCATTGACGAGAATGATTGCAATGATGGTGATCGCATCCAGATATTCTCCGAGCAAACCGGAGATGAGCGTAGCGCCAAGCAAAACGAGCACCATGAAATCCTTAAACTGACCGAGCAGGAGTGTAATCGGGGATACCTTGCTGGCTTCCAGCAACACATTGGGGCCGTTCTCGTCCAGGCGTTTCTGTGCCTCTGCCACGGACAATCCCTGGCTCTGCCGGACATGCAGCTGCTTCATCACTTGCAGTGTCGGCTCCATGAACCAGCGGCTCTCACTCTTGTCATTCATTCGCTTCTCCCTCCCATAACTTCTACTAGGACAAATGTATTCAGACAAGCTGGAAAATATCCCATCTTTACGGACAGACTGTATTTTCTTTTCTTCGTTATTTATGGCATCATAATGAAAGGACATCTCCATAAAAACGCAGACTTCTGCACGCATCGCGTGCACACGGTACGAGGTGTAGCTAAATTCGCAACAGAGAGAAAAGAGGAGAGCGAGACCATGGCGATAGATGGACTCTTTTTATACAGTTTGGCTCAAGAGCTGCAAGCCTGTGTAGGCGGCCGCATCAACAAAATTCATCAGCCCGCGGAACGAGATCTGATTCTGCAAATCCGTGCCCAGGGACGCAACATGAAGCTGCTCATATCAGCGAATCCGACTTATCCCCGCATTCATCTGACCGAAAAAACCTATCAGAATCCGGCAGAGGCGCCTATGTTCTGTATGCTCATGCGCAAGCATCTGGAAAACGGGATCATCGAACGAATCGAGCAACCGGATCTGGAGCGTGTGCTGCACCTGCATGTTCGTCACCGGGATGAGCTGGGTGACCTCACCCAAAAGCTGATCATTATCGAACTGATGGGCCGACACAGCAATACCATCCTGGTCGATACGAAATCCAATACGATCATCGACAGCATTCATCATGTAACCCCGGCGCTCAGCTCCTACCGGATTGTGCTGCCGGGGCAGGCCTATATCGAACCACCGAAACAGGACAAGCACCACACCTTGCAGAGCTCCCGCAAGGACATGCAGGAGGCCGTCATCCAGCTCATTCATCAGCACCCCCACGAGGACGATATGCCGATCTGGAAATGGATACTCGAACAGTGGAAAGGGTTCAGCCCGCTCTCAGCCAAAGAGTTAGTTGCGCGTGCCGGTTTGACGGTGTCGTTCACGCTCAACCAGCTGTCCATCCGACAGGCAGATGCACTCGCTGAAGCGTTCGAATCGATGCTTCGTCCCATTCTGATTCAGGACATCCAGCCCAATTTGAGTCTGGACAGTGAGCAGGACAAATGGTCCTTCTATGTACTCCCTTTACAACAATTCACCGGAGAGCAGACGCACTACGAGACCATCAGTGAACTGCTCGAAGCTTACTATGGGGACAAAGCGGAAGAGGATGCCATCAAGCAAAAGACGGGGAATTTGAAAAAGTGGCTGCAAAATGAACGAACCAAAAATGAAAAGAAAATAAAAAAGCTGCAAAAAACGTTGCAAGAGGCCGATCAGGCGGAGCAATTTCGCATATACGGAGAACTGCTTACCGCCTCGCTGCATGCGGTCAAGCGGGGCGCATCCTCGATCTCAGTCATCAATTATTATGATGAAGAGCAGGCATTCATCGAGATCCCGCTCGATCCAACCTTGAGTCCCTCGGACAACGCCCAGCGTTATTTTAAAAAATACAACAAGGCGAAAAACAGTGTGAAAGTAGTCGAGGAGCAGTTGCAGCAAACCCGCGAGGAAATCACCTACATGGACAACCTGATCCATCAGCTCGATCATGCCCAGTTATCTGATGTGATAGAAATCCGGGAGGAACTGGTAGAGCAAGGTTATTTGAGAGAACGCAGTCGCAACCGAGACAAAGGACGCAAGAAAAAAGGCAAATCCGTGCCGCAGCTGCTCTGCTACACGTCCAGCGAACAAATTCCGATCTATGTTGGTAAAAACAACACGCAAAACGATTATGTCACGAATCGCATTGCCCGTTCCCAAGATACGTGGCTGCATACGAAAGACATCCCCGGTTCTCATGTCGTGATTCGCAGTACGGAGTACGGTGAAGCGACGCTGCAGGAAGCCGCCATGCTCGCTGCCTACTATTCTCAAGCGAGATTCTCCAGTCAGGTTCCGGTGGACTATACGGCCATCAAGCATGTGCGCAAGCCAACGGGCGCGAAGCCCGGCTTCGTCATCTATGATCATCAGAAAACGATCTATGTCACCCCTTCGGAAGAACGGGTGCAAAGCCTGCCCTGTGAAATCAAGTAATTCACTTGGCTGTAATGTGATTTCCTACCACAACAAAGAGCTTCCCGACCAGGATAAACCGTCCTGTATGCGGGAAGCTCTTTGTTCATTAGACTCATCGCGATTCTATCGCAGGCTGACCACGATCCTGTCGCTCTCCTGCCTACACCTTCTGAATAACCTTTACCATCTTCTTTACCGCTTCCTTCGCATCCCCTGACAGCATGTGGACGCGCTGGGTGCCCTCCATAAACTGATCATGGGCAATCGATCTTCCTCCGATGAAGACATGGGTCTTCAATTCGCGCTCCAGAATTTGCCGATCCAGTTTCTGAAGAAACGGCATCGCTTTTTTCAGATGCTCATGCGTGGAGAAACTAAAGGCAAAGGCGACCGGCTGAAATTGATCCAGGCAATCCAGGATCCCTTTTTCGGAAGGAGAAGCGCCAAGATAAACAAACTGGTATCCTTCCAGCATCGCATAATAGCCAAAGTACAAGATGCCAATTTCATGTCTCTCCCCCGGTCCACAGGAGGTCACGATCAGGGGGGCATTGTCCGTTAGTGGAAACAGATTCTTGACCGCCTGTACCCGCTCCCTCACAAAATTAGAACCGAAATGCTCTTGAAATTCAGATATTTCCCCGCTCTCCCACAGCTCACCGATGTGAATTAATACGGGCTGAAGCACCTCTCGAAGTACAAAGTCCAAGTGATGTAGACCTGTCAGCCGATCGAAAAAGCGCTGGGCGCCATTGTAGTCCAGCTGAAGGAAAAACGTCAGCAGCCGATTCTGATAATCTTCCACTTCACTGACAGAAGCCGTCTCCCGCTTCTCGGACTGATCCAGCATGATCTGCCCCGAACCGCTCTGGTGCTGATGATCCTGTACAGCCAGCCCGATGGGCATCCCCTCATCGACTTTGTTCTTCAACCAGATTAACGTCTCGATATCATACTGCGTATATCCCCGATAACCATTCGGAAAACGCGATGGCTTTACCGCTTCATACCGCTCTTCCCATTTCCGAATCAGTTGGGTGGACAGACCGGTCCTCATGGCTGCTTCCTTGATCGTATACAAACGATTGTGTTCTTGATTGTCAAGCATATTTCATCCCTCCGCTAGGGTTAGCGTCTCTCTATACGAAGGTAATTATAAACCATTTACAAACATTGTACAATATCTCTGTATGAATCTGTTGAATAGGAATGATTTCCAACAGCTTATCGTTGACGAATTTTTCTTAACTGTCTTAACTGTTGCAAAACTGGCGCTGTCACATATCGGTTGCCGAGCGGACCATGAAAAATCTTGCCCTGACGACTTCCATGGAAATCAGAGCCCGCTGTCTGGATCAGCTTCAGCTTGTCAGCCAATCGGGTATATCGGTCTTCGTCTTCTCCCGTATGATCGGAGTGTCTGACCTCCAACCCATCCATTCCCGTGCTCACAATTTGCTCCACCAGTTCGTCGTCCTGATACAGTCCGGGGTGAGCCAGCACCGCAACGCCACCCGCTTCATGAATCCAGGTTAGTGCCTCGTACGGTGAAATGCGTTCTACCTGTGCATAAGCCTTCGCACCTTCAGCCAAATAGAGGTCAAACGCCTCCCTCATGTCCTGGACTACACCGAGCTGGACAAGCGCATCGGCAATATGAGGCCGTCCGATGGTGTCATCCTCCTTGCCTGCTGCCTTGCGAACATCCGCCAGTTCAATGGCAATGCCAGCCTGCTGCAAGTTGCGAATAATCTGATGATTGCGTCGCTGTCTCGCATCACGCAAACCTTGCAGCCTCTCCTTCAACACGTTGTCATCTGGTTGAATCCAGTATCCAAGGACATGAATATCCTTGCCATTCTGGACCGTACTGATTTCGACACCTGGAATGATCTCGATTCCCCACTTCTCTCCAGCCTCTGCCGCTTCTTTCAAGCCTCCCAGTGTATCGTGATCGGTGATGGCGATGCCGGCCAGACCAGCCTGACTGGCTAGTTCGACTTGTTCAGCAGGCGTATGCATGCCATCTGAAGCGGTAGTATGCGTATGCAAATCATATCGTTTTTCACTTTGCTGCTGTGATGTCATCCATCCGTTCTCCTCTCTGTCGGTTTGATGATCCATGCCATTTGACTGGCTCGTGTCCGATTTATTCGTTCATCAGGTTCCAGTTTTTCATATCCTTCTCCTGAATAAAAGCTTGAAAGGTCGTCGCCGGGAGCGGAAGCAAGCGGTCCTTTTCATGAATAATGTAGAAATGGCGCCGCATTTGCATGCCTGTAATCGGCTTGGTTCGAATAATGTCCAGCGCCACTTCGTGCTTGACGGAGGCCGCGGACAATATGCTCACTCCAAGTCCTGCTTCGACAGCTGATTTGACCGCACCAGTACTGCCAAGCTCCATCACGACGGGCAACGTCTCCGGAGACACGCCGTGCTCCATGAACACTTCCTCGATAACCTGTCTCGTTCCCGATCCCTGCTCTCTGAGGACAAAAGGCTGGCGAAGCACCTCTTCCAGGGTCACGGTCTCCTGCTCAAAGAGCGGGTGTCCCTTCGGTACGATCAGCATCAGCTCGTCATTGAGAACGGGCTCGACCGTCAACTCAGGATGCTTGATCTCAGCTTCTACCAGGCCAATGTGCAACTGATGGTTCAGAACCTCCTCCATAATCTGAGTGGTGTTCATCACCTTCAGTTTATAGGAGATGTGTGTATACTGTTTGGAGAAGTAACCGAGCAATCGCGGCAAGATGGATTCCCCGATGGTCAGACTCGCTCCGAGCTGAAGCTCTCCCTTTAATGACTCGGTGTAGCTGGCCATGGCCTGCTCGGTATCCTTCATGATCTGCATGCTCTTCTTTGCATAGGGCATCAGGGTCTTGCCTGCTTCGGACAAAACTACCTTTTTGGTGGAACGGTGAAACAGCTTCACCCCAAAATAATCTTCCAGGGACTGAATCTGCATCGTTACCGCCGGCTGCGACATATGCAGCATTTGAGCCGCAGAAGAAAAGCTTCCACGTTCTGCGACGGTGTAAAAGATGTGAAGCTGATGAAAGTTGATCGCCATGTCAGGCCTCCTTGCGCGTGCACAATCGTATTCCCATTTTACCCGTTCCCGTCTGGAAATGCATCTATATAACACAAATGGACAGTCGCTCAATCTGCTTGAACGCTGTCCATACTATTCATCACGATATGGGTGCCAATCTTTTGTCATTCTCATCTTGGGGACTCATTATCTCCTTTTTCTGCCGTTTTTGATCAGGGTCATTCTGCGAGAATGACGAAGCCACGAATAGTAAGATTTCAAATCCCTTAATTCTATGGTCTCGGACATTCGACCGAGGAACGTAACGACAATCATCTTGTGAAGCGGATTGCCTGCGATATCCGTTTCCCGATCCAAATTGGAAAATTCAGCGACCATCACAATGTCATCTTCGACCAGGTAAACGTCTTCCTCATGTCGATAATACGATTCAACTTGTCCATTCTTCAATTTATCCCATAAGTATGTACAAATGGTTTCAATCGATTGTCCATCGTCTACGATCCGGTCATTCCAACGGAACTTGGCATGGTTCGTAATCACGATGTCTGCGATCCTCTTGTCTCCGACCTCTACGAAAAAAGGCTCATACGTACTCCAACGGTTCATGACTCTGTCTTTCATTTAATTCAACTCCTTTCCGATCCCAGTGTAGTTCTTTCAGATCATCATCTTATCTCTATTATAATCCATTTGAACTATTTTTTCCACCTAATTGCAAAGGTTTTGTGGAAAATATAAAAAAATTCTCCCACAATTAGGGAGAATCGTCAAGAATAATTCATGTTACGTGAATTCCACTTTTTTTTGTTCATTTTTTCTTTACAAACTGTACATCGTCGTCTTGTCCGGTATTTTTGAGCTATATTCGGTCTTGATATCTTTACGCATCGATAATTCAACTCGTTTAACAAAAGGATACCGCTGAAGCTGCTGAATCACCTGATCCTTCTGATCGGTCGGTACATACAGGACAGCATAGTTCATTCGTTTGGATGTATAGTGTAAAGAGCCTAATCGTTCCAATGGCTTGCTGGATCGTAAGTCCTGAACCCATACAATCAACCCGGTTCGTTCCCTCATCTCTCTTCCCCCTTGCCTGCTCTTTCCCTTTCCCAAGCGATCGAGTCCACTTGGTTTACGATATTTTGTGCACCCTTTTGTTTCCGCTGCTTCTGACGCTGTTTTCTGCTGTAACCTGACTATCCTGGGGCCACTGCGCAGTGGTTTCTGCTCTCGCTCTGCAAAGGGGCTCGATATCCGTCCTATCCGCAGTTTCCACTGCAACTTCCGCCAGAACTGCATCCGCTTTCGGGCAGCAGCTGATTGGAAGGAACTTTGATGGAGTCCGAGACCGAATGAGCAATAAGCTTGGACACCTCATAAAGCAATTGATCCAATTCCTCTTCACTCTTCATAAAGGCCTGTACAACCTCCAGCGTGTGAAGCTTCTGCTCCACGGCCTTCACTCGTTCCATACCTTCATGATAGCTCGGATGGAAATGCCCGAACCGTTCGTATTCCCTGAAGCTTTCCTTCTCTCTGTCCAGTTCGCGAATGCCTTTCTGAGCCTCTTCACTTGCAGCCAGCTGTTCCTTCCAATATAGGTAAGCCTTCATCTCCTGTGAGCGTTTAATGAGGTCTGCCAATTCATAGCTTTCCATCATCAACACAGAGAGATCAAGTGCGTGTTGTTCTGTCACACTCATGATTTGCATCATTCCTTCATCTCTGAGGTTAACTCAGTTGTATCATTTATACCTGGTAAAATCAACTGAATTTGTTCCCACTCCTCAGGAAACAGGCTGCTCGGCGTTCCATCCAGCAAGCAGGAAACACGCCAGGATGGGCCGCTAGCCTCCAGACGGCGAGGCGTAATTTCCATGATTTCCCCTTTAATCTTCAAGCGAAGTCGGGCGCCCCACGCAATCGCCTGTTCAATACATTTGTGTACCGTGGATGCATGGTAATTCCGCATCTGATGCAGCCACATACCCGGAATGTCCTGCATGCCGCTGTAGATTTCCTCCATGTCTGGACAGTCGCTCTCCAGGGTGTACCTGTCCAGACTGATTCGATCTGCCAACCAGCCTTGAGTGTGGGACTCTTCCTGCTTGCCATCTTTGCTATCCATCCTATTCTTGCTTTCCTTGCGATCTTTACTATCCATCCTAACCTTGCTTTCCTTGCTTTCCTTGACGTGTTTGACCTGCTTCTCTGGTCTGTCTGGTTTGTCTGTCAGCCGTGAAGAAGATGACGCAGAGGTGGACACACAGTGATGCTTACCCAAATAAGCCTCCACCTCTGTCCACGCTTCTGCTTCAAGGATGCAGGCTCGTTCATGGAGGACCGCAACCAGCGAAGAGCGGAATGGTTCATGCTGCTGAATCATTTTCAAATGGAAAGAATGAGAAAAGGTCACCATCATCACCTCCTGTACCTGGGCGATTCCGATCATATCAATCCAGTCAGCAAGCAATGCTCTGGTCTCAGCCCGCAAGGGGACACCGCCCCCCTCTTTTAGCAGGGAAATCACTCCCTCCGGCTGATAGCCATACAGCACAGCTCGTTGCAGCGCGGACATAGTCACTTTCCGGTGGAGACATCCACTTTCCTCATCCGTATAATGAAACAGCTCCCATAAGAGCGAGGATGGCGCATAGGGGGAAGCGTAGACGGTAAGATCAGCAGTCACGTACAGGTGAGGTTCAACTTGCTTGGGTGACGCCATCGCCGTTCGATACTGATTCTGCTGCTTCCCCTCCTCATGATGCAGGTGAAGAAATCCGAGGCAGGTCAGAGGCAGCAGCAGATGAGTTTCCAGTGAATCAGCCGTAAATGGCGGATTTTTTTCTTCTGCCTGCTCTTGCTTCAACGCTGCGTGCGAGGTGTCATACGCCTGTTGCAATAGATCGAACAACCCTTGCGCGGAGAACCACTCGACAGCGGGTTGCCGGATCACCCATGCCCATGCACATTGCAGCCAGGGAGCAGACGGAAGCAAATAGCTTCGACACATCTCAAGCCATTGCTGCTGCTTTTGTTCATAAGTGAGCTGGAGCCATGTGCGGCATTCATCCTCCGCAATCCTTAGCTTCCCTGATTGACGTTTCAGCAACTGGTGACGATGTGCATATTCCAGCACAACGACTTCTTGCGGTCGGTATCCAGACGCGGTATGATCCCCTAGCACAAGCGGCATATATCGCCACTCATCTTGCTCCGGGAAAGCCTTCTTCCCCTGCAAATGTTGCAGCTCCCGCTTATGAATCGTCCCCTTCTGGGTGATCGAGAGACCGCCCTTCATTTTCACTTCGTATAAAAACCGAAGGACCGCCAGTTGAAAATCGGGTTCCTGAATCCCCACATGCGCATCATCTTCCTCTTCCTTACGGACGCTCTTAATCGGGTCAGCGGATAGGATCAGACGGATCAAATGCTCAAAAGTTTCGGCTGGAAAAGCCAGTAGACGGTCTCCCCAGGATTTTCTGCCAGCAAACAGCAACCCGCTACGTCTCAGTTCCAGAATGGTGATCTTGACCTCCGCCAATGACCCGTTGGACTGACCAAACTGATGACACTGTTCTTCCGGAAAAGGCCCCATGCCAAAACGCAGCAAAATCGGGAGCAGCATCTGACGGGTGCGTTCAGACAAAGATTGATAGAGCATCTTCACAGAGGTTTCATTGGTCAGACATGCTGCCAAATCTTCGTACTGCTGTTCGTGTAAAAGCCTGCTGATTACCGGATGCTGCTTGAGCTGTCTCAGCCAGAGGGCCGGAGACTTGTCAATGAGCCGTGAGGCGTGCATGGCTGTCCCCTCCTTCCCAATGCTTCACCGTATAATGATAACCTTGTTCCAGCATGAACAATTGGCGATGCCTCGCTTGCGCCTGTTCCCTGGTGTGCTGCGTGACGACCGTATAAAACATCGCTCGCTGCCCATTTTCTTTCGGTCGCATAATGCGTCCGATGCGCTGAGCTTCCTCCTGCCTGGAACCAAAACTGCCCGAAACCTGAATGGCTACCGAAGCAGCCGGAAGGTCAACGGCAAAATTCGCCACCTTGGACACACACAGGTGCTGGAATTCTCCCCGTTTAAACTGTTCATAGTAGTGTTCCCGCACAGATTGAGAGGTTTGCCCGCTGATCAACGGGAGTTGTAGTACATGGGCTATGCGCTTCAACTGATCCAGGTACGTTCCCATGACGAGGATTTGCTCTCCCTGATGCTTCTTCAGCAAGGCCCGAACCACTTCCAGCTTGCTTGGATGAACGGCAGCCATACGCAGCTGTTCCCGTCCGGACGCCGACAGATAGGCCTCTTCGGCATCTCCCAGTAGCACCCGATACTCCACACAGTCCACACGGGCAATGAAACCGGCTTTCTCGAGTGGTTTCCAGCCGCTTTCATATTTTTTGGGGCCCACCAGCGAGAATACATCCGTTTCCCGACTGTCCTCTCGCACGAGCGTAGCTGTCAAGCCCAGCCTCCGTTTGGCCTGAAGCTCCGCGGTCATGCGAAAAACAGGGGCAGGCAGCAAATGTACTTCATCGTAAATGATCAGCCCCCAGTCCCTGCGCTGAAACAGACTTAAATGCTGGAATGCGCCATCTCTTGACCGCCGGTAGGTCAGCATCTGGTATGTAGCAATCGTAACCGGCGCGACCTGCTTGTCTTCACTGCTGTATACACTCACCTGGTGGGGATGCAAGGTTGTTTTCTCCAATAGTTCCCTGCGCCACTGCTGTACAGAGGTCTGATTCGTGGTCAGAATAAGGGCAGCGCACTGGCATGCCTCTATCGCTCCGATGCCAACAATCGTTTTGCCTGCACCACATGGCAGTACAATGACTCCGCTTCCTCCGTGGAGCTGTTCGTGCGCCATAAAGCTGTGAATGGCTTCTTTCTGATAGTCTCGGATTTGAAATACTACATCTGCCTGACATGCTCTCCCGGATTGCCAGGCCACCTCCAGTCGCTCTCCTTCATCAAACCCGACAAAATCCATCACCGGCCAGCCCTTGAGTGCCAGTCTCTGCTTCAGCCATCCTCTGCCGTCTGCCTGCAACTTCAATTCATTTCTATGTACATCCTGTACGACATATTGGGCCAGCTCAGCATCTTCACGAATCAGATCGAGCGGCGTCTCTACCTCTGCGCTCAGCTTTAAATGGGGCGTCAGCTTGCCATCAGCTTCATCTTTTTCCAGCTTTACCTTCCCATATCTCCCCATACTGCCCCGGATCTCTTCCTGCAAGTGCTGCGGCACACCGAATTTGGCATGGGTTTGCAGCAACCGGATCAGTTCAGCGGGCTGTGCGCCCTGTGCAGCCGCATGCCAGAGCGATAGCGAATGAATCACATACGTCAGATGGTCGTCCGTGCTTTTTTGCAGATCCGCAAATCGATGCAGACTGGTCCGAACTACTCGTTCAGGATCACTGGCGGTTTCCAGCAAGATGGTGCCATTGGCTTGCACGATGAGTGGCTGCGGGTTTGACGGTGACATGTTCATCCTCCTTCATTCAGATGTCCTACAACCGTTAGTATGACTCCCTTTTCCCCAAATCACTCCACCTGATTCCTGCCTGTTCCATCCCATGCGAAAAACCCCTGCGCCATTATCCATACGCAAGGGTTCGTCTGTCTTCACGGTTCATGACAAAGATCTGTTCATGAAGGTACGCTTGGCATTAGAAAGCTATGAACAGAACAGACTCCGTTTCAGACATGGGTATGTTCTGAAATCTGGCTCAGTGCATCTCCCGCTTCATCCTTGGAGTCGCTGTGAATCGCCAAATCGCCAATCGCAACCACGCCGCAAAGCTCATTGTTCTCACAAACTGGCAATCGGCGAATTTGCTGCTGTGCCATCATGCTGGCTGCTTCATCAATCGTCGTATCCGGCGAGGCGCACGTAATGTGGGTGCTCATGACTTCTTCGACCTGACAAGAGCCGGAACGCTTTTCCGCATAGCCTCGTACAACCAGGTCACGGTCGGTAATGACGCCGAGCATCCGTTTGCCATCGACGACCGGAACAAAGCCGATATCATGTTGCTTCATCTTCACGGCAGCCTCATATACATTGTCCTGCAAGTTCACCGTCACACAATCCTCACTCATAATATCACGCAATGTATGCATGGCCTTTCCTCCTCTGAAATCAATCTGATCTGTAACCCATCCAGTTGATGGGTGGACACTCTTAGATTGACCGGAAGGCCGTATGCTCATGCGAGAGACAGACTTGGTGATTTATTCCGTATGAGTTTGCATGTAATCCAGCGTCATGGATACAAGCAGTTCCCCGGCGATCAGCAGAGCATCTTCATCGATATCGAACAGAGGGTGGTGATGCGGATAGACCATTCCCTTATCCGGATTGCCAGCGCCTACAAACATGAAGCACCCAGGCACCTTCTGCAAGTAATAGGCGAAATCCTCTCCGGCCATCACATAAGGCATTCTCTGCACGCGTTCCGAACCCATCTGCTCCACCCCGATCCGCTCAAACCGTTCAAATTCCCGTGCATGATTCACAACAGATGGATAGCCGTCCTGATAATGCAGCTCACCCATGCCCCCATGCATCGTCGTTACATGCTCGGTCAACTGCCGAATCCGATTGTGAATCTGATGTCGGGTCTGTTCATCGAAGGTTCGAACCGTCCCCTTCAGCTGACACTGATCGGCGATAATATTGAAACTGCTCCCACCCTGGAACGAACAGACGGAAACGACAGCAGGCTGAACCGGATTGATCTGTCTGCTCACAATTCCCTGCAGGCTCTGAACGAGCTGAGACCCGATATAAATGCTGTCGACGGCTTCATGAGGCAGTCCTGCATGCCCCCCTTTGCCCCGGACATCGATCGTGAACTCATCGGCGGCCGCCATAAAGGGACCCGGAGCCGAAGCGATATGACCGACCTGAAGCGGCGTCCACAAATGAATGCCATAGACGACATCCACCCCTTCCAGAGCACCTGCGCGAATCATCGCGACGGCGCCGCCTGGCGTGAATTCCTCTGCATGCTGGAAGATAAGACGCACATTTCCGTTCAACTCCTGCCGATTCTCGGCAAAAAATTTGGCCAGACCGAGCAATACAGAGGTATGTCCGTCGTGCCCGCATGCATGCATAACCCCTGCCTGCCTGGAACGATAGTCGCACGTTTTCTGATCCTGAATCGGCAACGCATCCATATCTGCACGCAGGGCGACGGTAGGACCCGGACGACTGCCTGCAATGTCTGCGATGATGCCATGTCCATGTTCTCCCGAGCGACTCGGAATTCCCCATTCTGTCAGCATGCGCCTTACAAAGGCGGTCGTTTCTTTCTCCTGATAGGACAGCTCTGGATGCTGGTGGAGAAACCGTCTCCACTGCCTCCATTGCTGTTCAGACTGTTTTAACTCGTGTATGTTCGCTTTCACGCGGCACGACTCCCCACTCATTCGGTATGATCCGGATAAAATGTCTTCATTCCTTTATTGTATCAAAGCTGTGAATGACAATAAATATTCAAATTGATTGCTTGCGCTTGCATAGTAAACATACTATCATGGATAGGAGAAAAGAATGAAAGAAAACACAACGTATGCAGAAATGAGGTTTAGACGTTATGATATTGGAAAACAAGACAAAAGGATTAAAAAGCGAACTGAGCCATCTGGACGCCGTGATGGAGCAGGCTGGATTTGTTCGTTGGCAGTGGGAATACTACCGGGCTACATATGACTATAAAATGATCGATAACGATGCCAAGCACGACTATTTCCTGCGTATTAATACGAGAGTAGTAGAAGGAAAGCTGGAATCTCCAAGCGCAGTTCTCGTCATTGAAGAAGCCTACCTTGGCGTAGCCACTTTCCCACATGGAGTCAACTATGACGAAGCCGTCATCCCTGCTCCGTATGTGAAACAAGCCCAGCAAAAAATCGAATCCCTGCTTCAACATCTTTCCTAGTGAACGCCTATGAAGTCCACGCACAGAGGTACGCCGGACTTTATTCTGCTTATCCTGACTTTCTTGCTCACCGGATTCGGCGTTGTCATGGTGTTCAGTGCCAGCTCACCCATTGGCACGATTGATTATGGTGACGCGATGTTCTTCACCAAGCGTCAGCTGGTGTTTTTTGTACTCGGCACCTTTTCGATGCTGATCGTCATGAACATCCCGTATACGGTGTTTCGTAAATGGTTCTTTCTGGCCTTTCTCGGGGTCGTCTTTTTGTTGATTGTCGTTCTGTTTACTGCACCGATCAACGGAGCAAAGAGCTGGATACGCTTCGGCTCCATCGGACTTCAGCCCTCTGAATTTGCCAAGCTGGCTGTTATTTTGTATCTGGCCGCGCTTGTCAGCAAAAAAGGGGACAAGATTCGCAATTTCAAAAAAGGACTGCTACCCGCGCTCGTGATCGTCGGATTTATGGCGGCGCTTGTCATGCTTCAGCCAGACTTCGGTACCGCGATGATCCTGATTATTTCTTCCCTGATTGTCATCGTGGCCGGTGGCGCCAGCTTGAAGCAGCTGTTTGCAGCTGGCACCGTCGTCACTGCTCCGGCTTCCCTGCTGCTCGGTCTGTACTTCCTGCTCAACTCCACCGAGCTTGGCTACCGATTTAGCCGGATTACGACCTATATGGACCCATGGTCGGACCGACTTGGATCAGGGATGCAAATTATCAATTCCCTGTTTGCCTTCGGTCATGGCGGGTTAACGGGGGCCGGATTCGGTCAGAGCATTCAGAAGCTGCACTATTTGCCGGAGGCGCATAATGACTTTATCTTTGCCATTATCGGTGAAGAGCTTGGTTTTATCGGCATCCTGATTTTCTTGCTCCTTTATCTGGGGATGCTGTGGAGAGCACTCATTATTTCACTTCGTTGCAAGGACACATTCGGGTCACTGCTCGGCACGGGAATTGTCGGACTCATCGCCGTGCAGGCGTTCATTAACATGGGTGGTGTGACCAACCTGATCCCGATGACGGGTGTGACGCTTCCTTTTATCAGCTATGGCGGTTCTTCCTTGCTGGTATCCATGATCAGCATGGGAATGATCCTGTCGATCTCCCGCCATCATACAGCTAAAAATGAAAAATAGCGGTCGTTCATTTGTTGTTTGAACGCCCGCTATTTTTTGTATCGGAATGATTTGAATGTTACCTTATTTGATTTTCGCCGGCTCCAGCGCGAGCGGCTCCTCCTCCTTGAAAGCCACGCCTTCCACCTTCACATTGACTTCGACCACTTGCAGTCCCGTCATATTCTCAATGGCTTCCTTTACATTTTCCTGAAGCTCTCTGCACACCTCATGGATCTTACTGCCATAATGGACGATTACTTTCAGATCAATCGCTGCCTCTTGCTCCCCTACTTCCACACTCACGCCCTTTTGCACCTGCTTGCCGCTCAGTTTCTTCGTTATCCCCTCTGAAATGCCTCCGGACATGCCTGCTACACCGGATGTATCTACAGCAGCCAATCCTGCAATGGTTGCAACCACATCATTCGAAATACGGACACTGCCTTGTTCAAGTTCGTTCATCTGTGTATCTCCTCTCCAGCCTTTTTTCCTATTTTACCCTGTTGCCCGCTCAAATTCAATCCATCTCTGCGCTTCCCATCCACACAAAAAAAACAGATTGGCAAGTCGATGTCATGATATGGTAAAATCATTTTCGTCAGGTATTCATTAAAAACTTATCCATTCCACAAGAGGTGAATTGGCTTGAAGAAGAACATTTTTTATGCTGCACTGGCAGCCATGTTTGTCACCAGCGGTATTCTGCATTACAGCCACGCCAGCGCCACGACGCAGATTATCGTCTGCTCGATCGCCATCGTACTGGCCGCTGCCTTTCTCGGTAAAGCAACCGAGAGTGTAGCCCATTACGCAGGCCAGCGAATGGGCGGGTTTCTGAATGCCACGTTCGGCAATGCCGCAGAACTCATTATTGCCATCTTTCTCGTCAAAGAGGGGCTCTTCGAGATGGTGAAGGCCAGCATTACCGGCTCCATTATCGGGAACATGTTGCTGGTGCTCGGATTAAGCCTGCTATTGGGAGGCCTGAAATTCAAGGTTCAGCGATTCAATGTGATGCTCGCCGGCCACAATGCCTCCCTTATGCTGCTTGCTGTCATCGTGTTGTTTATTCCAGCTGTATTTGCCCGTGAATTTACGGTAGAAAAAACGGAGACTTTCAGTTTGGCGGTAGCCGGATTTCTCATATTGGCCTATCTGCTCTGGCTCCTCTTCTCCATGGTTACGCACAAGAATGAACTGGCAGATGTGATCGAGGCAGGCAACGGTCAGCCATCCGCTCATGCGCATGAGGAGCCCGCCTGGTCAAAGCGTGTCTCCATTCTGTTTCTCTTCCTCGCTACGGCGATGGTGGCCTTCGTCAGTGAATGGCTGGTCGGCAATCTGGAAGATTTCTCAACCCGATTTGGACTGTCTGAATTGTTCGTGGGTGCTTTCCTGATTGCGATTATCGGGAACGCTGCGGAACACAGCGCCGCCATTTTCCTTGCGATGAAAAACAAGATCGGAGCAGCAGTGGAAATTGCCATCGGCAGCAGTCTTCAGATTGCCTTGTTTGTGGCCCCGGTGCTCATTTTCGTCAGCTATTTCATGGGCAATACGATGGACATCGTATTCACGACCTATGAACTGGTCGCGATCGGAGTCGCGGCCTTTATAACCAAATCAATCTCCCGCGACGGAACCACCAACTGGTATGAAGGTGTCCTGCTATTGCTTGTGTATATCATTCTCGGGATTGCTTTCTTTATGGTTTAGTCATCTTGCGCGCCGAATCCTAACAAAAGGGACGGAAACCTTGTACGGGTTTCCGTCCCTTCTTATGAAGCGAGAAGAATGTTATTCATTCTCAACTATTCGATTTAATGCCTCATAAAGCTTCGCCAGCTCTCTCTCCAGATCACTGATCATATCTTTGCCGGCCTGTTCCTGCACCAGTCCAGCGCGGACTGCGAAATCAACCTGACGTGAAAAGCCATACATCTGTGTATCTAAAACTTCCTCATACAGAGGACACTTTCTGGTTGCCAAATTCGCCATTTGCACTTCAATCAGCTTGACGATCTTCTCCGCATCTTCCCTGAGAAGTACATACGCTTTTTGATTGACATCAAGTGTATCCATGGATGTCACTTCGTCCCCCCCTTTTGCACATGCTCCTACTACCCTATACAGATAGTTTATTCGAAAAGAAGCGAATATACAAGTAAGGAAAGTGTCGATTCCCTGTCTGTCCCACAAAAAAACAGCACGGTTAACGTGCTGTTTTAGCTGCTTGACAAGTGAGTTTGTTTAGCGAATCAACTAGTCTGCAATCGTAACGCTGAGGTTATGCTTTTCAAAAATGTCTTTCATTGCCGCTTTTGCTTCTTCAGCATCCGGGCCATGAACGTGCAGTTCATACGTATTTGTACCTACCAGTGTAGTGAACAATCCGAGGATGCTTTTCACATCAATATATTTGTTATCATACTGAAGAACAATAGAAGAAGAAAACTTGTTTGCGGTTTGTGAAATCTCAACAATCGCTGCATTTTTATTAGTCATGCTGAATCCCTCCCGATAATTTCATAAATTGAACTCCTATCCTTCACATCGAATGGCATCTATTCGGCCATTTTCTGTACCTTCCTTCAGGCTAGAAAGTTCTTCCTGCTTTAATGATACTTTGAAAGGGACGATTACGCAAGATCAGATCGTTGATAGAATTGACAAAAACATTTGTACAAATTGTATAATTCAGTTTCATGTCCGCGTTTCTTATTTCAATGCCTCTGGATTCAACCCCTCCAGCTCAGGGATGACGAAGCGTCCGTCCTTGCGAATCAGACGGTCATCAAAGTAAATCTCTCCCCCACCGTACTCAGCACGCTGAATCAGCACCAAGTCCCAGTGAACAGAGGAGCGGTTGCCGTTGTCTGCCTCTTCATACGCCTGACCCGGTGTGAAGTGAAGACTGCCATCGATCTTCTCATCGAACAAAATATCCTTCATCGGATGCAAGATGTAGGGGTTAATGCCAATGCTGAACTCCCCGATATATCGGGCGCCCTCGTCTCGGTCGAGAATGTCGTTCAGACGTTCGGTATCGTTGCAGGTTGCTTCAACGATCTTGCCGTTCTCAAACCGGAAGCGTATGTTCTCGAAGGTCGTACCGCCATACACGCTCGGTGTATTGTACTGAATGGTTCCCTGTACGGAATCCTTCACGGGTGCCGTAAATACTTCGCCGTCAGGGATGTTGTTTTTGCCTGCACATTTGATCGCCGGGATGTCGGCAATGGAAAAGGATAGGTCGGTACCCGGGGATACAATTCTAACTTGCTTGGTTGCTTGCATGAGCTGCACCAAGGCATCCATGGCACTGGACATCTGGCTGTAATCCAGATTGCACACATTGAAATAGAAATCTTCAAATGCTTCGGTGCTCATGTTGGCGGACTGGGCCATGGAATCGTTCGGGTAGCGTAAGATGACCCATTTGGTTTTCTTCACCCGTGTATCGGAGTGAATGGGCTTCTTGTATATCGCTTCGTACAGCTTCATCTTGTCGGCAGGCACATCCGACAGCTCATTGATGTTATTCCCTGAACGAACCCCGATGTAGGCCTGCATGGTCTCCATTCTTTTCAGGTCAAATTCTGCCCACTGCTTCAGCTGATCTTCATCGGCCTGCATCAGATAGGAGCGGAGAACGGTGTTGTCCGTTAGTTCTACAAACGGCCGACCGCCTTTATCATAGACCGCCTCAATGAGGCATTTCAGTAATTCTCTCTCTGTTCCGATCATTTCAATTAGTACATTTTCCCCAGGCTGGACATCTACTGAGTAGCCCACCAGATTCTCTGCCAGCTGTTTCATTCTAGGATCTCTCATCTGTCATGCACTCCTTTGATTCTTCCTTACTTCATGGTCTGCTGATGTGGGGATTGCAACTCATAGCTCCCTCTCATCTGCTCAGACTTTGGCTCTCCTTTCCAATCATAACGCAATGCAGTCTCAACGTCTATGTGAACAAGGGCTTTGTCAGCTCTATCGATGGTGAGGGTATAAATGGCTTCTACGACCTCCATCGTTTTCAATACTTCCTGCAGTTGCTGCTCCTTTTCAACCAGCCACGCGCTTGCCTCAGGCTGACGATCCGCTTCCGCTGCAAACTGCTCTTTCAGCATCTGTCCATGCTGCGCGAGGCTTTCCGTCAAAGCGGATTTCGCCGCTTCTGGCTTCAGAACAACCTCGAGTTGCACCTGATCATCGCGACCGCTTGGGGATAGCTGGATGACCCGCTGCGCAGCCTCTGGCAAGCTGGAAATGGGCACATAGGGGGAAATCATGGGCTGATCCGTTTCCACGCTGGACATGCGGGTTGCTTGCAGAACGGGCTTCAGCTGCCAGATGGCTTCATTTTGACTGCGCAAGCCCTGGGCTCGATACTGTTCCTGACCATCCTGGATGAGTACAGCCTCACCGATAAAATCGACCTCGGTTCCCTTTACAGACAATAATGCCTGATTGAGCCACTGCTCGGCAGCTTGCGCATCAGGTTGACCGGCCTCCCATTGGCAGGCTGGAAGCAGACATAGCATGGCCCCCATCAGTAAAGCTACTGCATATTTGCCAGCAGGCGCAGGTCGAAAACGAACCATAAAAAAATCCCCCTTTCCGTTATAGATTATCCATAACATTTCCTGAAAGAGGGAATTTATTCAAGTAATACAAGGTATCGTTTTCACTACAAGTCTGCTAAAGACCTACTTTTACGACGTTCCTGCCCGCCTTCTTGGCTTCGTACAGCGCCATATCGGCTCGATAAAACAGAGACTCCGAGCTGACTTTATCATCGTGCCAGCTCCACTGCGAAACGCCGCAGGATACCGTTACCTTCGGTTCCGTATCATCCATCACTCGCTGTCTGATTCGTTCCGCCACCTTCATCGTATCCTCAAGCTTCGCCGATGGCAGGTAAATGGCAATTTCCTCCCCGCCCCAACGGGCGGCAATATCCTTCTCCCGAATACTGTCCTGAATGAGCTGGCTGACACGCGTTAAGATTTTATCGCCAATCTGATGGCCGTATGTATCATTGACCTTTTTGAAAAAGTCAATATCCACGACGATCAGACCACCGTGAAAATCCTTTTTTTGCATGACATTGATCTGCTCGTCCAAATAATGCCGCGCATACAGACCGGTCAGTCGATCTGTAATGACCATTCGCTTCACCTCAGCATGCAAGGTGGCGTTCATCATGGCCAGCCCAATATGGCCGCAGATCACCTGGAACAACCGGTAATTATTGTAGGAGAAGTAATTGGCAGAACGGTGTGCCAGCAATATGACCCCGATGACCTCAGACTGAACAATGATCGGAGAAGCCATAACGGAGCTGGCCTCTGTCACTTCCATAAATCTGGATTTGACATGCACGTCTTTTTTGTAGTCCGCCAGAATCACCGGTTCCTTGGAATTGTAAACCAGTCCGCAAAAGCCATAATTCAGAGAAAAAACCTCTTCCCCCATATCCGGCAAATTGCTGGAACGGATAACCATATGCCGCTGCTGCTGATCCATCTCTAAAATGCAACAATAGTGGGCGTTGAATATATCAATCAATTCTTTATTGGCAAAGCTGTAGATTTCGTCCGGCTTGAGACTCTTGTTCAGGCTTCGTGTGATTTCGTTAATAAGTCTCAGCTCGCTGATCAGCAGGTTGGATTGCTCGTATAGCTTCGCATTCTCAAAGGCCGTTCCGGCAGAATCGGCCATGAGAGAAATGAGCTTGACGTCCGCTTCTGACCAATAGGAATCAGATGAGGAGACCAGTTCCAATACCCCATACACCGCCTGCTTTCCGAGCAATGGCGCTGCTACCCGTTCCTCTCCACTTCCAGAGTCATACACAGCCTTCCCTTCGATAAATGCCCGCTTCGTCAGCAGGTTGCAATCATCCTGCAAGGACAGGAGATTGACAGGGAGATGGTTGACCTGGTTGTCTTGGGACAGCCAAAGTTTGACTGTCGATTGGGGATAGAGTTTCTCCATCTGCTCAATGACCGCTTTCAGCACCGATTCCACGTTAATCATCTCATGCAGCTGCTTCGTAAATTCAAACAGTCGTTCCCGCATTTGATACTGATTTTGTTCGTCCTGATTTTTGGCGTTCGAGGCCAGAATCACACGAGACAGGGCACGGAAAGTTACCTTGCCGCAATCGATGGCCGCCTGCGCCTCCGGCAGCTCCCGCTCACCGACTATGGCTCCCAGTACACATGAAAGCTCACCCTCCTGCAAGAGTGGAACAGCTAGTGTGGCATACCCCTTCCATTCAGAGGAAGGACTGGACAGGCACTGCTCGGCCTCACCGCTATGTAGAGCCGCGCTGAAAGCATTCGGTTGGAGCTCGGATGCGATCATTCTCCGTCCGGTTTCAAAGAAATCCGCGTGGAATAGATCGTCCGTAACCTTCATTTCTTCATAGGCAAGAACGGAACCCTCGGGGTCTGTCAGTACCATGACCGTAGGCAGCGGCATCCGGCTTTGCTTCAGTTCTGCCGTCATTTCCAGAAATGCCTTGATCAAGCCTGCACGCTCGAATTCTTCCACACCTCTTGCTCTTTCACCAGCTTCAACATTCATTTCCACTTTCATAGAAATCCCTTCTTTATGAAAATGTGACATGCATGATGGGTACCATGTGTTCGGTCGTTGTCCATGATGGGCAATTTCAACAATATACTTCTATGATACTATGATTCTAGGTAGGTTGCACTATAAAAATACGAAAACGTTCATTTATTTCCGTCCTTTCACACCAGGGAATATTGAAATCGGTGACTTGACATCGCGAAGCAGCTTTCGTATAATAAATCGTCGGAGACTACATGGATAGCTTTACGTGTCACCCTCAAGCATTTTGAAGCCATCGGGGCAGCGGCTGAGACTCCTGATGGGGAACCTGAGGTTCCATTCAAAATAAGGCGTAAGGCAACATCGTTCTCATTTGCACAAAATGAAAACTACAAAACAAAGGGGTAATTGATTATTATGGCACGCTATACAGGTCCTAAATTCAAACTAAGCCGTCGTCTCGGAATTTCTCTAAGTGGAACAGGTAAGGAATTGAAACGTCCTTTCCCTCCGGGTCAGCACGGTCCGAACCAACGTAAAAAAATCAGCGGATACGGTCTTCAGCTTCAAGAGAAGCAAAAGCTTCGTCATATGTATGGCTTGAACGAAAAGCAGTTCCGCAACCTGTTTGACAAAGCTTCCAACATGGCAGGTATTGCCGGTGAAAACTTCATGTTCTTGCTGGAAAGCCGTTTGGACAACCTGGTTTACCGTCTTGGATGGTCCAACTCCCGTGCAGGTGCGCGTCAATTGGTCGCTCACGGTCACGTAACGGTAGACGGCAAAAAGGTTGATATCGCTTCTTACAGCGTACAGCCTGGTCAAGTAATCGGTCTTCGTGAAAGAAGCCGCAACCTGACTGTCGTCAAGGAAGCCGTAGAAAGCCGCAACTTCACACCGGCTTATCTCGAAGTAAACGATCAAGCGCTGGAAGGTAAGTACATCCGTCTGCCTGAGCGTTCCGAGCTTGCTCAAGAAATTGATGAGAAGCAAATCGTCGAGTTCTACAGCCGTTAATTTCATGCTCAATCCAAAAGATTGTCTTGCAGCTTCTTTGCTGCCGGACAATCTTTTTTTTGTTCGTGTATTTTGTATGGACGATTTTTTTGAGGACGTTTTTGGTATGGGAGATTTTTGTGAGGACGTTTTTGGAGAAGGCTTTTTAGGTATGCGCGTGTGCGTCCAAACAAAAAAATGCCGGGAACCAAAAGGTGATGGTTCCTCAGCATCTTTCTCGTCTGCTCTGTCAGCATATCGGCATTACCCGAGCTTTACCTTCGCAAATTTCCGCTTGCCTACCTGCACAATATCGTCAGACTGAATGGCAATTACGGCCTGAACGTCTGTCTCCTTCTCCCCGTTCAGCTTCACCGCACCCTGCTGAATGCTTCTGCGAGCTTCTCCATTGGAGCTCTGTAATCCCAGAGCCACCAGCAGGTTGATCAGGCCGATCTGTCCCTCTTCCAGCAGCTCAGATGACAGCTCCACTACAGGCAGATCATCCGGCAAAGCGCCCTTCTGGAAGACGGTCTTGAAATGCCCCTCTGCTGCCTCTGCAGCTGCTTCTCCATGGTACATACGCACAAACGTGTAGGCCAGCTTCATCTTGGCATCGCGCGGATGAACAGCTCCACTCTCCAGACCTGCTTGCAGCTGCTCCAGGTCCTCATTAGGCATATCCGTAGCAAGTTCATAGTATTTCAGCATTAATTCGTCAGGAATCGACATAGACTTCCCGTATATCTGATTAGGCTCCTCATTGATACCGATGTAATTACCCAGACTCTTGCTCATCTTCTGCACGCCGTCAAGACCTTCAATGATTGGCATCATCAGCGCAGCCTGCTGGGCGACTCCGTATTCCTTCTGCAGTGTCCGCCCCATCAGCAGGTTAAACTTCTGATCGGTCCCCCCCAGCTCTACATCACTTTTCAGGGCTACCGAATCATATCCTTGCATCAACGGGTAGAAGAATTCATGCAGACTAATGGCTTGCCCGGACTGATACCGCTTGGTGAAGTCATCCCGCTCCAGCATGCGTGCGACCGTCACCTTTGCAGACAGTTGCACCACTTCTGCAAAATCAAAGGTCCTCAGCCACTCTGAATTGAAATACACCTTCGTTTTGTCCGGATCCAGAATCTTGAAAATCTGTTCCTTGTACGTGGTGGCATTGCGAATGACGTCCTCTTCTGTCAGCTGTTTTCTCGTCTCCGACTTGCCGGTCGGGTCACCGATTCGACCTGTAAAGTCACCAATAATCAACTGTACCTGATGTCCAAGCTCCTGAAACTGACGCAGCTTGTGCAGGACGACCGTGTGACCCACGTGAATATCCGGAGCGGATGGATCAAGCCCAAGCTTGACATACAGCGCTGTCCCCTTCACAACCGCCTGCATCAACTTTTGCTTCAATTCCTCTTCCGGTACGATTTCCACAGTTCCTCGCGAAATGACCTCCCACTGTCTCTGTACTTCTGCCTGCTGCTCACTCGTCAATTGTTCCCATTTCATACTCATGTGCTCCAATCCTCTCCTTTTTTTCACACAAAAAAACCTTCTCTGCTCCCGGTTAGGGACGAGAAGGTTGCTCGCGGTACCACCCTAATTGGAATCTCCTTCTTCGCAAACGGACGATTCCCACTTGTG
The DNA here is from genome assembly GCF_042685085.1 of Marinicrinis sediminis. NCBI lineage: Bacteria > Bacillati > Bacillota > Bacilli > Caryophanales > Paenibacillaceae > Marinicrinis > Marinicrinis sediminis. The sequence continues at coordinate 271,669 of NZ_JBHUMM010000001.1, forward strand.
CACATAACGGATGCAAACCGTGAAGAACGGACACAGCCTCTCTTGCTCAGCTGCTGCTCTTCCTGCTCCGAACGGTAATTCACAAAAGCTCGTGTATCGGCTTGCACCAGCCGCCGACTCTCTGTACATCACGCTGCTTTTCCTACTTTCGTTCTTCTTCGCATTTCAATGCCAATCCATGTAACCCATATATATCACAGCTTACTGTCCAAGTCAATCCTCCCAGATGCCTGCTGGCTGTTCATACCATTTGGAACGTATGTTCTCTCATTCTGTTCAATGCTTACCTATTTATGCTATAATGGTTCTGTTTATTGGAGGAGGATAGAGATGACCGAAAAAAAGACATCCAAACCAGGTACCGCAGGTCGTGTAATCAAGCGAACGCTGTGGTACGTCCTGATGACACTGAAATGGACGTTCTACATGCTTCTCATAGGCGGATTTTTAGTCGGAGGTGCCGTATTTGGATATGTCAGTTCTCTTGTAAAAGATGAACCTATACGATCCAGAGAAGAGATTCTCACCGAAATGTCCAAGGATCAGCTTTCCGGATTTGTTTATTTTAATAATGAAGAATTAGTTGGACAGCTTCGGGGCATCGACCGTCGACTGGTGACGTTTGAAGAGATCCCTCAGAATGTCATCGATGCTTTCCTGTCCATTGAGGACGATGATTTCTATGAGCATATCGGGATTGACTTCAGCGGACTGTTCCGCGCCGTCAAGCAGAAAGCGCTGAACGAACCGATTCAAACCGGAGGCAGCACGATCACCCAGCAAGTGGCGCGCAACGTCTTCTTGTCTCTGGAACGTACCACCAGCCGTAAAGTGAAGGAAATCTTTCTGGCGATGCGCATGGAGCGCTATCTGAGCAAAAATCAGATTCTTCTCGCCTATGTGAACAAGGTCCCGTTCGGCAACGGATCATCCGGCTATAATGTGTACGGGATCAAGGCAGCAGCAGAGGGGATCTTCGATGTCCGCAATCTGGCGCAGCTTAACACGGCACAGGCTGCCTATCTGGCTGGCCTGCCGAAGAATCCGACCGGATATTCGGCCTTTGACGGATATGGCCAGTTCGATGAAGAAGGCTTCCAGAAGGCATTGGACCGTCAGCGTGTCGTCCTGAAACGGATGCTGGAGCTGGGCAAGATAACCCGAGATGAATATGACGAAGCGCTCAACTTCAATGTGCGGGATTCCATAGCAAAGCCGAAGAAAAAAGGCTATGCGTCCTATCCGTATTTAATGATTGAAGCCGAAAGAGAAACCGCAGAAATCTTGCTCAAGCTAAACAATCCTGAGCTGACCGACGAGGACCTGAAATCACCTGAAAACCAGGAACTTGTCAATCAGGCTATCGAGGATATGCTGGGTCAAGGCTTGCGAATCCATACGACGATTGATAAAGATATGTATGATGCCATGCATGAAATCGCTCAAAATCCGGACAACTTCACCCCGGACATGGAGGAACGCGGTGTGGAGCAGATCGGGGTCGTCATGATTGACAATGACACCGGAGCCATTCTCAGCATGATGGAAGGACGAGAATTTGAAATCGAGCAGTACAATCATGCTACCCAGATGCTGCGTCCCCCTGGCTCGACGATGAAGCCACTGGCTGCCTACTTGCCAGGCATTGAAATGGGCGTCGTCCAGCCTGCCACGATTATTGACGATGTCCCTATGATCATGAAGGATGGAACGAAGGGCTATCACTTGCCGAACAACTGGAACTATACGTTCCACGGTCTGATTACGGCAAGGGAAGCGTTGGATCGTTCCTACAACATCCCTGCGCTGGATGTTTTCAATAACTATGTGGGGATTGAGGAAGCATGGGACTTCGTGAAGAAGCTAGGGATTACCACCATTACCGAGCAGGACTATTTCTCCCAGACGGGGGCCATCGGCGGGATGACCCAGGGAACATCCGTAGAAGAAATGACCAACGCCTATGCGGCCATCGGTAATAAAGGGAATTATCAGGATTCATTTATGATTGATCGAATCGAAGACTCGGAAGGCAATATTCTGTACGCCCATCAAGCTGAGCCGGAGCAGGTCTTTTCTGAGGAATCCGCTTTTCTCATGACCGATATGCTGCGGACCGTCATTCACAATCCGAGAGGAACGGCAGCAGATCTGAAGCGAAAATTCGATCACTACAATGACATCTCTGTCGTCGGGAAAACAGGTTCCACCGAGCTCGACCGGAACGCCTGGTTCGTCGGTTACTCGCCAGACATTACGGTCGGCGTTTGGGCCGGGTATGACCAGAATCACAGTTTGACCTATCCGCGTGAAGTTCCAGGATTGCCGCAGGAGGCTGGAACCTTCCGAGCCAAGAACATTTGGGCACTGGTTATGAATAAGGCCGTCGAGCTCCATCCGGAATGGTTTGAACAGAAAGAGTTCGAACGTCCGGAGAATATCATCAAGAAAACCGTCTCCAGCAAGTCAGGCCTGATTCCAAGCTCAACCGTTCAATCAGCCGGATACCTGGTGACAGACTGGTTCAACAAAGCGCACATTCCGACCAAGGAAGATGATCACTTTAGATATATGAAGGTCATTCGCTATAACGGTGTGAATTACATCGCCAAGGACAGCACGCCAGCCGACATGACGAGTGAGAAACTGCTCGTGGAGACAGAGAAGGATGTATTCGCCACGCTGAAGGAAATTGAAAGTATCCTGAATAAAATGCCTTCCAGTGTTCGTCCAAAACGCGGCGGGCGTTACATGAACGTCAAGGATTACTACCCGCAGGATCTGGATATCCGGGCACCGGATGAAGAAGATCCGCGAGAAGACGATGGCAGCAATCCTTCACCGCCGTCCAACGTGCGAATCAGTCAGAATGACAACTTGTCCACCATCACCTTTGATGGTAGTGGCAGCAAGGATGTCGTTGGCTACCGCCTGTATCGTTCCATAAACGGAGGCAGCCCGATTCATCTGGTTGACAAAAATGTACTGGTCGGTGAGAGCGAGCAATTTATCGATTACAGCAGCAGCAATCTGCTGACCTATTACATTACAGCCGTGGACGTGGCAGGCAAGGAATCTGCACCGAGCAAACGGGTATATAATCGGGGAGGAGTCGATCCTTCACCGCCTGAACCTGCAGAACCGGACAATAACGGTGACGGTGACGGTGGCGGAAACGGAAACGGAAATGGAAATTCGAACAACAATGGCAACAGCAATGGCAACAGCAATGGCGACAACGGAAATAATCCGGACAACGGGACAGATAACCCGGACTCCAACGGTTCAGAACAACCAGAAGAGCAGGTTAAGAAACCAAGCGCGCCTCAAGGGCTTGCCGTTCAAGGCAATGATGCAGGTAGTGCGGTTCGCTTAACCTGGAAGAAAAACAAATCGGAGGAAAGTGTCCTTCGTTACCACATTTATTACAGCAGTACGCAAAACGGCTCGTACCGGCACATCGGCATATCCAACCAGCCTTCCTTTGACTATCAGGCTGCCACGCTAGATGGCTGGTACAAGATTAGTGCCCAAAACAAAAAAGGCGAGTCGCCTTCCTCTGCGCCGGTCTCTTATACTCGCCCAGCGAGTGAGGAAACTTCAGGCGAAAGCGGACAAGGTGACTCGAACGGACAAACGGGTCAAAACGGTCAAAATAGCCAAAACGGACAGAACAGTTCCAACAGCCAGAATGGAGCCAATCTATAACAAAATCAGGACCGTCATGACCGCATCAATGGATCACGAGATAACCAGCCTATCCTTACACAAAAAGGGCTGTACCTTTCAAGGTTGAATTCACCTTGCAGGTACAGCCCTTTGTGCTGCCGAGGCCAGTTGCCATAGCAGGTTCGTGTTCAGAATCAGTCTGGCAAATATAGCTCAACGCTTACTCGCGTTAATCTTCAATCGTAGAGAGGTCACCCGTGGGCAGATCCAGCTCCCAAGCCTTCAACACTCTGCGCATGATCTTCCCGCTTCTGGTTTTCGGGAGCTTTTCTTTAAACTCGATCTCACGCGGTGCGGCGTGGGCGGACAGTCCTTCCTTCACAAACGCACGAATCTCTTGAATCAGTTCCTCACTCGGCTCATACCCTTTGCGCAAGGAGATGAACGCTTTGATAATCTCCCCTCTCACCGGGTCCGGCTTCCCAATAACGCCCGCTTCTGCAATCGCCGGATGTTCGACCAGCTTGCTCTCGACTTCAAATGGACCCACCCGCTCTCCGGATGTATTGATCACATCATCAATTCTTCCCTGGAAGAAAAAATATCCCTCTTCATCCTGATAGGCAGAGTCGCCGGAAATATACCAGCCCGATAAATAAAAATACTCCTGGTATTTGCCCGGATTGTTCCAAATCTTGCGCATCATCGAAGGCCATGGCGTGCGTATGGCCAAGTTCCCCATCCGGTACGGCGGCAATTCATTGCCCTGGTCGTCAATGATTGCGGCTTCCACACCCGGAATTGGCTTGCCCATGGAGCCCGGCTTCATATCCATGCTCGGATAATTGCAGATGAGCTGAGCACCTGTCTCGGTCATCCACCACGTATCATGGATGCGCTGTTTATACACTTGCATGCCCCAGCGAATCACTTCCGGATTCAGCGGCTCACCAACGCTTAAGATGTGCCGCACTTTGCTCAGATCGTACTGGGACACGATATCGTTGCCAGCCCCCATCAACATGCGGAAGGCGGTCGGTGCACTGTACCAGACGGTAATCTCCTGGCTTTGCAACGTATCATACCAGTCCTGAGGGCTGAATCTGCCGCCACGTACGACATTCGTTACGCCATTCAGCCACGGTGCAAATATGCCGTAAGATGTGCCTGTTACCCAGCCTGGATCGGCTGTACACCAGTAGACATCCTCTTCTTGCAAATCCAGTACGATTTTGCCGGTATAGTAATGCTGGATCATCGCGTTGTGGACGTGATACACCCCTTTGGGCTTTCCGGTCGAGCCGGAGGTATAATGCAGCAGCATGCCATCTTCACGATCGACCCACTCTATCTCCAGTTTCTCTGAAGCCTGGCTCATTTCAGCAATTAAATCGGTCTGATGATCTTCCAGCTTCAAGTCTTCCCCGACGAGAATCACATGCTTCAATTCTGGCAGCTCGGACACAGGCACGCGATGCAGCAGCTCTGGTGTGGTCACGATGGCTGCCGCACCGCTGTCCTGCAGACGGTCTCTGACGGCCGTTTCCATAAAAGCTTCAAAAAGCGGACCGACGATCGCTCCAATCTTGATCGCCCCAAGCAAAGCAAAGTAGCATTCCGGAGACCTTGGCATGAATACAAACAGGCGATCGCCTTTCTTCAGCCCGAGTTTGCGGAATACCTGACCCGCCTGATTCGTTTTCTTTCGCATTTCTTCAAAGGTATAGGATGACTGACGTGTCGGATCACTGTAACGCAGGGCGATTTTATCCCCTTTATCGGACAGGGCATGCCGATCGATGGACTCGTAGGCGATATTGACCTTGCCGGTTTCATGCCAGCTGAAGGTTTTCTCAATCTCCTGCCAGTCAAACGTGCGGCGTTCCTGTTCATAATCTGTCAGATTGCACCTGTCTTTCCTTCCCGGTAATCGTTCCTCTGTGTGATTCATGTTGTCTCTCCTCCCTTTTCCCTTATATATTTTTTAAAACGCTTACAACATGTTACAATACAGTCATATCCCAAACACTCATACACGCATAGGCGGCTGACGAATCAGGCATGGCTATGCCCGCGAGCATTATAAATATGACTTTTTTGTGACAAACTACATCCTATTTTATCATATCTTCCGAAACTCGACTATGCTGGAAGAACATTCAGGGCCATTTTTATGAGATGAAAGGGGGATGAGGATGAAACATTCGAAACGGGAGCAGCAAAAGGCTTACACCGCGAAAGGGCAGACCTTTCATATAGAGGGTCCCCTCCCTGCTCATACTTTGGCAACGTATTCGATGCATGCAGATTTGCAGGCCTTTCGGCCGCCTGAGGATCAGCATGAGGCGCTGTTGGAGATTGCTGATCTGGCGGAAGGGAGAATTATCATCGCCCGCCTCGATCACGTCATCGTCGGCTATGTCACCTTTCACTATCCGGATGAGCTGGAGCGCTGGTCAGAAGCCGATATTGCAGAACTGATCGAACTGGGTGCCATTGAGGTGGCACCGGCTTACCGTTCTTTTGGTCTGGGAAAGCAGATGCTGAAGCTTGCAGCGGCTGATAAGCAGTTAGAAGACTATATCGTCTTTACGACGGAATATTACTGGCACTGGGATCTTCAGGGGAGCCAGCTAAGTGTATGGGATTACCGAAAGATGATGGAGAAGCTGATGAAGAACATGGACATGATCTGGTACGCGACAGATGATCCCGAGATATGTGCCCATCCCGCCAATTGCCTGATGGTTCGGGTCGGCTCCCACGTGCGTCAGGAAGCCATTGAAGCCTTTGATCGCATCCGCTTCAAACAACGATTTATGTATTAGATTAGACGCAAGAAATCGGGGTGAGTGCATTGAATGAATCCGAAAAGAGAGAGGAACACCAATTAAGCGGTGACAAACGCAATAAAGCGGTTTTTATTTATGATCCCCGCTGCACGGCCTACCGATTTCATGACGGACACCCGTTTAACCAGCGCAGGGTGACATGGAGCTATCAGCTGTTGCGGCAAGGAAACTGGTTAAGTGATGAAGAGATGGTCCTGCCTCCATCTCTGGATGAACACCAATTATCTCTCGTCCACGATGCAGGGTATGTCGAGGCTATTCGCTCCGCACAGCACGATTTGATCAACAGGCGTACATACGGATTTGATGAGGATACGCCTTGCTTTGAAGGCATGCACGAAGCTGCCAGGCAGATTTGTGCGGGGTCTGTCCATGCCGTGGATCAAGTGATGCTGCATGACAGACGGGCACTCCACTTGGCCGGCGGCTTGCATCATGCGCATGCGGCCAGGGCGTCCGGATTTTGCATTTATAATGATGCGGCGCTGGCGATCGCTCATGCCAGAGATGTCTATGGCCTCCGTGTTCTGTATATTGATACGGATGTCCACCACGGAGATGGTGTTCAATGGCTGTTCTATAGTGACCCCGATGTCTTCACATACTCTATTCATGAAACAGGCAAATTTCTCTTTCCCGGTACTGGCAGCGTGACGGAACGCGGGGTGGAACAGGGATTTGGCACCACCTTGAATGTGCCGATCGCCCCGTACACCGAGGATGACTCCTGGCTGGAATGCTTTCAGGAAACGATCGAGGTCGCAGCGGCTGCTTTTCAACCGGATCTGATCATCTCCCAGCATGGATGCGATGCCCATGCCTATGACCCACTCTCCCATATATATTGCAGTATGCGGATCTATGCAGAAATGCCCAAGATCATTCGTCGCCTTGCAGATCGATATTGCAAGGGCAAGTGGGTGGCACTGGGCGGTGGCGGCTATGATCATCATCGGGTCGTGCCGCGAGCATGGGGACTCCTCTGGCTCGTAATGAAGCAGCATCCGCTTGCGGACTCTCTTGGGCATGCCGACAGATTACCGGCGGACTGGATCGAGGACATGCAGCAGAAGACGTCCTTATCCATTCCGACAACGTGGCTGGACGCCAAAAACGCCTGGGCACCGATGCCCAGACGTGAGATCATAGTGAAAGAAAACCGAGCCGTCAAGGAATTGGCACGATCGTATTATTCATCGTTCATTCAACCGTCCTAGAGACATGGGACGCGTTTTCAGATTCGGCAAGCGCCTGCACGATCGCCGCGCTCATCTCAAAGGAATGACGGGACGCCAGTTTGGTAAATTCGGCAAAATTCTCATGCGCAGACCCGTCCGCACGGTCTGACATGGAACGAATGATCACAAAGGGCCGTTTGTTCAGACTGCATACCTGGGCAACGGCTGCGCCTTCCATTTCCGTACACATGCCTCCAAGCTGGGCATGGAGCTGTCTGCCCTGTTCCTTGTCTGCAATAAACTGGTCACCTGACAAGATCCGTCCGCGCCAAACCGGACTTTGGCAAACCGCCTTGCCCTTTTCATAAGCCAGATCAGCCAATTGGCGATCGGCCTTGAATACCGATTCTTCCTGAAAAGGGATCACGCCCCGCTCGAAACCAAGCGCCGTCACATCCATATCGTGCTGCATGCAATCCTCTGAGATGACAATGTCGCCGATGCCCAGTCTCGGATCTACTGCACCGGCCACACCGGTGAACAAGATAGCGGAAACTTCAAAGGTATCAATCAGAATTTGTGTACTCATTGCCGCATTGACTTTGCCTACCCCGCACTTGGTGACGACGACGGGCAGACCATGCAGCGTGCCTTCCAGAAAGGTCGTCCCTGCTTTTTCTGTGGTCTTCTTCTCTGCCAGCGACTGCTCCAGCAGCTCGATTTCTTCGATCATCGCGCCGATGATTCCCATTCTATTCATCATGTCTGACACTCCTTCTGATTCCCGTTATCTTTCCCTTAATCTGTCCCTTTATGGTTCCCTGTTCATTGCCTCTCGGTTCACGCACATCATGCCATAGACGGACAAAAAACAGGCCTCGGGAGCCTGTTTTTTTATACCGTGCGAACTGACATGGCAAACTGACATGCCACACGGGCTTTTTGAATCCGTTATTTCGCTGATACGGAGTTTCTCATCACCAATTCATGCGGCAAAATGACTTTCATGTTTTCCACAGATTCATTTTTCATCAGCTTGGTCAGCAAGCGCATGGATACCGCCCCGATATCATACATCGGCTGGGCTACAGCCGCAAGCTGAGGACGAACCATGGAAGCCATTCTCGTGTTATCCACACTCATCACCGCGATATCCTCCGGCACTTTCAAGCCATGATCCTGAATCTTATGTATCGCGCCAATCGCCATTTCATCTGTGGCGGCAAAGACAGCGGTCGGTCTCGGAGACAATCCGATAAAGTGCTCCATCACTTCCATCCCCGATTCGTACCGGTAATTGCCTGCACGTACATATTGTTCCTTGACGGAAAGTCCTGCATTTTCCATCGCTCCCTTGTAGCCCTGATAACGTGCAAGGCCATTGGACGGATCATTCAGGTTTCCACAGATCATCGCAATCTCTTGATGCCCCATGTCCAGCAAAGCTTGTACCGCATCAAAAGCAGCACGCTCGTGGTCAATGTCGACAGAAGGAAACTGCTCCTGATCATCCGTTGTCGCACACAATACGACCGGCACAGAAGCGGTCTTGAAAGCCTGGATATGCTCGGCTGTTACGGTCCCACCCATAAACAGCAATCCATCTACCTGCTTTTCAAGCAAGGTATTTACGACACGGATTTCCTTTTCCTTTTTCTTATCTGCATTACATAAAATAATATTGTAATGATACATGTTCGCAATATCTTCAATCCCTCTTGCCACTTCAGCAAAAATGGAGTTGGAGATATCAGGGATGACGACTCCGACGGTAGTCGTTTTCTTGCTAGCCAAGCCACGAGCGACCGCATTCGGACGATAGCCGAGTCTTTCAATCGCTTCAAAAACCTTTTTCCTGGTTTGAGGCTTAACATTTGGATTGTTATTCACTACACGGGAAACGGTTGCCATTGATACGCCAGCTTCACGAGCTACATCATAAATCGTTACGGTCACGAACAATCTCTCCAATTTTCATTTTTCGAACTTGACTCGATAAGGCTATCATACGACAATTTTCAAAGATACGCAATCAATCCATTCCTACATTTGCCATTTTGTTGATTTTTCGATGAAAGTTAAGGACAAAAAAAGAGCTGCTTCACCGTCTGGTCAGACAGCAGCAGCTCCTGCGCATATAACCGTTCAATCAGCCAGACCCCGCCTTTTACAAGTAAGGGGCCTGCAGGGCATGATCCGTTAATTGGGACAATCGGTCCTCTACGTCCTTTACCCATTCTTCATTATGAAGCGCCTTGGCCATAATCAGCATATCGAGCAGCTGATTGATGCGCTCCTCTACCATTTCATTTAATTCGTAGTGCTCATACTGTTCATCGGCTGCCATACTTAGCAGTTGAGCGATTTCATTTTCCGAAGCCAGATCCACAGCGTGTTTGCTTGCGGTCTCCTCTTGTTGGGTCAGCAATGCCTTCACATGCTCCTTCACACTGGGCAGCACCTGATAAACCTCACACTCATCACACGTATACACGGGTACATTCTCAATTTCCATCTGACGGGAGAAAACCACCGTTCTCAGATAGATCCCCATTTGTTCCCCACACTGATGACAATGTTTTTCCAAGCTTTTCACTCCTTATCCCTGTTCGAGCACACCTTCTACTCCACATATTCGACCCAGGGACAAGAAGTCCTTTCATTTGCCTGCTAGTAGTTTATACCATTGCGAATCCGCAAGTAGATGCGTTGTACAGCAGGTACGGAAATTACGATCATTGCGAGGACGGCTCCGATCGCGTCATTGCGAATATCCTGCCAATCCGACATTCTGCCGGCCACAAATTGCTGGTGATACTCATCGGTCAGGCCATAGAGGATCGACAATAGAATGGCCAGCAATTTGGCACGATAGCCCATATGGAGGGGCAGCGCCCAGTAAAAAGTCAGACAGAGCACAAAATAGGCAATAAAGTGGCCCCAGTTAAAGGACTCCATCGCCGGAAACCAGGTTTGAAAAAAAGGCAGCCAGCTGTTCAGATCATTGCCTGGTTGATGCGAGAACCAGAAGATCAGACCCATGCACAGGATAGCTGGCAGCCATCTTAACAGGAGCTTCAAGACTTGGCTTGTGCTCCGATCAGTTGAATGAACGCTCGCATAAAGGCCGGCAGATCCGGTGGTCTTCTGCCAGAAACGATATGTCTGTCCACCACGACTTCCTCATCTACCCAAGTCGCACCCGCATTGATCAGATCATCCTTGATGCCGGGCGTGGAGGTCATGGTATAGCCGCGGCAAATATCTGCGGAAACCAATACCCATCCTGCATGACAGATATGTGCGATCGGCTTTTGCGCTTCATGAAATTCCTTGGTCAATTGCAGAACGGGCTCATATCTGCGCAGCTTGTCCGGTGCCCAGCCACCTGGTACATACAACGCGTCAAAATCACGAGCGTGTACGTCTTCAAACTTTGCTTCACTCGTTAAAGGCACCCCGTATTTGCCCATGTAGGTCTTGTCCTTTTCCGGGCCTGCTACAACAACCTCAGCTCCGGCTTCACGCAAGCGAAGAACCGGATACCACATCTCCAGATCCTCAAATTCCTGGTCCACAAACGCCAATACTCTTTTGCCTGTCAGTTCCATGGTATCTCCTCTCCTTCACATTTCAATGGATTTGTCTTTTCTGGCATGCTGCACTTCAAGCAGCAAGGCTTGCAAAACCTTCTTCATCTCATCACTGGTCTTCATTTTCAGCAGCTCTGGCAGCAGACGTTTACAGCGATGGGTCTCCAGATGAGGAAGGATGCTCTTCAGGTTGAGCACGGACTGCATCGACATGCTGAGATGATGAATTCCCAGGGCCAGCCACAATGGCAGCGCCCGTTCGTCTCCGGCCATCTCCCCGCATACGGACACTTCCAGATCATGCTCTTCCGCTGCCTGTGCAACCTGACGAAGCATACGCAGCACCGCCGGATGAAACGGATCATACAGGTCGGCGATTTTTTCATTCATCCGATCCACCGCCAACGTATATTGTACCAAATCATTGGTGCCAATACTAAAGAAGTCCACTTCTTCGGCAAGCAAATCTGCAATCAAGGCCGCTGCCGGGACTTCGATCGTCACCCCGATCTGAATATGTTCATTGAACAGCTTTTTCTCTGCTCGCAGCTCCTGCTTGCAATCCGACAGCAGCTGGTTGGCCTGATGAAGCTCTTCCATAGAGGTGACCATGGGATACATCATCTTGATCAATCCGTAATGGCTGGCGCGCAGAATGGCGCGCAGTTGAGTCTTGAACAGCTTCGGCTGATCCAAACAAATGCGAATGGCCCGATAACCGAGAAACGGATTGTCTTCCTCTTCCAGAAAGCTGAAATAGTCGAGCTGCTTATCTCCCCCGATGTCAAAGGTACGGATCACGAGCGGCTTACCCTGGAGCTTCTCCGCTGCTGCGCGGTACACCTCGAATTGTTCTTCCTCGGTCGGGAACGCGTCCCGGTCCATATAGAGAAATTCAGTACGGAACAGCCCTACGCCATGGACGTCCTGAATCAGCGGTTGATCCAGCTCCCGGACAGAACTGATATTGACAGACAGCTTCAGCTGCGTGCCGTCTGCGGTACGTGCAGGCAGCTTGGAGGCCGTCTGCAGCTTCTCCTTCTGCTTCTGCCATTGCGCTTTGCGCTGTTCATACAGATCAATGGTTCGTGCTTCCGGATTCACATATACGACACCGGATTCACCGTCCAGGATGACGTAATCATCGGTTTCAATCGGTTCCTTCAGCTTGCCTTCGAGACCCAGTACGAACGGAATGCCGAGTGCTCTGGCCAAAATCGCCGCATGCGAGGTTTCTCCTCCGGCCAGTGTAATCATGCCCATGACGTGAGACGGATTCAGATTAGCCAGCTGTGAAGGCGACAACTCTCTCGCTACGAGGATAAAGGGCTTGTTGTCTTTGGGCAAGGTAATCTCCGGGGTACCGAGCAGGTGTTTGAGCAGACGGTTGCCGACATCCTTGATGTCCATCGCTCGTTCCTTCATATATTGATCCTCCAGCAGATCAAACATGTCTGTGAAATGCTCGATGGCTTCCTTGACGGCCACCTCCGCTGCCTTGTATTGCCGATGTATGATCCCCTGGATCTCATTCATAAAAGCCGGGTCATCAAGAATCGCCAGATGCGCATCGAATATATTGGACTCTTCCTCCCCGATGACGCCCGATATTTCTTGCTTCATAGACTGAATCTCATGCTTGGATGTTCGAATGCCATCATAGAGTCTTTCAAATTCATTCGCCAAATCTGATACATCGACCTGCTGTTCGGGCAAATCCCATTCCCAATCCGGCAATACAAAGGCACGGCCCAGCGCAATGCCACTGGATGCTCCGATCCCTTTAATCATGTTGTTGACCCCCATCTGATTGCTCTTCTTTCCAAATCACAGACATGACAGATGCCTGACCTTTGCGCACCGCTTTAAAGGGAGCAAAATTCCATGACTGCACACGATCTGGATTGGTGATGACCATTGGCGTAGCCAAGGATTTGCTATGCTTTCGTACAGCCTGATGCTGAAATCTGACAAGCAAGGTGCCTGGCTCTACGGTGTCTCCTTCTTTCACAAACACTTCGAAGTATTTGCCGTTCAGCTGTGAGGTATTAATGCCGATGTGCAGCAGCAGCTCCAGCCCTTCCTTCGTTTCAATGCCGATGGCATGTCTGGAAGGGTGAACATGCCGCACTTCCCCGTGAACAGGAGATACGATCTCTCCCCGCTCTGGAAGGAAAGCCACGCCATCCCCGACAAGCTTGGACGCGAAGATCGGATCGGGCACTTCGTCAAGCGGCACCATCTTGCCCTGTACCGGAGCACAGAAATGAATGTGCTTCAGATCCCTTCTCATCACCTTGACCATCTCTTCCCTCAGCAGTTCCGAAAAGGTGCCGAACACGACCTGTACATTGCCTCCTCCGAGGCGTATGACACCTGCTGCTCCAAGATGCTTCAATGCCCCCATATCCATTTTCCGGTCATCGGAAAGTGTCAGGCGAAGCCGGGTAATACACGCCTCCAGCTTGACGATATTCGACTTGCCGCCAAGGGCTTCCAGCACAAGCGGAGCGCGGTACGGAATATCTCCGGCTCCTTCATCGAGCGGTGAACCGTCCTCGCGGCCCGGTGTCTGAATGTCAAATCGGCGGATCGCCCACCGGAACAAATAGTAATACACAATGCCATACACCAGACCGAGCGGAATGATCTTCCACTCATTGGTTGCAAGATAACTGTTCAGGACGAAATCTATCGCTCCTGCTGAAAAGGAGAACCCATGATGAATATCTAAGGCATACGCGACCCACATCGCAATCCCGGACAGAATGGCATGCACGAAAAACAGCATCGGCGCGACAAACAGGAAGGCGAATTCAATCGGTTCCGTGACCCCCGTCAGAAAGGCGGTTAATGCAGCGGTCAAGAAAGTCGCCTTCACTCTTGGTTTCAGGTCTTCCCTGGCCTCTCGAATAATGGCAAAGGCAATCGCAGGCAGGGCAAACATCATGATCGGGTAGAGTCCGGACATATACATGCCTGCCTCAGGGTCCTGGGCGAAGAATCGCGGAATGTCCCCGAACACCGTCACGCCGCTCGAATTTTCATAGGCGCCGATCTGAAACCAGGCAAAGTTATTGAGAATATGATGCAGTCCGCTCGGAACGAGAAGCCGGTGAGCCACTCCGTACAGAAAGGCGCCAAAGCCACCTAGTTCCAGAAAAGCATCGCTGTAATGGACCAAACCGAGCTCGATGCTGGATTGTAGAAATACGACGATATACGAAAATACGATCGCGGTCCCGGACATGACGATCGGGACAATCCTCGGTCCACCGAAAAACTGAATATATTCGGGCAATTTCGTATGCTTGAATCGATGATAGGAGATCGCGGACATCAGACCGATCAGAATGCCTCCGGTGATGCCGATATTCAGTGTATCATCTGTCAAATGCGTGGTGACCTGAACAAATAAAAAATAACTCCACAAGGCCGACATACCGGCAGGAGCCGCGTTATCCGTCAAACCAAGTGCGACCCCGACGGCAAATATGTATGGCAAAAACATAAAAATAGACAGTCCGGCTAAACCCAGCACTTCTCCAAAGGAGCTTAACGGATCTGGCCAGGGCAAGGCTCCCAGCCGCATCATGATCGCAGCCGCAGGGAGCGCAATCATCGGCAGCATTAAGGATCTGCCGAATTGCTGAAGATTACCCATCCAATTCATAGGGAAAACGCTCCTCTCATCTCTAATCAAAATGGTATAGCTTCCTCCCTATTTTGTCAAAGAAAAAGCGGACATAGGCGCATGTCCGCTTGAGTGGCATCTCTTTCCCTGAATCCAGACTGACTTTCAGATTCATCGAATGCTTAGTACTGTTGATTTCCTTGGTAATTGGCTTGGTGAAAAGCCTGGGAGTGTTGAGCAGCCTGGGCTTGATAACCTTGTCCAGCTTGCGCCTGATAGCCTTGCGCAGGAGCAGCGGTAGACTGGTTCATGGTAGAAGCCGGCTGGTAGTATTGATTGGTGTTATAACCTGGTTTGTTGCCTACATAATTAGACATATGGAACTGTCCGGCTTGTTGAGCTTGTGGTTGTGCTTGTGCAGCCTGATAGCCTTGTCCGGCCTGCGCCTGATAACCTTGACCAGCCTGGGCCGAATAGGAATTGCCTGTTGCCGTCGGCTGCTTATATTGATTGGTGTTGTAGCCAGGCTGATTCCCCGCATAGTTGGACTGATGGAACTGGTTGGCCTGCTGCTGCATTTGTGCCCCTTGCTGGTAGCCTTGCGGTCCGGAAATCATCGCCTGCTCATACTGATTGGTGTTGTATGGAGCCTGATTTCCTACATAATTCGCTGTGTGGAACTGGCTAGGGTTTTGAGCTTGCTGGGCACTCATTCCTTGCGCAGCCTGGCCGCCCATGCTTGCTTGTCCCTGTGCGCTGCCGTATTGGGATTGTACATACCCGGCAGGTTGATACGCATTCTTCATACCTTGGTAACCAGCTTGTTGGTTCTGTTGTTGATTATACACTCAGACACATCCTCCTATTGCATTTCCAAGAGTCCTCATGCCTGTCTCCGCATGAAGCTTTTCTTATTTTTGCAAATAGAGGGATGGTTTATGTGCAACCCGCTCAAATTACGGATCACCTTTATTTGGAAGCCTCTTTATTTGGAAGAAGAATCGCATCCTCTACCTTGATACAGCGATCCATGATAACGGTTAGGCCATGCTCCTGCGCGTAGGCGGCAGCTTCTTCATTGATAATGCCGCTCTGCATCCACAATACTTTGGCCCCGATCTCAACGGCCTCCTTGGCAATCGGCAGCAAATGCTCACTGCGTCTGAATACGTCCACAATTTCGATCGGATGCGGAATATCGGTCAGGGTTGCATAGCTCTTCTCGCCCAATACCTCATCGGTATTCGGATTCACAGGTGTAATCTGATAGCCTCTTTGCTGCAAGGCTTTGGCGATCATATGAGAGGTACGGTCCGGGTTGTCCGACAATCCCACCACCGCTACCTGATTGTAAGTTTCGAGCAATTGTTTGATCTCATTTCGATCCGGATTTTCAACATGCATGGTACGTCAGCTCCCCTTTCGATTCGCTTCGCGATACGTTACGGCTTGCTTACCCATTGCTTCCCAGCTTGAAACAAATTGCTGCTTGTTGATTTTAAGCTGTTTTTGTTTCTTCAACGGATCATTGACGTAGACGTGCTCCTCATCATAACCCACCACAAGCACGGTATGCTCCTTGGTCGTCGTCTTGACTTTTCCTTGCGGACTGTCCCACTCCATCCAATTGACCGGAACCTTGTAATTGACGGTTGTCCAAACCATGACCGGAATACCGTTTGAAATGGAGGCTTCGATCTCGGAGAAAGCTTTTCCTGTCAAATCGACGGTTTCACTCTGATACGTGGAGAGCAAGGTCGCGATCGGCTTGTGATAAACGCCAAAACCGGGAGACCCGAGGGTAATGTCCCCGACAAACCCTTCATTCGGATGGCCCCAGTATGTAATCTGCCCTTGATCCCCCCATTGTATCGGGGTGTGATCCCATGGCAATTCCTCCACCAGTTCCATTTTGCCCTTCTCCACGCCCGAAAATTGAAGCAGCATGGTAAGCGTTGTAATCTCGCATCCCCTCGGCAATTCGGGATATTGCTGAATCAGTGGGGCTTCGAGCATCGCAGCCGGATTGACCTTCGTCTCTTCTCCCTCAGTCTGGTTCTGCTCAGGCTTGTCCGCTGCCTGATCCGTTCCGGAAGCTGGATCGTAGCCACTGACGGCATGGGAGTCAGCAGGTCGATATTTGATTTTGGCATACAAAATCGCCGTGAACACACTGCTGGTGAACATTAAGGATGCAATCAACAAAGATATGGAAAAGCCTTTGGCGATTTTGAACCATTTCATGTACATCACCTGTCATCGAGCCGCGACTGTACAAGATGTTCGGCCATCTCCCAGCTCCAGCGGACTCGTATTTATTCCTCGATCAACTCTACCTGTGCGCCCAGCGCCTGTAAATGATCAAAATATTGCGGGTAAGACTTGGCCACATGATGGGCATCTTGAATCGTCAAGCCCTGCTTGCTTCGAAGGCCGACGACAGTCAGCGCCATAATAACCCGATGATCGAAATGGGCATTGATCTCTACGCCGCCCTCGACCCCTTCCGGTCGACCATGCACGATAATTTCACTTTGTCGTTCTTCTACTTGCGCACCGGCCTTGCGAAGTTCGTTCAGATAGTCTGTAATACGGTCGCATTCCTTGTATCTCAAATTCTCTACATTATAGAAACGGGAAGTTCCTTCGGCAAATACGGCCGCCGCTACCATAGCCAGTACGCCGTCTGTAAATTCATCCCCGTCAAATTCACCTGCCTTGAGCTTTCCGTTCCCCTGTACGTGCACGATGCTGTCCGCATGGGTCAGCGGCACGTCCATGGCCTTCAGAACGTCCACTACCGCACGCTCTCCCTGCTTGCTCTCCTCCAGCAATCGATGAACTCGAATGTCAGATTCCGTCACCGCAGCCGCAGCTAATATGGCCGCTGACCCCGGATAATCCCCTTGCACGATATATTCTCTCGCGGCATACTGTTGTCTGCCTGGTACGACAAAATGCATCAGATCGTCAGAAGCTTCAATGCGGATACCGGCTTGTGCGAGCACTTCCAGCGTCTGGCCAACGACGACCTTGGATTTCAGATCTCCGGTTACGGTAATTTCGGAATCTTCTTCGAGGAGCGGAGTCATGAACAGCAGCGAACTTAAATATTGGGAGCTGATAGAGCCAGATACGGTGATTTTACCGCCTTTTGGCTGTCCGCCATGAATCGTGATCGGCAAGCGCCCCTCTTGATGACCCACTTTCACGTTCATTTGCTCCAGGGCTGTAATGAGATCATCATGCGGTCGTTTGCCAAGGGAATCGGGATACTGATTGACGAAGGTGACTTCCGGACAGAACGCCGCGATCGACATGAGGAAGCGAAGCACTGCTCCTGCATTGCCGACATTCAGCTCTTTCACAGGCTTTGGATGACGTCCGAATCCCTGAATGACGATCTTCTCGTCGTCCTCCTCCAGAACTGCTCCCAAATCCTGAATACATCTGCGGATGGCATCACTGTCTTCGCTATGAGCCGGATAGTAAACCGTGCTGGTCCCTTCCGCCAAAGCGGCAACCAGCAAATATCGGGTTGTGTAGTTTTTGGAGGATAATGCCTGAAGCTCTCCGCTTAGCTTCGGAGTTGGTTTTACAATTGCTTTCATATTTCTCTCTTCTCCCTCTTTATGTTACCTACATGGCATCCATCATGACGGCATACTGCTTCCATCCTGATGGTGTCTGTGTACACGATTCTGATTTCATTTGGATTATGTAGTTCCGATTAAATAACCTAGATAGGCAAGTCCGATGCCCAGGCTGTAAGTGATGACCGTGTACAGCAAGAAGCGCACCCATTGCTGCTTCATGATCATTTGGACCAGCTCTGCATACAGGGTGGAAAAGGTGGTAAAGGCGCCCAAAAATCCAGTTCCGGCTCCGGCGATCCATCCCTCGTGTCCAACGCTTCCCAACAGCCATCCCAGGCAAAAAGAGCCGATCAGGTTTACAGACAGTGTACCATATGGTATCCCCTTTGGGAATCGTTTCGCCATCGATTGACTTACGAAATATCTGGCCATCGCGCCCCAGAAACCGCCGACAGCCACCCATAGTACATGCATGGTGTTTCACTCTCTCCTTCTCTATTCGTATCGATGATGCTAGCGTTTGTCACGCCCCATGAAGGGCCCCTAGCACCCGTCCTTACCGCACGCAGCTCGCGGCAGGCATTGCTGAGCTGTATGACGAAGGACGTTCCATTCGCTTCACTCCGCACTACGCCTGGCCGCTACGAAATGTCCGCTGAGGGCTGCAATCAGTCCGAGCCCTGCGCTGGCTGCGAGGTAGGTCAGAGCCATGATTGATTTCATGCGAACCAGATACTGCATTTCAAATGCCACCGTTGAAAAGGTCGTAAAGGAGCCAATTACCCC
This sequence comes from Marinicrinis sediminis, assembly GCF_042685085.1. NCBI lineage: Bacteria > Bacillati > Bacillota > Bacilli > Caryophanales > Paenibacillaceae > Marinicrinis > Marinicrinis sediminis. Next base: position 290,977 of record NZ_JBHUMM010000001.1, read on the forward strand.
TGTCATGATTGCAACCGTCCAAACAGGTGAAAGAGGAAAACGTTTTTTGTTCATTTGTTTGACTGCCAAATAAGCCAGAACAAAGCTGCCCGTGATGTTGCAGGCCAGTGTTCCCCATGGGAAGCCTCCTTCGCTCATGGGAATGATCTGTATCACCAGATAGCGCAATAGCGCCCCGATCGCACCTCCTGCTCCAACCGCCAGCATCAGGGTCCAGTGAAAGGGAGAAACGGAATGAGATGAATGCGTCATGTTATGATCCTCCTGACGTTCACTTGCTTTTACCATGCCCGCCATGCATAATGAGAACAAAGAATGGGAGGGATTCTTCATGACGCAAGAAGTGAAAACAATTTCGACGCAAGCCGTCAAGGAACAGCTTGCTGAACAGGCTAACGTACATTATATCGATGTGCGTGAACACGAGGAAGTCGCGGAGGGCAAAATTGCGGAAGCCGCTCATATTCCAATGGGTGAAATACCGGATCGTCTGTCCGAAATTCCCAAGGACAAAACCGTCGTCTTCATTTGCAGAAGTGGTGCCCGAAGCGGTCGTGTATGTGAATATCTCCTGATGAACGGGTACGATAACGTGCTGAATATGGAAGGCGGCATGCTCGCCTACGATGCCGAAGAATAAGTATACATTCTTATATGGAGCATGCCTGCATGATCCGCTTGGCAATCTGATGCTTGTCCAGATCATCGGTGGCAATCGTCAAGTTAGCAAACGAGTAGGCATGCTCTCTCTCCTTCAGCAAGGCCTCGATCTTCTGCCAGGCTCCGCCCTGAAGCAACGGGCGATTCTCATCCTGCTTCACTCTGTCAAAGATCGTTTCCTTCGTCGCGGTCAGCGCAACCACCATGCCTTTGCTGCCCATCAAGGTGCGATTTTCTTCTCGTAATACAGCGCCGCCGCCTGTTGATACAATCTGCTGTCGCTGCTCCAGAACCTTGGCAAGCACGCGGTGCTCCAAATCCCGAAAATGCGCCTCACCAAAACGCTCAAAAATCTCCGGTATGGTCATCCCTGCTTCTTCCACTATGCATACATCCGTATCTACAAAATCCCAACCCAACTGCTCGACCAGTTCCTTTCCGACGGTTGATTTACCAGTCCCCATAAATCCGATCAATATAATGTTGTCGATCTGATTTTTTATCTCCATGCGGGTTTCCCTCCCTGTAATGGCTCGATATTCCCCGTTTCAGCGTCTGAGCACTATACGGTAAAAAAAGTGGCTGACGAAGACACTAATCGCTTAGCTCTTCTTCAGCCACTTCTGCTTGATCTTGCCGTTATTTAAGCTACTGTCAATTAGGCTTCTTCATTCATCCATTGATAATGGAAGCTGCCTTCCTTGTCAAGACGCTGGAAGGTATGCGCTCCGAAGTAGTCACGCTGTGCCTGAAGCAAGTTGGCTGGCAGACGCTCCGTCCGGTAGCTGTCATAGTACGTGAGGGCACTGGCGAAGGCCGGAACCGGAATCCCTTGTGCAATCGCGACAGACGTCACATTTCTCCACGCATCCTGATAGTTTTCTACAACTTCCTGGAAGTACGGATCCAGCAACAGATTTTTCAGTTCAGCATCCCGATCGTATGCGTCCTTGATTTTTTGTAGGAACTGAGCGCGGATGATACAGCCACCACGGAAGATCATGGAGATGTTTCCGTATTTCAGATCCCAGCCGTACTCTTCGGAAGCAGCACGCATTTGAGCAAAGCCTTGCGCATAGGAACAGATTTTGCTTGCGAACAACGCTTGACGCACTTGTTCGATAAAGGCTTCCTTGTCACCTGTAAAGGTTTGTGGCTTCGGTCCGGTCAGCACTTTGCTTGCTGCCACGCGCTCTTCCTTCAATGCGGAGATGCAGCGGGAGAAGACCGATTCAGTAATGATGGACAATGGCACACCCAGGTCCAGGGCGCTCTGACTTGTCCATTTGCCTGTTCCCTTTTGACCGGCTGTATCGAGGATGACATCGACCATCGGTTTGCCTGTCTCTTCATCTTTCTTCGTAAAGATATCTGCGGTGATTTCGATCAGGTAGCTGTCCAGCTCACCTTTATTCCACTCTGCAAAAATGTCCGCCAGCTCTTCCGTGCCAAGTCCCAGCACACTGCTCAGCAAATGGTAGGCTTCACAGATGAGCTGCATATCACCATACTCAATGCCGTTGTGTACCATTTTCACATAATGACCTGCACCGTCAGGACCGATATATGTACAACAAGGATCGCCCTGTACCTTTGCAGAAATACCTGTCAAGATTGGCTCAACCAGTTTATAGGCACTTTCCTGTCCGCCAGGCATAATAGCCGGGCCTTTGAGCGCGCCTTCTTCTCCACCGGAAACACCAGCCCCAATAAAGCGAAGACCTTTCGCTTCCAGCTCTTTGCTGCGTCGCTGGGTATCCGTAAACAGTGCATTTCCTCCGTCGATGATGATGTCCCCTTCATCCAGCAGTGGAACGAGCTGTTCGATCGTCGCATCCGTCGCTGCACCAGCTTTGACCATGATCAGAATTTTGCGCGGTGTTTCCAGCGATTGCACGAATTCTTCGATTGTATAGGCAGGAAATAAATTTTTGTCCGGGTTTTCTTCTAGCATTTCCTTCGTTTTTCCTTCGGATCTGTTGTAGACCGCAACAGAGAATCCTCTGCTCTCGATGTTCAGCGCCAGGTTTTTTCCCATGACGGCTAAACCAATCACACCAATTTGTTGTTTAGACATGTCTCTTCCATCCTTTTACTGATTTTGTTTGGCTGTTCATTCACTAACCCTTATTCTACCTATTTTCATGTACAAGTACAAATCATTTTCTGAAAAACCGACAAGATCTCGCAAGGAATGGAAGAGACATGCCATTTAAACCATGCGTTCAACCTCAGAGCCAGAAGGATGGATATTTTCGATCAGGATGCAGGTTGTTCATGATCACAGCCAGGAGGACAATCAGCAGTGAGCCTGCCAGGACAGGAAACAGCAAGTAAGACCAGCTGCTGCCGATGGCCATGACAACAAGCGGGTCAGCTCCGGCAGGCGGATGCGTCGTTTTGGTCAGATGCATGGCAGCAATGGCCAGCCCGACGGCTAAGGCCATCCATCCCTCATGAACAGCCTGAAACTGGACAAACAGCAATCCTATCGCGGACGAAATCAGATGACCCCCGACTACATTCCGAGGCTGGGACAAGGGGGCTTCCCAGGCAATAAATACGAGCACGCAACTCGCTCCGAACGGAGCCATCAGCCATACCCCTGGACTGCTGTTCGTCAACCATCCCAATAACCCGATGGCCGCAAACCCACCGATAAAACCCATGCATGCCTGAATAGGTACGACCTTTAGTGGCGTTCGCGCGGAAGTGAACATTTTACGCGTATACGCAGGCATTCTTTTGCTCATGGTGCTTTCTCCTTTCGTATGTGTTATAAATTCATATATTCCTATAATATTAGGATTATGTAATGCGTGTGTTTATTATAAGATGGAGAAAGATTCCATGTCAACGCCTGTTCATACCTATTTTCGCGCACAAAAAATAGAGTGCTCACCGGGGTTAGCCATGTGATTGCACTCTTATCCTGTCAGATCTATGCGATTTATTATAGTGGACAAATTATACTTCAAGTGTAAGCATTTCCAATCTAAGCGCTTCCAATCTGGATTTGCTCGCATTGGCTTCCGTCCAGTCCTCCGCCCTCAGTGCTTCGGAAAGCTTGGAAAGTTCATAGTCCAGTTCCAGCTTCAGCACAGGGATTCGTTTTTCTGCACGTTTGTTTTTCCACGCCCGTATCACGGAATCTGCCGTGATGATGGGGGCATAAGTTTGCGTCATCACGCGGGTCTCTTGCTGAGGCACCTCGATCGATCTGATCACTTCTCCAAACAAAATATTGTCAATCTGAACTTGCTTATTGCGATATCGTTTGACGACTGCATGCCCTCTTGACTCTCCAATCAATTTCTCCAATATGCCTGCCAGCTTCTCATCCTCCAGTGAATAATTCCCGATCATCTTGTACCGCGCACCTGCTCGTTCAAACTTCAGTTTCACCAGTTGTTTTCCAGAGCGAATCACAATGCTGAATTGCTGCGCATCCTCATTCCAATACAACGAATAATCTTCTTTTATTAACTGTCCAATAAAATCCTGGATTCGCCGGCGGTCAAAACGAAGCTCCAATTGACTGTATTCAATATTATAACCTTGGTTCACGGCAATCCCTCCTTGGTATAGGATTTTACAGAATTGTCTGAAAAGTTGTTCCTCCTCTTATCTTATAATGATGTATATGTTTACGCAACTGCAATTCATGTATTTTTTTACGTTCATTTCACAATTTACGCAAATTGGTCGATCGCCTATCCTGTCTATTATGTACACGCATCTCCGTCGATTTGAATCATCGATTTTAAAATGTCTGAATTGCTTACATTTCGCATGAATGATGCTATAATTTGAGCACATAAAAATGGTCATTCTGCTATCTGTTCGAAAAAGACGGCAAGAAAATCCCAATGGATTGACATTATGAAAAGGATGCGGATGCCGCTACCATCCGATGCTCTATTGTCATGTGTGATGTTGCAGCGTGTCTTATGCTATAATCTGAAAACAGGAATGGATCGTTTTAAAGAATAACAGAGTATGGATATATCGGATTTCAGAGAGGGGTACGTCATCATGTTTCAAGGTTTTGCACCCATTGATTTTGATACGTTTCATATTGAAGGTCTTGAGCAGAGAATGGAAGCGATACAATCTCGCATACAACCGAAGTTTCAGGCCATTGGAGAGGCGCTGGTCGATGATTTGTCCGTTCTGACCGGGCAGGAGATGCATGTGCATATCGCCAAGCACGCCAGAAGAACCGTCAATCCACCCAAGGATACCTGGATGGCCTTTTGTCATAACAAACGTGGGTATAAGCAGCATCCCCATTTCCAGGTGGGACTGTTTGATGATCATCTGTTTGTCTGGCTGGCATATATTTATGAGCTTCCTGAGAAAAAGCGGATGGCCAAGCAGATTCGACAGCAACAGGCTTTGCTTGAAGAGGTACTGGGAGATGAAGATGTGCTCTCTTTTGATCATATGAAAAAGGAATCGGTTCGAGCCAAAGATTTGACATCCAAGGATTTGAAAAATCATCTCCTCCGTTTCGAACGTGTGAAAAAGGCGGAATTGCTTATCGGACGTCATTATTCTCCGCAAGATGAAACGGTACAAGATGGGGACAAGCTGCTGGCTGCCATCAAAGCGACCTATACACAATTGCTTCCCATCTACAAGCTTACCGTTGGATTGCCCGTCTGACCTTTCCGTACCGCATCAACCGCGATCAATCTCGCTAGGAAGACTACGGGAGTTGGCATATCGCCTCACTAAGACGAACCCAGACAGACAGCAATTGCTCTCTGTCTTCGAGCATCATCGCATGGACGAGCAGCCCGAGCACAGCCATGTCGAGCATGAGCAGTTTCTCTGCAGACAGTTCGTATTGACGGACAAACTGCTCCGTCACCGAATTGTGGTCCACAATTGAAGATTGCATCTTCGCAAATGAGGCCCGCAAGCCATCATCCTGATAGCATTTGCTAATCCACAGAAACATCATGGCCAGCTCCGACCTCTTGTCTGTTGCACTGTCAATCAGATATTGCCCGAAAAGACGAAGATTTTCCTGCATGGATTTATCTGCTTCGATGGAGAAATCCTGCAGGCTTCGTTCCAGGTTGTACAAGAAAGCTGCCTGGAGCAAAGCATCCAGATCCTTAAAATAATAATAAAAACTCCCCTTGCTGCTCCCCGCTTCTTCAATCACTTGATTCACTGAAACATGCTCGATCCCTTCCCGCATAATGACCCGGATGGCGGCTTCAACCAGTCTTTGTTTCGTTCGCTGAGACTTCTTCATCACTCGCTGTTCCTTTCTCTGTCCAGGATTGGTAATAGTCTTCTAGTGTCTGGCTGCCGTGAGTCGGCGCCACCACATCATGCGTCATCGCAAACAAGAAAAACCGCAGCAAATGATATCGCTTCCGACTAAACAGCCACAAAATCGGATACAGGCTCTTTAATAGCCAAACGGGCACAGACACTATTTTCCCATTGCGACCGGAGGACTCCCTTGCCAACTCTGCCATTTGTCGATACGTATACACTTCAGGCCCTCCAACACTGTACACTCCGCCATCTGCAGGCTTGCCCTTGGACGCACTGCTGCTTGAGAACGGTGTCAGACACTGCACACAAAAGGCCGCCAGATCACGACCATGGATCGGGTTCATCCGGTGCTCTCCCTTTCCAATCAAATAGACCGTCCCCTTTCGAGCCATTTTCAGCATCTCCGACATATCCGAATAATAGCCGGTCGGCTGAATGACAAGGTGAGGAATGGGGCTGTTCTTCAATTGTTCTACAAACCGCTGCTTGGCTCGAATCAACTGAGACTTGCAGCCTTCCGCTCCATGAGCATGGACATACATCATATAACCTGCTCCATATTGTTCGGCCAGCTTCAGCAAATTCAAGTTGGCCTGATAGTCAATATCCATAAATGACGCCGTTCCTTTCTGCCTCGTCATGCCCACAGCAGAAAACACCCCATCCATCCCTTCAAAAGCCTGTTTCATCGTCTCTGGACGCAATAAGTCGGCTTTCCACACTTCATCGGCCTGTCCATACACGGCGGGCGCATCATCATGCCCTCCCCGTTTCAGTGCCTCTGCATCCCGGACGAGCACTCTCACCCAGTAGCCCGCCTTCTTCAACTCCATCACCATATATCTTCCCAAATATCCGCTTGCTCCCGCTACCAACAGCTTTTGCATTTCGACTCTCCTCCTTCAGTCCATGACTCCCTACACTGAACGAATGCAACACATTTGATGGTTTCTATTTATCATTTTAGACCAAATAGTCTAAAAAGTCGAGTTTTATTTAAATTAATGAGTGATTACTCACTTTACATTTTTGATATCATCCTTTATGCTATACATAAATGAGTGATTACTCACTTTAATTACATGATGAACAAAAAGAGGTGCTAAACATGCGTAATATGGAATCGCAAGTGTGGATTAAACTGTCTCATGTGAATCGAAGCTTCGGTACGCAGCAAGTGCTGCATGACATCTCCATGCAAATTCCCCGCCAGCAAATCTGCGGACTGCTGGGTCCTTCCGGATCTGGCAAGACCACCCTCGTCAAACTGATTGCCGGCATCGACACGGCCTCCCAAGGGACCGTCCATGTCATGGGAGAGAAAATGCCGCAGTTCCAGATGCTTTCCAAGCTGGGGTATATGGCACAATCAGATGCGCTGTACAATGAACTGAGTGCCCTCGACAATCTGATTTTTTTCGGTGAGTTGTATGGCCTGCGCGGAAAGCCACTTCGGGCCAGAATCGAAGAAGTGATGAGCCTGGTTAACCTGAGTGAGCATCTTCACAAGAAAATTCATCAGTATTCAGGCGGGATGAAGCGTAGACTGTCGCTTGCCATTTCTTTGCTGCATTCCCCATCCTTGCTCATTCTGGACGAACCGACCGTAGGCATCGATCCCATCTTGCGCAAGTCGATCTGGAAGGAGCTGAACCGACTGTGCACAGAAGAAGGGGTCACGATCCTGGTAACGACTCATGTGATGGATGAAGCGACGCATTGTGATTTGCTCGGTTTTTTGAGAGCCGGACACCTGACTGCTTTTGGCAGTCCACAAGAACTGATGCAGAAGGCTGACAGCGATTCGATTGAAGAAGCCTTTCTTATATTCGGAAATGGAGGGAATGCATCATGAGAATCCGTACACTTGTCATCCGTATCCTGAAGCAATTCATCGGGGATAAACGGACCCTGGCCTTGATGCTGCTGGCTCCCCTCGGTATCCTGTTTCTCATGTCTCTCGTATTCCAGGGGGATTACCGTCCGCAAATCGCGGTCATGGACCTCCCTGCCCCTTTCACGGCTCAACTGGAAGAAACAGGCGCAGACGTGTATGCACACGACAGCCTCCAAGAAGCGGAAGCGCTCTTGGCTGAACAGGAGCTGGACGCGATTCTCAGCTTCCAGAATGGGGTGCCTGCCATCCTGCTCGAAGGCAGCGATCCGTCCGTGAATCAGTCGGTCATGATGTCCGTGCAAGCGGTCCTTCAGCAATCCGGCTCCAATGGCGTTGATCTGGACTCGGCTATTTCCTATCTGCACGGTTCAAGCGACATGGCTTCCTTTGACTATTTTGGTCCGGTGCTCGTCGGATTCTTCGCCTTTTTCTTTGTTTTCCTAATATCCGGTATTTCATTTCTAAGAGAGCGAACGGGCGGTACACTGGAACGATTGCTCGCTTCCCCGATCCGTCGCAGTGAGATTGTGTTTGGATATATTGGCGGATTTGGGCTATTCACGCTGCTGCAAGCCGCCCTGATTGCCTGGTTCTCCGTCAGCATCCTCGATATGATGATGGTGGGTTCGTTCTGGTATGTCCTGCTGATCACCTTGCTGCTAGCATTAACAGCGCTGACACTCGGCACGCTCCTGTCCGCATTTGCCCAAAACGAATTTCAAATGATACAATTTATACCGCTAGTGGTGGTGCCACAGGTGTTTTTCTCCGGATTGTTCAATCTGGACAGTATGGATGCCTGGCTGCGAGCCATCAGTTATGTCATCCCGCTCAGTTATGCAGCCGATGCGCTGCGCGAAGTCATGATTCGAGGAAACGGCTTTGCCGAAATTGCGACAGACCTGTTGTTTTTGCTCGGTTTCTCACTTGTCTTCATGACGGCAAATATCTTTGCCCTGCGCAAGCATCGCAAGCTATAAATTCTGGTGCCTCGCTATGAGGCTATGAGACCGAGTCATGGAAAGGGTGTGAATGAATATGACGCCGGATGCGTCTCGAGAGAACGACAACAAGGAAGCAGCGTCCTCAACCCGCAACAGCATCGTTTCACGCTCAGACGAGCGTGAGCCGGATGATCTGGCCGAATGGTTGCAGGAACTCTCTTCCCAAATCGATCAGAACGACAAAAAAACGCAGAAGCAGCTGAAAATATTGCAGTCCGCGATCGAAGTATTTGCCGAGAAAGGCTATGCAGCTTCCTCGACCAGTGAAATTGCCCAGCGCGCAGGCGTAGCGGAAGGAACCATCTTCCGCCACTACAAAACCAAAAAGGAATTGCTGCTCTCCATCGTCACACCGGTCATGGCCAAATTCATTGCGCCCTTCGTCCTGAGAGATTTTCACAAAGTGCTGGAATCGCGTTATGAAACGTATGGGGATTTCTTGCGGGCCATCTTGATCAACCGTCTCGCATTTGCCAAAAAAAACTTGCCCATGCTGAAAATCATGCTGCAGGAAATTCCTTTTCATCCGGATCTGAGAGAGGAATACAAGGATATCGTATCGAAGCAGGTGGTAAGCAAATTAACAAACGCCGTGGTCTATTACCAGCAGAAAGGGGAAATTATCGATCTCCCTTCCTCTGCGGTATTAAGATTTACAGTAGGCTCCATATTCGGCTTTTTAATTTCCCGTTTCATCCTGCTTCCGGAACTGGACTGGCATGACGAACAGGAAATTGAATGGACGGTTCAATTTATTACGAAAGGACTAAAGCCTGAATGAATAGCCTGACATCTTCGCCACTGGAACCTGCCCGCTTGGAGGCGTATTTGAAGCGAATCGGCGTGGCATTCCAGCATGAAGCAAAGCGACAGCCTTCTGTCGCTTTGCTTCGTCAGTTGCACCGAGCACATATGAAATCCATTCCGTTCGAAAACTTTCGCCTGTATGAAGGCCAGCCGTTTCAGCTGAATCCGGTTGCTTTTCTGCAGCAAGCCCTGAACGGGGAAGGCGGTCTGTGCTTCGAGGTCAATCCGCTGTTCAAAAGCGCGCTAGAAGCCCTCTCCTTTCAAGTATCCTACCTGTCTACCTCATTCTGGAATGAGAGCGCGCAGACCTGGAATCCCGAACATTCCCACGCTGCCCTGAAGGTGGACGTAGAAGGGCAATCGTGGCTCTGTGATGTCGGAACGGGCGGCGTCTTTACCTATCCGCTGCCCTTGCGATTATCGAAGCCGATTTTAGATCCGCATGGACATTTTCGGTTCCTTCCCCTGTCCAACGAGTCTGCCGATCCCGCTACATGGTGCCTGCAGAAACAGCCGCTCAGCGGAAATCCGGAAGACGAGCAGCAATGGCAACCCGAGATGAAGGTTCATCTGGAACCTGTCAGCTTCGACGTCTTTTTACCGATGTGTCGCTACTATGAACAAGAGCCGAATACCCGCTTCAAGCAAAACAAGCTCATTAGCAAAGTGACGGAAACAGGAAAAATCTCGCTTTCTCTTCATACTTTCACCCGAACGGATCAGGGCCACAAGACGAAAATACCTCTCTCTTCCTTAGAGGAATGGCAATCTTACCTGGATACGTATTTCGGAACATCATCGCGATAGCTGGAAGGCTGTCAATCACATGACGCAAACAAAAACACGGAGGTCGCAGCCTAACTGCTTCCTCCGTGTTTTTATTCTGCTCTATACCGGTTCGGTCAACTCTTTGCGGTCCTGCTTCAAATATCCGTACAGGAAGCTGAGAGCAAACAGGCAGATAATGCCGCCCCAGATGAAAGGCAGCTCGATATTGATTTCAAACAATCCGGTTGCCAACAAAGGCCCCGTAATCCGGCCCAAGCTATCCATTGAGGAGCTGAAGCCTGTGGCCACGCCCTGGTTGACCGGTGTTTTTTGCGTAATGAGCGAGGTAATGCACGGTCTGAGCAACGCGTTCCCTGCACTGAATACACAGAGGAAGATTGTGGCGGTTACATAGTTGGTGGAGAAGAGAATCAAGAAGAATCCAACAGCTGAGAGCAAAATCCCGGCCAAGATAAACGAGGTTTCCTGTCCCTTCTTCGCATATCTGCGAATAACACCGCCCTGAATAAAGGCGCCCACAACGCCGCTGATCGCCAGCATCCCGCCGGCGCCAAAAGGCGTGATCCCGATCTTGCTCATTTGGAAAAACTGGAACGTACTCTCCAATCCTGCCAGCGTGAAAGCCACCAGAAAACCCATGATGTACAAATACTTCATCCGACCGGCAAAGGCCTGTTTAAAGGAGCCTTTCTTCTTGTGCCGCGCTGCTCGTTCCTCGGAGGTGAGCGACTCGGTCACATACTTGGCCACGAAACCGAAGATGACCAGCGAGAGCACAGAGGATACATAAAACGGAACGGCATAGCCGAACTGGCTCAAGGCGCCCCCGATAAAGGGCCCGAAAATAAAGCCAAGGCCGATAGACATGCCGACCAGTCCCATCCCCTTCGTCCGATTTTCATCGGTCGTAATATCTGCCACATAAGCTACCGCAGAGCTAGTCACTGCGCCCGAGAACAGGCCACCCAAAATTCTCGACACATACATCCAGGTCAATGATTCAATCCCGATCCCGAAGATCAGGAAACTAATGCTGAAGCCAATCGTTCCGATCATGATAATCGGCTTTCGGCCTACCCGATCAGAGATGCGACCCCATATCGGGGACATCAGGAACGAAGCGGCCGAGTATAAGGCCAGCAGCAGTCCGAGATGAAACTCCTGCCCTTCCAGGACTTCAGGTACGACCGGTATAATGATGGCAAATCCCAAAAACACGGTGATGAGTAGAACCATAATGGTTCCAAGCTGCTTTTTCATACGAACGGTTGCCTCCTATTTGATGCCTCAAGCTATTCTCTCTATCTCAGTTGCATGCCTTGCAGCAACCTGTCAGGCGAGGGTGATTCGCTGGATCTATGATGCCGTAAAGTTAAACTCACGCTCTATCTTACCTTTTTTTTCTGGCGGAATACAACTTTTCAACAAAACTTTCACGTATGTGTCAACAGGATCATAGACAAGCTAAAATTTAATGGCAATCGATGCTTATTTTTGTTATACTCTGCTTGTTTAATTTTTAGCGAAGGGAACGATGTGCACACCATGGATCAGAGCCGCACACCTTTATTTACAGCCCTCAAGGCACATGCAGGGCGCAATCCGCTTCAGTTTCATATTCCAGGACATAAGAAAGGGGTCGGCATGGAGAATGAGTTCCGGGAATTTATCGGTGATCCTGCGCTCTCCATCGACCTTATCAATATAGCACCTCTGGATGATCTTCACCAGCCGCACGGCATTATTCAGGAAGCCCAGGAACTGGCTGCTGCCGCTTTTGGCGCAGACCATACCTTCTTCTCCGTCCAGGGCACCAGCGGCGCGATCATGACGATGATCATGTCTGTATGCAAGGAAGGTGACAAAATCATCATTCCGCGCAATGTACACAAATCGGTCTTGTCCGCCATTATTTTTGCTGGAGCAAAACCCGTGTTCATCTCCCCACAAATGGATGAAAAGCTGGGGATTGCACACGGTATTACGCTTCGGGCCGTACGCAAGGCTCTGGAGCTGCACCCGGACGCCAAAGCCGTGCTCGTGATCAATCCGACTTATTTTGGTATCTGCACGCACTTGAAAGCCATTGTCGATCTGGTGCACAGCTACGACATGCCCGTGCTCGTGGACGAGGCTCATGGCGTACACATTCACTTTCATGAGGAACTTCCGCTGTCCGCCATGCAGGCAGGCGCAGACATGGCTGCAACCAGTGTACATAAACTGGGCGGCTCGTTAACACAAAGCTCGGTACTCAATATGAAGGAAGGGCGTGTCAATCCGAAACGGGTACAGGCGATCATCAGCATGCTGACGACGACCTCTACCTCTTATCTGCTGCTCGGCTCTCTGGACACGGCTCGCAAGCAGTTGGCCCTTCAGGGGCGTGAACTGGCCCAGCGCTCTCTGGAGCTCTCTGCCTATGCACGCCAGCAAATGAACGAAATCGATGGACTGTACTGCTTCGGTGAGGAAATCTTGGGGGAAGAAGCCACCTATGACTTTGACCCGACCAAGCTGACGGTTCATGTAAGGCAGCTCGGTATAACGGGTTATGAAGTCGAGAATCAGCTTCGTGAAACTTACAACATCGAAGTGGAAATGAGCGATCTGTACAATATCCTTTGTATCGTCACGCCTGGCGATACGCAGGAGACGATTGATACCCTGATTCAGGCGATGCAGGAAATCGCCAGCAAGCATTTCATTCTGAAGGAAGCTAATCAGGTTCGGGTCAAAACCCCGGAGATTCCACATCTGTCGCTGTCACCACGGGACGCTTTCTATGCCGATACAGAGATCATCCCGCTCAAGGCAGCAGCGGGACGGATTATTGCCGAATTTATTATGGTTTATCCGCCAGGCATTCCGATTCTGTTGCCGGGTGAAGTCATCTCGCAGGAAAATATCGATTATATCATCGAGCATCTGGAAGTTGGTCTTCCTGTCCAAGGTCCTGAAGACAAAAACATTGAAATGGTCAAGGTCATTGTAGAGACGTCCGCGATTTTTTAATCCCGGGCATGACAAAGCCCCTTGCTATTCGGCCACAGCGGTTGTGGTCGTTCAGCCAAGGGGCTTTGATGTGTCTATGTGCCCATGCAACATCATCATCATCGCATATGCTATATTCGCAATCATTTACTCAGGCATATTGCTCTCTGCTTGACATCAATGGCAGCTTTTCATGGAGCAGCATGCAAATTTCGGCTGCCTCTGCCGGCTTGAGACGAAACGTACGGGCAATCAGGTCTTCTTGCAAATCCTCCTGACTAAGCGGCAGTGATTTTCCTGTTTGCAGGCAGATCACAATCGGTTTGTCGAAGAAATTGCGTGTGTAGACAATAGCCAGATCATATCGTGCATTCTCTGATGCAGCGCCAATAAAATCGACCTGCGTTCTCTCTGAAACGTGATACAAGGTTTCAAACATCTCAGTTCCTCCTTTATCCCAAATTTTCAGAAAATTTATACAAATCTAGCTATAATATAGCATATGCTATGATGTTATAGCTATTCGGAGCCTCACAGTTTTTTATGGCGAAATATCGAACGAGAGCGTGCGGATTCGTTGTCATCGGCATAGAAGCATGCTATCATGAACGTATGAAACGAAGGTGGTGAACGTCTTGAGTCAGAGTGCATTTATTCGCTTTGTAAAAGGGTCTGGGGTTTCTTCTCTATCACTTGATGAATTGAAGGAACAGCTCTATCAATATCAGGAGCAGACGACGCGAACCGGCAAGCAACTTGGATGGACGTATGAGGAAGCTGCTTTTCCGTACACGATTGAAACAAAGACGGAAGGGGAGAACCGCTGGTTCTATTTAAAAGGGAAGAATGAGAAGTACCGGTATATGGTTCTTGGTACGGATACAGAAGAACGGGATGAAGAACCCCTTCATTACGTTCAGGTCGTCCTGCCAGAAGGAGCCACGCATGGGGATAAGGCGAAGGCCAATGAACTGTGCAAATACATAGCCAAAAAACTGCAGGCCGAGCTGCAGCTTTTCAACGGACGTACGATGTATTTTAATCCACGCAAATAGCGCGATAGTGCTACTTTTTCTCCAAAATAGACAAGTCGCCGTGCCCATCCGCTATGGAGGTAACGACGACTTGTTTTTTTATCACTTACACTTCGTCCTGATCATCGACCAGTTGGTTGTAAGCTGCTTCGACTTTTGCCCATTCAGCATCGTCCGAGATATCTTCCAGATACGTATCTCCGTCTTTTTCCGTCAGCTTCAAAATGACCGCATCCGCATCCATGTCGTGCTTTTCCAGCAGGACAGCGTAAGGCAAACCATCTACCTCAAATGAATCTACGATTAGCATTTCGACTTCATTTCCCTCTTCGTCGGGAATCATGACAGAGAACTGTTCTTCATTCTCATGATTTTCGCTCATTGATTTAAATCCTCATTTCTGTATTGGAATGGTTCAGTCCACCTCATGGTAGCAAATGCAGCGCAGAGAATCAAACGCTTGCCCCATTCCCTTCAAGGGATCAAGGAGCCAAGGACCGGATCACTCGCTCTGACACCAGGGAGTACGAACTGTTTCCATCCTGCTTCATGTACAGCTTCACGGTATATTTGCCGATATGCTTGAAGTCTACCTGAATGGACGGCGTGGTGACATAAAAGTTTTCCTTGGGATTTTGAATATCATGCTCATAGGTGTAAATGTTTTTGCCGTAAATATCCTCCACGACCGTTTTGATCGCATTGACGCGGGTGTACAGGCTGTCCACCTGTGTAAAGATGACAAATTCATGCTTGCCCTTCTCGACATCCCCGAACGGCACCAGATTTTTGTTGTCCTTCACATATAAAAGAGAGATATGTACATTCGGTTTGTTGATTTTGACGGTCTGATTCTGTGCATCCCAAACGACAATTCCCTGAAGCGTATTCGTAATTTCTCTCAGAGGCAAATAGGTTTTCCCATCTTCTGTCAAATATCCTTTGGAATCCAGTCCACTGCCATTGACGGACACCTTTACTTCTTTTGCCTTGAACCATTCATACACATCGCTGGCGTATACAGAAGTCGTGGTCGTCACGGCCAGCAGGCAGACCACCGTTATCATTTTGCGTAACTTCATTCTCGCACCCTCCAAATCTTTACCTGTACATGTATACTCCCTCCCGCTTCTGAAGTTGCGGTCTCCCACAAAAAAATCCGAGATGGCTATCCCGGATTATCGACCCGCGAGTCCCTTCTCCTCTGCTTATCCTGCTGACCTCAGACTGCCTCTTCTGTGCCTGCTATATGGACCAGATGCATCCCTCACGATGCGGGATGCGCTAGATCAATCCCTTGCGATGCAGGATCGTCAATACACGGTAAAAATCATAGGAGCTCTGCTCCGGATTTAATACCAGCCCTTGCTTCACCGCTGCATCGACGGCTTCACTCGCCCATTCCGGCACCTGGGGCAAGGCATGCAGACGCTCCAGCGCGCGCACCTGTCCAGACAGCTCTTCATGCCATTTCTCAAGCTCCGCCATTCGCTCTCTGATGTCCTCCATTAGCTGCTCCTCCTTCACACGGTCTACCTGACCCAACGCCGCATACAGTCGCTCCCACGGAAACTGAGGTCCCGGGCAATAGGGCTTGCCGGACGGATTCACCTGGTCATGTCCAATGACGTGATACGTATCGAGCGGAAACGATCGCTGCCATTGATCGAATATACGATCCTGGATATACCGGTGCAGCCAGACCGAAGCCTCGAATTGAGCCTCTGTCAGGTTGCCCACCTTTCCCTCATGCTCGATCGAGACCGCGTACAGATTGGGATTAACCCCCATCTTCTGCACAACTTGCGCCGTGGCTCGCGGAATCTGTTTGTCCGGGATTCCCTGTGTCCAGGCCATTCGTTCAATGTCTACGTACTGATGAATCGCTCCCTGTCTGGAAACGCCAAAATGCGCCGATGACACCCGATTCTCGGGACTCGTAAACCAGGCATCCATGCTGGACATGGAACCGACAGAAATGTGATTGACGATAACAAAGGGCACGTACCCTTGTCTGCTGCTGAAATTCGTATATTTGTTTCCCTTCCATTGAATGTCCATTGCCGTCACCTCCTGCCTTCACGATGACCAGTATATGCGAGGGCTGTTCATTCGGTGAAAGGGCACCCTTCAGAAGCACGGAACATGAAGAGCAATGTGAAACATTACGAAGAATTGAGAAGCATGCAGAAGAATTAAAAATCATTGAGATGTTACAGGATTCAGGAAGTAGAGCGGGCAGTATTGTTGGATGTTGTAGAATGCTGCGATTCCCCGGGAAATCCGGCTGTCTGGGTGGATAGCAGTGACCGGAGCCGTTCCTCGCATTTTCCCTTCAGAACCGTTGGCATCATATAGCAATGATGCTCATACCCGCGATGCACATACATGACATGGATCATGCGGTTGTCCATCACTTCCTCCAGCACGATTTTGCAGCCAGCCGCCCTCAGGTTTTTCTTCACCTGAATGTGCTGCTGCTCCACCTTATGGATCAGGCCATCCATCCAGAAGTTCCATACTTTGCCCAGCTTAAAGGTCTGTACGTCTGTGCGATCACGCTCCATGGCTTTCATCAAATAACGAGTTACCATGTAATCATGGATATTCCAGTCGGGATATGCATTCATATTGTGTCATGCTCCCATCTCATTGAACGATGTATCTTAGCCATTATTATATACGAACATTTGTTCGTTTGTCTAGTAGTATACAAGACACCCTAAAGTTTTAGATTATATTATAGCTTTTTACAGATTTCAACAACAATTCAAGTGCTTCGATTTTCTCCTTCTGTCACCACAAGTATTGTATGATAAATATAATGTCCCCGTTTATTCATGAATCATTTACAAAGGAAGAGCGCTATGACCAAACAGATTGGCCTGCAAAAGCGAATCAAGTGCTTGAAACTGCAACTCGAGGACACCGCACAAAAACATGCCTATGATTTCATGCATCCCGAGGTACTCTCCATCAGTCAGGAGCTTGATGGCCTCATTATTCAAGCGATGCGCGAGAAAAATGTTGAGTCCTCTACCTCCTCCAATTCCTATGTTTAATCCCCTTGCGATTTCTTGATCGGATTATAAACCGGTTTATTTCCTCTTCGTGCATAATCCTGTCTGTTTTCACACACCCTGTGAGATGGAAAAGTCTAACAAACAGAAGGAAACCAGCCTTTTATATAGAATGAGATAAAGAAGAACCAAGCCTATACCCCTTTTCGAATCAGAAGGAGGATGTCATCGTGTTGCTTCAACTTACGATGCTGGGAACCGGCAGTGCTTTTTCCAAGTCATTTGGCAATAACAACGCACTCCTGGAACTGCCTGACCAGCAAAAACTGCTCATCGACTGTGGACATACGGCCATGATGGCACTGCACCAGTTGCAACAGCCACTTGAACAATTAGAGGGCGTCATTGTCACCCATCTGCATGCAGATCATGTAGGCGGTCTGGAGGAACTGGCCTTCCGGCGCAAGTTCAGTTCGTCGGCTAAACCCACCTTGTATATCGCCGACACCTTGGTCACCCCACTTTGGGAGCATTGTCTGCGTGCCGGCCTCGAGGATCAGCAGCACCGCAGCCTGGCAGATTTCTTTGAAGTCCAGCCGCTAGTGCCTGGCACCCCGTTTTCACTAACTGATGGACTCGATCTCACCCTGGTGCACACCGACCACATTCCCGGCAAGGACAGTTATTCGCTCTTATGGAATCAGAAACTGTTTTACAGTGCCGATATGACGTTTGCCCCCGATTTGCTTCAGCAACTGCATCAGGAGGGTACCGAATATATTCTTCATGAGTGTCAGCTGACTGGTCAAGGAGCTGTCCACACGACGCTGGATGAACTGTTGTCCTTGCCCGCCTCTATCCAGAGCTGCATCCAGCTTATGCATTACGGAGATGAACAGCCTGACTTCATAGGCAAAACCGGCAGCATGACCTTCCTGGAACGCGGCCAGACCTACCGGTATGAAATTTAGATAAGAGAAGAATATGAGAAAATCATATAAGGAATAGATGATCAGGGATCGTTGATCAGGGATCGTACAAAAAAAGAAGGTTCAGAAACCTTCTTTTTTTACAATCACTTTTGTGATGCTTCCTTCAAAATAACGTTGATCATGATCAACAGGAATGCACTTTCTAGTATCCGACGCTTCCAGCACGACCATATTCTCATGCATTTGCATTTCAGACGCAATCTGTGAAGCATGGGGGAATTCCTCTGGGTCTGCCCACTCCGGCAACGTATCCCGGTCCTTCCAGAACCCCAGGTACATCCATACGCCGCCAGCCGCTAAGCGGGGCATCCAGGTATGAAAGAGCGCCTTTCGATCCGCTGGCGAGAAATGAATATACGACAGGAGGATGAAGTCAAATGAAGCACGCAGGTCAAGCTTTCTCATATCTCCTGCAAAAGTCTGTATGCTAAGCTTTCTTCGTTCAGACTCCCGTTCAATGACTTCGATCGCAGACGAAGCCATCTCTACACTGGTGACCTGCCAGCCGTTCTCCGCCAGCCATATGCTATTCCCTCCTTCTCCTGCTCCAAGATCAATGGCCTTCCCTGTTTTCTCGCTATGGGGCCTTTGTTGTGCCCACTGCACCACCGCTTCATCCGGTTCTGTCCATGGATTCGCGTGCTGTCGGTAATAGTGCTCCCAGTATTCATGGTGATTCAATGTAACCAGCTCCTTTTGTCAGTAAGTAATGGGATGGTTGTGCTAAGATGAATGATAAAGGGTAGACCAAGTCCACAGTCAACTGGCAAATTGGATGACAAAAAATGAATGGAGTCACACCATGACCAAAAAGAAAACGTACCGAATGGGACAATTGAGTGAATGGATCGGCATTAGCAAGGACACGATCAGACACTGGGAGAAGAAAGGCTTGCTAAAAGCGGAACGGAGTGCCAATCAATACCATGTCTTCTCAGACGAAGATTATTACGAGCTCTATCGCATTAACCTGATGCGAAGCCTCGGATTCAGTCTGGACGAAATCAGGGAATGGCTTCATACGCACGATGCAAAGAGCAGAAAAGCCTCGTTCCAGTCCCGCATTCAACTCCTCGAAGCGGAGATTCAAACGAAAACACATCAAAGAAACAAGCTCTTAAAGGCATGTGAAATGGAGAAAATCACCCCTTTTCAATATAAAATGGTACAAAAGACGTTCAAACTGAAAGCTCTCGAAGCGAAACCGAGATCCCAATACACGATTCTGGACACGGAACAGGAACAGCTTGTGTACCTGTCCTCTTTTGATGGTGAATCAGACGAATCAGCGGAAAATGAAAAGGAAACCACCTATTTCGAAGTCGAGCAGGATGAAGATTTCATCTACCCTGTTCGAACGTTCATTCACTTCCATTGTCCAAAAGCTGCCTTCACTTTCACGAACATCGAAGAAAGGGACAGTGAGGTACTGGACGATGCCAAATGGCCATATACGGTTCAGACGTTTGCCAGTCAGCACCGTCTTACCCTCACAGGAGAGATGATTGAGGTCCATGATCTGAAACAGCTTTTATTTGATGACCACACTGATGTCGAACTGTTTGTGGCGGTACACGAAAATAAGCCATGTCCCGCTTCTCCCTCAACGTGAGGAAAAAGCGAGACATGGCCTGAAAACTCGTTATTCAAATTTCGTTATTCAAATCCAGGAAGCTGATCGAGGTTATTGCTAGGGTCGCCGTCAGCATCACCGCGGATATATCTCTCTCCGTCCTTGCCTTTGAAGACATTCACCCCTGCGATCATACCGGACTGGACTTCCTGCAGAGCCTCTTCATAATTCAACATGCGTCCTGTCGAGGTCTTGAAGGCGGTCAGGTCGCCATCGCTGTTTTTTTGCACGGCTATAAATTGCTCTCTTTGATCGTGCATATCGATTTGCCTCCATTCTTCACGGGATACCGCATAGATTGCCCGTGAAGCAGGCAGCTTATTCAGCAGACACCGCTCAGAACCCTCAGAACCGTTTGACCATTTGAATATGTGGAATGCCCGCATCCATAAATATATCTTCCGATACGGGTGCATAACCAGCCTTCTCATAAAAGGGACGGGCTCTGACCTGTCCATCCAGAATCATGCCATCGTATCCATCCTGTTGTGCATATTGCTCCATTTTCTCCAGCATCTTGCGACCCAGGCCTGTGCCCCGGTATTCCTTAAGCACAGCAAATCGCTGCAACTTGGCCAGCTTCGGCTCATCGGGATAGGGCCGGTATCGGGCTGCCCCCACAGCCTGGCTGTCCAGCTTCATCAGCACATGCTGGCAGACGGTCACAGAGGCATCCCAATCGTCAATTTCCAGCTCGGCTGGTACCTGCTGTTCTTCGACAAATACCTTTTGGCGGATGCGCAAGCAGGCATCCAGTTCTTCCTGTGTTTGTACCCTGATGACTTGTTCCATGGATGAATTCACTCACTCTCACTCGTTGTCGCCTATTTGCATCTTGCCACCAACCGATGTGAAGCATAACACAGTCCGCCTACGAGCGTGCCGTATAGGGCACCAACGGCTACCTCCTGTGGCATATGCCCCAGCATCTCCTTCAATTGCTGCTCACGCTGATCATGATACTCCCGATAATGATCGATAGCCAGCTTTTCCACCATTTTCTCCAATTGATTGACTTCCATGGCGATCTCGCCCGCATGTCTGCGAATGCCCATGGCATCATACATGACAATCAGGCCGAAGACAGTGGCCAGCGCGAAATCTACACTCTGAATTCCTTTTTTCAATCCCACATACGTAGCCAGAGCCGTAACCCCTGCGGAATGAGAGCTCGGCATGCCCCCTGATGATATCGCCGCAGCAGGATTCCAATGCCCGGTCTGCCACTTCTCAAACGGTATTTTCAATAATTGTGCACTGCCAATCGCCGTCATGGCTGCACGCAAAGCTCCACTCAGCATCGTTGCATCACCTCAGTAGTAGCTTCTAATGAAATCCCGTTCCTTATTCCTCATTCCGCAGACGTGTCATCTGCTGCCAAACCGTCCCAGCCGCTTTCTCTCCGCCTTCCATTCGCTCGATCGCCATCCGAACCTGCAAGCTGACCTCGAATTCGGGATCATCCTCAGCCTCGCGCAATGCAGGGAGCGCATGGTCTTCCCCTACTTCATACAGGAAGCGGGCCGCACGCCAGCGCACCAGCTTGTTCTTGTCCTTCAACGCTTCGCACATGGCGGCAGTTGCGGCAGGATCACCCAGATCAGAGAGGGTATCGCCTGCTGTCCGGCGAACGGATGCGGAGGCATCGCGAAGAGCGTCAATCAGCAGCTCCAGCAGGCCTTCGTACTCCTTGATTTCTCCCAGATACACGACCGCCAGTCTCCGTATGGACACATTGTCATCGTGCAGCGCCTTCTTGATGACCGGCATCATCTCAGGCACAGGCTCCATCTGTTCGAAGGCCGCATAACGCCGTCTCCAATCCGGATCGTCCATAATCGGTAGGAGCTCTTCCACACTCCAGTCCTGCAGGACAATCTCGATCTCTTCCCCTGGCTGAACCTTCTTCGCCTGTTCTTCCAGCGCATGCAGTCGGGCCTCATCATACGATGCTTCAATCTCTGCCTGAACGTCCGCTGCAATCTCTGCCGGCTCGCCGTAGCGCACACCCCAGTCTTCCAGCTTGCGTTCCTTGATCAGGTTTGGTGAAGACATGCCCGCACGCATGGAAGCTTCTACGAAACGCGGTGAGAGCGTTTCTCTTACTTCTGACAGTTCTGTCTTGACTCGAATTTGCATCGGAATTTTACGAAAAACCTGCACATAGACCTTTACTTCACCGAAGTGATCATCTGCCGAGGCCGAGTGGCTATCCGTATCGTGCTCACCAAATACAGCACGAATCTGATTCAGGATCGCTTTCCAGTCCCGGTTTGGCTTGCGATCCACCGCAATAAAATCAGCGGTTTGAAACACGCTCTTCACATCGGGAATGGCTAAAATACGCTGCATGTATGCCGGAGCCTTGTCCGCATATTCCGGCGTATACGTACGTGCCCGATCCACGGTTGTATCCATATTTAATTTCATTGTATTTGGACTTGGTGTCGGTTCAATTGAGACGATTTTCAACGTGATTCCTCCCCGCTAACTAAGGTTTCATCTGAAAGTATAACACAGATGCATAACCCGCAAGCAAATCGAAGAATCTAAGCAGAAGGAAGAAGGAGGGGAAGATGATGAACCAGGATGCCTATCCATTCGCCAGGCTGAATCAGCGCCCGGAAATCGTAGAACAGATCAAGCAGCTCGAACAGCAGCTTCATCAGGAACTGGGAGAGGAAATTACCTTGATTGCTTTTACCAAGAAAACGGATGAGCCGGATTATGAGATCCCTTCTCCCAGCTAGATCAGGATCAAAAGGTCATCATCCCCGTTCTCCGGTCTGATGGCTGATCGTCTTTTTGGTTTTCCCATTTCAATATGATACACTGAACAGGATGACATAAACAGGCACACACAGCGAAACAAGGGTGTGCGCTTTATCGCGTGGGAGGGATTGCTATATGGCAAATTGGAGAGAAATTACAACGGTTGATCAATGGAAAGATGTGCTGGATAGCTCCGCACAAAAGCCTGTCCTGCTGTTCAAGCACAGCACGACCTGTCCGGTTAGTGCCAACGGTCTTCGTGAATATGAGGACTATCTGTCCAAAGACAATGAAGGGGTCGATTATGTACTTGTCAAAGTCATTGAATCTCGCCCTGTTTCCAATCAGATTGCCGAGGATATGAAGGTGAAGCATGAATCTCCGCAAGTCATGCTCATCAAGAACAAATTCCCGGAATGGAATGCCTCGCACTGGTCGATTACGAATGAGCATATTTCTGCCGTGTTGGATTAATCGATAACACCTATGATATACGTGACCCAAAAAAGCTGTGCCCGGTTGCTGAGTAGACAGCATGCAACCGATGCACAGCTTTTTGAATGGACTCAAATGAAGAAGAAAGGAGCAACAAACAGCGCGGCAATCAGACCGACCGACAAAGCAAACAGGCCAGCGCCATACCCCGGGTAATACGGGTAAGGACCATACGGATAATACCCTGCGATCTCTGCCTGTCCCTGTTTCTTCTTGCCCTTATTTTTCACTGCCGCTGATTTGCCGGCTGAGCCTGCCTTTTTTTTCTTCGAGCTGACCTTCCCGCCAGCCGCTTCCCCGTACGTCCCCACACGATCATCAAAGCGGAGCATCAATTGATCGCCTTCAAAGCCCGCTACATTGCCATAAATATGTGTACCATCATGAAGAACGGCACACACTGGCTTGCCAATGTGTGGACGAATTTTCTCTTCACAAATCGGATAAATCGGTTCCATATCCAACCCTTCCTTCCTCGCATATTCGCCTTTGGACGTTTACCCTATACGTTATGCGAATGGCTGGAGTTTGGTATGGACGAATGTCTAGTTCGTGGCAGGATCGGCAGGATCAGGATCGCCCGATTTCCTGATGACAATCCGGTCGATGTGGATGGCCTCTGGCGATTCCAGAGGCAAAGAACGGGCAGCCTGCTCCTTCGTACGCTGGAGCTCTTCGTACAGCATAGAGGCAGACAGACTTCTGATCTCCTCTTCATTCAGCTCCACCAGATAGCTCAATTCTCCGTTGGTGAGGCTGTTCAATCGATAAGACCAGGCGCCTCGTATCCGTTCCAGGCGACGTTTCATCTGCTCATTTTCCTGGATGAGTCGATCGTAGTAAACCCTGGGAACGCGAACCCACTCCTCCTCCGTATCGGCCTCTGCCGAACGGGAATCCATAACCTGCAGTTCCGCATCGTGCTTAGCCTGAAGATGGACATCGCGTTTCAACATGGTGTCCTTCTGGTTCGCCATCGCCCGTTGAAAGGACTGGCGTTGCTGCTCCTGTTCGGCTGCTTCCTTCTCTTCCCTCTGCTCTTCGGCAAACTGCTTCTCCACCCGCTGGACACGAGCAATGCGCTGGACCCGATTGGTATTAACGGGATTACCATAATTCAATCCATAGGGTCGTTGAATATACTTTTCATCGATAATCATGAAATGCTCCTCCTCCCGGCTTGGTCAGACTTGCAAGCTATTGAAGCCATTATTCGGACTGAGAGTTGTTTAGCCAATCGTGCAGGCGATCCGGAATTTCCCGAATGGCCTCTATAGAAAAATAGGCCCCGTTTGGCTCATGCTCAATTTCGATGACATTGAACTGCCATTCAGAGGAGCGGGCAAGATGAACAGCATGCATGCCTGCTTCCAGTGCCGGCGCGATGTCCGTTCGAAGCGAGTTGCCGATCATCCAGCAATCCGACGGCTCCAGGTCGTGGCGATCGAGTATCGATTGGAGGGCTTCGATATTTTTATGCTGAACGATGAAAATACGATCCTCAAAAAATCGTTCCAGCTCCTGCTGCTTAATTTTGACATACTGCACTTCAGGCACTCCGCCTGTATATAAATACAGACGATGACCTGCCTCCTCCAGTTCGGTCAGTACATCCTCCATATGAGGATACGCCTCGAACTGCTGGTCATACACACGGAAGCCAAGCTCCATCAGGGCATGCTCTTCTTCTGTTTGGACTGCTCGACCTGTTACGCCTGCAAAGTAATGATAGGTCTCCACCAGCGATTCAGGAAAACGCTCCTTCAGAAATCCGTGCTTCTTCACCCCGATCAGGTCCAGCTCCTCCTGTTTTTTCAGAATGTCCTCAGCCGGAATCTGATAAGCCTGAAACCAGTGCACCATCTTTGCGCCAAATAATTGTAGAACATCTATAAAATATCGATTGCAATGAATCAAGGTATCATCCAGATCAAAAAAAAGATGCTGCGGCTTCATGTACGACGTCCTTTCGTATCTGTCTCATGTTGTCTTTCTTGCTGTCATCTCTATCTATATACCCCATTATACCGGATTGAATAACAAAACCCCATCCGATTGTGCAAGAATGGGGCAATGCCTTGTTAATACATCAAATAAAAGATCTCGTCCATGGCGTCACCGAGCGCGGCGGCCATCTGCTCCTGTCCGTGCGGCGTCATCAGCCAGCTTCGATCCTGCGGATTGGAGATGAACCCCATCTCGACAATCATCGCCGGCACCAGATCTTGCCTGAGCAAGTAATACGGCTTGCCCATCCGGGCCACCTGTTGCATGTCATACAGACGATTCAGATGATGCTGGACAATCGTCGCGGCCTCATAGCTAATCCGATTGTGTTGATAGATCACCCAGGGACCCCGGTCGCGCGGATCTCGGGAAACATTCATATGAAGACTCAACAGAAGCTTGGGACGCACCGTCATCGCCAAATGCTTGCGCTGGGAAAGGTCACGCAAATGGCGCGAAGACACCCGGTGCCATTCGTTCTCCTCACTCAGCGCCACATCCCGATCTCGATTAAGGATCGTCCGGTATCCTCGCTCTTGCAGGGTACGATACAGCCTGCGGGCAATCGCCAGATTAAGATCCTTCTCCAGCACTCGACCATAGCTCGCTCCGCCATCGACACCACCATGACCTGCATCGATCATCACATCCACCTGGACAGGACACCGATCCGCTCCTGTGATCTCTGCATACGGCTCGCTCCAGGCCGCAGCTACCCCTTGCGTGCACACCAGCGCAACAAGCCCCACGATGATGGCCTGCCAGAGCCGATGAATCGGTGAGTGCAATGTATGTCCCCCTTTCGCACCTCTAGTCAGCCATGCTTACCACTAGATTGTACGATCACACCTGAAACCATACACAACCTCAATCACGCGCGACGGAACGTCCTAACTCAATCAGACGAGGCAAGACTCATGACTCTGTCTGCACGAATCCATCCTCTTCTTCACTTGCCTGCTTATCCAGCTGTACCGTTGCACGCGCACGCAGCGCTTCGAGCTTCTGCTCAATCATGCTCTTCTGAATCGAACTGATCAGCGATACCTCATATTCCAGCGCACGTTCCAATTGCAGGATGGCTTCTTCCGTCTCGTCCAGCTGTTCCAGCGTACAAGCGTAATAGTAATACGGCTCTGCAATCGTCGGTTTCATCGGTATCAGCTTCCGATATATCTCTTGGGCTTTCTCCATATCTCCCATCAAATAATACGTCTGACCCAGGTTGTCAAGAATCGTCTTACTCTCCCCGTTAAACGTGTAGGCTTCCAGATTATACTCCAGCGCTTCCTCCAGGTAACCGCGCAAAACGAGGAAATAGCCCAGATTGCCGTAAATAATCGTATTTTTCATTTCCTTGTTCAATTCTCTCAGCTGTAGAATCGCTCTTCCCTGCTCACCTTTCAGCCACAGCACAAGCGAGAGATTGATCTTGCTGTTCATCTGATCCTGGCGGCTCTCAGATTTCTCCAGTGCCTGCAGCACCCATTCTTCTGCGGCTTCCACTTGTCCCTGTGTCAGCAGCAAGTAGCCATAGCCATTCAAAATTTTGGCATCTGCCTTTCCCGTACGAGCGGCTTTGTCCAGCAGTTCCTGCGCTGCCTTGACATTGCCGTTGGCATAAGCGACATTTCCGCGAAGCGCATACCAGCGTACACGCAGCCGGATGATCGCGATGCCGACATAAACGGCCAGCGCACCGATCCCTGCGAGCACATGAAACTGGAAAATGGCAATAATCAGAATGGCGGGAATGACGATTTTTAAAAAGATCGAGAAAAATTGCTTCATCACTTTGTACCTCCTACAAGTTCACCCTGTGCTTCTGTTTTTTCATTATAAAGGGGTTTTGGCACAAAAGAAAGAAAGCTTGCCGCAGCAAGCTTTCTTCTGTCCTACATATTTACACATCTGACTTTCCACGTATCTAAATATCTCATATCCTGCATAACTTCATATCTACATATCGAACCCGTTCCGTACTCAAGCCTGGACCTTAGCGAACCCGGAACTCATACGAAGCCTTCTGGTAATAACGTTCATTGATTTTCACATATTCCGCGTCCAACGACTGGATCACACCGCCATAGTCTACGGTCATGCCATATTGCAAGACCGCTACCCGTGATTTAAACAATACAGCATTTTCAAAATCTGCGTCTGTCTGGAGTCGTTCATTCGTTTTGATCATCTGGTTTCCCTCCGAAGCTCCCGTTATCCGATCTGTTGTCTATGGATCAGAGCTATGATTCATCTCTTATTCATAGTCTATCACGGGCATTGATCGCAATCTAATATCAATATCGGATGAAACCATTCGCTAGATGAGATGAGAAGGCTTTCATCCTTCCAGCATGAGTGCTTCGGGGTCTTCCAGCAGTTCCTTCAGACGAACGAGAAATTGTACCGCTTCGGCTCCGTCCACAATGCGATGATCGTACGACAGCGCGATATACATCATCGGACGATTCTCCATTCTTTCCTCATCGATGGCAATCGGTCGAAGCTGAATCTTGTGCATGCCCAAAATGCCTACTTGCGGCGGATTCAGTATCGGGGTAGACAGCAGGGAACCGAACACTCCGCCATTCGTAATCGTAAAGCTGCCTCCCTGCAATTCTCTGAGCGTCAGCTTGTTTTCTTGTGCCTTTCGTGCCAATTCGGCAATCTCCTGCTCCAGCTCGGCAAAGCTTTTGCGATCCGCATCGCGCAGAACCGGAACGACCAGACCCTCTTTGGCGGAGACAGCGATACCAATATCATAGAAGGATTTGATCAGCATATCCTCCCCGTCAATCTCGGCATTCAGTCTCGGGTACGCCTTCAATGCCCCAATGACGGCTTTGGTGAAAAAGGACATGAAGCCCAGCTTGACATCATGCTTTTCCTGGAAACGATCCTTGCGACGCTTGCGCAAATCCAAGATCGCCGTCATGTCCACTTCATTGAATGTGGTCAGCATAGCCGATTGATGCTGCGCATCAACAAGGCGCTTGGCAATCGTCTGTCTCCGGCGTGACATTCGCTCGCGCTTGATGCCGTCTTCATCCTGCGAGGCTCCATCCTTGTTTGAAGGCTGTGTCTTCTGCCCAGATGCCTGTGCGGATGTTGATTCAGAGGCTTGATCACGCTTTTGACTCGTTTGTTTTGGAGCATGGTCTTCCGCAGTTTGATTCTCCTCAGAGGAAGAGGCCCCGGATGAAGACTGCTGCTTGCGATGCTGTTCCCGCACATCCTCTTTCTTCAATCGGCCGTATGGATCACGTGCCTCCACATCGCCAAGTCTGATGCCATGCTCTCTGGCATATTTGCGAGCAGACGGGGTGGCATAATAGGCTTCCATATCATCTGCCTGCTGTCGGTTCTGATCTGGTCTTGATGACCCATTTGCCTCGGATTTATCTTGCTCGGACTCCCTTGATCCCTCTTCGGAAATCGGTGAATCGGAAGCAGACGCATCTGAATCCTTTGAATCTGTGGATTCCGCATTGGACGGAGAGCCTTCGCTCATCGTTGCGATGACCTGTCCCACCTCAACCGTATCGCCTTCGGAATGGTGAATGTCCTCGATGTGCCCATCCATCTCCGCATTAATCTCCACATTGACCTTGTCTGTCTCCAGTTCTGCGAGCAGGTCACCCTGCGTCACACGATCTCCTTTTTTCACATACCATTTAATCAAGGTTCCTTCAGAAATGGACTCGCCCATATCCGGTACCTTTACTTCAGCCATCTTCTCCCACTCCCTTGTCTATCCGGTATAAAAGTGATATCCGTCTTCCGTTTCTCTTCGCACCTGATCGCGACCTTTACTTGCCGTCTCGATTCAACTGCAATGCATCGGCAATCATCTGTTTTTGCTCATTTTCATGCACAGCCGCGTAGCCACTGGCTGTACTGGAACGGGGCGGACGACTGATGGACTGCACCTTCACGTCCTCAGGAGCCAGTATGTTCAAATGAGGCTGTACAAATCGCCAGGCCCCCATATTTTGCGGCTCCTCCTGTACCCACACCATTTCTTTGAGAGCGGGGAGCTCTTGCAGGAATTCTTCCAGCTCTGCCATCGGGAACGGATATAATTGCTCGACCCGCACGATATGAAGCCAGCTCCAGTCGGATTCGTGTTCCTCAATCGCCTCCTGCAGATCCACAGCGACCTTGCCGCTGCACAAGATCAAGCGAGTCACTTGCTCCCGATCGCTTCCAAGCAGTGGATCTTCATAGAGTTTTTTAAATGAGCTGTTGATCAGTTCGTTCGGGTCCGCAGCAGCTCTTCGACTTCGCAGCAAGCTTTTCGGCGACATCACGATAAGAGGGCGTGCTCGCCGTGTGCCGGATTGCTCAGCCTGTCGGCGCAATAAATGAAAATATTGTGCACTCGTTGAAACGTTCGCAACAATCCAGTTTCCTTCGGCAGACATATGCAAAAAGCGCTCCAGTCTGGCGCTGGAATGCTCCGGCCCTTGCCCTTCGTATCCGTGCGGCAGCAGCAGCACGATATTGGAGTACTGCTTCCACTTCGCAAGACCGGAAGAAATAAACTGATCGATGATCACCTGTGCGGCATTGCCAAAATCACCAAACTGCGCTTCCCATAATACGAGTGCCTCCGACGCGATCTGCTGATACCCGTATTCATAACCGAGTACCGCCGCCTCAGATAGCGGACTGTTATAGAGAATAAAGGAGGCTTTTGCTGTGGACAGATGCTGAAGCGGTACATACTGCTCTCTGGACTGGATATCATGCAGAACGGCGTGGCGATGAGCAAAAGTACCGCGCTGACTGTCCTGCCCGCTCATTCGAATTGGAATCCCTTCGCTCAAAATACTGGCAAACGCCAACGCTTCTGCGAGTCCCCAATCCACCTTGCCATCGGATTCCAGCATTTTTCTTCTTCGTTCCAAGATTTTTCTTAACTTGGGATACACTTCGATATGATCAGGGATATCCAGCAACTCTTCATTCCACTGGGCAAGCTGTTCGAGGGACATCTTCTTCGGTTGTTTCAGTTCTTGAAAGGCCGATGCAGATTCCAGCTTGGACATCCCTTCTTCTATGAGCACCTCACGCCAGGATGAGGGATCGAGCTCTTTCATTTCCTCGTACGCTTTTTTCAGGCTCGATTGTGCCTGCTCTCTCATCCCGCTCACCTCGGACGTATCCAGCACGCCCTGCTTACTCAGCCACTCGGCATATCTTTTGGAAACCGGCGGATGCTGATTCACCTTCTCATACAGACGCGGCTGGGTAGCGGATGGATCATCCATCTCATTGTGACCGTGCCTGCGATAGCCGATCAGATCAATCACAATGTCCTTATGAAAACTGTTTCGATATTGACAAGCGAGACGAACCGCAGCCATACAGGCCTCAGGGTCATCTGCATTCACATGAAGAACCGGAATATCGAAGCCTTTGGCGACATCGCTGGCATAATGGGTCGATCTCGCTTCGATGGGCTGTGTGGTGAAGCCTAGCCCATTATTGACGATAAAATGGATCGTCCCCCCATTTCGATATCCTTCCAGCCGATTAAAATTCAGCGTCTCCGGCACAATGCCCTCACCGATAAAGGCGGCGTCGCCATGCAGGATGACCGTCACGGCTTCATTTAATTTCTGCTTGGGCATGCCAGCTTCATCTCTGCGCTCTTGTGCAGCCCTTGTCATCCCCTCCACGATCGGGTTGACATATTCCAAATGACTCGGATTGTTGGCCAGCACGATTTCGAAATCATCCCCGTACGTGCACGAAGCCCCCAGGTGATATTTCACATCCCCCGTCCAGCCGAGATGCTTTTTCTCTTCCTCATCTGGACTCGCCTGCAACTGACTGGAGCCGGAGGCATAATAAAATTCTGAGAATATGGTGGAATACGGCTTTTTCAATACATGCGCGAGGACGTTTAGCCTCCCGCGATGCGCCATACCGAGCAGCATTTTCCGAGTTCCTTCCGCCTGACTGCAGCGGATGAGTTCATCCAGCATCGGGACCAGCACATCGTTGCCCTCAATCGAAAACCGTTTCTGACCGACGAAGGTGTGCTGCAAATAGTCTTCCAGCTCATGTACCTGGACAAGACGTTCCAGCAGCGATTTCTTCTCCTCGGTGGACAAAACTGGCGGCCATTGTTCCGATTCAATCTGTTCCCGAAACCAGGCCCGCTCCCGGTTGGCAAAAATATGCGCAAACTCATAGGCAATCGTGCCTGTATAGACCTTCCGCAAATACGCAAGCGCATCCTGCGCATGCTGAATTGAACCAGGCGGCTGCTCCAGCACATAATGCGCGGGAAGCTGCTTCGCCATTTCCAGATCGGAAGGCTCCAGCTCCAGCTCCTCATCCTCCAGTGAATTGCGCTGACGGTTGAGGCCAAGCGGATCAAGCCGGGCGAACAAATGCCCGAGGGATCGCGTACGCTCAGCCTGATCGGCAATTTTCTTCACCAATTCGGGATAGGATGTAGATAACGGATTCCCTTGAAGCTCCCTTGCCCGTTCAGACTGCATCTCAGCAGGCGGGGGGCCAGCCTCTTCGAACCAGCGTCGATATTCTTCCTCAACTTGCAGCGGATCTTCGCTGTAAGCCTCGTATTGCTCCAGCAAATAAGCCAGATTATAGCCGCTGTAAGATGTCCATGCATGTGACCTATGTATGTCTCCAGCCATGCTCCTCCTCCTCTTTCTTCTCTATTTATAGAATGAGATTTATACAGGTATATATACCCGTTGTGCGAATCATTCAATCAGCAAATAATTGACAGGGCCTCTTTCCTAAAAGAACCGTCAAGAGAATGTTTAAATGATCCATCTTGCGGATATATATGGAGAGTAGATAACCACATACCTTACCAAACTGATATACAAGATCAACAAGGAGGAATTTGCATGTCCGATTCACAACAATCTGCCGATCAAACGTTTCCAGCCCAGCACCAGCATCAACGGCCCGGCATTGAGTCCGAGATGAATCCATTGCCGGTCTATCAAGTGAGCAATTACATGCCGGCAGGCAAGCTGCAACGCAAAGTAGCCCTCGTAACCGGGGGAGACAGCGGCATTGGGCGAGCCGTCTCGATCGCCTTTGCAAAGGAAGGGGCCGACGTCTGCATTGTCTATTTGAATGAACATGAGGACGCGGTACAAACCCAGGAAGAGATCGAGGCACTGGGCAGAAACTGCCTGCTCTTGCCAGGTGATCTGGGTGAGGAAGTGTTTTGCAAACAGGTTGTCGAGCGCTGTGTGAAAGAACTTGGCGGCCTCGATATTCTGGTCAATAACGCGGCAGAACAGCACCCGCAAACGAGCATTGAGGACATTTCCGCCGAACAATTTGAGCGAACTTTCAAAACCAATATCTTCGCCCCCTTTTACTTGACCAAGGCTGCCCTGCCTCAACTGAAGCAAGGCAGCAGCATTATTAACACCGCTTCAGTTGTGGCCTACAGGGGCCACAAAAAACTGCTGGATTACTCGTCTACAAAAGGTGCCATTGTGGCTTTCACCCGATCGTTGTCCCTTCAGCTCGCGGAACGCGGCATTCGCGTCAACGCTGTCGCACCCGGCCCGATCTGGACTCCGCTTATCCCTTCTACCTTTGAAGCGGATGAAGTCGCCCAATTCGGTGCCAGCACCCCGATGCAGCGAGCTGGGCAACCGGCGGAACTGGCGCCAAGCTATGTGTTCCTGGCATCCCAGGACGCATCCTATATGACAGGACAAGTGATTCATATTAACGGTGGCGAAATTATTAACGGCTAATCAGGTTCTTCCCCTTACAGGGGATGATGCAAAAGGACGGAAGCAAGCGGAATGCTGCTACCGTCCTTTTCTTGTTGTCTTTCTAATCATGACCTTACGTGTTAATCGTAATTGCGGCCTGGGAAACAGTCGGTTCTTCTGTAATGGTCGAGTTCCCCGCATTTGTCGTGTCCACTACCTCAATCACCACCGGATTATTCACACTGATTTGATCGGTATCCAGCACCACTTCTGTCGTCGTGAAGGAGGTCAGGAGTCCACCCTGCTGCAGCACACCATTGACATATACATTGACATAGCCTCTGGTCGGAAGTCCAGGCAGATTGCCTGCTGTGATCGGATCACCGTTATCATCAAAGAAAGCCGTATCCGGAATTGTCGTCACACTGCCAGCGATCATCGGTAACGTAACGGTACTCGTGTATCTTGAGGTCGAAGGACTGACTTCCGTCGTAACCGTTCCGCCTGACAGCGTTTGTGCTGAGGCTGTCGCCGTCACATTCAGCTTGATTAAAGAAGCCATATAGATTCACCTCCTCTCCAGAGGAACGTGCACCCCGTCTCATCCTGTTCCGCTCATCGCTGTATGGAATCACTGTGCTTGTTACAGTAAATGACGACCTCTTCTCATTTGCGTGGGTACATCCCATTTGGCAAATGCATAAAAAACAGCCTGCCCATGCAGGCATCTGCCGTGATGGATTGCAACATGCGTTCATCTACTAACACTAACCAGTAGCAAGATAGATTGGTCGCTTCCTGAAGTCATATCCCACTATAAGGAGAGGTGAACATGTCCACGAAGAAAATCAGCAGTCGGTATGCCGTTGAAGCCAAGACCTTCACCTACATTGCCATCTCGGACGGCGAGAAGATGCGATATACCTCTGAAGATGGCCTCCCCGGACATCGTACGATCTACAGCCCCAAACAAATGACCCTCATCAACCTCTTCGTCAATGCCGTCCTGCAGCCGAGTTCCCTCTATCACATCCAACGCGGTCAATTGCTGTTGCTTAGTGACGAGCCTCCCCTCGCAGGCAGCTCGATCATTTTGCAGTTTGTAGCCTGCTCTGTCGTGAGAATCCGTCCATCCAAGCGCAGCAAACGACGTCCCTCGCGAAAGAAACCACGCATTCCATATGAGACCGAAGAGGAATGAAAGAAGGATATGGAAGAATCATGTCGAAATGGGGAGGAACTAACCTGTGTTTCACCCCTATACGCCCATGGAAAGGATGAAGGCTATGGTTCTCCCCCTTTTTCGTTCAAAACGCAACAGCCTAACCCTGCTGGTGATGCTCTCCCTCGTCCTGACGACCCTCGGCGTTCCCGGACAGGCTGCCTCTGACATACATGATGTGCAGGAGACGGTTGCCGAGAGAAGCAAAGCAGATATTGCAGCGAAATGGCAGCAATACAAACCGATGCAAGAAGGCATGGCTTATATGGACCCGGATGTCATCTATAAAGAAAAGCCAAGCCTGATTCCCTCTTATTCGGCAGGAGAAATCAAAAAGCCGTATATCCTGGATGGCATCAACGCTACGAACTTCGTGCGTTACCTTGCTGGATTGCCCGATGATATCGAACCGGACTGGACCCTTGCCTCACAGCAGCAGACGGCTGCCCTTGTCAATGCGGTCAATGACGAGCTCACCCACTACCCGGATCAACCAGCAGGCATGAGCCAGGAGATGTTCGAACTGGGAAAGCAAGGGACAAGCTCCAGCAACCTGTATGCGGGAAGTTATACGTTTTATGAAAATGTGCGGGGATATATGTCAGACAGCGATCCGAGCAACATTGACCGGGTGGGACATCGCAGATGGATCTTGCATCCGATCATGCAGAAAACCATGTTCGGCATGGTCCATCGTGAAGAAGACTGGGGCGTCTATGCTTCTATGTATGCCTTTGATTTCAACCGCCCGCAAGATGAGATCCGTTATTCCTACATAAGCTGGCCTTCCGCTCACCTGTTCCCAAACGAATTTTTCTCTACGGACGATGCGTGGTCCATCTCTCTGAATACGCTTCACTATGACAATGATCGGACAGACGAGATTGCGGTCAAGCTGACCCGAGTCAGAGATGGGCACCAATGGCATTTTGATGCCAGCGATACGGACAAGGCAGGCAAATATTTCAATGTAAATACGGCGAACTACGGCGATGGATTCGCCATCATATTCAGGCCAGATGATCTGATAGCCTTTCAGGAGGATGAGGCGTTCCGGGTGGACGTGACCGGTCTGTATGATGCAGCTGGAAGACCTTCCCCGCTCTCCTACACGACGACATTCTTCAATCTGCTCCCTGAATTTCTGCCTCGCTGGATGGTGCAGTTACATGTTGGTGAGACCATAAAGATCAAAACCAGAGGGGATTCCGAGATGGATGCCGCGCACATCAGGAGTGACAGCGAGCATATCGTACGGGTGAACGGAGATGGCACCGTGACCGCGGTGGGAGAAGGAGAAGCCAAGCTGACCATCGAACATTATCTGCCTGATCAGAACAACAGTCTGTATATATATGTCGAGCCTCAAAATCCAGGGGATCAGGTGAGTGCCTGGGCCTATGATGGGTACATGGCGGCCAAGAGCAACGGCATTGTCATGTATGCCTATGACCATCGCTATCAGTCCGCGATCGATCGGTTTGCCTTTGTGGATCTCGTCTTCAACCTGACAGAAACGATTCTTGGCGAGACCATCTATCTGCATGATGTCATGGATACCCCCTTCATCGATGTCGATGACTGGCGTGTAAACTGGGCGTATGAAAATCAGATTATTTCCGGCGTATCCAACGTTCACTTCGAGCCCTATAGCCACATTACCCGTGAACAGGCCGCTTCACTGATCATGAATACGTATCGGACGCTATTGAACCTGACAGGACATTCGCCACAGCTCCAGCTTCCGTTGCAACTGGATGTGACGCCTTATGCCGACGAGGCCAGCATCGCCAGCTGGGCCACATCCAACGTCTATCAAGTTCAGCAATACGGTTTCATGTCTGGCGTTGCCAACAACCGGTTTGATCCGAAAGGAAAACTCACTTTCGAACAAACCTATCTCATCTTGCAGCGACTGTTCGAACTGTTTGATCCTGCGAAGGGATAGACATGAGCCTACGACCTGCGAAAGGATACACTTGATCCTTTAAAGGGATTGTGTGGATCATTGTACAAAGTAATCCGAACCAATGAAAACAAACAACCCCCTAGCTGCCTCACTAGGGGGTACTTGATGTATATTCATGAGATCGTTATAACACATGAAGAAGTTCTTTTAGGCTATGTATGAAATAGGTAGGCTGAATTTGTTGCGGCAAGCGGATCTGTTTCCTGTTGATTAGACAAAAATCAAGCTCTGCATTCATCGCTCCAGCATAATCATCTCGGATGGAGTCGCCCACAAACAAAACATCACTCGGAGTGACCTGCAGCTTATCCATAGCTATACCAAAGATCAATTTGTCTGGTTTGCAGCATCCCACCTCATCTGACACGATGATCGCATTGAAAAAATGATCAATTTGACCCGCTGCGAGTCGTTTTCTTTGACCCTCACTGATTCCATTTGTGATAATGGCGAGCTTATAAGTGCCATACAGGGATGACAGCAGTTCATTGACGTCCTCTTCCAACTCACAAGTATGACAAAAAATATCCCAATATATTTTAGCGAGTGAATGAGAAAGAGAAGCATCCAGATCTAGCTCCCCTAATGTCTGAAAAAAGGATTGTTCAAGAATTTGCTCAATCGCGTAGCCTGATTGATGTCGATCCTCCCAGATATGCTTGTTTTTCTGACTGTAAGTGTACCAGAATAGATCCCATTCAAAGGTTGACGCTGCGGAAAGCCCGGCTTGATGAACCGTGCGCTCCATGGAAGAGAACTCGGTCTTTGAATAGTTCAACAGCGTATTGTCCAGATCAAACATAATGGCTTTGTATTTCATGGAACACCTCTCCCTGTATATAACAATGACCGCATCACTTCATCAAGTTATCTGCTTCTGTATATGAGCGGTATCAGAACCTGCCAAATTGCCAAATGGATTCTCTATACAATCTATTTCTTTATTATACAAAATAATGAAATTTTGTTCTATCGTTCTTTCACAGCTCAATCCCCTGAACGGCGGTTACACCCTGCTCATAATAATGTTTGACAGGGGTCATCTCGGTGACAAGATCCGCCATTTCGATAAGTGCCGGTTGAGCGCTGCGTCCAGTGAGTACCATATGCATGCCATGCGGACGTTGCTGAATGGTTTCCAGCACTTCTTGAAGAGGAAGGACATCGTGGATAGGGAAACGGTCAATCGCCAGTGCGTTGTTGATTTCATCCAGTATAATCAGGTCATGCTCACCTTTCTGAATACGCGCTTTCGCATACGCCCAGGCACTGCGTAACGATTCGCGATGTTCCTCCGGCGTCTTCAGCCAGGTGAAGCCGATGCCAAGTTGATGATTTTCGATGCCCAGCGCTTCCAGCATTCGCTTCTCCCCATAAGAACGCTCCGGTGATTTAATGAATTGCAGCACCAGGACACGAAACTCGCGTCCGACTGCGCGCAGGCCCAAGCCTAATGCAGCGGTCGTCTTGCCTTTGCCATCCCCGGTATAGACCAGGGTAAGTCCTCTTTCTTTACTCGGCCTTGGTTGATTCATAATGATTCCTCCCCTTTATTGAAGGTGCATACTTTCATATAACCTTTTCAGATCCACGTGCTTGCGGACCTGTTCAGCCAGTCTGTCAAACGACGCTTCGCGCCTTTGCCTGTAAGAAGAACTATGCTGATGAACGTTCAATCCTTTCTCCTGGCGGAGCATATTGAGCCATTGCCTGCGCAGATCGTCATTGTGGAAAATACCGTGAATATACGTCCCCCATACCCGTCCGTTCTCGGTCATCGCACCATCTGCATGATAGGCCTCCTTCTGGTCAGGCTCGGCCTGCCTTCTGATGCAAAATGGCTGACGAACCGGTTCCAGAAAACGGCTTCTTCCCATATGAATCTCATAGCCCTCAACAGGGAATCGGCCTTCAGCGAATTCAGCTTTCCCGATAATCTGCTCCGTTCGTTTGTCTGGCGTGAACGTCGTCTCCATCGCAAACAGGCCAAGTCCTTGCATCTCCGTACGGTCAGATTCCGTTCCAAGCGGGTCCAGCAGCGTTTGCCCCATCATCTGATAGCCCGCACAGATGCCCACCAGTCTCCCACCCTGCTGCACATGCTCGATCAGACGGGATGTCAGACCGGAATCCGTCAGAAACTGAAGATCATCCATTGTGTTTTTGCTGCCAGGCAGGATGACCGCATCCGGCTGCCCCCATTCATGAACTGAAGAAACATAGCGAATTTGTACATCTTCCTCCATTTCCAGCGGGTCTATGTCCGTAAAGTTGGACAGACGCGGCAAGCGAATCACAGCAATCTCAAGCTGCTTAGGCTCTGTCTGTGCCGCTTCATGCGAAATCGAAACCGTCTCCTTATTGCGGAGCTTCCGATCAAGAGAAGCACCATCTTCATCCTCGAGTGCCAAGCCCTCGATAAACGGAATAACACCGAGAACCGGCTTGCCAATTCGGTCTTCCAGCCACGTTATACCTGGCTCTAGCAAGGCCACATCTCCACGAAATTTGTTAATGATCACGCCACAAACCCGGTCTCTTTCCGCCGGTTCCAGAATATCCAGCGTGCCTACGACCGATGCAAACACCCCGCCCCGATCAATGTCTGCGACCAGCCATACGGGAGCATCCGCCCATGCCGCTAATCTCATATTGACAATATCCCTTGCTTTCAAATTGACCTCGGCCGGACTGCCAGCCCCTTCGATCACCACCACGTCATGCGCTTCTCGCAGTCGCTGAAGGGACGTCTTGACGGTCTTCTCTGCATAAGGCAGATAGTGCGTCCGGTAATCGCTCGCCGTCATGTCCGCATACGGCTTGCCATGAATGACCACCTGAGCGGTCATGTCCTTTTTCGGTTTCAGCAGGATCGGATTCATATCCGTTGTCGCCGGGATGCCGCAAGCATCGGCCTGCATGGCCTGCGCACGCCCGATTTCCTTGCCATCGATCGTGATCGCTGAGTTGAGCGACATATTTTGTGATTTGAACGGGGCAGGGCGCAATCCGTCCTGTTTGAAAATGCGGCAAAATGCAGCAGTGAGCAGGCTTTTGCCTACATCCGAAGCCGTTCCCTGCAGCATAATCGTCGCTCCTTGGTTTGAAGCAGACTGACCGGCAGCAGCTTGTTCAGTAGGTAAGGATTGAGCTGCCGAATCAGCGGAAACAGTTAGGGGCACGAGTTCTTCTCTACTTTGCTCGCCTTGCTCATCTGAGATCCCTGACTGTTGCGGCTTCGCGCAGCTCCCAGCGCGCAGTGCTTCGTTGCCCTTCAGGAGCCCCTGGGAAATTGCTTCATTTGTATGGACTGCCTCTTTATACGCCTGATAATTTGGCTTATACGACTGACTCGTTTTCTTATGCGACTGACTAACTTTCTTATGCGGCTGACAGATTTGCTCCTGCGCAGCGGTTGCTTGCGCTCGTTTGCCAGATGAAGAAGTGTTTAGATATGCATCCAGCGCTGCAAGCAGTTTCGCATTGTCCGCTCGGTGGCGAATCGCGATCCGAAAAAAAGAACCATCCAGCCCCACAAACAAGGAAGCATCGCGGATCAGGATTCCCTGTTTGCCCAGTTCTTCCTGCACATCCTTGACCGCATACCCCGCAGGCAGCTTGATCAGTAGAAAATTGACATCACTCGGAAACACCTTCAGTCCAAGCTGGCTCAATTGCGTCTGCAACCACGGACGCTCATGCTGCAGCCAATCCCATGTACGTGTCGCATATTCGAATTCATCCAGTACAGTCGCCCCGATGCACTGCGCCAAATGATTGACACTCCAGGACGTCTGCAGCTTGCGAAGCTGACGAATCAGATGGGGATGGGCAACGAGGAAGCCCAGACGGATACCTGGAATGGCATAAAACTTCGTCATGGAGCGAATAACCACCAGTTTCTCGGAATAAGCGGCCTGTTCCAGCATCGACACCTGATCCGCGCGCGGTACAAAATCGATAAACGCCTCGTCCAGTATCAGTCCGCTGCCCCGCTGCATCAAAGCATGAAGAACCTGTTGAGGGATGAGGCGGCCGGTCGGATTGTTGGGATGACCGAGAAACAGCCAATTGCTTTCACTCGCCGCTTCCAGCCACTCCGAGTTGTCAAGTTCAAAGGATTGATCCTCTCGCAGTGGAATGCGTCGGATATTCCCCTTTATTTTATGTATGGCCTCTTCATATTCCGAGAAGGAAGGACTGGCAATTACCGTCTCCTGCGGTGACAGGACGCGAACGATCAGGTCAATCAGCTCCGCCGCGCCATTTCCAATCAGGATGCTCTCTGCAGGAATCCGGTGCTGTTGGGCAAGCTTTGTGCGCAGTCTCCGCACAGCAGGATCGGGATACCTCGTCAGTGCTTCCCATTCTTCGCGGATCGTGTGCTGTACCGAATCAGGTGGCCCGAACGGATTCATGTTGGCACTGAAATCAAGCCAACCATGCTCTGGTTGTCCGAAGGCCTCTTCCGCAGAATGCCAGTCCCCGCCATGCCCATATTTCTCTAGCTTCATCTTCATCGTCCTCCCTTACATATTGTGAAACACATACCCTGTCCAGGCCAACAGCAGGATCAATTCAATCAGTTCATTGAGTGCCCCGTATATGTCCCCAGTCAACCCGCCAAGCTCGTACGTCACCCAGATCGAAAGCAGCACACCTGCCGCGAAAGCAAGCAATGGCAGTGCTGCAAAAGTAATGCTAGGTTCTGCACCTGTCCCCCATCGAACAAACACCGTCAGCAGCAGAGCAATGCAAATCGCTGTAAAGGCGTATTTGATATGCATACTGGCATAGGAAGCTCCCAGGCTTCCTTGCTGCCCCGCATATGGCCAAACGCTCATCGCCACAGGTAGAAAAGCACGACTCCAAACGGGAATGAGCAACAGCCCCATGATGATCTGTCCCTGCTCTCCTTCCAGTAAAGTGGTCATCAGCGTTCCCTTTAGCAGGACATAGAACACACAGACGATCACACCCATGGCCCCGACACGGCTATCCTTCATAATGGTCAGTTTTCGTTCTCGCGAACGGTGGCTCAGCAGTCCATCGGCACTATCCATCAATCCATCGAGATGCAAGCCTCCGGTCATCACCACCCACACGATCAGGACGAGAACAGCTCCTACTGAGCTTGGCAACAAGCCATCGAGCAAAACGGCGGTTACAGCCGTAACCATGCCGATGACCGCCCCTGCTGCCGGATACCAGACGACACTTCGACGCAGCACGTGAGATGTATAGGGAATCGCCATTGGAATGGGCAATACCGTCAAAAACTGGATTGCAGCAACGCCTGCCTGCAGCCAGCTTACCAGCCAACGAACAAAAACCACATACATCCCAATCCCCCCGCTATCAGCCAGCTTAGCCTCGTAAGCAGACTTACCGTTTCTACAATATCATCCGCACGTACGGGCCTGTTCGGCCAGCCCAAGCGGGCCCGGGCACTCATCACCCCGCCGTATGTATGTCTGCCTCCCAGTTCAATACCCAGCGCACCAGCGACAGCTGCTTCCGGAATGCCGCTGTTTGGACTTGGGTGAAGATGGGCAAATTGCCAGATGGCCTTCCAAGCCTGTCTACAGGAGGTGGTTTTCTTCCCAGCTGCCAATATTATGAGCATGAGTCCGGTTATTCGAGCCGGAATCCAGTTCATGACATCATCCCAGCGAGCTGAAGCCCAGCCGAATTCGAGATAGCGTTCATTGCGGTAACCGACCATTGAATCCAGCGTATTGGCTGCTCGGTACAGCATCGCGAGAGGTGCGCCGCCGAGAAGGGCGTAAACGAGTGGAGAAACGAAGGCATCCACCGTATTTTCCGCTACTGTCTCGACTGCCGCGCGCGAAACACCAGCCTCGTTCAAGTGTGCGGTATCCCGGCCGACGATACGGCTTACAGCCTGACGGGCATCTGCCAGTTTGCCTTGCCGCAGCGGTTCATACACTTCACAGGCAGCCTCTCTAAGCCCTCTCACCGCGATCGTGGTAGAGATCAGCCAGGCGCTTGCGGCATAGCCGAGCAAGGGATGCAGCCAGGCGGCAAGACTTGTTAGTGCGAGGGTGATCCCAAAACACACGCTCGTCACGATCACCGTGAGCAAGACACCATTTCGTCGTTTCCGTTTGCCAGGCAACAAGTGCTTTTCCAAACAGTGGATCATCCTGCCCATCCCTGTCACCGGGTGCGGCAACCGGCGGGGATCACCAATCAGCCCGTCCAGCAGCATAGCCGCCAGTGTAATCAGCAGAATCTCCGACAAACTGTAGAAGATCATCATGTCCACCCATTTTCCTGGTCAAGATCGACCGCGAGCCGTTTCAGTTCAACAGCCAGACCCGCCGTGACCCGGAATACCTTCTCACTGTTCAAGGCGATCTCCTGGTTCATCCATCCCGCCCAGTCTCGAAATTGTCGACCAAGCGGATAGGCCGGGACAATGCCATCCCCGACTTCATTCGTTACCAAGATTACAGACAGGGACATGACGGACAGCTGCTTCATCATGTCTTGTAACGCGTCCTGTACAGTTGTGTCAGTATCAGTGGTGTCTTGCAGCAGCCAATTGGACAACCATAAAGTCATGCAGTCCACCAGTATAACCGGAGGTTCAGGTTGTCCGCGATATCGCTGCTCTAATTGCATAAGGACCGTCGAAAGCTCAATGGGTTCCTCGATCGTTTGCCAGGCAAAGCTTCCTCGTTCCCTCCTCTGCTGATGAAGGGATACGCGCTCTTTCATTTCCTCATCCCACGTTTGCGAAGTTGCAATATACACACCCCTGTCTGCCAGATGCGGAGCCAGCTTTTCGGCGAACGTGCTTTTGCCGCTGCGTGCACCCCCCGTTACCATGACGATCATCGCGGTGCCTCCTCCCGAGAAACGCCTGCTCGTTCGAAGGTCGCCATTTCCTTCATGAGGCGGCAGGCGGCATCCACAAGCGGAAAGCAAAGCACGGCTCCTGTCCCTTCGCC
Organism: Marinicrinis sediminis; assembly: GCF_042685085.1. NCBI lineage: Bacteria > Bacillati > Bacillota > Bacilli > Caryophanales > Paenibacillaceae > Marinicrinis > Marinicrinis sediminis. The sequence continues at coordinate 334,274 of NZ_JBHUMM010000001.1, forward strand.
AAGACGCATGTCCAGATGCAACATAGGCGAAAGCCCCATCTCCTCCAACAACAGCCGATGACCTGTCTCAGCAGATAGATGGGAAGCGATCAAATAAGGCTTTACAGCAGGAGTGAGCTGTATGGCAACGTAGGCCGCCACAGAAGAAATAAAACCATCGATCACTACCGGACAGCGGTTGGCGGCTGCACCCAGCATCAGTCCGGTCAATCCGGCGATCTCCAGCCCGCCCAGCTTGTGCAGGACATCCCACACATCTGCTGGATTCGGTTCATGCAGGTGAATCGCACTGCGAATGACTTCTTGCTTGCGTCGTACGCCACCGTTATCCACGCCAGTTCCCCGCCCGGTGGTACGCACCGGGTCAAGTCCGCTAAACGCAGAGAACAATGCGGCACTAGCCGTCGTGTTGCCGATTCCCATTTCGCCGGTAGCGAACATTCGAATGCCCCGTTTGGCGTGCTCGTTCGCGATTTCGATACCCGTCAGGACGGCCTTCTCGGCTTCCTCCCTCGTCATTGCCGGTTCTTTCGCCAGATTGCGCGTCCCTTTTCTAATTTTTCGTGTATATAGCTGTGTATGCTGAAGTTCGGATTTGATCCCGATATCTACACAGATGATTTCCGCCTGATTTTGCCTGGATAGTACGTTAATGGCGGCGCCGCCATTTAGAAAATTCATGACCATCTGTGCGGTCACATCCTGCGGATAGGCACTGACTCCTTCTTCACAGACCCCATGGTCTGCCGCAAAGATCATCACCGCTCTGGTGGACAGATCCGGGTGAAGCTCTCCCGTCATACCGGCAAGCTGAATGGCCAGCTGTTCCAGCTTACCCAAGCTTCCTTGCGGCTTGGTCAGTTGATCCACATGCAAGGCCGCTATCTCCATCGCCTTTTCGTCCAATGGTGCAATCGCTGTGATCCATTGCTTCACATCCACGCTTATCCCCTCTTTCTGCTCTGTTGTTTTCAAGTGTGATCATGTAAAATCATGCTTGTTTATTTCCCATTTTTGATTACTTAGCTTTCTCTGCGTTGTTTGGTTTTTTTGTTGTTTGTTTTCTTGGTTTCTATGTTCTCTTTCTTTTCTTCAGAGCTCTGACTTCTCTCTTTCTTTTCTTCCTGGTTTTCTCTTTCTTTTCTTCCACGCCATGGCTTTTCTCTTTCTTTTCTTCCATGCCATGGCTTCTCTCTTTCTATACTTGCAGGCACTGACTTTTCCTTTACCGGCTTGCACTCATTTCTTCTTTTGATTGCAAGACCTCACTTTTCCTTCACCAGCGTGGTTTGCTGCTTTGTTTATCTTCTGGATTGGAGCAAAATCTGCGGCAGGTGTGCGGTGGGATGGCGAATGACGATCGGTTCGGTTCCATAAACTTGAAGAATCCGTTCCCCTTGCAGTATCTCGTCCGGTGTACCGATGGCCACCGATTTTCCTTCATCTATTAACAGCAATCGATCACAATAAAGCGCAGCCAAATTCAAATCGTGAAGTACCGCAAGGACGGTCATGCCGCATTCCTGCTGCCATTCACGTATCAAATCCATCATCAGCAACTGGTGACCGATATCCAGATAGGTAGTCGGTTCATCTAGCAATAGTAGCGACGGACTTTGTGCCATCACTTTTCCGAGCGCGGCGCGCTGTCGTTCTCCGCCGCTCAAATGCTCCAGGGTGCGTTCTGACAATTCCGTCAGTGCCAATCGAGAAAGGATGTGATCCATGGACCAGACTGTTTCGTTCCGATCTTCACCGAGCCAGTTCTGAAACGGATATCGGCCCATCTCGATCACTTCTCTTACGGTAAATCGCACAGGAGGAAGCGCCTCCTGCTGGAGCACCGCCATCCATTGCGCCAGACTTTTACGGGAATAGCGTTGAATTCGCTTCCCGCCAAGTCGGATTTCGCCCTGATCAGCCGGAATAATGCCAGACAATAATTTCAACAGCGTGGATTTTCCACTCCCGTTCGGTCCGATAATACCGAAGCACTCTCCCTGCCGAACCGAAAAAGATACCTGGTCAATGGCTTGTTTATGTTCAAATGCCTTGCACAGCTTCTCTGCCTCTATCCACATAGCTCCTTAACCCTTCATCAGCTTTTTGTTTTTTCTTAACAGATACGCAAAAAACGGGGCGCCCAAAAAGGCTGTAATGACCCCGAGCGGAATTTCTGTCGGGCTTAACAGCATGCGAGCCAGTGTATCTGCCCACAATACGTACACACCGCCCAGAATCGCGGTCAGAGGCAGCAGCAGCCGATAATCCGGTCCCGCAAGCAAGCGCACCAGATGGGGAACAACCAGTCCGACAAATCCAATGGTCCCTATGATTGAGACAGCAGCAGCGGTCATCAAGGTCGAGACGATCAAGACAACGAGCCGTGTTCGCTGGACATGAATGCCTAAATGAGCAGCCTGTCGTTCACCAAGGGCAAAGATATTCAAGGCCCGGGCATACATCAACAGCACAATCAGTCCCACACCTACATAAGGAACCAGGACAAAGGTAAACGACCACCCGCGCATCGCCAAACTGCCCAGCAGCCAAAATACAATCTCATTGATCACCTGATCGGATAACGACACCATGAACGATACGAGCGATCCCAGGAAAGCCTGTACCACCACCCCCGACAGAATGAGCGTTTCCAGCTGCAACTTGCCCTGGACGTTCGCCAGTCTCCATACGATCCACAGGCTGATGAGACCGGAGGCAAAAGCAGCAACTGGTATCGTCCACATACCTAGCCACACATGATGCAGACCGAACAGGATGAGAAAGGAAGCGCCCACTGCAGAACCTGAAGCAACCCCCAGCGTATACGGGTCTGCAAGTGGATTGCGCAGTACACCCTGAAAGCCTGCTCCCGCCAGTGACAGGCAAGCTCCGGTCAGGATCGCCAGTATTACCCTTGGCAGGCGCACTTTCAAAATAATCTGCTCAGACGAGGCGGGCCAGTCGGGTTCCACTCCGTCTCCGATGACGGGTAAGCTATGTATTAGAATTTTCCACACCTGCCATAGGGGCAATTGAGCCGTACCCATGGACAGACTGACCACAGCGGAAAGAAGGAGAAGCAGCAACCCTGCTCCTCCCCATACCGCTACCTTTCGTTTCATTCAAACACCAGATCTGGATAGATCCCTTTGGCTATCGCCAGCAAACCTTGTGTGACACGGGGTCCCGGACGAGAGATCAAATCTCCTTCAATGCCGATGAGCGCATCGTCCTGAATCGCTTGAATCGCGTCCCATCCACTGCGTTTTCGAATCATTTGCGCCAGCGTCTCGCCAGACTCTTCATCGGTTACGCCCAGGTTATATAAGATGACTTCAGGATTATCCTGAATGATCTTCTCTTCGTTGATCTGGTTCCAGCCTTCCATGTCTGCGGCGATGTTGATGCCGCCAGCCAGCGTGATCAACTCATGCATGAACTCGCCCTGTCCGACTGTCCAGCCTTTAGAAAATTCGATATATACCTTCTTCCTGTCTTCCGGTTTCACTGTACTGACTGCGTCCTGAACAAGCTGTATGTCTGCCTTCATTTCCTCCACTAACGCAGCAGCCTCCGCCTGTCTGTTGGTGATCTTGCCAATCGTCTCGATATGTGTGAGGATATCCCCGATATGATTGGGCTCGAACTTGAACAGTTTGAGATCACGACTGCGCAGCTGATCCACGACCTGCTGTTTCATGGAAATGCCCGTAATAACCAAATCAGGCTCCGCGGCGATGATCGCTTCCTCGTTTGGCTTCACAACCCCGCCGACCTTTGGCTTGTCCAGCGCTTCTGACGGGTAATTGTCATAATCCGATACGCCTACCACCTGATCTTCCAGACCAAGGGCAAATAAAATTTCGGTCTCAGACGGCGAAGTGGAAACGATACGCTGCGGCGCCTGATCGAACGTGAAGCTTTCCCCTGTCGCATCCTGCAATGTAAGCGGATAGATCGTCTGACTGCTCGCTTCCTCTTCTGCAGTTGTACCTTCCGCCTCCTGAGCTGGCTGCTCATTCTCCGAAGCTTCCACGTTGTTACTGCCCGTCTCCTGATTCACCTGATTCCCGCAGGCCACCAAACTCAAAGCCAACAAAAGTGCAATTAAACTTGTCCATCCTTTTTTCATTCTGGTTTCTTTCCTTTCTCCATTTCAGATTTGAGAGATGCTGAGGACGTTGAATGCCATACAGCATCGAAATGTCTGCTAGGATCAACCAAAAAGATCTCGTAAATTACGAAACAAACCTCATGAACAACCACATAGACCTTATAAAACAACGAAAAAGCCCCCCGTTTCCGCAGAAACAGAGGGCAGCATAAGGCGGGCATATAGATGGTATTGCCAGTCTGGCAACAAAAGACACGTTTATCCCGTCACAGCCGATCCTTTTCCGCGAAGGATTTCGTTGGCTATAGCCGAATAGGCAGGTCTCCTGGCTTACGGGTTGTACGAACTTCCTCCCCTTCCCGCTTCAACATGAATGAAACAGTGGGCTTGCGAGGTTGTCCCCGATTTACAGTGGCGGGACCGCGCCGGAATTGCACCGACTTCCCTTTTAACCTTGTCATTGACTGACAAGGCACCTACTGGCTGTATGTATTCAATTCGATCAGTCCAATCTCTCTGTTAGCATTATAGCTTAACATCTGGCAGAAATGAAGAGATAATTTGACAGTCATTCATCCAAAGATTGATAAAAATAAAGGATCATGGTGAAAAGTGTCGAATATGGACAGGAATACATAATGGAAGGATTGAAAAGTTTGAGAAATGCTAGGTCTAGAAGAGCCAATATGGTGAGAAGGAAAATATATGATGAATTTGTGGAATTTCTCCGTTCTAAACCATGATAAATACGGGGGTTTTAGGTGTTATTTGTAAATTATACATTATTACTGGAAGCATGATTAGAAGATTTTGAGGAACTGTTGTGGAATAGCATAATTCATATTTTTAAGCTAGTGATTTATTATTCATAATTATTAATAGTGGGATGTGAAAATGTGGAAGGAAAATATTACAAAAAGAATAGTGAAACGATCGAAAAATTAAAATATGATTTAAGATATTATTGTAATCAAAATAATTTAGAAACTCAAGAATTAGATCATCCAGAAAAGGGATGGGTATTTCAATTGAAAAAAAGTAGTAAGATTACACTTGGTATTTCATCTCGGGCAGTAACTGTGATTATTCAAAATATTAATGATGATATGGTTAAAATATCAACCGGTAATATTAAGTGGGCATCTAAAGTTACTGGGGGATTAGTTGCAATATTCAGTCCATTGGCATTGATTGCATTTCCAGTTCTCGTATCTACTTGTGTAGGTTTGGTTAAACAAAATAATATGTTAAAACAAATAGAACAATTTATAGAAAATCGCATGACTCTAATTGATAATTAAAATAAATGCTTCTTCGCCATACTGCATGGCTAATGTCTGTTTACTAGAAAATATGTCAATACTGCCTTGTATATCAGAATGAGGCGGGATGAAAAATGTGGGCATCAGCAAGCAGTAAGGATAATTTAATTTTGGATATGTTTAAAATTGCTCTTCAAATTAAAGATCCGTGGCAATTCGTACATATAGAGTTTGATGATCAGGATCAAGCTTGGCATTTGTTCATTGACTTTAAGCGCGGGGCAAAATTTTTATGTCCCTCCTGGGGTCTGTCAATAATTTTGTGTAAACTCATTTATAAGGAATCTCCCATAAGGGAGATTGACCTGATGATTCAGGGTAAATGCTGACCAATACGCTCTGGATAGAAAACGGATAGCTGGAGAAGG
>NZ_JBHUMM010000002.1:0-289841 GCF_042685085.1 Marinicrinis sediminis
CTCTTTCACCACTTGCAGTTTAAATTCTCTTGCATACTTTTGTCTTTTCAAATGAAGCGCCCCCTGACTATGAATAGTATAATCATATGAACTTATATTGTCCAAATACTATAGGGGGCTTAAGAGAAAGGGTGTTTTTATGAGAGAGGTTGAATTTAAGCTATACTTGGAACAAGACAACGCAATAACCAGTAAGAAGAAGTCCGTAAGTTCCAAAGTCGGGAAGGCGTTAATCGTTGAGCGCGAGCTGAGCGTTGACCTAGACGAAATCGTAAAGGACGACGAAAAGACCTATCACTTACTTCTCGCCGTCAAGGAAAAGCTAAACGATGAATTATATCATGGCGTCTATCAAAATTCTGTCAGACGTTACTATGCTATTGTAAACGGCAAGGAGTTCCCGACACTTAAACAGTTTGAGCGCAGTTACAAAAAAGCTACATAACAAAAGTACCCCCTGGAGGGATACGGTGATTTCAATTCGGTGATTTCAATTCACTTCAAGCACAATCCACAACGCTTATACGGCAATTCCTTATCAACCATTTCGCGTTCCAGTTCGCTAATCTCCGTCGAACACAATTTAGGGTGTTCAGGCGTAACAAGGCGCTCGCGATTTTCTGTTCGCGATTCATCCAGCGAAGCACAGTAACGAGCTGAATGAATGACGTTCTTAGTCGAAGAAGATTTCGGATTCCACGTGTTAATGTTCAATACAAATCCGTCCGGGTTTTGCTTTCGCCAATCCAAATACTGTTGTTTTTCCTCTGCTTTCGTAAAATGAATTATCGTCATATAAACTTCTCCGAAAGATAGCTAGCTTTTGTCTATCCTTGACTAGTCTCTGGCTAATCCTTTTTACTATTAAGTGAATTAAATAAGCTTTTAAGTAATTCTTCTCGGCTTTTTTCCAAATACTCTTGTAATTTGAAGTGTACTAAATCTGTTCCCTGCTCAGGAGCGACAGCCTTTGCTTCGAAGCAAAGGTCGTTGATTTTATAAACTTTTGAATCAACGGCTTCACATTTGTCGTAATTAAATATAGTTACATTTCTCCCCCTTCCATGTAACGAACTATTAAATCTAATACCATCGAATCCAAGGTTCTTAACATACTCGGCAATATACTGTGTAGGTATGTAATCCTTCCTATTTGAGTTTGAAGGTTTGGAAAAGTCTGACATAATAAAATAAAACAAATGCTCTTCAATCCCATTGGTTTTTGAAAAACCATCGTATGTAAAGTCAGCCACCCTAAGGTTCTCGTTAACTTGTATTTTGGAAACACTGACCAAACTGTTCAAATAAGGTCTTATTTCTACAAGTGCAGTATAAGCATCCTCCGCCGTATAAAGATACTTTATAAATGCCGGATTTGCCCTGCCATCCGAAACAAAATCATTGTTTTTGGGTACAAATGAACCCTCTGCATCATATCCATTGAACGGACTTTCGTCGTTTCTATCCGATTTAAGTTTATGATAATATCTAAAAAACGCTTCGTCCATATCAAATAATCTTGCGCGATATAATGATTGTCCAGCAGTAACTTCCTTTGTGCTTCTTTCTGTAAATGATTTTATTATTTCAATAACTCTATGGCTTATAAAAAACCTGTTATTATAAAGCACTTCATTAGTAAAGTCTTGCCACATCTCATAAGCTTCCGTAAATTCCTTCTCGTTTATAGCCATTTAGTTTCACTCCTTTCCTCTATTGATACGCATCTTTGTAGTTCTGACCCTGGTGTTATTCTAAGGTAAACTCTTCCAAAGAAATTCTATTCCCTAGTCGGAAGTGGTTATGGATACCTTTCTCGTACTTATACTGCCCACAACATTTTTTGAATTTACGTCCACTACCACATATGCAAGGGTCATTTCGCCCAGCCTTATCGTACCCATCGTTGTATATTAGTTTCTCATACTGATTAAGTGAAAAAATACGTAGGGGGTCTTTATTATTGGCAATAAAATAATCCAATACCATAAACTTTTCTTCTTCGGAACGCGTATCATCGGCTAATTCCATGACACAGCGTTTGTTTGCGGGGTTTTTTACAAGTGCTACGGCTTGTAATTCAGCATCCTTAATGACTCCTACGGCCATTTCACCCCAATAAATCTCGCCAGGGATATGTAAGCAATCAGTATCTAACATTGATTTGTTACAAATGCTGCACCTTTTTTCTCGTACTACGGCTTCGATACTCGCAAAAACATTGTAGGGGTATAACTTCTCTAGCTCATATAAATGGTTCAGAAAACATTCAAAAAAACACTCGTTTTGTTTGTCCAAAAACCTGTAAATTGTACTGACAGTACCAATTGTATCTTGTAATGTTATCCAGGAATCCTTATATTTTTTCTGCAATAATAACTGCCAATATCTTGAGTAATATTTGAAAACGGAGAAGTATTTTTTCAATAAAAAAGAAGTATTTGCTGTTCTTTCGTCATTCATATTTACGGCATTTATTCTAATGATTTGACAGATTTCTATTGCCTCATTGCAGGTCCCTATTACTACATCGTAATTAGAATCTGACAACTCTCGATGTAACTCATTTGACTTTAGTTTTAGTTGAGCATACTCAGGATAAATGGATATTTCCACATGAAACATGGAAATCATACCTTGTCCCTCCAGAGACTATTTACGTCAATTTTCTCAAAACTGCTATTAAAATCTTTTGCTGGACCCTTATAATATAACTGTTTACTTCTTCCTGATTCTTCATCACTTACTATTAGTTGAAAGTGAACGGTTGGTTCTTCTTTAGGTCTGCTCCTCATTCTATCGTAAACATAGCTGCTCACAAGATTAACGACAAGGGGAAGCAGCACACTATTTAATATCGCAATCGTCGGAATCCAAACGTCATATGAATGTAGCACAAGGAATTTTTCTTCGCCTTTATTTTCAAACAGTTCTAGTTTAATCTCACTATCTTTCTTAGCCAATGTATACTTATAAAAGTTAATAGTGTCAGGTTGAAAAGCTCTTTCAACCCCTTCTTTTACATTGAAATCCGGCAATAAAATAACCTGCGCACCTTTTACGCGATTTTTGGTTTCTTCCGTAAAAACATCCAACTCCATATATGTTTGAAAAGTTCTATTTGAGTCATGTATCTCCAACATAAGTATCCCCTCCACTTTGATTTCAAGTAAAACATTCGACAAATAATTCCATCTCCCTTTTATTTAATCATAAAAAATAGCGCTCAAATTTGCGAGCGCTACAGTCTAATGAACTCCACTTTACCACTATCATAAATCCTTATCTCTCGAAACACCTTGCGAAGATACTCCTGCTTGCGTTCAATCGTAAGCAGTTGCGGTGATTCCTCAGTTAAATACTGCTGTATCGTTTCATTAAGAATCTCCTCGTTGGCTTCCTCGTGCTGTTGCGATTCCAGAAGCGCTATGATTTCGTCTTTCTGCTTCAACAAGTTTTCCTCATTCGCCTTTAAGTCTTTTAATTGTTCCCGAATGTCGTCCTCGTCAACAACGTCTATGTTGTTCGTCAGGAACTTAATTAACCGTTGACGCGCCACCTTAATGCGTTCCAGCTCAGCTGTAATCCGTTCCACTTCGTTCTGCTCATACGAAGCCTTATCGTTCTCCTCAGTCGTAGCCGCGGCTTCTGCGGCTGCTTCCCCGCGCGTTACCATTAGATTTACGAACGTTTCCCAAACGAAGTTATCTAACTCCTCACACTTGATTCGCTTGCCACAGCCACGTTTTCTAGCGCCCGCTGTATTCTTAACGTCGGTATACTCCATGACGTATTTGCCCCAATTCTTGCTCTGTCGGCCTGGCATCGTATTACCGCAATCTCCACAGCGTACCAGACCGCTTAGCAGATATTCACGCTTGGGGCTGCCCGCCCAGCGCCTGCGTGATTCCTTCAACAGCTTTTGCGCGTAGTGGAATTTTTCGCGCTCAATAATCGCCGGACATGGTACTGGAATCCATTCTTCTCGTGGACGCAGCTTCATCGAAACCTTTTCATTGTTTTCTCGGTATTTGTTACCGAGCATTCCTTCGGTATTCCACTTGTTATGATAGAAGACGCCAGTATACGTTTCGTTCATAAGAATCTGACGAACGGTTTGCCGATGCCAAACTCCACCACGCTTTGTAGGAACTCCAATATCGCTTAGATAATGTGCTATGCCGTTAATACCTTTAACTCTTCCCTTAGGGTCTGTAAACAGGTCGTAAATAATCTGGACGATTCGCGCTTCGGGTTGATAGATTTCTAGTTCTTCTGTATCTCGATTGAATATGTAGCCATATACTTTCACGTCTTTAACGACCTTCCCTTGTTTGGCTTTTTCTCGGCGACCGCGCGACATCCTTTCGTTAATCTTGGCTTTCTCAAACTCAGCGATTGCTCCGCGCATTTGATAAAACAACATGCCTTCAGGTGTTTTTTGGTAATCGCCATTTACGAAGATTAGTTCAGCATATTTTTCGATTTCTTCCGACACTAGAAGCTGATTCATTAACTTACGTGACAGACGGTCGGGGTCATAAATAATAACCTTATCTATTAAGCCTTCCCGAATGTCATTCCGCAGTTTCGATAATGCAGGGCGTTCCAGAAATTCACCAGAATAGCCTTCGTCAACATATTCGATAACGTTGCTTCCGCTCTCTGCCTTATCACGACATTGGCGAACTTGGTCTTTTAATGAATACCCGCTTTTAGCTTGTTCTTCCGTCGATACCCTTGCGTAAATTGCTATCATTTTTTATCCTTTTCTCCTTTCTGACTAAGTCCCTTATTGCGTTGTAGCAATCGGCTAGGGGTTTGTCGGTCGAATCGGATTCGATGATAGCAGCGTACAGTTTTGAAGTAACGACGCCCTTATCCTTTCTGCTCATACAAAACGCCCCCTTAAACCTTGTCCATGTTGGTTGCGTTTCGTGATGTCGCAAGGTAGGGGGCGTTTGTGACGCTGTATGAAGTTTTTAGCCTTTTGATTTTTCCATTTTCTTCCGCGACCGATTGACCTTACAATCTCATTCTCAATACATCTTGCAGCAAACGTGGCCAGCTTCGTTCCCTTGTCAGGCTGAAAGCTCTCGATCGCCTTAATCAGGCCAATGGTTCCAATCGAAATCAAATCTTCCGTATCTTCGCCTGTATTATCGAATTTCTTGACAATATGCGCCACAAGCCGCAAATTGTGCTCAATCAGGACGTTCCGGGAATAGGCATCTCCTTCTGCCATTCGCTTCAAGTGCTTCATCTCGTCCGCTTCCTTCAGCGGCTGTGGAAAAACGTTGTTCTTCACATAAGACACAAGCAGCATAAATTCCTTCGTAAACCAGGCGATTGCAGACAAAAAACTAGGCACAGATGACACCTCCTGATGGATTCAATGAACTCCGGCCTTGCGTTACCAACGGTTCCGTAACGTCATCACACGATAATCCTGTGCGGTAGTTCATTGTATGTGGGCGGAAGCCTATCTGTGCCTGTACGGAGAAAATATCAGGTCACTTTATCGATGAATGGGTGCATACAGAACAGGCATGCAGAACATCATCGGCCTGTTTTCATATGGGAGTGTGGCTGCAAATGAGGCAGCACATCTTCTACGTATGCTCTTAAAATCTCACCCACGCTCCAGGCCTGGGAGTAGCAGCCTCTGCTCACCGAACTGAAATCCCCATCGAAAATTTCGGCAATGCCGTTGATGCAGCCATCTCTCAGATGATCCTCGAACACGGCACACATTTCGCGGGCCGTCTGAACCGCTTCCTCCGCATAATCATGCACCTTGCAGTAAGCCGTGATGAATCCGCCTAGCGGGAATGCCCAGGTCGTACCCATATGATACGCGGCATCCCGATCCATCAGTTCACCCAAGTAGATCGGCTTGTATGCCTCATCCATAAAGGAAAGAGAACGAAGTCCGTACGTCGCGTACAAGTGCTTGTATACGGCTTGCACCACCTGCTTTTCCTTTTCTCTCGGCAGCATCGTATGCGGCAAGGACACGGCCCAGATTTGATTCGGACGGATTTTCCCGTCGTTCTCATCGATGACATCGTACAAACACTGGGTCTCCGTATTCCAGAACTTTTCATTGAACGATTGATGAACACGCGCAGCCAGATCTCGGTATTCGCCTGAATCCTCGCCAAACCGTTCCGCAAGTCCGGCCATCACACACAGGGCATTGTACCAGAGCGCACTAATTTCGACCGGCTTGCCATGCCGAGGCGTAACGACCCAATCGTCTACCCGCACATCCATCCATGTCACCTGATCGAGGCCATCTCCAGCCATGATGAGGCCATCCTCATCCATTTGAATGGAAAAGGCCGTTCCTTCCCTGTAAGCACGTATAATTTTCTTCAGCGTCGGATAAATCCGTTCACGTATAAACGCATAGTCTTCCTCTGCTCCCGTATAGGCGAGGTATTGATCCACCGAATGGAAATACCACATGGACGCATCAACCGTATTGTACAACGGCTCTGTGTTCGCATCCGGGAACATGTTCGGGATCAGTCCGTTTTGCTCATATTTGGAAAACGACTCCAGAATCTCGCGCGCTTCTGCAAAACGTTTGGTAGCCAGGGTCAGCCCCTGGAAGGCAATCATCGTATCACGACCCCAATCGGTAAACCACGGGAAACCGGCCAGGATCGTCTTGAGACCGGTAGACTGACGATCCACAATGAAAGGATCGGCTGCTGCCACCAAATGACGGGCAAACACATCCTCATAGCCGGCCTGTTCCACCAGCTCCCGCATCCGCTTCTGGTAAGCCCTGGCGATGTCAAATCCGTTCACTTCCGGCAAAGTCTCGGTCGTACAGACGAAGTAGAAGGTGGCATGTTCGTTTGGAGCCAGCTCGATTCGAATGTCATACGGCGTAAAATGGCTGTCCGTCCCCTTGAACCCTGTGCGATTGTCAAAGCGGTAGGAATGTTCCTCTTCATATAATGCGTCCTCGCCCTGCTCAGCCCGGCTTACGAACGTCCCGTGAGACGCAAAAAATTGAATGTTCATGTCTTTGTTTTGATGGGGAACCAGCTCCAGCAAGCGATCCTGCTGACGGAGATCAAATTGCAGATCTGACCGACTCGAATGCTCACCAGCCGAACGATAATTAAACAGCGGCACGACATTCAGGCTGCTTGCCTCTTGCCCATTTTGGATGTCATAACAAACCACCGCAGTGTTATGCCCGTAGTCGAGGGCAATGGTTTTGTGAATCCGGATGTCCTCCACCTGGTAGTGATAGGTGGGAATATGAGCGAATGTGAATCGCTGCAAATAATGCTGGCCATGCTTGCTGGGCTTGTTCGCATATTCCTGGGAAGTCAGATCATAGGCTCTGTCCCCGATGGTAATTTGCTCCTGGGTACGGGTGAAGACGAGATAGCGCTTGACTGGAGCCACTTCTGCCGCTGTCAGGTAACCGTGATACAGTCGATATCCCCCGCCGATGATCGAATGGTTGGCATAACCGCCCAGTCCATTCCCGAGCAGCCATTCCCGTTCGTTGCCTTCCTCGATAGACTTCCAGTCTCCTCTTCCAAATGCATATACCTGTTCCATGTTCCTTCTCCCTTCTCATTATGTATGGATGACGTTGTGGAGGCGTTTATGTGGTGATATTCAAGATGGTAACGTTTGCATCTTGCTATGTATGTGACTCATCTCACCGTTCATGATTTGTGTTCCTTTTAGGATGTGTGCCCATTGTAAACTTCCAGATGATGGCATGTCAATGAGAAAAGGAGCCTGTCACGTTCTCCAGGCTCCTCTAGCTCTTGCAGGCGGTTTTGCAGTTGTTTTTATCTCTGCTTGGTCCACATCCTGATCAGGGTCAGGAACATATTAATCTATCTGCAGGGTTACGCTTTGCCAAGAAAGCGCCAGAAGTTAACATCCAGCATATCTTCCACATCACGCTGAATCTCTGCTTCTGTCAATACCCAGCCTTCCTGCATGAGGGTCGCGTACTTTTCATTCAGAACGTTCGCCAAAATTTTGCGGGAATGCTCCCATTTGTATACCAGTTGCTCGAACACACGACAGTCCGAATGCTGGGGAATAAAGCTCGTTCCCAGCAGTTCCAGACGAAATCTCGTCATTTCCTCCACCATCGATTCAATATGAAGGAACCACCAGCAGCCAAACACCATCAAATTTCTGAATTTGCGGGCCAAGACCGTCAGCTCATGCTGATTCTCACGGGACAGCATCGTCACCAGGAATTTTTGATCCGGATACCGGTTGCACAAGTTCTGTACCGCTTCAATGTTGGAGCGCATACTCATATCTCCCGCCAGACGAAGCTGCGGGTTCACCTGTCTCTTCACCCCGATCATCAGCCCGAACGGAATCCCCTTGTCCTGACAGACCGGGATAATAACATCATCGATCATGCGCGAACGATGATCTTCGGACGGATAGGAGAAATCACCTGGCATGGAGATCGCCAGATAGAGCGCATCCATCCGCTCAATCCACTCGGAAAGAAAGCGCCGGGTTTCCTCAATCGTCCGCGTTTCCCACTCTGCGGATACGTCATAGCCCAGTTCATTCAGCTTGCTTACGGATTGATCCCACTGGTTGACAATCGGATCGACGCGCAGCGCCGCATAAAACCGGCTATCCTGATTACCCTGCTTCTCCGTCCATACGGCTCTTTCCTTATCATCAAACGGATCGTTGGTCATGACAATCTTCTTGACCTTCGCCGCAGCCATGACATCATCGACTTGCTGCTCTGCTGACTTCTGTGCCCACTGTGCGCGGTAGTCATTCAGATTGCGGGACGAGGTGTCCAGCCCGAGCCGATTGAAGATAGTAATGACCCCTCTGGCGGCTTCGCTGATCGGTGAATGTTCAACAAACAGCTTCTTCCATACCCAATCCGCCTGTTCGGTCTTGCTCATCTCCCAGAATGAGGCATAATCCTGCTCGGTCCAGCGAAACGTCTCCGATATGAGGTAATGATAGATTAACAGCTCGTCTACTCCCCACAGGTTCAGATCGCCAAAATCCGGCGAGAACAGATGGGTATGCATATCGGTCACTTCCGTCTGATAGACCAGTCGATCCACAATTTCCTTCAGTTGCGCTTCGTTTTGTATCGTCAACGTATTCACCGCTTTCTGTACATTTGGGTTGTTTAGTTGTTCTTCATCCATTCCACATGGAAGGTCCCTTCCTGATCCACCCGTTGAAAGGTATGAGCTCCGAAATAGTCACGCTGGGCCTGGAGCAGATTGGCTGGCAATCTTTCACTGCGATAGCTGTCATAATAGCTGAGTGCCGAAGAAAAGGCCGGAACCGGAATTCCTTGCTTCACAGCCGTGGCAATCACGTCCCGCCACGATGACTGATAGGTTTCAATGATGTTGCTGAAATATGAATCTAGCAGCAGGTTGGTCAGTTGCGGATTGCGGTCATAGGCTTCCTTGATGTTCTGCAGGAAACGGGCACGAATAATGCAGCCTCCACGGAAAATCATCGCAATATCCCCATAGCTGAGCTGCCAGCCATACGCATCAGAGGCTGCTTTCATCTGAGCAAATCCTTGTGCATAGGAGCAAATCTTGCTCGCATACAGGGCCTGTCTGACCTGCTCTACAAAAGCTTCCTTGTCGACCGAATCTGCTGTTGCCTTAGGTCCTGACAACACTTTGCTGGCTGCTACTCGTTCTTCCTTCATCGCCGAAATGAAGCGGGAGAAGACCGACTCGGTAATCATCGACAGCGGCACACCCAGGTCAAGCGCACTCTGACTCGTCCACTTTCCTGTCCCTTTTTGACCGGCTGCATCAAGAATGACATCCACCATCGGTTTCCCGGTCTCCGCATCCGTTTTCGTGAATATATCAGCCGTAATTTCAATCAGATAGCTGTCGAGCTCCCCTTCATTCCACTCTTTGAAAATCGTATGCAGTTCCTCGGCCGTACAGCCGAGTACATCCTTCATGACGTGATAGGCCTCGCCGATGAGCTGCATATCTCCGTACTCGATTCCATTGTGCACCATTTTCACATAATGGCCGGCCCCTTCTGCGCCAATGTATGTGCAGCACGGCTCTCCATCCACCTTCGCTGCCATTGCCTTCAGAATCGGCTCAACCAGACGATAAGCACTTTCCTGACCGCCCGGCATCAGGGAAGGTCCCTTCAGCGCGCCTTCCTCCCCGCCAGACACCCCCATGCCAATAAACCTGATGCCTTGCTTCTCGAGTTCCCTGCTGCGACGGTTCGTATCTTCAAAAAAGGTATTTCCGCCATCAATGAGAATATCTCCTTGATCCAGATGAGGAACAATCTGCTCCATTGTCGCATCTGTAGGGGCCCCGGCTTTGACCATCAAGATGATTTTACGGGGAACCTCCAATGATTGCACAAACTGTTCGATGGAATACGCTGGAGACAGGTTGCGATCTGGGTATTCAGCCAGCATCTCGTCCACCTTGTCCGCACTCCGGTTGTAAATGGCCACGGAATAACCTCTGCTCTCGATATTCAAGGCCAAATTTTTGCCCATTACTGCTAACCCGACTACACCAATCTGTTGCTTGGACATTCGTATCATCCTCGTTTCTCTAGGTTCGTATTTTTCAGGTTATCCATGATTCGATTTGTTGAAGTGCATGTATGCTTCCACTCTTGCAAATCGTGATCGCGTCATACTGTTTAAATTGTCATCGCGCCAAAACCGCCGTCAACCCGAATCAAGGAACCGGTGACAAAGCCTGACGCCTTGTCAGAAGCCAGCCACACCGCTGCCCCTTGCAGCTCTTCGGGATTGCCGAATCGATTCATCGGCGTGTGGCCCATGATCGCCTCGACACGCTCCGGCTTCAGGATCTTGCGATTCTGCTCAGCAGGGAAGAAGCCCGGAATGATCGCATTGACACGAATTTGGTGAGGAGCCAGTTCTCTCGCCAGAAACTGGGTCATATTGTTCACGCCAGCCTTGGAAATGGAGTACGTAAATACTTTGGAGAGAGGCGGGCTGGAAGACACAGAAGAAATATTGATCAGGCTGCCGCCTCTGCCCTGTTCAATCAACTTCTCGCCGAACACCTGGGAGGTTAGCATGACGCTTTTCAGATTGACGTCCATAATCGCATCCCATTCCTCTTCAGGAATGTCGAAGAACGGGGTGGCGCTATTGCGTCCCGGACAGTTGACCACAATGTCTACACCGTTATTCCAGCCAAATACTTCCTCTGCCAATCGAACGAGATCTTGCTTGCTGGTCGCATCTGCCTGAAATACTTCACTCGTACCCCCTGCGTCCTGTATGCGCTGCTTGACCGCTGCAGCCGTTTCCTGATTGCGTCCCACAACTGCGACCGCACAACCGTGTGAAGCCAGTCCCTCTGAAATGGCGCCCCCAAGCACCCCGTTTCCACCAATTACAACCGCTGTTTTTCCTGTCAAATCAAATAAATTCATCTCTTTGTCTCCCTTCATTTATGTCAATGGTTTTTTAGGTCTATACGTTTTTTGGTTGTATGATTTTATGTTCGTTCCTGCGGCTTGTATCTGCTCTTCTGAAACGCTGTAATCTGCTCAAAGGAATCACCCAGGCGTTCATAGACTCCAAGATAAATCGGAAGAAGCTGTGTATAAATCTCGTGATGATCGGCATTCACTGTATATCGGCTGCCTGCCTGACGTGACCAGCCTGCATCCAGCGATGAGGTAACGCCCATGGCGAACAGTCCAAGCTGGGCCGCCCCCAGTCCGGAACTCTCAATTTCATCAGGAATCAACGTCTCCACCCCTGAAATGTCAGCCATCATTTGCCTCCATACGAGGGAATTGGCGAACCCGCCTGATGCGCGCAATTCGGTCAGCGAGCCTCCCACTTGCTCGACGGAACGGATGACCCGCTCCAACTGAAAGAGCACACCCTCCATGACCGCACGAACCATATGACGCTGTTTGTGAGACAAGGTCAGACCGAAGAATACCCCGCGGGCGTTGGCATTGTAATCCGGTGCCCTTTCCCCGGTGAAGAGTGGAATACAGAGCAAGCCGTCCGCTCCCGGCGCTGTCTCCGCCGCCCATTCATTTAATCTCTCCAGCTTTTCCTGACTGGACTGCGCCTGGCCGGAAGTCTGCTCGTCCTGCAACAGATCCTGCACCCATTGCAAGGCGACTCCGCCGTTGTTGACTGCGCCTCCAGTCACCCAGTAATCCTCTGTCAGACAGTAGCAGAACAGATCCCCTTGCGGGTGGGTCTGCGGTTTCTTGAGCGTTGTGCGCACGGCGCCACTTGTGCCGATGGTGACGGCTGCCACTTGCTGATCCAGAATACCCAGTCCGAGATTGGCCAATACACCGTCCGAAGCGCCCACCACAACGGGAATGTCTCTCGTCAACCCGAGCTGCTCCTTCACGGAAGCCTTCATGCCACGAAGCACTTGCGTGGTCGGAACGGGCTGTGAGAGCTGCCCCTCTTCAATGCCGGCCACAGACAACGCCTCGCTGTCCCAGGTAAGTTGCTCCAGGTTAAACAGTCCCGTTGCACTCGCCAGCGAATAGTCAATCACATATTGGTCAAACCACTGATAGCACACATATTCCTTGATTCCGATAAATTTACGGGTTTGTCTGAATACTTCGTCATCATGCTCCCGCATCCACTTGATTTTGTAGAGAGGCGACATGGGATGAACCGGGGTGCCTGTCCGCCGATAGATCTCCAGTCCCAGCCCGTTCGCCTTCAACTCATTGACCTGATGAACCGCACGCTGGTCGGCCCAGGTTATGCAAGAGGTTAACGGATTGCCCGATGCATCCATCGCAATGAGGGAATGCATGGCCGAGCTGAACGACACGCATAGAATCTGTTCCTCCTGCACGTCAGCTGTACGCATAACGTTGCGAATGGCCTCCAATGCGGCTTCGGCAATCTGTGCCGGGTCCTGCTCGGCATACCCCGGTCTCGGGACATGCAGCGGATATTTCACGGAATGCGTCGCATGAACCTCACCCTCACGGCTGACGATCAGGGCCTTCGTGCTGGTCGTTCCGATATCGACAGCCAGTACGACTGATTGTTCGGCATTTGTTTGGGGTTGTGCTTCAAATGGCCGCTTCATGGATTCCTTCATTTTGTCAAATACCCACTTTCATCAAATTCCAGCTCGTAGCTGTCAGATATGATTTCAATCTCTGGGTGCTGCCTGGCTTCCTCCAGCAGCGTGGTAGAAATCTCGATCTCGCCCAGATGGAGCGTATCTCGGATACGTGCCAGCCGGCAGGTTGTATAGTCCAGAATATTGCAGGTCTTGACCGCAGCTTTTATGGCATCTCTGTCGCTCGGGAGGGTGGTGGCAATCTTCGTTGGTGCACAGACCGTCGAGGTCAGTCCGTTCGCATAGGTCACAGGCCAATTGGCCTGATCGACAAGGCGCTGGGTTGTGAAATCAGCCGTCCCTACCCCGTTGGCATTTCCTTTCGTCTCCGGTGTCAAGTCCAGGACGACCATTTTGTTCACCTCTGGCCCTCCGTGCGCATACGGAGTCGGATACCTGCCCGTCACATTCGGGTCCATGCCGTCGCCGCTGATGTTCTTGCCGATATAATCGATCACCAGCACATCCAGTTGCTTAAACAAGAGCTTCGGCAGCCGTCGCTTGGCTTCTTCAAGCAGTTCCGGCTCTTTGTGTTCAATCTCCTGAGCACCCAGCACTTCAATGCGGCAGGTTTCATCGTAAGCATTCTCTACAACGGCCACTCCGAACACGATCGGCAGCGCCTGCAGCATGAGTTTGGCCATGGCTGGCACATTCTCCGCCATATATTTAAATCCAAGCTGATGACAAGCTTCGGCTCCCTTCTGTTTGCCGAGGCCAATGGCAATCATTTTCATGATCCCGCTTTCAATTGGACCGCGAAAGGCAGTATGCGGTTTTACCCGATTGAGGACCACAATGGCATCCGCTTTGGAAGCGATCTGATCCACATAGACTGGGAGACCATTATCGAGTTGGCCCAGCTTGACGACTTCCATGGAAGAAAGAATGGGGGCACCTGTGGAAGCTTCGGTGATGCCCAGATGAGCCAACACCTCTATCTGTCCATCTGCCGTAGCCCCGCCGTGACTGCCCATGCAAGGCACAATAAACGGCTCCGCACCCTGGTTTTTCAATGCATCAATCAAGGTTTTCGTCATCGAAACCAGATTGGCAATCCCTCTGCTTCCAACTGCAACCGCGACTTTCTGACCGGACTTTATCTCCTGCAGGGAAGCGCTGGATGCCAGCTTGTCCGCTAGCTCCCGGGCGGGATCATTCAGTTTGGTCTGATCAAATCGTTGTCTGATCCTCACCATACGGGGTACCGGAATCGGCTCCAGCAGCTCACTCAATATATTCATGTGTGCGATCTCCTCTCTCATTCCATCCATGGTATCTTCCATACACGGTGTCAAAGGTTCACCATGTCTATTGTCCTTCATACGTGCCATTCCCATCCCGGACAGGATTGAGGTGGGAAAGGAAACCAAGTCGATTACCTCTATGCTATCAAAAAAAGAAACAGAAATCTTGCTCCCCGTTTCTGAATTGAATCTCATATTTAACTCTCATTGGTGTTTCCCTTTCTACTCCCTGCACGTAATCGATAAAGAACTCCTCTTTTTCTCACCTGACAAAATGACAAACAATTTAAACAGGAAGCCATTCTCAATTAAACCGGTCCTGCCTACAATTAAATCATAGCAGACAGGAGGGCGCAGCAAATGAAAAAACCGAACATATTGCTTATTACAAGTGATCAGCAGCACTGGAATACCCTTGGCGCATTTCAGGAAGAAATCCATACCCCCCATCTGGATCGGCTCGTCAGTGAAGGAACCACCTTCACACGTGCCTACTGCCCGAACCCGACCTGCACGCCAAGCCGGGCCAGCATCATCACCGGCATGTACCCGAGTCAGCACGGAGCATGGACGCTCGGAACTAAGCTGCTCGAAGATCGACATACCGTCGGCGAGGACTTCAGCCGCGCAGGCTACCAGACCGCTCTGATCGGGAAAGCGCACTTTCAGCCGCTTCGATCCACGGAAGCCTATCCGTCGATGGAAGCCTATCCCGTCTTGCAGGACTTGGAGAAATGGAAGCATTTCCAGGGACCCTTCTACGGTTTTGATCATGTCGAACTCGCTCGCAACCATACCAATGAAGCGCATGTCGGACAACATTATGCGCTATGGATGGAAGAAAAGGGATGCCTGAACTGGCGAGACTATTTTCTTCCGCCTACCGGAACCATGGACAAAAGCCAAACCTATACATGGCCCATACCGGAAAAATACCATTACAATACGTGGATTGCAGAACGGACGAACGCCTTGCTGGACCAATACGCACAAAATGAAGAGCCGTTTTTTCTCTGGTCCAGCTTCTTCGATCCCCATCCCGAATATCTCGTCCCGGAGCCATGGGATACGATGTATGATCCAGACAAACTGGACATCCCCTCTCTCGTGCCCGGAGAGCATGAACAGAATCCTCCGCATTTTGGCATGACGCAGGAAGATGACCCTGATTTTTCTCATTTACTGGAGAGCGGTTATGGCATCCACGGTTACCGGTCCCATCACGAATATGAATACGGTGACAAGTTCAGGTTGACCGATGAAGACCGCAAGAAGCTCGTTGCCACTTATTACGGCATGATCAGCATGATGGACAAATATATCGGTCACATCCTGGACAAGCTGGATGAGCTGGGTCTTGCTGACAATACGATTGTCGTGTTCACTTCCGATCATGGACATATCTTCGGACAGCATGGTCTGCAAGCCAAGGGCGGCTTTCATTATGAAGACTTGATCAGGCTGCCATTTATCGTCCGCTATCCTGGACACGTCCCAGCAGGTCAGACATCCGACGCCATCCAGTCTCTGGTTGATCTGGCGCCGACCTTTCTGTCCCTGTGTGATTTGCCTGTGCCTCATGCCATGACCGGTGTCAATCAAAAGGACGTCTGGCTTGGCAAACAGAATCAGGCGCGGGATCATGCCATCTGTGAATTCAGACACGAAGCCACGACCATCCACCAGAAAACCTATGTCAACACGCGTTACAAAATAACCGTGTACTACAATCAAACGTATGGAGAAATCTTCGACTTGCAGGAAGACCCGCACGAGCTTCACAACCTGTGGGACGATCCTGCCCATGCCGGATTGAAGAGCGAGCTTCTGCTCCGCTATGCATGGGCTGAACTTGGCAAGGAATCGATGCCTATGCCTCGGATCTGGCACGCCTGAATGTGTCTTCCTATGCTGTTTGCAAGATTTGTCCCACAATCAACCCGGTCACAGACCACAAAAAAACGAGTATACGAGCTTGCTATAGCTCTATACTCGTTCTTTTTATTCACTTCATTTGCATCCCCATTGGCATTTTAACCTCGTGATTGGTTGTGTCGTGATGTCTGCAACCTCTTAGTCTGCAAGCTCGTAATCTGCCGCCACGCGGAATCCGCAATTGCTGGTTGAGCTGTCAGGGGTATTGGAACTTCTCGCCGCCACCCGATACCGATTGCAGTACGATCGGTGACAGAGAAAGGAACCGCCGCGCATGGATCGTCTTCCTGAAGGCTGATCCGCGAAGGGATTCTCGCCTGCCGTGTCGGTATGATAACGCGGGGTAAACCAGTCCGCACACCATTCCCATACATTTCCAGCCATGTTGTACAGCCCGTATCCGTTCGGCTCGTACGCATCGACTGGTGCCGTTCCGACATATCCGTCACTGGCATGATTGACCGTCGGGAACTTTCCTTGCCAGATATTGCAGCGATGGTGCTTGTCCGGCTTCAGCAGATCCCCCCA
The DNA here is from genome assembly GCF_042685085.1 of Marinicrinis sediminis. Lineage (NCBI taxonomy): Bacteria > Bacillati > Bacillota > Bacilli > Caryophanales > Paenibacillaceae > Marinicrinis > Marinicrinis sediminis. The sequence goes on from NZ_JBHUMM010000002.1 coordinate 16,868, forward strand.
GGGGTAAGTCTTCTGCTCCAGTCCCCCACGGGCCGCATACTCCCATTCGGCTTCAGTCGGCAATCGTGTACCCGACCATGCACAGAAGGCGGCTGCATCGTTCCACGAAATATGAACAACGGGATGATCCATCCGATCTTGAATGGTGGAGCCTGCTCCTTCCGGCTGGTGCCAGCATGCGCCTGTTACATTCAGCCACCACGGCACATCCTGTGGAACTTGCTCGACAGCAGCCTTTACTTCATCAGACGCCAGCAGATGAAATACGAATGACCAGCCAAACTGCTCGGCTTCAGTCACATAGCCTGTCTCCTCGACAAAAGCTTGAAATTGCTTATTGGTGACGGCATGAGGAAAAATGGAAAACCCCTTTAACCTTACGGTTCTGATTGGGCCTTCTCCGTCCGCAGGAAAACCGTCCCTGCTCTCGGTACCCATTTTAAAGGTACCGCCTTCCAGTTGCACCAGCTGTTGCTTGATCTGTTCGGCTGCCGATGAAGAAGCCGTCGAGCCAGCCTGTGCCGAACCATTCGACAAGGAAACAGATTGCGGCTTGGTCTCGCCCCTGCTCGCCGCGCAACAGGCTTTCGGCTTGGATGCTCGCTGCTCTGTCATGATGGGTCCCCTTTCTAGTTGAAATTGGATGTCATGCTGTCCCTGCGATCTCTGGTATCCCTGACTGGCCTAGCCATACACCGTCACGCCGACCAGACCGGACATCACAATGACATAAACCGGGTGAATACGATAACGAAGCAGCGCCAGCAAGGAGAGCCCGAAAATCAAGATCAGGCTGAACGTATGCCAGGAGATGGAGGAAACCAGTCCGTTATTCACCGCAAACAAAATCGCAGCATAGACGATTAGGCCAGTAATGATGGAGCGCAGTCCGTAGAACGCGGATTTAACCATCATGCTTTTCTGAATTTTATAGAAAATGGCGCCGATTGCCAAAATGATCATTAGGGAAGGCAAGATCATGCCAAGTGCAGACAGCACCGCCCCTGTCAGTCCCATCTGATTATATCCGATAAATATGGCGGTATTCGTGGCGATTGGACCCGGAGACATACCCGCTACCGCGATCACATCCGTAAATTCCTGGGCTGTCATCCATCCGTGATTATGGACGATCTCTTCCTGGATGAGCGGGATCATCGCATACCCGCCTCCGAACGAAACAAAACCGATCATGAAAAAGGTTATAAACAAATCCCACAGCATTTCTCTCCACCCCCTCGCTTAAATTCCGTCCCCGATGTAATAGTCTGAATACTTGAAAGGAGCGTTGTCCTCCTGCTCCAGATCAACCTTCATCCCGAGCTTCTGCTTCAGCGCGATAATGCCAATACCGGTCAAGCCTCCTCCGATAATAAGCAATACAGGATGAATATGAACAAAATACATGATCCCAACGGTCAATCCGATCAACGCAACCGTGGTTTTATCGACAGCTGCCGTTTTCCCGATCTTGATGGCAGCATAAGTGATAAGTGCAACAATGGTCGCGCGTATGGCAACAAAGGCAGCTTCTACTTTCGGGTGATCCTGCACCTGTAAAAAGAACAGGCTCAGCAACACGACGATAAAAAAGGTTGGCAGCATGACCCCGATCATGGCTGCGATCGCCCCGGATACCCCTGCCAGCCGATAACCGATAAACGTGGCGGAATTGATGGCGATTGCACCCGGAACCGATTCGGCCACAGCAAATATGTCTGTAATATCCTTGGTTTTCACCCATCCCCGTCTTTCTACTACTTCCTTCTCAATGAGCGGAATCATCGCATACCCGCCGCCGAAAGTGACAGGACCAATTTTCAGAAAGGTCATGAAGATCTGTGACAGCAGTGTCAATTTGCCTGGATTCGAGTTCATTCTGATCACATCGTTTCTGTGCTAGTTTCCTTTATTATACGTTACTTTCATTCAAAATGAAATAATCTTATTGGATTTTGTGAAATTTTTTTTGATTTATTTGATTTCAAGTCATATCTTGCAAGTCTTAATCTCAAAATAAATAAAAGTGACGAAGCCGATCGACTTACTTGGTTTTTGGATGGGTTTGCTACGATTGTCCACAGCATTTCTTGTACTTCAAACCGCTTCCACAGAAACAGGCTTCGTTGCGGCTTGGCAGCGCATGGCCCGCCTTTTGCCACTGTTGCTTCCAGTCAGTGCGAATCCGCGTTGCGACAACTTCCAACGGGGCCTGGCTATGGGCGTAGAGCTGACGGTAACTCGCACAAAAATAGTCTGGAACCTGTGGTTTTTCCGCCATCCAGTTCCGATTTCTCGGACATCCGCCATGGCATTGGGACAGGTACTCACAGTTCATACAGGCATCAGGAAGCCTGGATTTCAAAGAGAGGAACTCTGCATATGGTGTGCTGTCCAGCAACGCAGTCAATGCATCGGTCTTCAGGTTGCCCAGCCTGTTCCCCTCATCCATGAAAAAATCACAGGGAAATACATCTCCATTGCTCTCAATGACCAGAGACAACGGACAACGGGCGCGATGTGTACAAAGCTCCGCAGGATGATTCAGCGTCTGGGACAACAGGTTGTCAAATTGTCGGACAGAACGCTGCGGCCTTCCATTTTGAAGCCATCGATCAAAAGTGCGACACAGAAAATCGCCATACTGCTGTGGACTGATCAGATAATCTCCGGCTTTCTCTGTTTCCTGTGCCTTGAAATTCATGGCCGGGATGAACTGCACATAATCAAGCCCTTCCCTTTCATAAAAATCCATCAGTTCATCAGCCTTGTCCACATTGTCTTCATGAATAACCGTCAGGACATTGAAATCCACCTGATGCCTGCGCAGCACTTCCAACCCTTTCATCACAGCGTCATAGCTGCCAGCACCCGAACCAAACGGACGGCGTTTGTTGTGGATCATCCGACTTCCATCCAGACTTACACCGACCAGAAAGCGATAGTGCTTGAAAAATTGCGCCCATTCATCGGTGATCAGGGTACCGTTCGTTTGGATCGCATTATTAAGGGTTGTATGCGGCGGCGCATAGGTCATCTGCAAATCCACCACTCGCTTGAAGAAATCTAGCCCGGCCAGCATCGGTTCACCGCCCTGCCACGCAAAAGAAGCCACTCCTGATGTGAGCGGCATATATTGCTGCATAAATGATTCCAGTATAGATTCCTGTATTCGTACCTTTTCCATATCCAATCCGTTACAGCCATCAAAATAACAATAGTCACAGGCTAAATTGCAAGAATTGGAGACCGTTTTCCACATGACACTCAGACCCGGATAGCGAGTCCCCTTCCTTTCATTGTTCATGGCTTGTCATCCCCTCTCATTTCTTTCAAGGTAGATGATTTTTACGATTCTGCATGTGAGGAAGGTCACGCTACAAATCAAGGTGTTTATTCCGGTTGTTTCCGATAAGCTTGCGGAGTTTGGCCGGACAGGCTTTTGAATACACGGCTGAAATGGGCGGGATGCTTGAAGCCCACTTCATAGCTGATTTGCGTAATGCTCAACTCGGGGTTCAGATGCAGCAATATCTTCGCCTGATTCACACGGCGCTGATACAGGTATTCGAAGATGGTGAGGCTGGTCGTTTCCTTGAATCGCTTGGACAGGTAATATTTGTTGACATGCAAAGCCTGCGCCAGATCATCGAGATGAATATCTTCCCGGTACATCTCTTCCACATAGGAAATGATCGCCTGTACCTGCTTGAGCCCAACCGAGGAATATCGGCTTTCATCGCCCTGCTCATGACCGTCGCTGAAGCGGTAGATCAGCGTGAGCAGCTCAAAAAACGCCAGATGAAATCGCTGACGTGATACCGCATCTTGCTGGCTGTTGCATGCATTCATTTTTTCGAGCAAGGGGAGTAATTCGCTCTGCTGCTCTGAGGTTAATCGGAAACGGGCATTCCGATGCTGCTTGAAGGGCATCAGCACATCGAGGGAAAAAGGAGCTCGAATCGCGTCTTCCACATAAGTGGAATTAAAATGGATGACAGAACGGACATACGGCTGATCCGGGTCAATGTTCGCACAATGAAGCGTCAGGCCATGCATGATAATCAGGTCGCCTTCCTTTAGTTCGTACAGCTGATCCCCAATTAAATAACTGCACTGCCCCCGGTGGAAATAGTAGATTTCATAATTCGGATGGGAATGGAGCTGAGTCGGGTGGGGCTGATCGTCCATATACTTCATAAAAATATTCGTCGTGTCAATGCCAGGTTCCCAAAGGGTCACGTGTTGCACCGTCCTTTACACTCAGTCGTTGCAACTGTATTCCCTGCACAGCCTTTATTCTCCTGCATGCTCCGGATATTTGCCTCCCTGCATCCAGGCAATCACCAGCAGGGACAGGAGAATCGACACCAACGTCCACGACCAGGCCAGTGTCATCTGTCCTGTCTCAGCCGCCGAATAGATGGCAAGCGGAATCGTCTGTGTTTTGCCAGGGATGTTGCCGGCGACCATCCAGGTTGCCCCGAACTCTCCGAGCCCCCGTGCCAGTCCCAGCAAATATGCGGTACGACAAGCCTTCCCCATCATCGGCAGCATGATATACCGCAAACATTGCCACTCGCTCGCGCCCATGGATCTGGCTGCTTCTTTCACATCCGTGCTGACAGCGGAGAAGCCAATCTTCAAGGTCTGGTAGACAAGTGGAAAAGCCGTTACAATCGCCGCGATGACCGCCGCCCACCAGGTAAAAACAAGTGTACCGCCGAACAGCGATTGCAGCAGATGACCTGCAGGCCCTTGCGTTCCGATCCCGTACAGCAGCAGGAGACCGATCACGGAGGGCGGCAGCACCAGCGGCAGCATGAACAGCGTTTCCCTGATCATCACTGCTCGCCTCGATCTCACCTGCGGACGATCCTGACGCCAGGCGGCATACAGGCCGAATATAAACACGAGCACACTGGCCACACCCACCACTTTTACGGAAATGAATAAGGGAGACAATCCGCTCATCCTTCCTCACCCCCGTCTAACCTCGCTTGCCCTGATAAACGGTTCGCATCTGTACCTGTGTCCACGGCGTTAAAGCCATACCTGCGAAAATGCTGTTGCCCCGCTTCGCTGGTCAAATACATCAAAAAACGAATGGCCTCACGCGGATGACGACTGTCCCGAGTCACGGCACCGGCATAATGGATAGACGCATACAACGACGGTGAGAGGTGACATACCACCCGAACATGTTCAGAGCGCATGGCATCAGTCGCATAAACGATGGCGGCATCTACCTGTTCGGTTTCTGCATAGGTCAGCGCCTGGTGGACACTTTTTGTCCAAACTGCTTGGGGTGCAAGCTTCTCCCATACCGCTTTTAACGGTTCGCTTTGCCGAATATAATCCCTTGCCGGAACGCCTGGCTGTCCAACGGCAATTGTATCCAGATTAATGTGCAGCAAATCCGGCCAATCCATCTGTTGCACGGGGGATGCCTTTGGTACGACAACGACCAGTGAATTGGCGATAAACAGACGGTGCGAAGACTCATCAAGTTCACCATGGGCCATCAGCTCATCCACTTGATAACGCGAGGCAGAGAGCAGCAGATCAACCGGAGCGCCATGCCGAATTTGCTCGGCTAACCCTCCCGAACCGCCAAATTGGAAGTGAAGCTTCACACCCGGATGCTTTTCTTCATAGGCCTGCCCCGCTTCTGTCAGGACTCCAGCCAGACTGGATGCAGCCGAAATGGTCAGCTCCACAGAGGAAGAGGAGCGGGATGCACCTGCCTGCAACAGCCAGCCGATTGCCATGACCGCCACAACCACAACGCAGACCGTCAGCCCTCTACCAACTGGAAACTTCTGTACATCACGCAGTCGGCTCATCTCCAACTCCCCTTTCGAATTTATTTTTGATTCGCAACGTTCAGCCTTACCCGGTGCTTTCACTTCGCCCGGCATGCTGCCCCACATACCTCAGATACAACTGTCTGGCCTCTTCCAAATCTGATAGTCCATCCATAAATACTCGGCCATCGAAAAAAAACGTGAGTTGGACCGTCATGCTACCGGGCCTGAAGCGCAACCGATAACGGTTCAGCTCAATTACTCCCTTGGATGCAAGCTGTTCTGCCAGCTCCTGCAAATTCAGGGTCAACGGACGTAATGAAGTGATCTGCACCTTTCCTTGCTTGCATAGCAGCCTGACATCCAACTCCGGGACAGCCAATCCTCCCCGATGTATCAGTTCCGCCTCCATCTCCACCTTCTCGTGATCGCGCTGCGCACATTTGCACACCATCCGCTGCTCCTTCCCGTCCTGACGCAAATCAATGCGATAGCGAAAATCCTCCCACATGGAAAAATAATGCGCATAAGGCGTAACAGCATCCGTCGCCCCCGTCAGCAGCTTGATCGCCTCCATCGCCTGATACGAAGAAGTTACGGCTACGGCAGGACTCAGCACACCCTGTGTCCTGCAAGCATGAGATTCCCAGCCATGAGAGGCAAACAGACAGCGAAAGCAGATCGTCCGGGAAGGTTGAAACACTGCATACATGCCTTCATCTCTGACCACTCCCCCATAAATCCACGGAATGTCCAGCTTCAAGCTGACATCATTTAGCAGCAACCGTGTATCCATTCGATCAGAGCCATCAAGTATCAGGTCTATATCCGCCAGCAGTTCTCTCGCATTCCACGCATGCAATTCCGTAAAGATGGCAGACAACTCCACTTGGCTGTTGATGCAGGAAAGCTTGTCGGCTGCTGCGATCACCTTGGGCTTGCACACAGCCGCATCGGCCTCATCATAAAGCAATTGTCGCTGTAAATTGCTCAGCTCTACGGTATCGCCATCAATGAGACGGACATAGCCGACTCCGCTGCGAACCAGATGCTGGGCAAGCATGCATCCCAGTGCACCCATGCCTACGATCGCAATTCGGCTCGAGCAGAGCTTCTCCTGACCGTCCTGTCCGATATTCCTTACTCGCATTTGTCTGTCATACCGCCTGGTGTCTATTTCGCTGTAACCATGTTTCTGATGGTTCCCTTCCTTGCATTGGCTTTGTTGGCTTTGTTGGCTTTGTTGGCTTTGTTGGCTTTGTTGGTTTTGTTGGTTTTGTTGGTTTTGTTGGTTTTGTTGGTTGACTTTGTTCACTTGCTTGACTTGATTTGGTTGATTCTGATGGCTCACTTGTTTCTTTTGAAACTTTTTACTCTTTTGACCCACTTGGCTCTCTTGTTTTTCTAGCGTCCCCAGTCTCCCTTCTCTACTCTGCATCTCCTGCTTTTCCCACATTTCCACCCCACCTTCCCCTTGTCTCGCCTGCAACCTTTGCTTCCCTTTATCCCGCCTATCCCTTTTTTCGCGAATCGATCGCCTCCGTGTCTGCGACCTGCTGATCTTCTCTGCCAAATTCACAGATTTTGAGAATCTCCGCATTACTGCTCCAGATTTCAACGTGTCCAGTTTTAGTATGTGATTTCAGGACTACTCGACTTCAGATTGCCAGGTTCACACTTTTCAAATGGATGAGATCTTGAGAAATCGATCTACACGAACCTGAACGTCTTTGGTTATGTTAGTTTTTCTTACATATCAATAAAATGTATGCTACAATGACCCTGGAACCGAATAGAGAAGGGTTGCCTTTTGAACCCAAATGGAAAAGAGGAGGGTATACCTATGTCGATCGAGAAGCATCGCAGCCAAGCACCTCGTTTCACCGACTGTAGCATTTTGACCATTTCCGACAGCCGTACGAAGGAAGATGACAAGAGCGGCGCCTGGCTCCAGCAGGCTCTTCTTTCAGCCGGGCATCAAATCATTCACTATCGCCTGATCCCCGATGATATCGCACAAATTCGATTCGAAATCGATCGTATCGCGTCAGACAGAAAGACGAGAGTGCTGCTGCTCAATGGAGGAACTGGCATTGCACGGCGGGACTGCACCTATGAAGCCGTTAACGGGATGTTGGAAAAGCAGATGCCCGGGTTTGGCGAACTGTTTCGCTATTTGAGCTTTACCGAAGAAATCGGAAGCGCCGCGATTTTGTCCAGAGCCACTGCCGGTATCTATCAACAGATGGCCATATTCTCCATGCCCGGCTCCACGAAAGCTGTTCAGCTCGCGATGACAAGACTGATTTTGCCTGAAATTGGACACCTTATTGGCGAACTGGATAAAGAGGGCTAAATCCTTCACAATGTCCAGGCCTTGGCGTTTACATCCATAGAACCGTCATCTCGTCCCCTGCTTCAGGAGGTTCTTCGGAAGGAGGAACGATCATCAGCGCATTTGCTTGGGCCAGAGCCGCCACCATGCCGGGATGATCCACAGGAAGGGGTTCTACTGTCCAGCCCTCCTGCTCTTGATGCACGATGGCACGCATATACCGGGTATAGGCATTGCCGCTGCTCAAACTGCACCGAAGCCTGGCCACCGTTTGTGGCAAATGAAGGTCTGACAACCCCAACTGATGGCGAAGCAGCGGTCGCACAAACAATTGAAATCCTACATAACAGGAAGCGGGGTTACCCGACAAACCAAATATCCATTTCCCCTCGCTGTCTCCCTTGCCGCATGCTACGGTGGTCACACTCCCCGGTCTCATCGCTACTTTGTTAAACAGGATGTCGGTATCGAGATACTTCAAGAGCGAAGGCAAAAAATCATAGTCACCGACAGAAGCACCACCGGACATAAGCAGAATGTCCACCTCGCTCCATGCCTGCTCAACTTCCGTCACGCATCGATCCCACTGATCCGGCAATGACGAATAACGATGCGGAAAGATCGCTTGTTCCTGAACCAGACTATCCAGCATCCAGCTGTTGCTGTCCCGAATGCGGCCCGCCTGTAAGGGCTGGTTCACCTCCAGCAGTTCACTGCCCATCGCCATGATACCCACCACAGGCGGACGATACACGCATACTTGTTGATAGCCAAAAGCAGCCAATGCCGCCACCGTTCCGCTGGTAATGACGGTTCCTGGCTCCGCTATGCACGACCCGACAGATGTGAAGGAACCTCTGCCAGCCACATGTTTCCCCGCTTTGTAGGGAGATCGGATAACCAGCGTTCTGGCTGTCAGTTCGTGCGGTTTATCTTCTTGCCTGTCGTCCTGCCGAGCAACCTGATCCCCGCTATCCTCCTGCGTGCAGATCTCCGCTTCTTCAAACGGGATCACCGCATCCGATCCTTCAGGCAGCATCGCCCCTGTCATAATCCGTACCGCTTCACCTTTTTGCAACGATGCAGGCCAACACGCTCCAGCGGGCAAGGTACCGACAATCTGACACGTTACCGGCTGATGATGGGCTGCCAGTTCAGTATCTTGGGAACGTATGGCATATCCATCCATTACCGCCCGATCAAAGGGAGGGTCATCGTGCTCGGCTACCAACGGCTCAGCCAAGACATAGCCGTAAGCATCAGACAGAGACACCTGAACCGTATCCGGTCTTGACCAGCGGGAAACGATTCGCCTGCCTGCCTCTTCCACTGCAATCGGAATCCTCACCTCACGTACAGACAGATTGAGATCCGTCACCGTCCTTCACCCTCTTCCTGATCGGGGGTGCGTGTGATCGTGCCCGAAGACCCTCCCCGCTTCTCCTGCAAGCAGGTAGGTCCGATCGTCATAAAGGGATCGCTTGCTTTGCTCATATCATAAATGGTGAGAGCAGCGGCACTCACTGCCGTCAATGCTTCCATCTCAACACCGGTTTCTCCTTTCGTCTTGACCGTAGCTTGAATAGAAATGACGCCCTCTGACGGAAACTGGAACGTCAAATCCACTCCAGTCAGCAGCAGGGGGTGACACATCGGAATCCAGCTGGACGTTTGTTTGGCTGCCATAATGCCTGCAACCTGAGCAACCGCCAGCACATCCCCTTTTTCCATCCGATGATCCTGGATCGCCTGCCACGTATGAACGTTCATGGCCACTTGTGAGCTGGCCGTCGCCTGTCGCATGCTCACGGACTTAGCTGAAACGTCGACCATTCTCCCGCGTCCCTGCTCATTAAAGTGAGTCAGTTTTGCCATCCGATCAACCTCCATTCACGGGAGGCAGGATCGCCAGTACATCACCATGCCCTACCTCATCGTCTTGATCCACAACCCGTTCATTTTTTGCAAACAAACAAGTTCCTATCTCATCCCTGATTTGCGGAAACCGCATGACTAGCTGCTCCACCACCTGCCCTACCGTCCCCTGCCCCAGCTCCGGGCACCATTCTCTCCGACCCGTTTTCTCGGCAATCGCTGCAAACAACAAGACCTTCACCATCTTCCTTCCCCCGTTTCTGTATGTTCGGGCCGAGCGGTCAAGCCTTCATGCGCACAGCATGACGTGACCCAGAAGGTGCCATCAGGCGCATATTCCTGTTTCCATATAGGCAGCCTCGACTTAACTTGCTCAATCGCATATTGTGAGGCTTCATAGGCTTCTCGGCGGTGGGGACAGGAAACGGCAATGAGCACAGCGATCTCTCCAATCTTCAGCATGCCGGTACGATGATGAATGGCTACCTCAGAGCCCGGCCATTTACACTGGATTTCCTCCCCAATCTCACGCATGATACGCAGAGCCATGGATGGATAGGCTTCATAACGCAGTTGAAGGGTCTCTCGTCCATGTGTAAACTGTCTGACCGTCCCCAGGAATAACAATGCGGCTCCGGCAGATGCATGCATCACCGTCTTCATTACAGCCTCCACGTTCAACTCTTCTTCCGTCAAACAAAAAAATTCAAGCGTTTCACATGCCTGTTCCATTTCCTCACTCCTTCCTGCACCTAATAGGTTGAATACAATAGATAGAATACAGTAATTCCAATGAAAATGTGTTAGTTATATTGACATTATATAGCGACAGGGATTGATATTCAATAACTATGTAAGGTATACTATCATATAAATAACACAAAGAACGTGAAAGGAGGGGTAGGCATGGAATTGCAATTGGTGGGTTTCTCAAACAGCGGAAAAACAACGCTGATTCAATATTTGACTCGCGAGTTAACCAAGCAGGGGTACCGCATCGGGGTAATCAAGCATCATCATCTCCCCGTTCCGCTGGACACCCCCGGCAAGGACTCAACCACGTTTCTGGCAGCAGGAGCAAAAGCAACCGCCTTGCTCTCTCCCCTGGAAATGAAGGTGCAGGTCGCAAGACCTTATTCCCTCAGAGAAATGATTGCCAATATGTATGGCGTATACGGCGCGCTGGATCTCCTGTTCATAGAGGGCTTCAAAACCGAATCATTGCCCAAACTGCTGCTCGTGCGAACAAAAGAGGAATACCAGCAATTGAAGACGTGTTTGAACATACAGGGAGTCGCTGTATGGCCTACTTTCAAATGCGAAGCTCACCTGCTGGAAGGACGGCCTTTATTTTCTGTTCAGCAGCCGGAAGACCTGTTGATTTGGGTGCAGCAGCGATTGCATCAAGAACAGTCCAGCAGACTCCCGACATCCACAAAACCGCATGATGCAAGGGACCGCACACCCCCAATCCCGTTGTTCAAGTCCTCCGAAAGCCCTGTCGAGGGCTGAATGCAAGAGAGGTTACTTCTGAGACCAAGCGGTTCATCTGAAATAAAGTCTGTGAATGGAGGAATGAGAATGACGAGCCTGTACGAACAAGCTCTTAACCTGAATCCGTCTTCAAAACTCGTTGATGCCTACGGACGTGCACATGATTATTTGCGTATTTCAGTGACAGATCAGTGCAACCTGAAATGTGTCTACTGCATGCCGGAGGAAGGCATGACCTTTGAACCCGCTTCTCATTTACTCACCCCGCAGGAACTTACTGTAATCGTTGAGACCGCTGCGAAGCTGGGCATTCGCAAGCTGCGTCTTACCGGAGGAGAACCGACCGTACGCAAGGATCTGATCGACATCATCGAGCGTCTGTCCCGGATTCCACACATCGAGGATATTGCACTGACGACCAACGGCTTGCACCTTGCTCGTAAAGCGCGGGCACTGAAGGAAGCTGGCATCACCCGTCTCAATATCAGCCTCGATTCGCTGGTTCCGGAACGGTATCATGCCATCACTCGCGGTGGCCATTTGAAACAGGTGTTCAAAGGCCTGGAGGCTGCCTTTGAAGCTGGCTTTTCTCCGATCAAACTCAACGTGGTCGTGTTGAAAGGGGTAAATGACGATGAAATCCTGTCCTTTGTATCGTTAACGAAGCAATATGCGATTCAGGTTCGTTTTATTGAGTACATGCCTATCGGCCACGCCGATGAACAGTGGCGCTCTCAATATGTATCCATCGATTCCATTCATGCCTTATGTGAACAGAATGGTATGGTTCTCGTGCCAGCTGAACATGTTTACGGGAATGGCCCCTCTGAAAACTGGAAGCTCGAGGGGGCACCAGGTACAGTCGGTCTCATCCATCCCTTAAGCCGTCATTTTTGCGACAGCTGCAATCGTCTTCGTCTCACCGCTGACGGACAGTTAAAGTCCTGTCTCTACTGGGAGGAAGAGATTGCGCTCAAGCCGGTCTTGCATGATGAGCAGGCTCTCATCGATCAATTCCACAAGGCGATCAATGGCAAGCCGCAAAATCACGAAATGGCCGAAGCACTTCTGAAGCAATCCCTCTCCCGCACCCCCACGGCCAGAAGAATGTCGCAAATTGGCGGATAGCGTGTTATGGACGCATCGTTCTCAGCAAATCTGCAGCGGTCTCATCAACCTCAGAATGGAGCTCGTCCTCAGTTGGATCATGTTGGATGCGAAGCAATTCTTCCCTCAACGCTTCTTTTACATCGGGAGGGAGATTGCTGACTATGCCTAGAAGCAAAAAGTATTTCCACTCGCCATCATCTCCCCTTGTTTCAATTTTTCAACATGCTCTTCATCATGCTTATCCCGAGGGAGGTATCGAGAAACATCACGTATTTTCATGGGACTAACCTCCATCACCGAAGATTGTATTTTCCTATACTTTGACCCTTCATCTTGCCTTTTCATTTACATGCTCACTCTTTTTTACGATCATGAACGTTCTGCCTTCCTCTAGCAGATGACCATCATGCAAAATCATCCCTTCCATTGACTCCGAATCTACATCCTTCTGCGATTCCTAGGCCACACGCACATAACGCTCCACCTGCTGTTCCTCGATATCATGACTCGCCATCATGACTCGCAAAAAATGCCCGAATCTCCTCTTCAACCCGGTACACATTCCTTGCAAATAACAGCCTTAACGCAATACGGTGTGATCGGCTTGCGGATCATGCCGCGCCAGTTCCATAGCCGCATGATGAACTCGCCGAATATGATCCTCATTATGCATGACATCTTTCTTGCCATATCATTGCCGAACAAACTTCAGCAACTCCTCCTCCACAGTCCCCGTCGTTTCCATCACATCATCACTCCTTCAATGAATCCTTCAATGTCTATCTAGATTATTTTGCCACGCATCATATCCTGTGTGATTCCAAATTTAAAGCGTTTCACTCGTGAAAGAAATGGTTAATCCATGATTAACTACAGAACAAGCATGAAAGGGTGTCGATGATGAAAAAAGCCATCAAACTAAAAAAAATCAATCCACTCACTACCATTTTCCTCACGTTTGTCTTCCTGATCCTGCTCACCGGACTGCTGGCAAGCCAGGCTGGTGCTTTCACACCCGTTACCCTGTTTATTAACGGTGATCAGGAGCAATACGCCCCAGCGCCTTACATCGAAGACAATCGCGTAGTCGTTCCACTTCGTGATTTGCTTGAAGATTTAGGCGCTACCGTCACGTGGAAAGGAGAGACCAGTCAAATCCTCATTCAGGATGAAGAGCACGAAGCCATCCTCACCATGAACAGCAAGAAAGCAATCGCCAACGGAAATCCCATCACACTGGATATTCTCCCCTTTATGGTAGACAACCGCGTATTTGTTCCACTTCGCTTTGTCAGTGAATCCCTCGGCGCAGAGGTATCCTGGAATGCTCAAACCCGTGAAATTCGCGTCAATCATGAGTTAAAAACGTCCACAGATTTTTCAGCAGACTTTCTTCCAATGGCTGCCGAAGGCACACTGATGGGATGTGATTACAAACTCTCCAATGAAATCAATGCCCAAACCATCCTGACGGATCTGGGAGAACCAGCCGGAGAAGGGGCCATGGAAGGCTCATACTACCTGCAATACGATAACTGCATGTTCCATTTCGACTATGCGGACTACATAGAAAAGGGACCTGCTGCAGCCCAGTTGCTCGCCATTGATTATTATCCGGCTGAACCGATCTCGACCCCTGCCAACGCTAAAAAAGTGCTTGGCCAACCCCAATTTGAGGAAATGAGTGAATTGGACAATCAATGGATCATGCACTACTTGGTAGATGATTATCACATCTATTTATACGCAAATTCTGAGACGTCCACCATCACCAAAATGCGTTTGAAATTCAGCCAATAATCCGTGAATTCTCGTAAATGTGCATAAGCGTACACATGAAACCGCATGAACGCAAAGAACCTTCCAAACACTGTCCAGGACAGAAGGAAGGTTCTTTGCGTATGACTAGGTCAACCAGCATCATCTCTGGCTGAACTTTTTTTAAAAGTTGTTTTTTACTGTTTGATCATCACAATGTGGATAGTTACGCCGGGTTCATTTCGAGCTGATCTTCTTCATCCCGATTGAAGGCTTCCCGGTCAAACTCACCCTCTGATTCCGCAACCAGCAACGCACTGACTGTCGTTCCTGTCGCATTGACGGCAGTTCTACCCATATCTACTATCGCATCAATCGCCAGCACCAGACCCAGGCCTTCCAGCGGCAAGCCAAGTGCAGTCAGGACAACGGTCGTGGAAATCGAAGCAGGACCAGGCACACCTGCGACCCCGATGGAGGAAATCATGCTGACCAGTACAATCAGGACGTATTCCGACAGCCCAAGATCAATGTTGTAGACACCAGCGACGAAGATCCCTACAATCGCCGGCCAAATGCCGCCGCAGCCGTTCATGTTCATCGTAGCGCCAAGCGGGGCCACGAAGCTGGCAATCTTGTCCGATACCCGGATTCGTTTCGTAATAACCTCCAGATTGACAGGCAAAGTTGCGTAACTGCTGCGTGTCGTAAAGGCAACGGCAATGGTCGGGTATGCTTTACGGAAAAACTTGATCGGATTGACTTTGGCAACAAAAGCAACCAGGCCGCCGAAGGTCAAAATAAAATGCAAGCCGAGCGCCACGTAAGTCGCAACAATCACTTTCATCAGCGGGGTAAGCGTATCAATCCCGTAGCGCGCCGCCATGGACGCGATCAGCGCGAATACCCCGTATGGAGTCAGACGAATCACGTATTTGGTTACCTGGTTCATCACTTCTGCAAACGAAGCAACGAAAGCTTTCACAGGCTCCACCGCTTCCGGCTTTTTCGATCCGACGTGAACAATCGCCACGGCAACAAAGATGGCGAAAATCAGCACAGGCACTACTTTACCTGCTGCCATATCCGCAATCGGATTCGAAGGCACCAGATCCAGAATAACTTGCGAGAAGGTTGGTACTTCCCTTGCTGTGAACCCTTCCGGCACGGATTGGGTAATGCCGGAGCCCGGATTAAATACCAGGGCAACCAGAAGCCCGATGGTCGCCGCGATTCCGGTCGTAATCAGGAAGATGGAGATCGTCTTAATCCCAATCTTGCGCAGATGACCGAGATTGGAAATGGACGTAATACTCTTGATGACCAGCACCGCTACAAGCGGCATCACGAGCATCTTGATCAGATTCACATAAATGGTTCCGATCGTCTGGACACTCGTAGCATCCTGATCGAATATATTCAGCGAAAAGCCGGCAATCAGTCCTAGTCCCAGCGCGATCAGGACTCGAGTTCCGAACTTCACTCTCTTTTTCGCCAGCACATATAGCGCGGCAATCATAATCACCGATACGAGCAAGCTAACCCAGTTGGTCTGGATGGCCTGTATCAAATTGTTTTCCAATGCAATCAGCTCCTTGTATTCCTACCTTTTTAATCAGATTTTTGTTTGACAGGAACCAATGATACGCCCGGAAAATTCATTTGTCAATAGGTAAGCGAGCAGGACCGATTCAGACCGCAAAAAAAGCCCGGGAAACCTCCTTCGTTTCCCCGGCTCTTTGGCTCCTTAGCTCTTTAGCTCTTTAGCTCTTTAGCTCTTTCCTTGTGATTACAATGCTTATTTGAATTTGAGCGGCGCTTGAACAACCGATGCCTTTGCACTTGTGCTCACGGGAGAGGCCGCCGGCTGAATCACTGGTTCCGTCTCCATCATTTCGCGATCCACCGAAGACATCTCATATTCGTCAGCAAAACTGTTCTTCGGCTCCTCAATCATCAGCCAGCAGCACAGCAGACTGATCAGCGCCCCTGCCGAGAGGATCATGAAAAACTGGTTAGGCGATACGAAGGTCAGAATGGTCAAGTACGTCACAGCACCCACATTCCCGTAGGCACCTGTCATTCCGGCGATCTGTCCGGTAATTCGTTTCTTGATATTCGGAATCATCGCAAAGGTGGCCCCTTCCGCTCCCTGTACGAACATCGAAGTCAGAATCGTCAAGCCGATGGCCAGCACGAGCGGGAAGGCAGAGCCAATGAAACTCATCGCGAAAAATCCGGCCGTGATCCCCAACATGTACACCAGCATCACATTTTTTCTGCTGTTCAACCGATCGGACAGAAAGCCACCCAGCGGTCTGGCAAACAAATTGACAAAGGCGAATGAGGAGGCGATCAGACCTGCTTTCTCCGGCCCCATCGCATACGTTTGCTGAAAGAACATTGGCAGCATGGAGACGACGGCTAGTTCCGCCCCGAAGTTCGCAAAATAGGTGGTATTCAGGGCGGCTACATTTTTGAATTTGTAGCGATCATCCTCCGGAACGCCTTTCTTCAATATCGGTACATTCACCTGCAAGATGCGAATCAGCTGATACAGGAAAACCAGACCGAGCAAGACATACAGCGCTGTGATCCACGTCCCGGACAAAAACGACTTGTTATCCAGCTTCCATACGAGCAGCCCCAGCACACCGACGAGCGGGAAGGTCCAGGCGATCAATTGAAGCATATCCCCCCAGGTACTGACCTCCATGGCTGCCGATTTGCGCGGGCGGGCGTACACCTTTCCCTCTGGCGTATCCTTCACGACTGCATAATAGATAAATCCGTAAACCAGACATATCAAGCCGGTCAGGGCGACACTCAACCGCCAGCCCATGTCTCCGCCAATGAGCGAGAGCGCAATCCAGGGCAAGGTCATAGCCGCGAAGGCCGAACCGAAATTCCCCCATCCTGCATAGAACCCCTCCGCAAATCCGACCTGCTTGGGTGGAAACCACTCCGACACCATGCGAATGCCCACCACAAACCCCGCACCAATACAACTCATGAATAGCCGGGAAATGGCAAGCTGTGCGACATCATTTCCAAAGGCAAACACAAAAGTCGGGATGGACATCGTAACGAGCAAAGCCGAAAAGACAATCCTCGGTCCAAAGCGATCCAGCAAACTTCCGATCACGACACGTGCCGGCACAGTAAGGGCCACGTTAATGATCCCGAAAATGGCGAGCGTTTCTTTCGTCAGCCAGCCCGTGCTCTCGATCATCGTCGTCGCAAGTGGAGCCATGTTAAACCAGGTAACAAAGGTAATAAAAAAGGCAATTGTCGTAAAATGCAAGACCTTTACTCTCTCATCACGAAATCGAAACAAATCCTTCAGCATGCCATCTCCTCCTAGAATTCCTCAGAATACGAACCGATTCAATCAAAAAAAGCCAGCTCTGCTCGGAATTCGAGCAAAGCTGGCCCCATCGCCAAACGTCCCACGCCTTTGTGGAACAATTACGTCAATTTACTTAACATTAGTTTATGAAAAATGTCTCCATACGTCAAGTAAAAAACAGATTTCATCATCAAAACGGATGAATACTTTCAAAAAAACTGTTAAAAGCAGATGAATTCCAATTGTTTATTCAAATATCTTCTTTTCGTTGTACTTATGTGTTATATTTATTTACATATTATGATATGTAGGTTCTGCTTGGAAGGAGGCGATCTGTTGAGTGAATTCGCTGCGACGGTCATTTTGACAGCAGGCGGCCAAAGCCGTCGGATGGGAACATGCAAGGCCTTTCTTCCCTTTCAAGGCGTTCCCTTGATCGAGCATCAGCTCCAGACGTGTTTGTCTGTAGCCACTCAGGTTGTGATTGTGGCGTCCTCACGCCATTTTGCGGCTGTCCAGGACATCATCGGGCGGCAAGAACCCATTCATCATTCCTGTTCTCACGTTCCTGCTGTATCGGCCGTAACGGATCATCCCTCCTTTTCGGGAGAAGGACCGCTCGCCGGACTGTTTACCGGACTTTTTCACATTCACTACCGGACGAACCAAATCCCGTTTCCTGGTGTGTTTTTTCTCGGTTGTGATCTGCCTTTCATCGACACCGATTTTCTCCATCATTTCCATAACTACGTCAGACAAGATCAAGCAGATGGAGGCGAATATGATGCCTATATCCCGTTTTGGAACGGACAGCCTCAGCCGCTCTCATCCTGGCTTACCCTTTCCTCATCTACCCTGTTGCCCTACTTGCAGCGCGGCATCCGCAGCTGGAAAAACCTCATCCCGCTGCTGCGTGTCCATTGCATAGCGGAAAAGGTGTGGCGAACTTGGAGTCGATGGCCGCAACCCTTCCTGAACCTGAATACGCCTCGAGATTATGCAAACGCCCTCCGAATGAATCAGATGCAGCGTGACAGGCCGCCAGAAAGTGAAAGGAGAATCCATCATGCTTCACCGCAAAATGATGACCGTTGAACAAGCCCGGCAGCTGATCCTGCGGCACAGCCAGGTCGGTCCATCCAAACGGGTACAGTCAGAAGCATCCCTTGATCATGTCATCGCCAGAGACTGTACGGCCCCTTCCCCCATTCCGGGATTTGACCGTTCCCCATATGACGGCTATGCTGTTCGCGCAGCCGATACCACGCAAGCGAGCCGTTCTGCACCTGTGCAATTGCAGGAAGTTGAAACATGGCCCGCAGGCTACTGGTCTGACCATTCATTGCAGGCGCAGACATGCATCCGAATCATGACAGGGGCTCCAATTCCGGACGGCGCAGATGCGGTAGTCCCGCTCGAACAGGTTCAGCATGACCCGCAACTACAGACTATCCAGGTGTTTCGTCCCCTTTCCCCCGGTGATAACGTGTCCAGAAAAGGGGAAGACATTGCCGTCGAGCAAACGGTGCTCCGAGCCGGACACGTGATCGGTGCCGGAGAGATCGCGGTGCTGGCGGCTTTGGGTCTGTCACATGTGGACATTATCCAGCCGCCGATCATCGGCATTGTTGCGACCGGAACAGAACTGATCGACCCTTATGCAGATAAAGCCCTGCGTGCACCATTGCCCTATGGAAGCTTGTATGACAGCAATTCAATCATGCTGCAAGCACGAATCGCACGCTGGGGAGCGCAGAGCATTCGCTTCCCCATCCTTTCCGATCAGGAACCGGATATCTACGAAAAATTAACTCATTGCTTGCAGCAGTGCGACATCCTTGTGACGACAGGCGGCGCCTCTGTCGGTGATTTCGATCGCATTCCCGCCTGGCTTCAGAGCATAAAGGCGCAGGTGCTGTTCAACAAAGTCAACATGCGGCCAGGCAGCGTCACAACCGCGGCCCTGACCCGGGATCGACAGTGGGTATTCGGCTTGTCAGGCAATCCATCTGCCTGTTACGTAGGCTTTGAGCTGTTTGTCCGTCCACTTATCCAGGCATGGCTGACCCAGCCGACAGCTCCCGCAACCGTTCAAGCTGTATTGCTGCACGATATCGCCAAATCCTCTCCCGTCCACCGCTATGTAAGGGCCCGACTACGCTATTGCGCCGTGCGAAACAACTGGGTCGTGCAAACGAGCGGTCTGGACAAATCCGGGGCCTTGTCCTCTCTTCTCAACTGCAATGCCCTGCTGCATCTCCCGCCTCGTCCATTACATCAGCCCCCGCTTTCAGCAGGTAGTTTCGTCGAGGTGATCCTGACCGAACCAGGCTCTTATGTGTCTCCTTCTGCTTCGACCTGATCCGGTTCGATCAGATGGTGCTTCCGACCTGCCAGAACGGCTTCGCCACCTGACGCCGTTCACAAGCCGGAGGTGAGCCCGCCATGTTGTTCGGACTGAATGAAATCCCCCGCTAATAGAGCGGACACCTGAACCGCACAGGCTTTAAACCCCGGCATTTTACAGGTCGGGTCCAGCTCAGGCAAGGTCAACCGATTTACATTCTGATATCCGCCCCAGTGCATCGGTACAAAAACCGTATCCTTGCGGATAGAATCTGAAAAACGGGCGCGCAGCACACAGTCTCCCCGGCGCGAGGACAGCTTTACCCATCCCCCGTCTGTCAGGCCATATTCACGACCTGTTGACGGGTGTACTTCCATATATGCATCCAGTTCCCTTGCTTTCAGCGCATAGCTGCCTCTCGTCTGCACACCGGTCAAGTAGTGAGTCAGCACCCGACCTGTCGTCAAGTAGAGCGGATAGTCGGAACATGGTTCTTCCGGAAGTCTGGGATGAGCGACCGCCAATAGCTCTGCCCTTCCCCCATCTCTTGCAAAACGTTCTGCAAACAGTCTTCGTTCGCCTGGATGACTAGGGTCCGGGCAAGGCCAATATACGCCCTCCTCCTTTCTCAAGCGCGCATACGTAATCCCGGCATAGTCAGCCAGCCCACCTTGACTGGCCACACGCAGCTCTTCAAAAATCTGCTCGGCACTGGCATAGTCAAAATAGGACTCGGCCCCCAGCACCCTCCCCAACTCCGTCAGAATTCGCCAGTCCTGCTTCGATTCCCCTTGCAAAGGCGTCGCCGCCTCTCGAAGGAGCACCCGGCCTTCCAGATTCGTCATCGTTCCTTCGTTCTCCAGGAAAGGAGCAGAAGGAAGAACCAGATCCGCGAGCTCCGCCGTTTCCGACAAGCAAAAATCTGCTACCACCAGAAAATCCAGCTTGCGCAGCGCTCTCTCGACAAGCCGGGCGTTGGGATTGGAAACGACCGGATTGGAGCCCATGACAAACAGGCTTCGAATCTCCCCTTCCTGTATGCGCAGCATCATTTCATAGGCGGAAACTCCCTTTCGCGGCAGCAGGTCTGCATCGATCCCCCATACCTTTGCAATCGTGGCCCGATCCGATTCATGCTCGATTGAACGGTAGCCAGGAAGCTGATCCGCCTTTTGCCCGTGCTCTCTTCCTCCCTGACCGTTACCCTGTCCAGTGACCGCCCCGTATCCACAACCCATTCTGCCGATCTTGCCTGTCAGCAGCAGCACATTCAGGAAATTGCGTACCGTCTCATAGCCATGGACCTGCTGTTCCACCCCTCTAGCTGTAAAGATCATGCCGGTTCTCGCCCGGGCAAATCGCTCTGAAGCCAGTTTGATCTGCTGCAGCGGCACGTCTGTCAAACGCTCGACCTCCTGCAAATCCACCCCTTCAAGAAAATCCTTCAACGCTGTAAAGCCTTCTGTTCGTTTCGCAACAAAGGAAGCATCCACCCATTGCTGATCGACCATCCACTTCAGCCATCCATTCAGGAGAATGGCATCCGATCCCGGCCTGATCTTGAGATGCAGGTCGGCCAGGTCGGCCGTCTTCGTTACGCGGGGGTCGATCACAATGATGTAGGCCCCTTTCGCTTTCGCTCGCTGAAAATAGGAGAGCAGAGTAGGCTGGCACTCGGCTATATTCGTGCCCGCCAGCACGATGCAAGACGCAAACGGAATGTCCGACAGCGGATTGGTCAGCCCCCGATCCATACCAAAGGCCCGCTGAGCTGCAGAAGCGGCAGCAGACATGCAAAAGCGTCCATTGTAATCAATATACCGGGTGCGAAGTGCAAGGCGAGCAAACTTTCCTAGCAAATAGGCAGATTCATTAGTTAATGAGCCTCCTCCATAGACACCAATCGCATCCCTTCCATCCGTCTGCTGCAACTCGTTCCAACGCGACCGGATGATCGTCAGCGCCTCTGACCAGGTGATGGGCTTGAAACCGGCTTCCGTCTTCAACAAAGGCTGCTTCACACGCTGCTCATGCCAAGCGTGCTGGTGGGCATACATCCCCTTGATGCAAAGCCTGCCTTCCGAAGCCTGGTTCATTCGCCCGGTTGCTTCATACGCATCCTGAACCGGCCAGGAAACAGGCAGCACCTCCTCCCTTTCAGTCCGTTTTTTTTCAATCTGCAGCTTGCACTGTACGCTGCAAAACGGACACTGCGAATGCAGATTGGCATTTGTGTCCATCCGTACTTCGGGATTCCTGTCCATACGCATGCTCCCTTCTTTTTAACCAGACAGCCATGCTGCGGGTGACTGACCGTGTTCTGGACTGTTCTCGCAATCTTGCCTGGAACGAACCTCGGAATCATAATCCAGACGATTTTCAGCTGTACGTTGAACGCCAAACTCAGCAACCTCCGCTGCAAACGTCCGATGCTGCTCATGGTTCGAACACAGTGAATCAAAAGACGAAATCCACGCGGGCTGCAACAGCTTCTCCTTCAGATCAACCCACCCCACACGATTTCCCCAGTCCCATATCTGCTCCATGTAATATGCCGTGAAACGATAATATTGCACGATCGCCCGAAGGAGAGGCAACAACTCGTTTTTGTTCAACCCTGCAGCCACCCTGATCCGCACCGCCTCTCCCGCAGCTCCCAATGAGACATTCGAATCCGCAGGAGACCACTCCCCTTCCGTTTTCTGAATACATACTTCCCATCCGAGCGGAGATTCCCTCACCATCAGCTGCGCGCTCCGCTCCGTCAGCTGGTCTTCGATGGCGGTCGTTCCACTCATCATGAACATCAAAGGCGCGGGTGTATGAAGGAATGCGAGGCTTCGCTGGAACTCGGCAGCCATGCTCACCGCTTCTCCCGTCGATACCTGCCACCTCATTGTCCCCGTCCATCCGGCTGACGCAGCATGACCTGATTTCGCAGCAACACGAACCGGGTATCCTGTCGAACTCGTGAGCGGTTGGCCCATTCCCGCAATCGCCGCCAGTACGGCATCTGCATCCGCCTCCTGAATCCCTGCCAGTTCAAGATCCCCGGATCGCAAAGTTCTCACGAGGGGCACTTTGCACTCATCCACGACGTGAAGCAATCGATTCAGCAAGCCAGCCGAAACCACGCCACCGGGCAGCGGAAGAATGACTCGAATCGTACCGTCCTGTTCTCGCAAACAGACATCCCCTGCAATTCGTCCCTCCTTTAACGACTGATAATAGTCGAAGGTTTTCCTGCACATGTCGCATCCTTCCGGGTCACGCCACTCCTTCCGGACGCTCATTTGCGAGAATGTTATCTTTTCACTTTGATAGATGATCTCCTTAACCTCTGCGTGACTGAGGGTTGTACATGCACAGATCGCTTCTTGCCTGTTTTCCTCTGCTGGCGCTTGATCGTCTGACAGCACCTGGGTGAGAATCGCTTCGACCAATGGCTGACAGCCTCCACACGAGGCAGATGCCTTCGTACACTGCTTCACCTGTTTCAGCGAGTGACAGCCTTCTGACTGAATGGCGGTGACAATCCTGCCCTTCGTAACGGCATTGCATGCGCATACGGTCTCTGTGACAGCCATGTTCGCTGCCCGCTCTGAGATCCCGCCGCCAGAGGCCCGGGCTGCCGTCTCGACTTCCTGCCATTCTTCCACTGTACTTTCCTGCCGAATCGCATCCAGCAGGAGATTGGAGCGTGTCGTATCGCCTACCATCACACCGCCCGCTATTCTGCCATTGTGCGTCGTAATCCGGCTGTACACCCTGGTAACCGGATTGTGATACCGAATGGACAGACTGTCTTCTCCTCCCCTGAAATCCCCTGCTGAGAACACATCGACTCCCGATACCTTCAACTGCGTATAGAGGATAGAACCCTCGTAAGGCAGCGTATCCAGCTGACATATTGATCGCGCCAGCACCTCGCCCTGTTCATAAAGCGGAGCCACCAGCCCATAGGCAATGCCACGATGCTGCGCACATTCCCCCACCGCATACACACGAGGTACGGAGGTTCGCATATAGTCATCAACGACGATGCCCTGATCAACTTGCAACCCCGCTTGGCGTGCAATATTTACATTTGGCCTGATCCCTACCGCCATGACAATCAGATCGGCTTCTTCCTCGGTCCCATCTGTAAAGCGCAAGCCCGTAACCTTGCGCGTGCCCGTAATTTCCATGGAGCGCTTGTTCAACAGAAACGTCATGCCTTGCTCTTCCAGTTCAGAGCGCAGCATGGTGGATGCCGTCTCATCCAGCTGTCTCTCCATCAATTGATGATGAATATGCACCACGCTCACAGCCATACCCAGATTCAACAATCCTCTTGCCGCCTCCAGGCCGAGCAGTCCGCCTCCGATCACAATCGCCTTGCGGCAAGTACGGGCAAACTGCACGAGCCGCTCACAGTCTGCAATCGTACGAAAAGCCGTCACCCCAACCTTGTCAGCACCGGGGATTGGAAGTATGAACGGAGAAGAACCGGTCGCCACAATCAAATGATCATATCGGACCTGCCTTCCCGTTACGGTCATCACTCTGCTGTGATGCGTGTCGATCTCCTTCACCCGTTCATTCGCATACAGTGTAATGCCATGCTGCTCATACCAGTCCCAGGGATGAAGCGTAATATCCTCCAGCCTGGTGTCCCCCTGCAACACCTTTGATAACAATATGCGATTATAATTCGGATGGGGCTCGTTGCCCAGCATTACGATATGAAACCGATCCGATGACAGTTCGAGAATGTTTTCCACACATTTCACACCTGCCATGCCATTTCCAATGACAACCAATTGCTCTTTCTGTTCCATCTCTGCGTTCATCTCATCTCACCCTTTGTCATGCTATCCTTGCCTGCCGTCTTTTCTTTTCCTGTTATCTCTGCTTCCCTGTTATCCCTGCCTTCCCAGTCCTCAATCTTCCTGTCATCTCTTCCTTTCCGTCATTTGTACCACAGCATCTCCTGTCGCAGTCGAACCACCTCACCCACAACGATGACCACCGGATTTTGCAAAGGTTGCGCAGCCAGACGATCCATAATCGTCCCCAAATCCCCCTCGACAACGCGCTGCTCCACCGTCGTCCCCTGTTGAATGAGGGCGATCGGAGTAGATGGCGGTTTGTAGGCCATCAGTTGCTGATGAATCCAGTCAAACCGTCTCATCCCCATTAAAATGACGAGTGTATCAGACTGACAGCTGGCTTCCCAGTCGATCTGCAAGGCATTCTCCTCGCAATGGTGGCCGGGAATGACCGTAAACGAAGCCGCCTTGTGTCGGTGTGTAATCGGGATTCCCGCATAAGCAGGAACGGCCGAAAAAGAACTGATACCAGGTACCACTTCAAATGGAATGCCGACTTGCTGCAAATAGACAGCCTCCTCCCCTCCTCTTCCAAATATGAAGGGGTCCCCGCCCTTCAGCCTGGTAACCAGCTTGCCCTGCATGGCTTTCTCGACGAGAAGTGCTTGAATTTCTTCCTGTTTCTTGTGATGACAGCCAGGCTCCTTGCCCACAAAAATCTTCTCCGTATTGGCAGGCGCGAGCTTGAGCAGATGCTCGGAAACCAGTCGGTCATAAATGAGCACATCTGCCAGTTGAATCGTCTCCATACCGCGAACCGTAATCAGTTTTGGATCACCAGGTCCGGCACCTGTCAGATACACTTTCCCCACTCCTGCCATCATCGCGATCCCCCCTTTACCTGTCCGTTGCCTGTGCACGTATCCCTGATTTGCGTTCCGGTTCGGGTGTATCTTCTCCTTTTTCCTCCATTCCAGACTATCTGTATATGCTGCCAGATCTATTACCTGTACTTTTTTATATCTGCTCTTCTTTTCTATATCTCTGCTCTATCTATATATCCCGCAACTTCTTTTTATCCTGCACGCTTTCCATTCACCACTTACCACTCACTACTTGCTATATTGCCCGCCCTCTCTTCTATTCCACCGCTCTCTTCTTCCCGTCACTTTCTTCATTTCCCTTACTTTGGGTTTCATTCAGAAAGCAAATGGCTAAATGACAGATGGCGGCAGAGATGATGAAGCGGACAGTGAAGTTCGCGGCTGAACCGACAGGCTTTTGGCCAGAGACACCAGCATCGCGCCCATTCGTTCATGCTGCGGAAAGATACAGCGTTCAATCTGATGACGAAAAATGGCCTCAGCGGTCAACTTGCCAACGGCTGCGGCGACCACTTCCTGATGAAAAGCCTCCATCACCGCCTGCTTGCAGCCAAGCCGTTCCGCACTCTGCATCAGATTATGGACTTGGGGAGCGCTGGTAAAGGCAACAGCAGCTATTTTTCGCTCTGCAATCTCCATGACAAGCTGCTGGACAACCTCGGGGTCTGGCGGAGTATAACGGTAAGGAAAAAATTCTACAACGCGAGCTCCCTCTTCCAGCAACCATTCGATCAACTGCTCTGCACGATCCCCATAAAGTTGAATGGCAACCGTGGCCCCTCTGAAATCCACACCCTCCAGTGCCTTCATCAGACTGAAGGTCGTCCCTTCCGTATCCTTCAAGAAATGGTGAATACCATACTGTTGCAGCACGTTCCAGGTCTTGTAGCCTCTGGCCGCCAGTCTGCATGCCTCCAGCTTTCTTCTCCAGAGCCACCAAGATTGTTCGCGTGTGATGGCCGATAACATCGCTTCGGTTCCGACCCCAGTCGTAAACAAAAACCAGTCCAGGGACATTTCTTGCAGCTCATCCATTTGCTTCTGCATGATTTCAGGCTGCAAGAGCAGAGAACCCTGACAGGAGCGGTGAACCGCCTTTCCCCCATGCCGCTCTACAAGCTTTGCCATTTCCGGAAAACGCCGCTGGCCTGCTATCGCAATGATCTTCTCCTTTTCTGTACTTCCCACGACCGATCACCTTCTTCCTCGTGTCCTGACATGTCTGTATGTTGGCTGTTTAATCGCCAGTCTTGCCTGCCTATTTCTTCGCCAGCTTTGTTCACCAGCTTCCTTCGTCCACTACGAGGCTTCCCGGGTAACAGGCTGGATGAAAACGACGACCTCTCCGCTACCTTCATCCACTTCCACCGGGTACGTTCTGACACACCCTTTATCTGGCGCGAGGGCCTGACCGTGTGCAAGATCTATGCGCCAATCATGCAACGGACAATAGACAACCTGCCCGCATACCATTCCCTCTGACAACTTCCCATGCTTGTGCGGACAACGGTTTTCAATAGCAAACAAACTGCCATCGCTACACTTGAATACCGCAATCTCCTCTCCTTCTGCCCGCACGATGACAGCTCTGCGTTCCTGCAACTGCTCCAGTTTGCCTACGATGACCTTTATCATCTTATCCCCTCCTCGGTTTTGGCAACGGAATGGACCTGTGGCATAAAGGTCTGTGCCTTTTCCTTGCTTTCGATCATTTCCTTCCAGGGATCTACTGTGTGACTTAACGTATGCTCAATTCGTTCCACAAGGACGGTCCTCGTCGCCTGATCCGACAATACCTCGCGAATCGCATCCAGTCCTACACGTTCGATCCAGTGGGCGGTCCGCTCACCGTAACGAGCCTGTTCCCGGTAATATTGCAAAAAGGCGCCACACCATTCCATGACTTCCTCTCCACTTTTCACCTTGGTCAGCAGTTCAGACACCCTGACCTTGACCCCGCCATTACCAGCAACATATATCTCCCATCCTCCATCTATCGCCACGATCCCGAAATCCTTGATTGTCGCTTCCGCACAATTGCGTGGGCAGCCGGAAACGGCCATCTTCACTTTTGCCGGTGTATACAGACGCTCATACTTCTTTTCCAATTCAATGCCCATCTGAATCGCATCCTGCGTCCCGAAACGGCAAAAGGTGGAGCCGACACAGGTTTTGACGGTCCGGAGCGCCTTCCCATAGGCATAACCGGATGGCATGTCGAGATCACTCCACATCGCCGGCAAATTTTCTTTTTGTACGCCGAGCAGATCAATGCGCTGCCCGCCCGTAATTTTGACCATGGGAACCGCATATTTCTCTGCAATTTCGGCAATCCGTTTCAATTCGCTCGGCGAAGTGACCCCACCGTATATGCGCGGGACTACCGAATACGTCCCGTCCTTTTGAATGTTGGCATGGTTCCGTTCATTTACAAAACGTGACTCACCCTCATCCTGATAAATCCCTGGCCAGATCATGCCCAGATAGTAATTGAGCGCCGGCCTGCACTTGGAACATCCCTCAGGCTCCTTCCACCCCATCACATGCATGACTTCCCGGGTGGACATCAGCTCCATGGCGCGTATGGCATCCACGATTTCTTCTCTCGTATGCACGGTACATCCACATATACCTTCCGGCACTGTCTCCATCTGATCCTGCCCGAGTGCCATGGCCATCAACTGCTCCACCAGGGGTTGGCAGCCTCCACAGGAAGCCGAGGCTTTGGTGCATGACTTGATATCGCCAACCGACTTGCAACCTTCCTCCTGTACCGCTTGCAAGATCCGGCCTTTGCTAACGCCATTACAGCCACAGACGATCTCATCCAGTTCCATCATCGCCACTTGATCCTGCATATCGCCTGCATTCCCGGAATTTACGCTCTCTCCAAACAATATCTCCCGTTCACGCCCGGCTACCTCTTCCCGTTTGCGAATCAAGCTGAACAAGCGGGTACTGTCGGATGTATCGCCATAAAGCACGGCGCCCACCACTTTCCCGTTCTCGAAGACGACTTTTTTGTAAATGCCGGCCATATCGTCCTGTATGCGCAGAGACTTCGAATCCGGTTGATCGGCAAATCGTCCAGCGGAAAAGACATGAATTCCGGACACTTTCAATTTGGTCGAAACGACCGATCCCTCATAAGGCTTCGTATCGACCCCTGCCAACCGTTTCGCCAACACTTCTCCCTGTTCATATAACGGCGCTACCAGACCATACGTGGCCCCGCGATGTTCGGCACACTCTCCAAGCGCATACATATGTGGTTGACTCGTCTGCAGCCAGTCATTGACTACAATGCCTCGGTTTACCTCGATCCCCGCGCTTATCGCCAGCCCTGTATTGGGCCTGATACCGACGGCCATCACGACCAGATCGGTCGAAATACGCGAGCCGTCCACAAACTCAAGTCCCTCTACACGATCCGTTCCGATCATGCGCTTGGTTTGCTTTTGCAGCAGGAAGTCCATCCCTTGCTCTTCAAGTTCCTTTTGCAGCAGCTTGGCAGCCGGTTCATCCAGCTGTCTCTCCATCAAATAATGATGCAAGTGAACGACCTGAACTTCCATACCGAGCTGCAGCAGACCTCTCGCTGCCTCCAGCCCCAGCAATCCTCCCCCGATGACGGTCGCTTTCTTGTACTGCTTGGCAGCTGCGACCATCGCCTCGCAATCGGAAATATCCCGAAAGGTCAGAACTCCTTCCAGTTCTACTCCAGGGAGTGGAAGGATGAATGGATCTGAACCGGTTGCCATAATCAGTTTGTCAAAGTCTTTCCTCGAACCGTCCTGGAGTTCCAATTGTTTCTCAAGTGGATGTACGGCCACGACTTCTGTACTCGTATGCAGCCTGATTTCATTCGAGTCATACCAATTCCGATCCTGAATGACAATATCCTTCAGTTCGGCTTCACCAGCCAGCACCGACGACAACATGATACGGTTGTAGTTCGGATGAGGCTCTTTGCCATACACCGTGATTTCATATTTGTGTGGTGCCAGCTTGACCAGATGCTCCAGACATCTCATACCAGCCATCCCATTTCCGATGAGTACCAATTGTTCTCTCATGCCCACACCTCAATCCAAGATCTCTAATTTTCTTGTCAACCAAACAGAAAAAGCCCATCCTCGTAATCAGGATAGGCTTCATTGCCTGCAGATCGAACGTACGCCTTTGTACGGATCGATGAAATTTGCTATTTGCTTGATTGTACTGGTCATCCATATTTGTATTATAGTTGTGGGACACCTCTTATGTCAATATTACTAACATAAATTCTTTCAAAATTCCTCTTTCCAATGTCAATCAATCAAGATATACTGTTAAAAAGAAATAAAATTCCAGTTTGAGTAAGGTTTACTTACATGAAGATTAAATCAGTGAGGAAAGACAAGTGAAAGAAGGTGCATCAAAAGCAGAAGAAGCGAGTAAAAAAGAGAGAAAGCAAACTAAAAAGAATGGAAAATAAAGTAGGTGATGCGAATGATGAAAAAGCTGCTCTGGGTACCATCGGAATGCGATGCATTTATTCCAGATGCTGTGAAGCACAGCGTCCAACGAATTCATATTCTGGATCCTTCCGATTCATTGCATTCGTGGCAGCATGCAGCTGAAATGTGTATCTTTCAAGGTAACTTGAATGAACTGTTGAACTGGTTACAGGAACAACCCTGTCCATCTCCATTGCCCATATGCTGGTGGTGCGATGAATACGAATCCAACCGATTGCCGGACTTGTATGTACACGGTATGCTGACGAGTGAAATGAGTCTGAACCACCTGCGGTTCTCTATGCAGATGACGAGGGAAAACTTTTTTAGGGAGCAGCAGCTGCGCACCGAGCGTGATGAGTTAATGTATAAATTTCAGGAACGCAAATGGGTCGATCAGGCAAAAGGGATTCTCATTGAACTGAAAAATTGCTCAGAAAGCGAAGCTTACCAACTGCTTCGCAAACAAGCGATGAATGAACGAAAAAAAATGATGGACATTGCCAAATCCATCGTGAACGCTTACGAGCTCATTCATAAACAGAGCTGACCCCGTTCTCCCCATCTTCGGAAGGGGGCGGGGTCAGTTTGAAAATTAAAAGAGAAGAGAAGATATCGTAACCTGTAGATGGGTATGCAGCAATCAGTCCGCGGGTTGATCAGGGATTCGTATTTCTACCGGTTTGGATCGAGATTCGAAAGTACCGTCTCCCAACTGACCCCATTGATTATCGCCCCAGGTATAGAGTTTGTTATTCTCTGAATAAGCCATGCAATAATTCAGTCCACAATCGATCTCGATGACAGGGGGCAAACCCTCCAGCTTTTGCGGAGCTGTCTGCTCATGGGCTGGAGAACCTTCCTGATCTGTCCCCCACTGCCATACCTAATGGGTTAATTTTTCATCGCTTCAGACAGGACCTGGCCTACACGTTCATGGATGACCAGATCAGCCTGTTCGTCAAATGACGTCTTTTCCTTGTTGATGAGAACGAGCGTATGTCCTTGGAAATACCGGATCATGCCCGCAGCCGGATACACGGTGAGCGAAGTGCCAGCCACGATGAGCACCTCGGCTTTTGATATGGATGAGATCGCCTGTTCCATCACTTGCTGATCGAGATTTTCCTCATAGAGTACAACATCGGGCTTAATGATGCCTCCACATGTCTCACAGGTCGGAACCATTTGTGCAGAATGAATCACTTCTTGAATGGGATAGGCCTTTTTACACTTCACACAATGATTGCGATGGACAGAACCATGCAGCTCGAGAACCTTTCGACTGCCGGCTAGTTGGTGCAAGCCATCAATATTTTGCGTAATGACGGTTTGCAAGCGTCCTTGCTGCTCCAGTTTCGCTAATGCAAGATGAGCGGCATTGGGCTTTGCTTCCACGTGGATCATGTTAGATTTATAGAAAGTATAGAATGCTTCTGGCTCCTTCAGAAAAAAAGAACGACTCAAAATATCCTCCGGGGATTGAAGACGATTTGTCTGATTGGAATAAAGACCGTCTGCTGATCGAAAATCCGGAATTCCGCTCTCTGTAGAAGTGCCGGCACCGCCAAAAAAGACGATTTGAACACTCTCTTGCAGCACTTGCTTCAGCTGTCTTAAATTGTCCATGCAGGTTTCTTGCCTCCTTTTTGTTGCAGATATGTGAGTATGGATTCCTGCCACAATCCTTTCAGGAAACGAATCTTGCACATCATAAAAGCCCGCCTCGGTTCAGAAGCAGGCTACGTGTTATGATCGGATACATAGATACCAAAGAAAGATGCAGATCCAACTTTTACGGATTCATCAGCTTGCGAACATCGGTCTCTACCTTGAATAACCGTTGGTTCAACACATCAACCCGGTAGTCCAGTTGTTCTCCTTTTGCGGACTGCTCTGAAACTTTGCTATACACAAGCTTCATCATACCCATCACGTCTTCATTTTGATTGTGTTCAATCCGGTCTAGCTGTGTGTGTACATGATCGAACCTGTCATCCATGTGCTGTTTCATGTTGTCAATCTTCTCATCCATGCCTTCCATCCGCACATTCATGTTGTCGAATTTCTCATCCATCCCATCCAAGCGATGATTGATGTCCACAAACTTTTCATCCATGCCATCCAGACGTTGATTAATGCCCACGAACTTTTCATCCATGCCATCCAAACGATGATTGATGCCCACGAACTTCTCATCCATCCCGTCCATCCGCTGGTTCATAAGATCCATTTGCTCGGTCATGTTGTCGAACTTCTTATCCATCCCGTCCATCCGCTTGTTTAATCCAGAGATGTCTTGTCGGATCTCTTGCTTGAAGGGATCGAGCTCATCCTTCAATACCGTACGTAAAAGGTCTTTTAAATCTTCCATTCTCCTTCACCTCATATGTAAAATTGATGAAGTCGCTTGATGTGATTCTCATTATAATATAAACCAACCTATTCATAAATACAAACAAATGTTCGTAAAAATGATATTTTAATTTCATTAACTTCATGTAACAAGGAAAAGAATAAATGTAAATTTACAATGATTCACTTTTATTTACGAAACATGGATTCAATTCTTTTTCATGATATCCACCAAGCGTTTTTCCGTTTGCGAAGAATGACAGGATCCTATAATGTGAAGAGTAGGACGTTTTTAGGAGAGGAAGGAGAAAATAAAAATGAATTCAACCGTTACGATGAAGTGGCTGCTGGCCCGTTTGTACGAGAACGATATCATCATTGTAGATTGCCGTTTCCAGCTTGGAAATTCGCAGGCAGGCAAAGAGGCGTATGAAGCTTCACATCTGCCTCGCGCCATATACATGGATTTGGAGCAGGACTTGTCATCTCCGGTTCTAAAACATGGAGGTCGCCATCCCCTCCCGAACATGGAAGCATTCATTGATGAGCTTGGCAAGAGAGGGATTCGTTCTGATTCACGCGTTATTGCGTACGATGATCAAGGCGGTGCGATGGCTTCCCGGCTTTGGTGGCTGCTGAAATATGTGGGTCATGAACATGTCTATGTCATGGAGCAGGGTTTTACAGCATGGCAAAATACGGGTTATCCGGTCACGCAAGATCCGGCGCCTGTGGCCATACCTGGATCATATGCCGCACAGTTGCAACCCGATATGCTGGTCAGTATGGAAGAAGTACGGGAGCAGTTGAACCAAGCTCATACGGTACTAATCGATTCCAGGGAAGCGATTCGATTCGCAGGAAAACAGGAACCGATCGATCCGGTTGCTGGACATATTCCAGGCGCGAGAAATTTCTTCTGGAAAGAGGTACTGAAAGAGGATGGAACCTGGAAGTCCGAACAAGAGCTGCGCGAATTGTTCTCGGATATCGATGCTGCCTCCACGATCATCGTATACTGCGGTTCCGGCGTAACAGCCTGTCCTAATGTCATCGCCCTGCAATCAGCCGGGTTTCCCAACGTGAAACTCTATGCGGGTAGTTGGAGCGATTGGATCTCTTATCGTGACAATCCCGTGGCAACGGGAGAAGGAAAGTGGGTTTAGAGTCACGTGAGACATTAATAAAGTACCTCAGTAAATTTATAGAAGCTAACTAATTGAAATAATCAACAAACGGAGAAAGTCTAATAATGATGTAGGACGGACATTAGTATTACTTCTCTTAATTGCTCTTGATTAACCAACCCCATTAGCAACCATCAGGTTACTAGTGGGATTGGTTAATTATATTTAGGGATTCCTAGTTCAGTTACAACAATAAGTAATATTTTTCAATTAAACTTTATATATCAAAAATCAAGTAATTTAATTTCCTTTGAGGTATTAATAAAGCTACGCGGTTCGTAATTTGGCGTAACGCTTAATACAAAACTTTCACACACTTTATGGGAATATTAATCAAATATATGTTTTAATAAAAAATGTAAATAGATGAGATGACATACTGATTTAGACTTGGATTTCTATACTCACATTTAAAATAATACAAAATGCATGATACCGTGAGCAATATTATTGAGATAAAATCATAAATTCAACTTCACCTTTACTCTCTTTAGCATCCATATACGAAAAACCTAAATATTTATTAGAATTGAATATTTTCGAAGTTATAATTCTTGAATTTGTTACTTCTTTTACATCACCGGTTTGTAAATTCATTTGTAAAATCTGATGCATTGAATATCTAAAGTAAAGAGTTTCATTAATAATGAACAGTGAATCGAATGTAAAGTCTTTGTCTTTACCTTTATAAGTATATTTTATCTCTCCAGTTTTCCTATCTACTATGTTGATTTGTCCGAATTCACTCCAGACAAACCAATCTTTATTAGCTGTAAAATCAACTACTTTTTCTCCTTCTCCTAATAAAACAGACTTCGTTTTGTCATATGGATAGTATACAATCTCCAGTGATTTTTGGGATTCCTCATCCAGAATATTAAATACAGATTGTTGAATGATCATTCCATCTTTAATAGGTCTTTGAATTATCATAAACTTCCCTTCCCTATTAGTACTTTCGTCTAATCTAACTTTTGCTATTTCTGAAAATGAATTTTCAATTGCATCATATAAAATTGCAGTACTGTAGACTTTATTATTCACTAATGTTTTTTCTATCCAAGTGATACGATTGTTATATATTCTAAGTACCGGTGGTAATATTTGATCTGCGAGTTTCCCCCTCCTTAAAATTTTTACTTCTTTTGTGTTTAAATCTATGGATTTAATATACCAATTAAAATCATGATGTATGTCTCGATCATTTTCAACCCAATACAGTGTACCATCTATCCCCACCATTGAATTGATTATCTTTCCTTCATCAGTAGAATAAATTCGCATGTATTCTTGATTTTTTTTTGAAACAGTAGCAATGTAACTTTTAAATTGTTCACTTTTATCATATTCAAATGCAATTAACTCTTCATCAATGTAGCTCGGTGCAACAAATGTAGAAGTGAAGTCTGAGTGAACTACATTATATTTATCGATTTCATACAGATTATTTGTATAACTAGTTTCTCTATCAATGTTATTGGAAATTATTGAATTACTAGGAGCTTTAGACTTAATTTCTTTTTCATTCTGAAAAATCATCAATATTATAACCAAGCTAAAAATAATGAAGATAACTGAAGCAAAATAAATAACTACTTTCTTCTCCATCTAGTTGTCATCCTTTCATCACAAAAAGGAGGGACACCCTCCTTTTTGTGATTGTTACTTTTAATAGATTACTGCCTTACGGAAATGCGCTTGGTTAGCATTCCACACTCCTTCCATCGGATGCCATACATTCCCAATTGTTACACCACGACCACCTTGATCAAATGGATCAGTTAGCCTTATTTTTTTATTATTTGAATCTGAAATATCATATCCTGAGTTATTTAATATATGTCCAGCGACATTAGAAGTATAAAGAGGCATGTTAGAAGGTGTAATCTTTAAATCTAATACAGCAGGAACATAAAATAGATCAACTGCTGCCATCATAATAGATTCCCAAGTATTATACTCATTCGATTGAAAATCTGTATAAACATATGTTGTATCGGTTTGATGATCATTTAAAATGTCATCAACTAGAGAAAATACAGTTCCAGAAGTTGTAGTCCCTAACTCATTCGCATAATAAGATTGTGAATTTGAAGAACCATTGATAGAATCGAGAACTTGTTTTACTGTAGCTGGACCACACCAATAATAAGTCTCCTGTTCAAAACTTGGAACAGAGAGGGTTTTTACTGAAGAGGACAAAGTATTCAATTTGTTATCATTAGAAAATTGAGTTTTTCGTTCTTTTTCATATTGTTTAACTAATTGCATTTTTTCTTGAAGTGCCTTTTGTTGTTTCTCCGTAGGTATATCATTAATTAAAGAAGGGTTATCACCACTTCCCACTCCATACACCGATGTCGGTAGTGCTAGTGTTAACGCTAGAAAAATAGATAAATAAACTTTGCTAAATTTGGGCAAAAATATTCTTGTGTTCAACTATGTGCACCTCCAAATAATTTCACCTAGTACTCTATTTTTTCCACTTACCTCCTTTCATTTCAATGATTTAGGTGATTACATCTAAATAATACTAAATTTTAACTTCTTACTCAAGTAAAATTACTGATAATAGCTATATTATTTTATTTCATCCATTTCCCCATATAAAAAATCATACCCTCTATAATAAAAAATAATTTACATCACCGTGATTCAAACGAACTGACCCCATAACGTGAGACAAATCAAAACACCTTCAAGAAAAGACTTCCATATCATACGATATGGAAGTCTTTTCTTGAAGGTGTTTTGGCATTGGCAACTAGAGTGAGTTATCCAGTGGAAACAAAGATGAAGGCGATTGAAATGAGGTTGGCGAGTGTCCCGGTGAAGGAGATCATGGAACAGCTGGTCATAAAAAATAAGACACAGATTAAGACCTGGTTGAGATGGTACAACGGTGAGTTAAAGCAACTAAAGCAGCCAGTGGGGAAACAGTACAGCTATTTAAAATGACCAGCGTACGCTTCAGAATTCGAGATGATGAAAGCCGAGAATCGCTTTTGAAGCAGCAAATAGACATTCTAAAAAAGTACAAGGAGATCGAAAGGAGGTGGAACCACGAGCCGTCATCGCCTGGATGGCATTCTATCCGAGGAGAGGTCAACATATCCGAAGCCTGTAAGTAGCTCGGAATAGAACGGGCCTCTTCCTTATTGTTGGAAAGTCGAGTACGAGCATAGAAAGCCGAATAAAACGTTTTACACGGAATGGCTGCCTACGGCCGGCTACGAGCAGGTGGACGGGATCGTATTCGAAATGAACGGAACAAAAAACGACCTGAATTATATTGAACTCTGGTTCGCAGTCCGCAAATTGTAACGAACTCACAGATAAGGCCTAATGGCTTGTGTACTCTTCATCCAGTCAAGCAATGGAAATTTTGATGAGAACTGCAACGGACAGGCTGACAACAGCCTGTCTATTTTCTGATTTCATAAGCAGACAAGACCAACTTGATCTGCTTGATGATGATGCGGACGTGTCTGTTGTCCCGGGTAAGCCTGCTCGACATGACGCCACCTTCCAGGGAGGACACGACAAAGGAAGCCAAATCCGCAGCATCCAACTCCGCCTGGAGCTCTCCAGTCTTGACCCCATCACGTAACAGATTCTCGATGAAAGAAACAAATATTCCATGTGCTGCAATGGCACTTTCCCTTAACGGAGGATACCCGTCATCTGCCTCAACAGCTGTATTCAACAACGGGCATCCCCCGTCAATCAACGAATTGTGAACCGGATCTCCATGCACTTCACACACCGCCACAACCTTATCGATGGCCGTTTCCGCGTCCCGGACTGCTTCTTCGAACTTGTCCATCAGCAAACGCCCTCCATAAGCAAAAGCTTCAGTGGCGATTTCGTCTTTTCCGGAAAAGGATCGGTAAATCGCACCCTTACTTAGACCAGTAACCTCCATAATATCCTGAATGGATGACCCGGCGTATCCTTTCAAATTAAATAATTCTGCCGATTTGGCAATAATCAGTTGGCGTGTTTTCTCGCCTTTTCGCATCGTGATCAACCTCCTGTCCACATCATTCTCACGATCATTGTACCATCGGCATTGTCATTTCGTAAAAAGACTGCTAAAATAAAACCGAACCGTTCGGTTTTATTTTATTTGCAAAAGGAGAGATTCCTATGAAAACCCCCGTCAAAATCATTCGCATTCCAATTCTGCCGATGCATATGGTCAACAGTCACTTGCTGATTGGACCGGATGGCTGTGTCCTGATGGATACAGGGGTGCCTGGATCAGAAGAAAAGGTGCAGCGAATTCTGAAAAGAGAAGGATTGACCTTTCGTGACATCAAGCTCATTATCGTGACGCACGCCCATATTGATCATGCTGGAAGCGCAGCCAGATTGCGTGAGTTGACCCAAGCTCCCATACTGGCTCATGAAAAAGACGCGAAACATTACAGTCAGGAGACACCGATGACTTTTTGTCCAACAGGTTGGGCGGGACGCGTTCTGCTCCGAAATTTTATTACGCGCCCCTATACTGGGTTTGCACCAGATGTCATCGTCTCTGGAAAAGCCCCCCTCTCCCTGGAGTCGTACGGCATACCAGGCCAAGTGACCCCAACGCCCGGTCACACATCCGGTTCCATATCGGTTGAGCTTGATTCGAAGGAGGCCTTTGTCGGCGATCTCGTCGCTTCGGGTATCTTACTAGGTGGAATTATGCGAAAAAAACATGCCATTCGTCCCCCATTCGAAGACAATCCGCACCAGGTTGCGCGTGAATTGCAACGGTTGCTGGCATCCGGTCACGAGCATTTTCATGTTGGACATGGCGGTCCATTGAAAGCAGAGGAAGTTCGTAAGCACGCACAATCTCTCCTGAAGCTTCCTTACGAGAGAACGGAACCATGAAGGATACTCCCATACCTCACCCTGTCACCCAGACTTCGATGACAATCTGTCGCTCACCCTTTTCTATGCAACCATTCCCATCTCGAGATGATCGGAACAGGTCTTCCTTCATACCTCTACAGCGCAGAATGATAATAGATGATGGCGTTATGGACAGGAAATAAACTTGACAAGTCGAATCCTGCTTCACTCATAATAAAGAAGAACTCAAAAAAGCCGCCAGTCTGTATGGCGGCTTCGTGATGTCGATACCATCGTGCGTTCAGGGGAACATGCTCAGAAGATGACGAATGCATCTTCGTGCATACTGGTACACACATTGAAACTTATACGAGCAAGGCATCCAGCTTGCAATGCTTCAACATGCTCTGTGTCAGTTCCTCCTTGTGAATCAGGACAAATTCACCAAACATTTGAACCAGATCCTTGTCATACTGAACGTCACTCCACATATAAAGCTCATCGAGTGCATGGGTCAGACCCGATACTGAAGGGTAGTCATGCACACTGCGGCAAAATGCATCCATGATGCGCATGAGTCGGGCTTCGAACGTGATATCTTGCCAGTCCACAGCAAACGGATAGCCTGTCCCGTCCAGATTCTCATGATGATACAAGATCGCATCCGGATCTACTAGATGTAACATATTAAACTGGGCGAGCAATTGAACCGAACGTTCTGGATGATGCTGAACATATTCGTAAAAGACACTGGGATTGCGTTGTCGTTCCATTTGATCTTGATTCAGCCACAATTTTCCGATATCTCTGAGTAGCAGAGAGCGTAAAAACAGCTCCCGGTCGATCGTCTCGTCACCGCTATGATCCAGAAATTTATCTGCGAGCATGACACTGGACCAGGCCAACTGGTAACTGTCCGGGTCGTGCTTTTGCAATTTTTTCAACCAGAATCCGATACCGTCCTTAACAAGCAACGGAGCAACATCACGTAATGATCGTTGTATTCTTTCCATCTTCCATCCCTACTTCTATCTTTTTTGACGAGGAGCTGTACGATGATTGATTCAAACATCTTCAACACGCCCGTAGTAGATGCCGAACGCATCCATCGTATAAAACAAATGCTAAATGACGAGAAAGTAGAAATAGCAGAACTATTTCTCATTTTTCTGACACAATCCAGTGAACAAATCCGTGCACTGTCGTCGATGCTTTTGACACCTGA
Source organism: Marinicrinis sediminis (assembly GCF_042685085.1). Classification (NCBI taxonomy): domain Bacteria; kingdom Bacillati; phylum Bacillota; class Bacilli; order Caryophanales; family Paenibacillaceae; genus Marinicrinis; species Marinicrinis sediminis. The sequence goes on from NZ_JBHUMM010000002.1 coordinate 56,752, forward strand.
AGACCAGGAATCAAACATGGCTGGCATCGCCCATCAATTAAAGGGAGCCTCTCTCAACTTTGGCGCCTTGCGGCTTGCTGCCTGCTCCGCATATATCGAACAGCTGTGCAGTGCCTTGCCTTCTCCGGATCATGCCCTACACCTTTCTGAAGCTCACAATGCGCTTATGCACATTTGGGCAGACACAGAGCGTAGCTATGAAACCATACTGAATAAATAATCTTTACCAACATTAACCACATTTTTGCACGAGGAAACAGGTCCGTAAGGTTTATATTCTTCATTTGACCGTGGGTGATTCGCTCGTTTGCAGCATCATCCTTATATGAAAGTTGAACGATTATGTAAGTTCCAAGGTGTCACTATGATATTTATACCAAAACTTCCTAATTAAATTGTGAAGGAAAAATAAAGTTTTATAAAGATTCGTTCGTTTCCCATCATCCGCAAGCCGTACAAATATGATAAACTAACTCCATGTTCATTCGTTAGTGACAGGAAGGGAGGAAGATCATGAATCACAAACTGCTGATCGTCGATGATGATCAGGCTACTCAGGCGCTGCTGAAAAGTGCGTTGAAAAGGGAAGGCTACGAGATCATTTCCACAGACAATGGAAAAGAAGCGCTGCATCGATGTACAGACCCGAACCTTTCTCTCATCCTGCTTGATATTATGCTCCCGGATATGAGCGGGCTGGATATTTGCAAGCAAATTCGCGATCAGGTGTCTGTTCCCATTCTCATCATGAGTGCCCGGGATCGCCATGTGGATAAAATCATCGGACTGGAATTCGGCGCAGATGACTATATTACCAAACCCTTTAATCTGGACGAGATTGTTGCCAGGGTCAAATCTCACTTGCGAAGAGAAATGCGTGCCAAGTCCCATCGGAGCACCGAAGTGCTTCAGTTTGGAGAATTGACAATCAACAAGGAGACGTTGGAAGTCCATATCAGCGGCAACCTCATCCCTTTGTCTACAAAGGAATTCCAGATCCTTGCTTACCTCGCTGAGCATCATCATCGTGTATTGAGCAGGGAACAAATATACGAAGCGATATGGGGGGACGAATTCGGAGACCTGAACACGGTGACCGTTCATTTGAAAAACATCCGTTTAAAAATGGACCCGGAGCATCGTTACATAAAAACAGTATGGGGCGCTGGCTATAAATTCGCCTGGGAATAATCAAAAAAAGGGACATGCCTCGGCGCACGTCCCTTTTCCGTCTATATATATAATCGAATTATAAAATTTTCTCCAGAAACTGTTTGGCCCGTTCCGTGCTCGGCTGGTGGAAAAATTGCTCCGGCGTCGCATCCTCGATTAACTGCCCCTGATCCAGGAAACAGATCCGATCCGCCACTTCCTTCGCAAAGCCCATTTCATGTGTTACGACCACCATCGTCATGCCCGTCGTCGCCAAACCCTTCATGACATCCAGCACTTCCTTCACCATCTCTGGGTCCAGTGCCGACGTAGGCTCATCGAACAGCATAATCTCCGGTTCCATGGCCAGGGAACGTGCAATAGCTGCCCGCTGTTTCTGTCCGCCTGACAACCGGTTGGGATAAGCGGCTTCCTTATCTGCCAGTCCCACTCTCTTCAGAAGCTCCCGAGCCTTCTGCTGAGCGGTCGCTTTTGTCTTCCCTTTTACCCGTATGGGGGCATAGGTGAGATTCTCCAGCACCGTCATATGCGGGAACAGATGAAAATGCTGGAATACCATCCCGATATGCTGCCTCACCTTCGTGATATCCGTTTTTTTGGAGGTGATCTCATCATTTCGAACCCAGATCTGGCCCGATGTGGGTACTTCCAGCAAGTTCATGCAGCGAAGGAAAGTGGATTTTCCCGAACCGGAAGGTCCGATGACTGAGACCACCTCACCGCGCTTAATTTGAGTAGAGATGCCCTTCAGCACTTCCAGATTCCCGTAATGCTTGACCAAATTCTGAACCTTAATCACTGCGACGCAGCCTCCTTTCCAGCAGCTTCGCTACGCCTGTCAATGCCATAACCAATACATAATAAATCATCCCCGCAATTAAATACGGCTCAAAGTATAAATACGTTTTCGCTCCGACATAATCCGCTCTGCGCAGCAGGTCCATCACCCCGATGGTCGAGACGAGCGCCGATTCCTTCAGCAACGCAATGCTCTCATTGACCAGTGCCGGCAAGATATTCTTCATGGCCTGTGGCAGCACAATATGGATCATCATGCGCGAATACGGGATGCCAAGCGACATCGCAGCCTCAATCTGTCCCTTGTCAATCGCCATAATTCCGGCACGAATCGTCTCGGAAATATAGGCCGCAGAGTTCAGACCAAAGGCCAATAGTGCCGCCTGAAAAGGACTGATCTGATAACCCGTCAACTGCGGAATGGCGTTATAGGCGATCATAAGCTGCAAGATGAGCGGCGTACCCCGAAATATGGAGGTATAGGCCACGGCAAACCATTTCAGCGGCTTCATGGACGAAATTTTGAAAAGGGCCAGAATGGTGCCCCAAATAAAACCGACAATGGCTGCTGCAAATGTATATTGCAGGGTAACCGTAATCCCCTCGAGGATAAATGGAATGTATTCTCTAATTTGCTCTAGATTCATTTCGCTTCGTTCCCTTATGTTTCCTGATTATTTCCTGTTGCTCAAATGCTTATTTCTCAAACCATTTCACAACCAGCTCATCCATCTTGCCATTCTCCTGCATATCCTTCAGCACTTCATTGAACTTGGCTGTCCACTCCGAACCTTTTGGAAAAGCAATCGCAGAACCGCTGAGACCTTCCACCGCGATTTCTTCATACACGAGATCATCATTTTGAGCGGCGTACTTCTTGATCACGGTATCTTCAATAATCGCCGCATCCAGTCTGCCTACCTTCACTTGCTGTAAAATCTCTGGGATTTTGTTCAGGCGTGTAATCTCAATCCCTTCCACTTTACTCACTGCTTCATCTTGGGTAGATCCAAGCTGCACGCCGACGACTTTTCCTTTCAATTCCTCCAGGGAGCTGTATCCGGTCTCCGCCTTGGACACAATCGTGTTCTTCGCTTCAAAATACATGTCAGAGAAATCTGCATTCTCTTCTCGCTCCGGCGTCGGAGTCATGCCAGCCATGACAAAATCAACGCGTCCACTTTGCAATGAACCGATCAGCCCTTTAAAATCAGAATTAACGATCTCTACTTCAAAGCCGAGCTGCTCACCGATATAGTGGGCAATATCTACATCAAAGCCGACAATTTCATCTGTTGCCAGATCAATATCTTCATAAGGGGGATAATCTGCGGATGTACCCATTTTCAACGTGATGGACGGTGCTTCGTTCTCCTGATTCCCTTGATTGGAACTGGACGATTGCCCCTGGTTGTCATTCGCGGCATGGTTATTCGCTGCGTTGTTGGAACCTCCACATGCAGCAAGGATCACGACGAGCATCAGCAGTACAGACCATGCAGTTACGGTTTTCTTCATCTTCTTCTGTCTCCTTCGGTCAAATTCTAGTTGTAAATGACCTTCGTTTAGATTATAAATAACCTTAGGTCAATTTAGATTTACACATTATATCAGAAATTTCGATTCGCTGAAACAGGTTTTATACAACAACGTGAATGTTTATACGATCCACAAAAGGAGATGTAACATGACTGTCACAAATTGGACCGACTATTTTGAACACATGCTGCCGGAAATGACGGCTGAACTGAAGCACTATGCCGAATTTGAAACCCCTACCTCTGACAAACAAAGTGTCGATGCCCTTGGAGATTACATCGCCGCTCAATTCGAGCAACTTGGTTGCCGCGTTCGCAAAATGGAACAGCCTATTTATGGAAATCAGCTCATTATAGAGTATGGAACCGCTGAGGATTCTATTCTTTGTCTGGGGCATTTCGATACGGTCAAACCAGTGGGCACCATCGAGCAGCAGCCCCTGCTCGAAAAAGACGGCAAATTATACGGTCCTGGCGTCTATGATATGAAAAACGGGATTGTTATCGCCTATTTTGTGCTGAAAACCATCATCGAGCAACAGCTGCCTCTGCTTCACAAGCTGGTTTTCTTCTGGAACACAGATGAAGAAGTGGGGAGTCCAAGCTCCAGAGAAGCCATACAGGACATCGCCGCGCAATGTCAAGCTGTACTCGTGCTTGAACCCTCCACGGAAGACGGAGAAATCAATACATCCCGCAAGGGCGGTGGCGAATTCTATCTGAAGGTCCTGGGGAGGGAATCCCACGCCGGCAATGAGCACCAGCAAGGCGTCAACGCCATCGAAGAGCTGTCGCGTCACATCCCGACCATTCAGAGCTGGACAGACTATGAAGCAGGCACCACTTGCTCTGTCGGGCTAATCACAGGCGGTACAGCTAGCAATGTCGTACCGGGGACTGCAGAGGCGGTCATTGATGTGAGAGTGAGCACACAAGCAGAACGGGAACGCATCACCCGTCTGTTCCAGCAATTAAAGCCCATCCATCCAGAGGCGAAACTCGAACTCTCCGGCTCCATTTACACCCCGCCTATGGAACGCACAGAGAGATCTGCTGCCCTGTTCCGCTGGATTCAACAATTGGCGGCAGAGGAACAGCTTCACTTGCAGGAGAGAGGCTCTGGCGGCATGAGTGACGGCAATTATGCCGCTGGATCAGGTACACCTGTTGTCGATGGTCTCGGGGCTGCTGGCGCAGGGGCACACGCCGTACATGAACATATCCTGATTCACAGTCTGGCAGAAAGAGCCTCCCTGCTGTTGCGTCTCCTCGCATCCAACTTACCGGGCGAACCGCGAAGCTAAAGCCAACGCCATTTCCTGAGATATCGAGACATGGGAGATATGTGCGAATCAGCAGGGTAAGTCACAAGGAGGGTCAGTACAGTTTTATGCTCTGCTAGTAAATATCCTGTCAAAGGGTTCAGCCAGAAGTCCAAGCAGATCACAAAAAAACCGTTCAGTTCGATGCGACATTGGGATCTGTATCCCTCGGATCTGAATCCCAGTCATCGAATTGAACGGTTTGCTATGGAATAGGCCAGATATAATCAGGAAGTCAGAATGATTCCACTCTTCTCACCTGAGAAGGTACCTCTCTCCACTTATGAAAAGGGATTTGTCCGTATATCCACAACGTGTCGGACGAATCCTTCAGCATATAATAAGAGGTTCCCGGCCCTTCTATCGGATAAGCATACATACTGTATAGGGTCTCCAAACGGGAATGGGGTGGAAGATCGAGTTGCTTGGTCGTCCGGGTAAACGGTCTGACAATTTCGGCCTGACCATCGCCAGCCACCAGAAGATAACCGGTTATCCATTGTACATCCTCAGCCAGTTTCTTCACTTTGTACGCATACGTTCTGGCCTCTTCCTGTTCGACTGTTGGCTCGTTCGATCCGGTTTGCGGATCTGAATCTGCCCCTTGCTCCATGTAAATCTCATACACTTGCTGATCAGACGTTCTGGCTCTGGCAATCGGGCCAGCGCCATCATAAAACGCGCCCTTAAAATCAGTAATTTGCTCCACCTGATCCAAACCAGGCAATGCCTCAAAATGCCATGTATTTGCATCCTGTGCCTGTGGCGCGTACACGTGACCATCTGGATGAAGCAGAAGTGGAATGACATGTGAGGTGGCCTCTCTCCATGCTCCCGCCCACTCCCTATCCGTTGTCATCTCGATTGGATCAAAGGGTTGAACAAGGTTGGCATTGGATTTGTCTACCGCCACCATATTTCCGTCTTCGAGTGCCAGCAGCCAGTGCTGATACAGATCAATGGCCTGACTAATTCTCCCGGTGCCCTGCAGCATCTTGCATGCAGGGGATGCCAACATGAATTGTCCCTCCTTCGTCAAGTAAGCCTCATGGGAAACGATCTGATCGATCTCGGCAGGCAACGATGTGGGCTGGAACAATCCTTTCTCATCCAGCTGCCATACCTTCCCCGCCGACAACAGATGGAACGAGTCACTTGTCGCGAACATGTGCGCTTCCCCTGGAAATTGGCCCAGTGAAACGAATGGCTCCGCATGCTGAATGTGCGTTCCCAGCTGTCCATACTGGTTGGAACCCCAGCTCCATACATGCCCTTGCTGATCCAGTGCCAGGGCATGATCCGTTCCGAGTGCCAGTTCCACGATATGTTCGAGTCCCGGCAGTTGAGCGAACGCTGGCTCACGTGACTCCTCACCCTCGTGCGAATCGTCTCGTGCCCGTTCACTTGGTTGTGGATGGTGTTCTCCTGTCAGAGCGTGATGGGAGGAAGAAGCCCATACCGTTCCGTCTGCCTTTACAGCCACCAAAAAGTCAGAATGGGCGTACAGGTTCACCAACACATCGAGCGCTACTTTGTCTACTTTTCCCGATAAGCTGTTCAGTATCAGCCAATCCCCTTCATCCTGAATAATCAGCACCTCGTCAGACAAGCCCGCCTGTAGCTCTTGCACGTCTTGGGCCTGATAGAGGGTCTGGTAATCGGGAACCGGATGCTCTGCATATCTATCGTACGAGATGACCACAATCTCCTGATTTTGTTTCAGACCATACAATCGGAAATAACCAGCCTCAACGCGAGATAATCCTGTATTCGATCTCATCAAACGGGGGTCAGTAAACACCGGTTCTCCATCCTCACCATAAGCGGGCTTCCACTCATACAGGGAACCATTCTGTTTCAATACATATACCTGATCATGCAGAGCCTGGGTGAAGCTCTTGACTTCATCGAAACCCGTTATCGGAAAAGGCTCGCCCTCATTTAAGTACCAAAGCTGATCCTCATCATCGAGCGCAAATTCTCCATCTAGTGCTTTCACCTTGGGGAGCCCTGCCACCTTGTCGGCAAAATTCTTCACTGGCTCCTGATCTCCCCGCATGCCCCACACATAGACAGAGCCGTCCTTATCCAGTGCATAGGAAGTTCCGAATTCGAAGCCGTAGCCCGCCATATCTGCCCATTTTCTCGCACTAATCTGACGGATGCCTTCCAACATATCGGCAGGCATCGGAGGAGCGAGTTGTGGCCGATTTCCCTCCTGTTCCTTGAACATACCGCCCTGGGTTGCAGAATGATCCTCTTCACAGAACGTAAACTGAAACGATGATTGAACAGGTTGCCCTTCTTCCTCCCCCATCCCCTCGTCTTCCCTGTCATCGCCATCACGGTGATCGATCGTTCCTTTCACAACCGGTGTCCGCTTCTCATCTCCCTGACCTTCGCAGCCTGCCACCATCATCATGACAGCCACGAACAGCAGCACCCATATCCTCATTCAGGTCATCCTCATCTCTTTATCCATTTTTCCTTCTCATCCCGTACTCGTTCTTATGTGCCGTTCGGCCGACTTGTAAATCCTTGCTTCCCGAATATGTATACGCAGACTCTTCGTCCTTTTCCCCTGCCATTCAACATCCGCTATAAAAAATAGACGGATCTACGAGGTTCCCTGTTCATTTTTTTTGTCTCTGGCATTTGCCACAACGTTTGTCCGTGACGATTGTTCCTTTTCCCTTTCATTTCTTCCAGGTAATTCTTCATTTCTAACAGGCGTTTGTGCGAAAGGCTTGTCTCTGACTCCTGCCCTTGACCTTGGTGCCGAGCAGACAGGCTGAATGTGCGTTCTGTATCATGCAAAAAGGACCTTCTACCATGATAGAAGATCCTTTTTGTCATTCTGCTTATGCGATTGTCTGTCATGCTTGTCCACACACAAACGTTACTGTCCTTCTGCTTCCTTCAAACTATCCATTTGATTTGCCGCTGTTTCAATGGATAACAGAAATTGTGGAAACTGAAAAAAGTCAGACAGCTTCTTCAAAATTTCAGGATGCGGGTTGGCCCCTTGATGGATGTATTTGCGAAGCGTGGCCGGACTAATCTCAATCCATCGACATACATCCGTAGCGGATACGTCATGCACTGCCAGCAGGCCTGCCAAAATCCGATTGTGAACCGGAGAGTTCTTGATCACGCGGAACATAAACTTGCTTTCCTCCGGAATCTCGATCTCAGGATTCCCCTGCTGCTCAGCAAATACGATATGCTCCGGAAGTCCCAGGAGCTCCGCTACCTTGCGCTGATTGTCTTCACTCGGCATTCTGCCTTCATAGACCCAGGCGGCTACCGTTCGTGGTGACACACCGATTTTTTTTGCAAGTTCAGAGAGTTTGATGTTCTCAACGATTAATACAGACATAAGCACCCGGTTCTGTACATTCCAGCTGTTCGGACGTCTGAATCGACTAATGCGTACACCTTTTCCAATATGATGTCTATTTTGCTTGGCTAACTCATGAATAGTTGGCACAGATTCTCACCTCAAAAATTTACTTCTACATATCATCTAACAAAGTGACAATAGATTAACCTTCTTCGTTAATTTAGTTTATACGTCTTCGAAAGAGATTGCAATACAAGTTGAGACGCGCGTAATTCAGTTGAGGTGAGTAAACCGATGAAACGTTTGTTTTTATCGCCCATCTATCCCATTATTTGTGCGGATGAAGCCGATTTGATCTAGTGCAATCTGTCCACCATATTCCGTAGGAAATTGGAAAATAATTTGTTGTAACGTATCCCAATCAAACGCCGGATTCTGGTTTTCAAACTGCTGACGGTCAAATCGAAGCGTCTGCAGCACCTCTTCGGAATCATTCCCCAGATAGCCATTCTTCACCCATTTGTCCAGCCATTCGGTCTTCATAAATGGCGTACGTATCACCGGAGGCACCCCAATCCCCTCTTCGAACTGGAGCGAGGCTTTATTTCCCTGTCCGTCCACGGCGACAAGCTCGATCGCCAGCGGTCTTGTATCTTCCTCCGTCAGCACAGCCGGACGAACCACATCCGTTACTCTGCTAATATCAAAGGTCAGACCATCGTAAGCGAGCAGTGGATCTGCCTGGTCCAATCGCTCCAGATCAATGACATATTGTCCACCCTGGCCAGCCTGCCAGGTCAGATAGACCACATCATTTCTGCGTTTGCCGGAATCATTGCGACTTTCCAGCTCCGCTTCCTTCCAACCCGTTACATGCCGAGCTTCGATGGCAGCCCGTCCATAGCCACATGTTCCTAGTTTGTCATCTTCCTCAAAATCACATATGGAGCGCATGAGCGAATCGGCATAGCGTTGCACGTAAACGCGATCTGGCAGCCAGGACAACCCATGGCGGTAATCCTGAAACATCGGCAAATACGCAAGGCGGTCTCGCAGGGTAACCTCCAGAAATGCGCCGATCCATGTCTTTGCAATCTCCCGCTGCTCCTCGCCGGACATGAGGGCTCCGCGATTGATAAACAGGCTTCGTGGAAAGGTCAGATCGGTATCACCCCAAACCATATTGAACTGACCATGATTGGCCCCTTCCACATATAACGACGATTTGAAATGAAAGGGCGCATCCGTTGTAAACTTCACACGATCATATTGCCGATCACCGCTGAACCAGTTAACATCACTGTCATGGGCGCCCTGAATCACCAGATAGGACACATCCTTCACCACCGCTGCCTGATCTCCGGTAGCTGCATCCGTCGGAGCAATGGCCACGACCGAATCGATAGAAAAGTGATAGTCCCACTGTTGATCTGCATCTTTCGGATCTTGCTTCAATTCGTTATATACCGCCGCCATCGCTACGGCCTGACCGCCTCTGGAATGACCGATCAGAGAAATATGATCCATATCGATCTTCTCATACAGTTCATGCTGCGCGTCCCCATTCCATTGCTCGAACCATTTCAGATGCTCCAGCAACATGATGGCTCTCATTCGGTAGTCTCCATTGATTCCTTTCGACCAGGAGCCGTTCAGGAAATTTTCATCCACAGACACAGCCGCAAAACCTCGGCTGGCCAGCATCTCGGTCAGATAGACGTATCCGGGATCAGAAAATTCCTCCATTTTGTGATTGCCGTGCACGATCAGCACGAGCGGAAAAGGTCCGTCGCCCTCTGGCAAATACAGGGTGCCGTTGACAGGCAGCTCCTTCTCATCAAAACCCCAGTACAGCGAACGCAGCCAATTCCATTTGCTTACGATCTTGCTTCCGTCCACCGTCCCCGTGACATAGTCGGCCTGCTTGCCGAATTCAGGCCGTGGTCGTGTATCACCACTGCCATACGTCCGAATCAGGACACCGTGATCACCGTACGCAGCTGGATGCGGCAGCGCTTGCAGATCGTCCAGCGCCTGTGGTTTTTCCAGCTGTTCATAGCGGTACAGATCATGACCCGGCGTCACGCTCCAGAGAACATTAAAGCCAAGCCAGACGACCGCAGCAGCAGCCAGCCCTTTGCTCCAGTTCGAATTCGGTCTCGCCGCATACAGCGCGAAAGCTGCCCCTGTGAACGTTCCGAATGCCAGTCCATAGATCGTAAAAAAGATCTCTGCCCGGTTACCGGTATGAAACTGCTCCAGCACCATGTAGATCGTGACGCCGGACAGGGCACTCCCAATCCAAAAATGCCAGGGCAGCGGCAGTCGTGTCCATTTCAGCAACCAGTAGCTGGTCCGCCAAAGGATGACCGAAGCGGCATGTGCCCCGATCATCAGAATGATGATATCCAGCGCCGTGCCAAGCCCAGTCTGAATATAATAGCCCGCCAGAAACAAAATCGTTTCGGCAACGATTAGATTACCAATGAGTGCACCCTTCCAGGTTAGTCTTCCAAAACCGTATAATCTGGCAAGCTGTCTGCGCAATCCGGTTTGCATGCTTACATTCCTCTCTGCTCCTGCCCATATTCCCATTCTATTAAATGACGTTATTGTCTATTAAATCATGCCGGACAACGGTTTGCAAAATTCCACCAAACGAAAAAAGGAGAACGATAAATCGCTCTCCCATTCCCATTTGTTACTGGCTATTCCGTGCATTTGCGCAGATCTCAGCTCGGTATAATTTTCATGAATGGCTTGACCGGTACTTCCACACGCTTCCCTTCAATCGCGGATTGAATAATGGCGTCCATTACCCGTTGAACCTGGGCGCCATCTGCATAGGTAGGACGATCCGCTTCGGCCTCATCAGAATCCGTATGTGGGGAGTCGGAATGGGCTGCATGATCCCGGATGGCATCTACCCATTTCCAAATTTCATTTTTTTCTGAAATTCGCCATGGGCGAAAACGCTGTTCACTCGGTTCTGCCTCATCATTCCACCCTGGCAGGGATGGAATGTCAATGGGCTGCCATTTCTTCTGAATCCCTGTATTCGGTGCATACCACAGCTTCGTACCCAGTTCGCTCGTCAACAAATGCAAACTGCCTTCTGAGCCATGCAGCATCATTTCAATCGTTTGATTGCGATTTCCCTGAGCCGAAATCCAGCTCGTCTGAAATACTGCATGTGCGCCGTTGTCGAACGTTCCACTGAACAAGATGGAGTCCGCCGCCTGATCCGGATTGGTGCGTTCTGGCAGCTCTACCAGCTTGCCTTCTTGCAGAAACTTCATGCTGGCCTGCACGTGTGTAAGTTTCTGCTGCACAGCATACTGGACAAAATCGATCAGATGCGAGCCCAGGTCAGCCAAAACACCGTCAATCCCGCCCTGTTCCACGCTTCCACGCCAGCCAGGGGGGCCGGACAGCCCATAGTCACCCGAATACTCGAACTTTCCGGACAGAAACGTTCCGATGGCCTGCTGCTCGATCATATGCCTGATCTTTCGAATACCGGGATGCTCCCGATATGTAAAATTCACCCCGTGAACCATGCCCGATTCCGTTACATGATGCAGCATTTGCTCAGCCTCAAGCCCATCGAGCGCCAGTGGCTTCTCACATAGCACATGGACACCGCGGTCTACCGCATACAACGTAACCGGCAAGTGAAGGTGATTCGGCGTCACGATACAGACACCGTCCAGCTCCTCTGCGGCCAGCATATCCTGATAAGAACGATACGTGTTTGGAATCTGGTATTTTTCAGCCATCTTGACTGCATTCTCACCGTTTCGACTGCAGATCGCAGCAATCTCGACATCCGGATGCTGCTGCAGAACAGGAAGATACCATAGATCGGCAAACCAGCTCGCGCCTACCAATCCGATTCGAACCTGCTGCTGCTCTCTATGATCTCTTTTCAATCGCCTTCCTCCCATTCCTGTCGAACTTTTCAGGTCACTACTCGGAGTACATGATCAGTCTAGCACATGCCGTCTGCCCTCTCTGGAAGACTGAATAATCGCATCCAAAAGTCGCTGATTGATAAACCCATCCATGAACTGAGGCGCGTCCTTGCGCTCCCCTTCCTGAATCATGCCGATAAAATCCTCCAACTGGTTCATCCGATAAGATTCAGGCACTGACCAGGTTTCAAACTGGCTCTCCCAGGCGTTTTCAGCGTCTCTCGGCAGACAAATACGCAATTCATCCGGACGCTCGCAATTGACCTGGATCGTGCCTTCATCCCCGTACAAGGTGACCTGCTGGTGGTTGCCATAACCGAACGCGTTGCGGGTCGTCATGAAATGACCCACTACTTCGCCTTCCAATTCCCCGTGGAAGCTGACATAATCATCGACGTCTACCGCGCGCATTGAGCCGGATTTCACATCCCTGCGTTCTGGGATAAAGGTAGACATTAATCCTTGTACTGACGTAAACTCCCCGACAAAATAGCGGGCACAATCTATCATATGAGCACCGAGATCCCCTAATGCCCCTGAACCCGACCATTCCTCGCTAAACCGCCACGTGTGCGGGGTGTTGAACATCGGCGCGCCCCACTGCTGCAGATACTCCACCTGAATATGACGAATCGTTCCCAGCTTGCCCTGCTCCAGCAACGCCTTTGCATAGCGAAAGGCAGCGACATAACGGTAGGAAAATCCAACCATGCATACAATGGGATTTTGGTCATACTGCTCCTTCAGGGCCACCGCTTCCTCAAACGTAACCGTAAACGGCTTTTCCGTCATGATCGGCTTCTGATGAGCGATGCAGAGGGATATGACGGGCGCATGAAACTTGTTGGGCGTAATGGATATGACCGCATCCACCTGCTCACTGGCAATTAGCCCTTCCACCTCTGTAAATTGCTGTTCGGAAGGGATGGAGAGCTTGGCACCTGTTTCAGCCAGCAACTCCGCATTCACATCGCAAATGGCCGTTACCTCTGCATGATCCAGCTCGGACAGCAACCGGATATGATGATTCGCCATGCCTCCAAGACCAATCACGCCAAACCTGATTTTAGTAGACATCTCTGATCTTCCCTCCTGTCTCTTCCTGCTCGGCACTGTTTCTTGGCAATGTTTCTTGTCACCGTTGGGCTTACAGCTTCTCCAGCGGTTCAGTATTGCCGTAGATAAGCTCGCGCGCTTCAAGTGGCTTCGCCCATTCGATGGCATTGGAGATGACTTTCAGCACCTCTTTGTTGTAGTACGTTGGATAAGTCTCGTGTCCAGGACGGAAATAAAAGATCTTCCCTTTTCCCCGCTTGTAGGTAAGTCCGCTGCGGAATACCTCTCCGCCCGTAAACCAGGAAATAAAGATCAATTCGTCCGGTGTAGGAACATCAAAATGCTCTCCATACATTTCTTCCTGCTCCAGTTCAATGTATTCGGAGATGCCTTCTGTAATCGGATGCGTCGGGTCTACCACCCACAGACGTTCCTTCTCGCCCGCCTCTCTCCATTTCAAGCGGCACGTTTGCGTACCCATGAGCTTGTTGAAGATCTTCGCACAATGTCCTGAATGCAACACAATCAGTCCCATGCCATCCAGCACACGCTGATGAACCCGATTCACAATCTCGTCTTCCACCTGATCATGACCCATATGTCCCCACCAGATCAAGACATCGGTCTGATCCAGCACTTCTTGTGTCAAGCCATGCTCCGGCTCCGCCAGTGTGGCTGTGCCAATCTCTCTGCCATCCTGCTTCAGGCCTTCCGCCAGCGCCACATGAATGCCCTCCGGATATACCGCCTTTACCTCTTCGTCCTTCAATTCATGTAAATACTCATTCCAAATCGTTACCTTTGCCATTGGAAACATCCTCCTCAATCTGAATTGTTCATAGAGTGTGCTGTCAACCTTCCCCGCTTCCCTATATTCTACAGCCAATCTGCAAAAAATACGGTAAACGATATTACTGAAAAGGTTTACATTTTTCAACTTGGATTGATTGTATCACCTTATTAAATCAGGACTCAACCGAGATCGCAGGATAGTATACAATGTGAGCAAAATTGCGCAATCAGGAATAAATCAGCGTGACGAAACCGATACTGATACGTATAAAAAAAGCAATTTTTTGCCGCCATACCGTGTCAGGAGGATAAGCCATGAACAGCAAAGATTTTTACCGGGTGCTGCTGCAGGACTCCGGCGTCAACGCTCATTCCTACAAAACCATCTCCCAGAACATCCTGGAGAACCACACACTCTCGGAATATGAGAAAATGCAAGAACTCCAGGCGATGAATGAGATATTCCAGCAAATGAGCGATGAAGATCAGCATACGCTGTTAAACTAATACGTTTATTCGCAAAATCTCCAATCTGCGCCCGGCCCGGATTGGAGATTTTTGCATAAACGGAACTTCCCTAACACTTACTTTTGTCAAGTATTTAACAATATGTTAGTATATAGAGGTCATCGCCAACACAACCTGGAGGGATATATACATGGATTACACCTGCATGTGTCCTCGTTACTACTCAGCCATCGATATATTGGGAAAAAAATGGACGTGCCTCATCCTGCGTGTCCTGATGTCGGGACCCAAGCGCTTCAAGGAAATCAAGGAACAGATTCCGGAGATGAGTGACCGCATCCTGACCGAACGAATGAAAGAGCTCGAACAACTGGATATTGTCGTCCGTAACGTATACCCGGAAACCCCGGTTCGCATTGAATATCAACTGACCGCAAAAGGACGTGCGTTGAAGGACGTCGTGCAATCCATCCAGCAATGGGCGGAAGCGTGGACGTAAAGGAGGCAGCCAATGGACAGACGATCATGGCTCGTTCAGATTCTGACAGTCGGTACGATCAGCGGACTGCTTTTGGGCAGTGTACTGTACATCGCGCAGAGACTATCAGGCGATTCGGTCTTCACCTTGCTGATGAATGTGGATTATATACCCGTTCTGCGTCAAACCGTAGGCATTCTGTGGATCGAATGGGTGCTTCATCTCATCGTCTCTGTCGTACTGACAGGCGTCATATGGACGCTCTATCCTCGTCTGTTCCGGTCGATGCAGGTCGCCAAAGCGTGGATAGTCGGTACGGCAATGGTCATTGGCCTTCTGCTGTTCCCGTCCACCGTGCTGTCTGATCGCACCCCTGCCATTCAAGATGCATCTGCCTGGTTTTGGTGGATGCTCGCCCACTTCATCTATGGGCTTGTCCTGATGCAATTCTATCAAATCTATCAAACACATCAACAAGCGAAATCGAAAGAACCCGCCTGAGATTCTTTTCTCTGAGCGGGTTCTTGTTTGTGGGGGCCGATCGATTACAGCGTGCTTGCCGTTTCCTGAATGACCCGCTGCATCGGCAACTGATAGGGACATTTCGGCTCGCACAATGGCTGCTCTTTGCAAGGATCATAATCTGCACACGAAGTCAGCTTTTCTTTATGTTTCTCGTAAAAGGCCTCCCCTTTTGGCAACAGGCCAAACTTGCTGCGAATCACACTGGAAATCATCACATCCGGAATGGATATTTCCAATGGACAACTGCAATAATTGCAGCGTCTGCAATCATGACTGCCCATGTCAGCAGCCAACTGCGCCAGCTCCTGTTGTTCCTGAGGCTCTATCACCGCCTCCAGCGCCCTCAGATTCTCGTCTACCTCCTGCACGGATACCATGCCGGAAATAAGCGTATGAATATCCTGACTGACCGGATAGCGCAGCGCCTTGTCAACAGGTTGAACAAACCCGCCCGATAAAGGCTTCATCGCGGTTTTTCCCATGTTCCACCGATTAGCCGACGGAATCAAATCATCCGCCGCAAAAGGCTGGGGCAGACTCAAATGAAAAAGCACCTGATCAAAATCCCCTTTGTCGATCCACTTTGCCAGCATCTCTGGCCGGTGTCCCGTCAATCCAATATAGCGAATTTTACCCTGTGCCTTCAGCTCCATCGCCGCTCTGTATGCACCATCTTCACTCATAATCTCTTTCATTTCAGCCGGATAATTCACATAATGAATTTGCAGCAGATCCACATAGTCGGTCTGCAAACGACTCAGGCTGCGCTCTATTTCTTCCTTCGCGCCCTCGTAGTCCCGCTTCGCGGTCTTGGTAGCCAGGAAATATTCCGATCTGCGATGCGAAATGCAAGCGCCAATAATCTCTTCACTATTTTTATAGGCAGCAGCTGTATCGATATAGTTAATTCCTTGATCTAACGCATAATTCAACGTTTCTCTTGCCTGTTCCAGTGGCACGCCGGGCAGGTTCATCGCACCAAAACCGAGCGCGGACACCTTGTATCCCGTCTTGCCAAATACGCGATATTCCATGACTGTATCCTCCTTCTCCCGTTTCGTGTCCATTTTATCACAGAACCGGACCCATGCGCGCATACATTCGGACTGGATTGGAAAAAACAAGAACAGACGACGTTACCCACAGGAAAAGGAGCGAACAGAAATGAAGGCGAGACGGGCGAATATTCTGGTTCTGACCGGAGATTGGGGAGATGGACATACCCAGGCTGCTCAGGCACTTCAGCAAACCGCAACCGCTTCCTTTTCCCATCATGCCCAGGTGCAAATCGTGGACATCCTCCAGCTTTTTTCCCCCAGACTGCATGCCCTTTGCAAAACCTTGTTCCTGCGTCTGATCCGAACCTGTCCCCGCCTCTATACCTTTTTGTATGAACGAACCCGAAACGAAAGCCGCTGGAGTCGAATATTTGAACCCTTCTCCCTGATGTCCTCCCACAAAATCAAAGATCTCATAGATGCCCTCGAGCCCGATCTGATCGTCTGTACCTTCCCCCTCGCCGCCGCAACGGTCTCACGACTAAAGCAGAATCAACTGATCGATCAGCCCGTTTTCACCATCATCACCGATCATACCTGTCACACCTACTGGCTGCATGCCTGCACCGACCATTACATCGTGGCATCGACCGATATTCGTTCAGACATGATTCGGTCCGGCCTCGAGCCTCGGCAGATTACGGCCGCCGGCATTCCTGTGAAGCCTTCCTTTCTGCAACAATATGACCGCATGGAACTGGCACGCAAGCACGCCTGTCAGCCTGAACGGACGACCCTGCTCTGGATGGGCGGCGGTTACGGCATGATGGGTGATGATATGCTTGCACTAATCGGGCAGATCATCCGGGAGTACGATGTGCAGATCATTATCGTATGCGGGCGTAATCAGAAGCTGTGGAAGCAATGCCGCAAGCGGTTTCACCATCAGCCTGCCATCACTTGTACAGGGTATGTCGAACATATTCATGAGTTGATGGCCATTTCCGATTTTATTATCACCAAGGCCGGTGGACTGACGACCGCTGAAGCGATGTCCCAGACGCTCCCGATGGTGCTGTATCGACCGCTGCCGGGGCAAGAAGAGGAGAACGCCCACTATTTTGTAGAACGGGGCTGTGCATGGCTCTCCAGACATCCTGAACAATTGCTGCGGCAAATTGAAATCCTCATTCAATCTCCTTCCGCACGTGCGGCCATCCGGGCCAATATTCGCTTGCTTCACAATCAAAAAGCCGCCTTTACCGCACTCCAGACCATGCTGAATGTGCATGTCCAGGCCAGGCAAACCGATGAAACAGCCCACCCCACATCCCTGCTCCTCACCCCTTGACGCGATTTCCACAAATATTCACCGTTTTTTCTGTTGTACAATCCTTGTACAAAAGTTATAATTTAATTATACAAACTGGAAAAAGGGGTGAATTCCTCTCATGTCTACGAAGTCAACGGAGTCTACGATGTCTACGAAGTCAACGGAGTCAAAGAAGTCAATGAAGTCTACAGAGTCCATGAGCGCTGCGAAATCAAAGCAAGCAACGAAGTCAACGAAGTCCACGCCAAAAAAAGCCGTCATTATCGGCGCAGGCCCGGGCGGACTTGCCGCAGGGATGCTGCTCTCTGCTCAGCAATATGAGGTGCATGTCTATGAAAAGCAACCGTTCCTCGGAGGCCGAACCTCCAGAATGGAATTGGGAGAGTATGCGTTCGATCTCGGTCCTACCTTTTTGATGATGCCGCATTTGCTGGAAGAATTGTTTACCCTGGCTGGTCGTCAGCTCGAAGATTATGTGAAATGGCTGCCGTTAGATCCGCTTTATACATTAAAATTCGGCGAAATGTCTTTTTCTCCCACATTAGACCGGGAAGAAATGGTAGACTTAATCGAAGACCTTTTTCCGGGAAATGGAAAAGGCTATCTGTCCTTTATGAAGAACGAAGGAAAGAAATATGATCGCGTAGAGAAGCTGCTTCAGCAACCTTTTACCTCTATCACCGACTATGTGAACCTGAATGTGTTCAAGGCTTTGCCACGCCTGCATGCGTGGGACACCGTCTATCAGCGTCTGTCTTCCTATTTCTCGGATGAGAGACTCATTCATGCCTTTACCTTTCAAGCGAAATATCTAGGCATGTCCCCCTGGGAATGTCCGGGAACCTTCACCATTCTGTCTTATCTCGAACATCGCTATGGACTGATGCATCCGATCGGCGGGGTGAATCAGATTTGCAAGGCGATGGCCTCCGTCATCGAGGAAAATGGCGGCACTGTCCATTTGGCTGAAGGAGTCAA
This sequence comes from Marinicrinis sediminis, assembly GCF_042685085.1. Classification (NCBI taxonomy): domain Bacteria; kingdom Bacillati; phylum Bacillota; class Bacilli; order Caryophanales; family Paenibacillaceae; genus Marinicrinis; species Marinicrinis sediminis. The sequence continues at coordinate 75,528 of NZ_JBHUMM010000002.1, forward strand.
GCAGGTCAAGGTGACGAACGGAAAAGCCACGGGGCTGATTCTGGAGTCAGGGGAAGAAACAGAAGCGGATCATGTCGTGATCAATGCCGATTTCGGCACAGCCATGACCCAGCTGTTTGCGCCTGGTGTTATCCGAAAGTACACCCCGGAAAAACTGGAACAGAAAAAATGGTCCTGCTCTACCTTCATGCTCTACCTCGGTGTCAATCGAGAGATTGAGATGAACCATCACACCATCCTGTTCTCTTCCGACTACAAAAAGAATGTGGATGAAATCGTCCGCACACAGACCCTGTCCGACGATCCTTCCATCTATGTACACAATCCGTCGCGACTGGACCCTACGCTGGCTCCGAAAGGGAAGTCCTCCCTCTATGTGCTGATGCCGTGTCCGAATCTCGATGGAAACATCGATTGGGAGCAGCAAAAGGAAGCGGTTCGTGAACAGGTGTTGAATCGACTGGAGCAGGAACCGGAGCTTCGAAATCTCAGACAGGATATTGAGGTTGAGAAAATGTTGACACCGCTCGATTGGCAGCAAGACATCTTTGTATATAAGGGAGCAACCTTCAACATGGCACACACGCTGGATCAAATGATGTATCTTCGTCCGAGAAACCAGTTCGAGGAAGTCGAGAATTGCTGGCTGGTCGGCGGAGGCACGCATCCGGGAAGCGGTCTTCCTACCATCATGGAATCCGCCAAGATCAGCACGGATCTCATTCAGAAGCAAGATCAGCGTAAAAGCCGTTTCCTGGGGGTGAGCGGATGAGTCAGGTAGGGATTATCGGCACGGGCATCGGCGGTCTGACAACGGCCCTGCTGCTAAGCAAGAAAGGCATCTCGGTTACGATGTACGAGCAGCATGCCTCAGCAGGAGGCCGATTGGCATTTGAAGAGCATGCAGGCTACCGCATTGACCAAGGGCCGACCATTGTATTGCTGCCGAATATGTTACGGGAGATTCTCGAGGCTGGCGGGTTCCCCTCCGAGAAATTGGAACTTCTCAGTTGTGACCCGATGTACAAAATCCATTATGGTGACGGAACCGTGCTTCACAAATACAATGAGCTATCGCAACAAATTCGTGAGCTAGAGCGTTTGTTTCCTGATGAGGTAGACGGTTTTCTCGCTTACCTCAAAGACATGCACGTCCGCTTCAACATGGGTAAGAAAGCCTTTCTCGACAAGCCGTTTCTGAAGCAGCGAGATTTTTGGAACTTGTCCAATCTGTTGAAGCTCTGGAAGCTGAAAGCGTACAAGGACACCCGTTCCTTTGCCGCTGAATATTTTACCGATCACAGACTGATTGATGCCTTTTCCTTGCAAACCCTGTACATTGGCGGAGACCCCTATCGTTCACCAGCCCTGTATTCCCTCATTCCGTACAGTGAATATGCACACGGAATCTGGTATGTAAAGGGCGGATATGCATCGCTCGTTCCGAAACTTATAGAAGAGCTGGAATCCAGGGGCGTCACGATTGAATACAACACCAAAGTGACAAAGTTGCATGTAGAAGGAAAGCACTGCAAGGGCTTTTGGAGTGAGAATCGATATGTCGAGCATGATACGATCGTGTTCAATGGCGATTTTCCTGGAATCAGCGAGTTGCTGCCTAAGGAACTGGCTGCGGCCAAACCGCCCAAGCCATACCGGCCTTCCTCAGGCTGTGTGCTGATCTATGCAGGCGTGTCCAAACGCTGGCATCATCAGACCCCGCATCAGTTTTTCCTGCCGCCTTCTTTTGAGGGCAATATGGATGATATTTTCGTCAAGGGCAAGATTCCCGAAGAGCCGTCATTCTATTCCTTCTCGCCGGTGGAACTGGACCCTGAGGCAGCTCCGGAAGGCAAGAGCGTCCTGTATATGCTTGTTCCGGTTCCAGCCGATCTCGGCATGGACTGGACGAAGGAAGGTCCGCGCATTGCCAGACAAGTGCTTGCGCTTGCCGAAGAGAAAGCATTCCCGGGCCTCCAGGAAAACCTGGAGTGGATGAAGATTCGGACACCTGCCGATGCTTCAGCTGACGGTTGCTATGCCGGAGGGAGCTTTGGCATTGCGCCAACCTTGACACAGTCCGGAGTGTTTCGACCGCAGATTGTGCCGTTTGACGTGAAAGGCCTTTACAGTGTAGGCGCCTCGATCCATCCAGGAGGAGGCATCCCAATTGTGATGCAGGGAGCGAGTTTGCTAGTCGATCACTTAATGAAGGAGTGGAACGAATGGAAGCCATCTTTGAACAATGCGAGCAATTTATAAAGCGCGGATCGTCTACTTTTCATCGAGCCTTCAGCTTTTTGCCAGAAACCCAGAAGAATGCGGTCTATGTGATCTATGCTTTTTGCCGGCTCATTGACGACGCGGTCGATGAGCCCGAGACATCCCCGTTTACGCTGGAGCAACTGGAACGCGGCCTGGATCACTTGCAGGATACGAAGGGACATTTCATATGGCCTGCCCTGCGCTGGCTGTTCCAGACCTTCCCGCGAGCTGAGAGAGCGCCCTTTTACCGTCAGATGAAGGGACAACGTATGGACTATGTCAAAACGCACTATGATACAATCGAGGAGCTGGAAGAATACTGCTACCTCGTGGCAGGTACCGTCGGTGAAATGCTTATGCCCGTTTTGCATCAGCAACCCCATCAAGCCGATATCGAAGCCGGTATAGCGCTTGGCAAAGCGATGCAGATTACCAATATTATCCGTGACGTGGGCGAGGACATGGCGAGGGGCCGAAGATATATCCCGCTTCAACTGATGCAGGAGCACGGCTATACGGAAGCAGACTTGCAGAGCAAGACGATCAACGAATCCTTTACTGCGACCATCGAGTCTCTGATGCAGCTTTCCAATGACTGGCTGGCGCAAGGATTGAGCAGGCTTCATACGTATCCGGGACAAAGCGCCTTCTGTGTGGAATTGGCGGCCCGCTACTACCAGGCCATTCTGGATGTCGTTCAGGACAACCGATATGATGTTTTCCATAAGAGAGCCGTCGTTGGCAAGGCCAGAAAGATGCTGATGCTGCACAGCATCCGTAAAAAGTACCAGCATCAAAACAAACTGGACGGGATGAAGGAGCTGGCTTCCAGCTCATGATCAGCAAGCTGTACTGGTTTTGGTATCTCGTTGGCCTTTTGCTGATGAGCTTTTACCATGTTCCCTCGTTCCTCTCTTTTTCCAACGGACTCTTTTTAATCTTTCTGACCTTGCATGTCTTGACGCAATACCATAAACGAATCGCCAGGGAACAGCGCACAGCTTTGTATACGACGTCCCTTGTCATTTTTCTGTCCACCTTCCTGCTGGAATGGATCGGTACCGAAACCGGGTTTCCCTTTGGCGATTATCACTATACATCCGTCTTGGGACTCTCCTTGTTCGGGGTACCGCTGGCTATCGCATGCGCCTGGATTGCGATCCTGCTGATGGCACGATCCTTTACCCCAATTGCCTGGTCTCGTCCCAAGCGTGCGGCCATCGCCGCGCTATATGCCGTTGCGCTTGATCTAGTCCTTGATCCTGCCGCTCATGCGATGCAATTTTGGCAGTGGGCACCGGATCAGTGGGCGATGTATGACGTTCCCTTTCAAAATTTCGCTGCTTGGTATGTGACGGCGTTTGTGCTGCTGCTCTTACTCCCGATCCCCGATTGGAAAGATTCTCCTACACCACTCGTACGCACCTATCAGGGCCTGCTTATCATGTTCGGCGTACTGTGTGCCAAGCATGGCATGCCTTTGCTTCTGCTCGCTGCTGCCGGCTGGATCGCCATCGTCGAGTGGAGAGAGAAATGGAGGGGATCACATGCTCACCGCAAACAAACAAAAGTGGTTTGAACGATTGTTTGACTTGTATATGAAGCATTCCCTGTTAAAGCGTCATTTCCATCGTTTGGAGGTCAAAGGAGACTTTTATGATGATGGAATCGGAGAACCGGACGGGAATGTTTCGGCAACGGTGTCCCCTCCCTCAGCCATGCAGCGCGATACATCAAAAGGAACGCTCTATATGATGAACCACAGTAGCTGGTGGGATGGCCTGATCGTCTACTATGCAGCAAGGCTGGCTTCCAGCCGTTCCCACTATATGATGATGGAAGAAGAACAGCTGCGAAAGTATGCTTTCTTCCGCAAGTTGGGGGCGTTCTCCATTAACAAATCAAATCCCAAATCGATGATGGCCTCGCTCAGGTACAGTCAGGAGCTGCTCGAACAGGGCGCGAGTGTGTGGCTGTTCCCACAAGGCGATATCTATCATCAGGAGGCCCGTCCACTGACGTTTTTCAGTGGAGCGGCCTATTTGGCGAAACAGGTCACTGAGGCTCCCGTAGTCCCGGTGACCCTTTATTATTCCCTGACCATGCATCAGAAGAACGAGGCATCGTTGTGGCTCGGGGATGCGCTGCCAGCGGATTGGAAGCAGCTGGATCGGCGGGAATGGACGAAACGGATGGAGGTCCACATGGAGAAGCAGCTGGATGCCCATCGCAGCCTTGTTATCGCTCATGCGCGAGCAGACTCACGGCCGGGGTTCTATCCACTGTTCGGCAAACGTCCCGTGACCGGACGACAGGCAACCGCCAAGCATAAGGCAGGTGGCTGAATATGTGGCTGACCTTTTTACTGCTCGGCACCATGCTCGTTCTCGGCATGCAGCTTGCTTTCGTTCTATGGAACCTGTTTGTTTTTCGCGGTCACAGACTGCCTCATCCCCGCATGCATTCCGATGAGTGGCACACCGATCCACCTCTCATATCGGTCTTGATTCCGGCGCGTAATGAAGCGCGCAACATCGCCGCATGCATCCAGGCCGTGCAGCATCAGCATTACCGCAACATCGAGATCATCGTGCTGGATGACCAGTCCGAAGATCAGACTCCGGCCATTCTCGAACAGCTGAAGCGAGAGGAATCGCGGCTGCAAGTTCTGTCTGGCCGCCCTCGCCCTAGAGGATGGGCCGGGAAAGTATATGCCTGTCATCAGTTGAGCAAGCAAGCGCGGGGTCGCTATCTCCTGTTCCTGGACGCCGATGCCAGACTGGAGAACGATGCAGTAGCGCGGGCTCTGCTGGCAGCCGAGCAGCAACAAATCGGACTGATAACCGGATTTCCAAAGCAGGTCACACGGACATGGGCAGAGCGGCTTGTGGTCCCTTTCATGATGTTTTCCATCCTCTGTCACCTGCCACTAAAGCTCGTCAGAGGGAGTTCGGACCCGAAATTTGTTGCCGCACACGGCGGTTTTATGTTTTTTCACCGTGACGTGTACGATCATATCGGTGGACATGAGGCCATCGCTTCTTCTCTAGTCGATGACATGGACTTGGCACGACGGGTGAAACAGGGTGGACATTCCGTGCTGCTGGCTGATCTGACCTCCATCTGCTCGATGCGCATGTATACGTCTTTTCATGAAGTATGGATGGGCTATCAGAAAAACATGTACCTCTTATTCGGCGGAAACAGCTTCCTGCTGGCTGCCATGATGATTGGCTACAGTTGGCTGTACGTACTGTCCCCGGTGGTCATGCTCTGCAGCCTCGCAACCGGTCACTGGCAAGCGGGCATACTGGCCGCCCTTAATGTGCTGCTGGGTATTTTCATAAAAGCAATCATTGACAGGCGAAATAGCATTCCCTGGATCGTCTCCTGCTTCCTGCCTGTCTCTGTCGTGCTTGTCTGTGCCATCGGCTTGTCCTCCTGGCTCAAAGCCAAATCCGGAAAAGGCTATACGTGGAAAGGAAGGGTCTATCATTGAATGGCGCACATCAATCGAGTAAATCAAACAGACAGATCATTGTAATCGGCGGCGGATTGGGTGGGCTGTCTGCCTCCATTCGCCTGGCGGCAGCAGGCTACCAGGTCACCGTGCTAGAAAAGGAAGCGCAGCTTGGTGGCAAACTGCAGCGGGTTTATGAGGGTGCTTATGTCTTTGACCGTGGACCCAGCACCATCACCATGCTGAATGCCTTTCAACAAGTGTTCGAACAGGCCGGCAGACGGATCGAAGACTATGTGGCATTTGTTCCTCTCTCCCCGCTCGCCCGCAACCGGTTTGCAGATGGGCACCAGGTAGATCTGGTGTCAGATACTGACCGCATGCAAGAGCAGATCGCAGCGTATTCAGCAGAGGACGCCGCCCGGTATCCTGCTTTCCAGAGCAAGGCCAGGGACATGCTCGATATTTCCGGCAAACAGTTTCTCCATACGCTGATGCTCAGCTGGAAGGACAAGCTGCGTCCGTCCCTGCTGCGCGCCTTTGCCTCCATTCATCCGTTGAAGACCTATCAGTCATTGCTGGGCGAACACTTCTCACACCCGAATACGCTGGCCATGCTGGGCCGCTATGCAACCTATACCGGGTCTTCCCCCTTCCAAACTCCTGCTGTCTTTGCCATGCTTCCGGCGCTGGAGACTGATGGCGGCATCTACGGAGTGAAAGGTGGGACTTATGCGATTGTGCAAGCTTTTACTAGACTGGCACAGGAATTGGGCGTTGTCATCCATACCCGTACAGAAGCGCATCAGATTCGGATTCAGAACCAGCAGGCAACAGGCGTAGAAACGAGCGCCGGCTTCTTTCCTGCCGATCAGATCATTTGCAACGGAGATCTCTTGACCAGCTATGCACGATTGCTTGCTCCGGAGCATCGACCGAGCATGCCGGACCGGAAGCTGAAGACCTATGAGCCTTCCTTGTCCGGATTTGTCATTTTGGCCGGTCTCCCGCGTGTGTATCCGCAATTGTTGCATCACAATGTGTTTTTTCCGGCTGATTATCCGCAGGAATTCGTCGATTTGTTTGAAACGCGCACGCCCGTGCAGGACCCGGCGATCTATGTATGCCGGAATGAAACTTTCCAGGATGAGCCACCAGACTCGCCATATGGTGCGCAGAGTCGCTTGTTCATTCTCGTCAATGCACCGGCCCTGCGTTCTCCGTCCTCGATTCACTGGGACTCCCTTCGTGAATCATATGCAGGCATGATCCTGGAGAAACTAGCCCATTATGGGTTGCAGGGCATCACAGACAGCGAAGTACGCATCACCTATACCCCGGAACAGCTGGCACAAGACACCTATGCACATCTGGGTTCGATTTACGGTATCTCCTCCAATGGCGCCAGGCAGGCTTTTTTCCGACCGGCAAACCGCTCCAGAGACATCTCGAACATCTGGTTTGCTGGAGGGACTACCCATCCTGGCGGCGGCACACCGATTGTCACGCTGTCCGGACAGCTTGTGGCTGAGCGCATGATTCAACTAGACAAAGGATAACTTCGTATATTCATACAAAGCAGGTGAGTAAATGACGTCCATTTCAAAACGCAAGCAAGATCATATCCAAATTTGTTTGGAAGAAGAAGTAGAAGGGCTGAACCAGACAAACGGCTTCGACCAATACCACTTTCAGCATGAAGCGTTGCCGGAGATCCATTTTCACGCGATCTCCACCCGTAGCAGCTTTCTCGGGAAAGCACTAAAGGTGCCCTATCTGGTCAGTTCCATGACAGGTGGAACGGATGAGGCTACGCGGATCAACCGCAAGCTGGCGAAGGCCGCTCAGGAGAGAGGATGGGCATTTGGGGTCGGCTCCGTCCGTGCCGCCATTGAACACCCGGAACTGATGGACAGCTTTCGAGTAAGGGATGTCGCACCGGATGTGCCGATCTTGACCAATCTGGGTGCGGTTCAGCTCAACGAAGGATACGGCGTAGAAGCTTGTCAGCAAGCGGTTGAAGCGATAGAAGCCGACGGACTCGTCCTCCATCTGAACAGCCTGCAGGAAATTTTTCAGCCAGAAGGAGATGTCAATTTCGAAGGACTGTTATCCAAGATCGAGCAGCTCTGCCGAGCCCTTCCTTTTCCGGTCGGAGTTAAAGAAGTAGGCTTCGGCATTAACGGTAAACTGGCACAAAAGCTGATAGAGGCGGGGGTTGCCTTTGTTGATGTCGCCGGAGCTGGCGGAACTTCGTGGATTCAGGTAGAAAAATATCGTCTGCAGGACCCGGTCAGACGAGCAGCCGCCCAGACGTTCGCAGAGTGGGGAATCCCAACCGCCGTATGTCTGGAGCAAATGCGATCATACGCCCCACATGCGGTACGGATTGCAAGCGGTGGCATGAAAAATGGGCTCGATGCAGCCAAGGCCATGGCGCTGGGCGGTCATCTGGTCGGATTTGGACGTACGCTGCTGCCAGCCGCCGTGGAAGGCGAGGAACCGTTGCACCTGCTGATGCAGCAACTGGAATTCGAGTTGCGGGCGGCCATGTTTGGCGTGGGATGTGCCGATCTGGATGCACTGGGATCTACGGACGCCCTGCATCAGGTTGATCGTACGCCGCCAATGCGTTGAACAATTGACCAAACAACGCGGTCCCGTGATGGGTCAAATTGGACTGTTCGTCGCGTACCACCACAGCCAGCGCATACCGGGGGCGAGGAACGGGGCCGTATCCGATGAACCATTCATGGCTCCCTTGCTCACCGTTTGTCCCGAGCTCGGCTGTACCTGATTTACCTGCCAATGCCCAGTCAGCGTGACGAAGGCTTTTGCCCGTCCCTTGCTCCACCACTGCTGTCATCCAGCGCGTCAGGATGCGGGTCGTTTTCGCTGACAGACCCGAATCAGCCAGTTTGACTTTCTCGATTTTGCGCTTCACCGTTTCATTCCGAAACTGCACGGAAGTGACGGCCCTCGGTTTCATCACCTTTCCTTCATTCAGAAGGGTCACAATCCAGTTCGCTGCCTGTAAAGGACTGATTCGAACATTTCGCTGACCAATCGCAGCCTGCGCGAGCTCACCCCCGTCTATCTGTCCCGATGAGACCGGGGATAGAAAGATGCGCCCCTTCTCCTCTTCGGGAAGCATACCATATGGGGTCAATAACCCGAGATGCTCACTCCATGCCTGAAGCTCTTCTGCCTGTATCCGCTCTGCTATTCGGGCAAAGGCCACATTGCAGGACTGGGCAAAAGCCTCCTGGGCCGTGATCTTCCCATGACCCTCTTTTTTCCAGCACATCAGTCCGTATTTTCCGTAATGCCCCCTGCATTCAAATTGTTCCTTCGGATGCAATAACCCGTGTTCCAGCGCATAGGCCGCGATAACCGTTTTGAAGATCGACCCGGGAACGAGGGCTTTGACTGCATAATTCGTCATCGCCGTCTTGTCCGGAAACGCGGCATATGGATCGAGCATTGGTCTGCTGACCATCGCCCGTACCTCGCCATGTTGCACATCCAGCAACACGGCCGCCCCTACCTCCAGCTGATGCCTTTTCATATAGTCATCCATGGTCTGTTCCAGTTTATACTGAAGGGCACTATCCAGTGTAAGCATCACTCGCAGCGGATACAGCTCATGTGCCGCTCCCACCATGCGGCTGCCCAGCCCTGCCAGAGGTCTCTGCTGCCCATCCTGGTAATGAACGAGAGCGTGACTGCCTACCCCAATCATCTCTTCATTCCATTGCAGTTCCAGTCCAGACACCCCGATTTGACTGTTCCGTGTCAATCTCCCCTGTTCCAGTTCCAGCGTATACCGCTTGTCAATCCGCTCCGGATACTGCGCCATTCGACCGATGAGATGACTGGCCAGGTAAGGGGATATATACCGCTGCGTATACGAAACCACCTCCATGCCTGGCATTGCCGCTGCATCGAGTGACTGGATCTGCGTCTCCGTCAAGGCAAGCGTATCCCGCCTAAAAGGTGATGCCGGCCACAAAAACGGCTCCTGCTCCGCCTCCAGCTGCTGTTGAATAGATGAAGCGGACTGCCTGACAATCGGGGACAGAAAGGAAGCCACATGTTCAGGTGAATGAATCATCGCCGGGAAAATCGCCAGCCCCTGTTGACGTTTCCCGGTCAAAGGTATGCCGTGTCGATCAACAAAATGGGCCCTCCCTTCATCCAGGACGAGTCGCTGCTGTCTCTGCATCACGGATCGTGCAATCAGATTCTTGCCCCCATATTGCTCCGCCCGCCATTGTATCCATCCCAGGCGGAGATCACAGACTAGGAGCATGAGCATGAGCAGAACCAGCAATCCAAATATACGATGTTTCTTGATCATGACATGACCCCCTTTCTTTCAAGCCTCGCTTGGACTCGCTTGTTCTTACTTGGAACTGCTTGCCTCCCAAGCTATGCGAGCCAGCCCCTCGTAATTTACAAGCAGTGCAATTCACGCAAGACTGGCAGATCATGCAAGTTACCGAGACGGCGTATAGATTCATCGGAAGCTAGTATGCGCAGATATGGAAATTTTATGAAATCTCATATTCGGAACGATTTGAACAGAAAAAGATCCCGATTGCAGATGCAACCAGGATCTAGACGGCTATCATTGAAATTTCGTTTTCAATTGTTCAGCTAATTCAATCGGGTCCGTCAAGGCCAGCGAACTCAGCTCATCTGATGAGCCCAATCGCCATTTCTCAGTATGCGAGATCCGTTGTTGGGGAGCAAGTTTTCTAAGTGGGCTTAACGATTCCAGCTCCAGAAAATCTCGGTTCGTATACAGCTCAAAATTCACATTGTCATCCGGATAGGTTTCCCCTTCTTCAAACGGAATCTCCTTGATAAAAACCTGGTCCTTCCACACATAGGCAGCCCAGCCCTCCGTATGGTTCAGACCGATCTTGAAGGGATCGCCCTGCAGATCCTGACGAACCGCGAGATAGGCTTCTCCCCACGTTACCCGGGCATCCCCCAGATTCGTATACGGCCATACCACCAGGCGACGCGTAGGGAGATAATCATCATAACGCTTCGGCTGCGGGATAACAGCCACACCTCCAGGTGCCAGCATCGTCAGCGACCAGGCCGCCAATTCAACCTCCCACACGCCCTGATTTTCAACGCTATGGTGTACAAGCACCTCCGACCCCTGCAGGGAAATCTGGATTTTCTTTTGCACCTGATTGCCTTCTTCAACAGGAGGAATAAAGCAGTAGCGGTGATCGCGCTGCTCCCATCTTACAGGCTGATCGTCGGGGTAATAGGTTCTCGGATAAATTTCCGGACTCGTCCACAGGCGGTGTCCTCCATACATTTTGAAATCTCGGCCGCCATAAATGGCAAAGGCATCTCCGCTCTTCAAGTACCGATGGTCAGGGTCCTGAAACAGCATATTCGCTCTGTTCAACAGCGAGACATGAAGAATTCGAGGACCGAACGAGAGGGACACCCAAAGCTCCAGTTCCTCATTATAGATTCGTAGACAGGATTGCCATACTTCATGCTGAAATACCTCATGTTTCACTTCATGCTTCACTTCATTCACCTGCATTCATCCTTTCTGAAGCCTGTTTCCTATTTACGCTGCCAGCCGGACTGAATCATAAACTGGTCAAACCCTGCCCGTCCTGATTCCGTTTGCTTGAACACGCCGGCATCAGCTAATACGCGGGAAAATTTCTCACCGACCTGTTCGTGCAGCCACGTCTCCCCTTCAGCTTCTGTCAGGCTATCTGGTCTTACATCTGCCTCCATCATCTCCGCTATCCATGTACGATGCTTGTGCAAGGGAGAATCGGCTGCCAATTCGCTTAACGCATCCTCACCTTTTATGATTCGCTCGATAGCAGATAATTCCTCCTGCAATCGCCCAGGCAATATGGCCAGCCCCATTACTTCGATGAGACCGATATTTTCTTTCTTAATGTGATGCAAAGGCCGGTGTGGATGAAAGATTCCCTCCGGATGCTCCTCATTCGTGCGGTTGTTTCTGAGCACGAGATCCATGACATAGTTCTCACCGTTTCGTCTGACGATCGGGGTAATCGAATTGTGCGGAATGCGCTCTCCAGCTTGTTCGCTATAAGCCTGAATCTCATGCTCTGCATCCGAATACCCTTTCCAGGCTGCCAGCAGCGCTTCAGCGGCCCTTGCCACTTCCTCCTTGCATCGGCCAGTCAATCGCACGACAGACATCGGCCATGCCACAATCGATGCTCGTACATTCGTTTCTTCTATACTCTGATAGCTGTATATATCTTTCGCATCTTCAATCGGAAACCGATGCTTCCCTGCCTGAAAATGATCATGCGACAGGATGGAACCACCCACGATTGGAAGATCGGCGTTCGAACCGATGAAATAGTGCGGCATCTGTTCCGTGAAATCCAGCAATCTTCGGAATGTCTGCCCCGTGATCTGCATCGGGACATGCTCTTCCCGGAAGACGATGCTATGTTCCTCGTAATAGAGATAAGGAGAATATTGAAAGTACCAGTTCTCCTCATTCAGTTGAAAAGGAAGAATGCGCAGGTTCTGTCTGGCCGGGTGATCCACTCGCCCTGCATATCCGACATTTTCCTTGCAAAGCACGCATTGCGGATAATGGACAGTTTTCGCCTGTCTGAGTTTGGCGATTTCCTTCGGGTCCTTTTCCGGTTTGGACAGGTTGACCGTGATTTGCAGGTTGCCATACTCCGTCTGGTGCTCCCAGTACAAGTTTTTGCGAATGCGATCCATGCGAATGTAATTGGCATGCTGGCTCAACTTGTAAAAATCGGTGGTAGCACGCTCGATGCCGTGTTCCCTGCGAATGTGCTGGAAGCGATGCTCCACGGCTGATGGTCGGGGCATAACAAGCCCCATGATGCGGGCATCGAACAAATCTCGCTCAGTCACCGTATTGTCCGGGATCAGTCCTCGTTCAGCCGCCATATCAATGAGCGGGGTCAAGATATCTGTGAGCGGCAACGGCTGCATGTGTGCATGCTGCATCGGCTGTATCTGCTTTGCGGCAGGCGCCTCTAACTGGAACAGATCAAGCAAGCCGTTCCTCGTGTAGGTGGTGTCCATCGGTTCCATCATGCCATGAGCCAGCGCATAGTGTAGCAGGGCTTCTATCCATTCCTCTGCCGTCTTGCCGTTCCAGTTCGTCTGTTCCGTCATGATGACTCACCGCCTTTTCGAATCAAGGATGGCGAGGCATACCCTTGGGGATGGTGAACATGCCACTCCCAGGCGGAGGCCAGCACCTCTCTCAAGTCCGTTCTGCTTGGCTTCCAGCCGAGCTCATTTCTTGCTTTCTCTGAGGAAGCAACCAGCACAGCCGGATCTCCTGCACGTCTGTCTTCCATACGAGCCGGAATGTCCCGTCCAGTGACTTCCCGCGCAGTCTCAATCACCTGCTTGACAGAGAAGCCTTGCCCATTGCCGAGATTATATATGCCGCTGCGGGACTGACTACGTAATGCATCCAACGCAAGGATGTGCGCGTCGGCCAGGTCACTAACATGAATATAGTCGCGAATGCACGTCCCATCTTCTGTCGGGTAATCTTCGCCGAATATGGAAATATGAGACCGCTGACCGAGTGCAGTCTGCAACACGAGCGGAATCAGATGGGTTTCAGGCTGATGATCCTCCCCGATTTCACCGCTCGCATGAGCACCCGCCGCATTGAAGTAGCGCAAGGAAATAAAATGAATACCATGCGCGGTTTCATACCATCGCATCATTCGTTCCATCGTCAGCTTCGTTTCACCATACGCATTTGTCGGAACGATAGGGTCATCCTCATGAATCGGAATCTGAACCGGTTCACCATAGACCGCAGCTGTGGAGGAAAAGACGATCCGTTTCACCTGCTGGCGCACCATGGCTTCAAGCAAGCACTTCGTGCCATATACGTTGTTTTCGTAATATTTGCCCGGATTCTGCATACTTTCGCCGACCAGTGAGTAGGCCGCGAAATGAATGACCGCATCCACTTCATAGTCCTTCATCGTCTGTTCCAGCTTCTGCACATCCCGAATGTCTCCTTCGACGAATAGCGCACTATCCGGTACCGCCTCCCGATGACCGGTCTCCAGGTGATCATACACCACCACCTGCTCTCCGCGTTCAAGCAGAGCAGCGACCGTATGGGAGCCGATGTATCCCGCCCCGCCTGTTACCAATACCTTCATCTTGCTTCCTCCTTCCATTCATGTACGCCGTTACCGATGCCACATACATAAAAATCTGCGGTCAATCCGGTTTCCGAGCGATAATGTTTGCCAATGTGTTCAATGAATTCGGCTATATGTTTCTCATGAACGAGGGATACCGTGCAGCCGCCAAATCCGGCTCCCGTCATGCGAGATCCGAGTACGCCTTCCATAGACTGGGCCGCCTCGACGAGGACATCCAGCTCTTTGCAGCTTACTTCATACAAATCGCGCAAAGAAGCATGCGATTCATTCATATATTGACCGAAGACGTTCAGTTCTCCAGCTTCCAGAGCCTTCACCGACTTCAGTACCCGTTCATTTTCCTCTACGACATGCTGGGCACGCTGTCGAACAAGCTCATCCGTTATCAGATGACTCGCTTCATGAAATTGCTTGACATTCAATTCTCCGAGCAGTTTCAGTTCAGCCCATTTCACCTGCAACGCTTCCACGGCCAGCTGGCATTGCTCACGTCGTTCATTGTATTTGGAATCAACGAGTCCTCTGCGCTTGTTCGTATTGGACACGATAATACGATAAGCACTTGATTCAAATGGCACATGTTGATAATCCAGGGTGTCACACATGAGCAGAACCGCATGATCCGCTTTTCCTCGTGCAACGGCAAACTGATCCATGATACCGCATTTCATTCCCATATACTCGTTTTCCGCTTTCTGAGAAAGCAGGGCAATTTCTGTGCGATCAATCGGATGATCCTCCATCGCAAGGAGGCCATAGGCGGTCACCACTTCGATAGAGGCAGAAGAAGACAAGCCGGCACCGTTCGGAATCTCTCCCTGATACAAAATGTCATAACCGCGATCTATCGTATAACCGGACTGCTGAAGCTCCTTGATCACCCCTTTCGGGTAATTCATCCAGTCATCCTCGGCTTGGTAAGGCAAATCATCGAGAGAGAAAGTCGCAGTCTGCGGAAAGTTGGCTGACGCAAGCCGAAGCTGTCGGTCCGTTCTCGCCCTCGCGATCATCCAGGTTCCGAATGTCAGGGCTGCAGGGAACACATATCCGCCATTGTAGTCCGTATGTTCGCCAATCAGATTGACGCGACCCGGGGCATGAAAAATTCGAATCGGCTGATCCGGGTGATCCCTATCTCCAAAACGTTCTGTAAATGCTGCAAACCATGTTGTCAAGCTATGCATATACGCTCACCTCATATCCCGATTATCGTCTTCACTTCTGGTTTTCTTCTATCTTCAATATATCGTGAGGCGGGTAGCATCTCTATAGAGGGATGTATCTACTTCATGGATAAATGTAACTTTTATGCTACAATAGTGAGAGCAAAGACTGGAAAGGAGGGCGCGGATATGACCCTTTCTACTTCCTATGAACTAGCCATGAATCCACTTCCCGGCAAGGAACGGGATGTGCATATTCTGTTCTCCGGCATCAGCCAGACAGCCGCTGGACACAAGATCGGTCCGCGATTGTATGATTATGTATTGATTCATTATATCATTTCCGGCAAAGGTCGCTTCGAAATTCAGGGCCAGCAGAATGATCTGGAAGCAGGTGACAGTTTTATTATTCGACCCGAACAGCTCATTTCCTATCAGGCCGATGAAGAAACACCGTGGAAATATGTCTGGATTGCCATCCAGGGGAGCGGATGCGAGGAATTGCTCGAACAGGCTGGCCTGAACCCTTCACGATCAGTCGTATCCATTCCGAACCGAAACCGGGTCATCACCCTGTTTGCCAAGATTCGAACCGCCTTTCAGCAGCAGGCGTCCCTGTCTGCCCTGATGCCTCTTGGCTATTTGTATTTGCTGCTGGCAGCGTACAAGGAAGCCCTGCTTGATTCCAATGCACGCAAGCCGGCACAGGCCGACCAGATTTCGCTGGTGGACCAGATGATCCATTACGTCTCTACGCAGTATACGTACCCGGTCTCCATCGAACAGATGGCAGAAGACCTGGGTTACCACCGCGCATACCTGTCACGGGTATTCAAAAAAGAAACCGGTCTGACCCCCGTCTCCTTTTTGCAAAAGGTGCGCGTAGACAAGGGCAGACAATTGCTCAGAGAGCGAAGAGATCTGACGATTGAACAAGTCGCCTACTCGGTCGGATTTGAAGACCCCCTGTATTTCTCGCGACAGTTCAAGAAGCATTTCGGCCTGTCTCCCACCCACTATCAGCAAGAAATCAAGTCGTGAATCATGAGGTTCGTCAAGCCATTATGATAATCAAAACAGAACGAAGGGAAGATTCAGATATGTGTAGAAATATTAAGACGCTTTTTAATTATGATCCGCCAGCTACAGAGTCTGAGATTCAAGCGGCCTCTTTGCAGTTCGTCCGCAAGATATCAGGCTATCGGGCTCCTTCTCAGGCCAACGAAGCAGCCTTCCATCAAGCCGTGGAAGAGGTTGCCGCTGCAGCAAGCAAATTGCTCGATAATCTCGTCACCCAGGCAGAACCGCGCAACAGGGAAGCCGATTTGCAGCGCTCCCGTGCAAGAAATTCCAAGAGATTCGCTCCGAGAGAGATGAGTGATACGAATCGTTTACAAAACACAGATAAATCGAGTTCCTATTAAGCGGACTGTATAACAATAAAAACAGGCTATCATCGATAGCCTGTTTTATTGTTGATAGTATCTTGTGTGTCTTACCAGGATCACTTCAGGTGCCAGGTAAGCTCCACTAGATATATATTATTCGGTTTTGAAACGGTTCAGAGATTCCTGCAGGGACTTGGATAACCCTTCCAGCTTCTCAGCCAGCTCCACCAGTCCTTCACTTGCACTTTGCTGCTGCCCAGACAGGGAAGCGACCTCTTCCGAGGTTGCCGAAGATTCTTCGGAAACCGCGCTCACACTGGACATGGCTTCTGACAATGTCTGTTGGGAGCGATTCAATTGTTCGATAGACTGGGTGGTTTCATCCAGACTCTCGACAAAGCTCTGCATCTCAGACTGTACATTTGTGAAGATGTCCGATGCATCCTTTACGGAAGCCAGCTGTTCCTGATAGAGCGGATAAGCCTCTGCAAGCGCAGATGCCGTTTCTTCCATTTCGGTCAGAATGCTTAACGTAATTTGACCCACGACGTCAATATTTTGTCTGGATTGGTCTGCCAGATTGCGAATTTCATCCGCTACGACCATGAAGCCTTTGCCCGCTGCGCCCGCTCTGGAAGCTTCAATCGTGGCATTCAGGGACAGTATGTTCGTTTGTTTCGTCATATTGTGCAGGACATCCAGCACCTTCTGAATAGAGGAAGTATTTTCTTTCAGACGATCTACGCGAGCGACCATTGCCCGGGTCATTTCTTCTGTCGTATTCGTCTTCGTAATCAGTTCGGCCATATGATGGCTTCCCTTTTCCCCCGCTCGCTGAATCTGCTGCGCCGAAACTCCAAGTTCCTGGTTGGAATCGACGACTTTGTTCATCTGTTGGGAGAAATGATTGGTGATTTCATTGCCTCTTTCAGCCTCCACCGCCAGTGTGGAAGCCCCTTCTGCAATTTGCTCGGTAGCCAGTGTAATTTCCTTGGCGGAGATAGCCGTATTTTTGGATACGGTGGACAAATGAACGGCTGTATCCAATACATCACTAGCCGATTGATTCGTCGCGACTACCAGCTTCGTGATTTCCTCCATCATCCGGTTGAAGCTTTCGCCTACCTGACCAATTTCGTCCTTCGTCTTGACCTTCGTACGAACCGCCAGGTTGCCTCTCTCCCCTTCATTCATCAGGTTTCGCAGGTTAGACAGCGGTGCCGCTACCAGCTTCACCATAATGAAGCCAACCAGCAAGGCGAGTACAATGGATACGAGCAGCATGATGGTCGTAATGTTGGCGATCTCGCTTGTACTTTCAGTCAATTCACTGATCGCAATCGTGCTCGCTACCGTCCAGTTGTTGGATGGAGATTGGTCATAGACGAGCAACAGCTCCTCGCCGTCCTCCCTCGTGACGGTTTCCGTATCGCTCAGTCGATCGGTCTTCTTCACATTTTTCAGCAAATCTGTAGATTGCGCGATCAAATCCGGATTAGCAGCGAATACAATCTGATGATTTTCATCAATGACATATTTGCTGCCTGTTTCACCAAGCTGAATATTGTTCAGTTGATCACCGATAACCGACAGCTTCAGCTCCATCAGGATCACACCGTAAGTTTCCCCGCTCATTTTATTTTTGACCAGTCGGGTCAGTGCGAAGGTATCGATTCCCTGCTCACTAATAAACCCGCCCTTGCGCGTTCCGGCCCAGTACGGTCTCCCGTCAAGTTCTGTGGCTTTCTGGAACCAGTCTTCCTCGGCCAGTCCCTTCTTCACATTCAGGGTATCGGTCGAAACCAGCAGTGTACCATCTGTGGAAATAAAGCTGAGGGAATCAATTCTCGAATCAGCCAGAATGATGTTGAGCATCGTCTCTTCCAGCGTCTTCGTCACCTGCAGCTTCTCATACTGATTGGCTCCCTGATCTCCCAGTACATCTACCAAATCACTGACACGCTCGGAGTAGGCATCATCCAGAATGAATTGCAGCGTGGTCGCTTCAAAGGAATCGTACACCATGCCCAGCTTTTCCCGTACCTGGATGATGGTCTGGTGAGAGGATTTGGACACTTCCTTCGTGATAATATCCTTGGAGGTTGTGTAGGACTGCCAGCCCACAATGCTGACGATCAGACAAATGCTCAAAAAGAAGAAGAGAAATAATTTGCTGCCTACAGATGTGACCGGATTAATACGGCTCCATAAGGTTCCCTTGCCACCTGAATGAGTCTGTTGAACCTTCGGCTTTTTTACTTTTTCACTTTTTGCGTTGGATGCGGCTTGCGTTTTCTTGTTTGGTTTCAGAGCCATAATTATCATCACCACCGTTGTCTATTATGTATAGATTGCATATTTTCTAATTCGACAGCTTTCGTGTGAATCCTTCACTTCAATATGACAATGTCTGTTGAAATCCTCTCCGATCCTACAAAAAAATGGAAGCGATGCACGTGATGTATTTATTAAACGAAAAGAAGCCCTTTCAAAGCAAGTCCTCCCATCGATCAAAAACCGTTCACATCCGCGATCATATAGAGTGTGCAATCGATTTAAATTCCACTTCATGCCCTGGCGAATTTTTCTTTGCAATTGCAACCCTGGCTTGTCCCTTTCTTGCCACTCACATGCCACATGCAACTTGAATGCATCTCCATTGTCATTTGCTCTTTGTTCTTTGCTTGCAACTAATGGCCGGAAATAGAAAGAGGACTGCCCGAAAGTCGAAAATCCCGCTCTCGTGCAGCCCCGTCTATTGAATCGAATGGTTTTACAAGCTTAGGTGCTGCCTGATCCACTGCCGGTTGTTGCGTATGCTATCCAGGGAGCCTATCTGACATTCGTCCTGCTCGACGATCAGCCACTCCACCCCGTTCTGATCGGCTGCAGCGGCAATGGCCTGCAGGGGCAGCTGTCCTTTGCCCAGTTCAACGGTTAGCGGGGTGCCATCCTCCGCGAGGGCCAGATCCTTGTAGTGGATCAACGGCACTCGTTGGCGGTACTGCTGAATATAGGAAACGGGGCTCAAACCGGCATGTTGAATCCAGCACACATCCAGCTCCAGCTTCAATTGCTGTGAGGACAAGTGCTTCGCCATCGCATCCAGCGCAGGCATGCCTTGAACGTGGCTCGTCAGTTCAAAATCATGGTTATGGTAGCAGAACTGAAGACCTGCCTCCTGACATTTCTCGCTAATCCGGCCAAGCTGCTCGAATACCTCGATCCAGGCTGCTTCATCTTCCCGCTTGCTTTCATCAACAAACGGAATAATCAGATAGGTACCCCCTAGCGTTTTCATGGCTGCAACCTGTCCGTCTGCATCCTCGAGCATGGCTTCCAGGGAGACATGACTTCCCGCCGCTTGCAGACCCAACCGATCGAGGTGCCCCCTAAGTTCCGTCGCAGGCAAATCACCATATCCTGCAAATTCTACTCCTTCATAGCCCATTTCAGCGATTTTCTCCAATGTACCGATGAAATCCTTCTCCGTTTCATCTCGAACCGTGTACAACTGAACGCCAATCTTCATGGTTTTCATCCTCTCTATATTTTCTTTCCAGCGTAAACGTCTTTTCGCTATAATGAAATGAACAATATAAAGAAACCTGAACAATCTGGCTATATTTATAAATGGATAGAAAGGGTGGTATATCCATCATGGCACACATCATCGCACAACCAACCTGTGAAGTGCTTACATCCGGTTACTCCTACCATTCGCGGGAATATCGCATTGAAGTGAAGGAAGGCCTCCAGAAGTATCTGATTCGCCTGCAGACGGAGGGAACAGCGGATTTGCTGGTGAAAGGCAAGGTGCAACGGATGATGCCGGGTGATCTGCTGCTCGTTCATCCGAATGACCCTTATTTCTTGCGGGCAGGCAGTACGATGCCAGTTAGTCCGAGTCACGGACGAAGTGGAAGCGGTGACTACTATATCTTTTTGTCTGGTCCCTTTGTAGAAAAGTGGTGGAGGCTTCATCACCCCAACCCCCATTATCACGTATCCCTGGACGGAGAAGTATGTCAGTTGATGAAACAGATCGCACGAGCCCAATATCGGGAAGGAACGAGAGCCAGAGATATACAGGATTATCTGGCCAAGGCATTGCTGCTTACGATCGAGTCTATGATGATGGAGCAGAATCGAAACCATCAGCAATCGTATGTCGCCTATCAGATGAAGCATTACATTGAGAAAAATATTGCCGACTCATTTCAAATTCAAGATGTAGCGGCCGAAGCCAAGCTAAGTGTTTCCAGAGCCGTCCACCTCTTCAAGGAAGTCTTTCAGACCAGTATGATGCAGTACGCTCTTGAACTGCGTCTGGACATGGCGAAAGAGCGCATCCGGTATACGCCGATGAATCTCGAGCATATCGCAGAAAGCTGCGGTTTTAACAGTTACACGTACTTTCACCGGGTATTCAAACGCAAGTTCGGCGTTTCGCCGGGCCTTTATCGGCAGAAGCCGTAGAGAAGAACCCACACATGGCTCACTCCAAACGCTTACAGCACAACAAAGCGTCGGCCTGAGCTATATGCTCCTGTCCGACGCTTTGAATAACCGGCTTCCTCTGCAGGAAGTCCAGATGCTATACTTTTTTTCTCATCATGTCCATGGGCTTCACTGGCTGATCCACTTTCAACCGGATGGTTTGCAGCGGATGACGGGCAGCATCCAGCACCTGACCCTTGTCATCATAGATTTCTTCAACCTTTTGCTTGAAGAAGGTTCCCTTCGGACCAAAAAATTCAATCTCATAACCCGGCTTGAAGTAATTGCGCTGCTGAATTTCTGCCATCTGTGTTTCTGGATCATAGTCCAGCACCAGACCTGCGAAGTCATAGCCGATCATCTTGTCCTCAGGGCCAAAGATATGATCTTCATGTCCCGGTGTCTGATAGAAAAAGCCGGTATTAAGCGGTCGGTTGGCTGCCTTGTAGATTTCTTCCTGCCATTCCCGTTTGAGGCTGTAGTTTTCCGGATCTTCCATGTACGCATCAATGGCCTGGCGATAGGCATTCACCACCGAAGCCACGTAATGCACACTCTTCATGCGGCCTTCGATTTTGAAGCTGTCTACACCGGACTCGATCAGATCAGGCACATGATCAATCATGAATAGGTCCTTGGAGCTCATAGAAAAGCGGTCGTCCTCTTCCTCGAACAGCGGAATGTCTGTTCCAAGCTTTTGATCCTGTCCTTTTTCATACAGATCATACTTCCAGCGACACGACTGACAGCAGCCCCCTCGATTGGAATCACGATCTGTGAAATGATTGGACAGGGTGCAGCGGCCTGACCACGAGGAGCACATCGCGCCATGAATGAACACTTCAATCTCCACATCGACCCGATTTTTAATTTCCACAATGTCCTCCATCGTAGCTTCCCGGGCCAGTACAACTCGCGGTGCGCCTTCTTCTTTCCAGTATTGCACGGCTCTCCAGTTCATCGTGGACTGCTGGGTGCTGACGTGCACTTCCAGCTTTGGTGCAGCACGCTTGGCCGTTTCCATAATAATCGGATCAGCGGTAATGATGGCCGCAATGCCAGCTTTCTCCAGCTCAATTAGATACGCTTCCAGCCCTTCAATGTCTTCATTGTGGGCATATATATTCGTGGTGACAAATACTTTGGCACCATAACGGGACGCAAAGGCTACGCCCTCTTTCATTTCTTCAAATGTGAAGTTATCTGCATTCGATCGCAGTCCATAGGCCTGTCCCCCGATATATACAGCATCTGCGCCGTAATGGATGGCCATTTTCAGCTTCTCCAGATTGCCTGCGGGCGCAAGCAGCTCCGGACGATCGAGCTTGCGTCTTGAAGGATTCGGTTGCTTCATCACATCTACTTGCATGGTCATCCCTCCTGTCACCTTAATACACCTGTTCCTTGAACAAAAATCCGAAGGTCAGTTCCCGATTCGGGTCTTGCAAAGCCTGAATGCGTGCAATCCATTCCGGCTGTAGCACATAGGCTTCCGGGTTGGCATAATACGCATCGATCGCAGCCCGATAACTTTCGACCGTCGCCACGTGGTAGGCAGGGGTTTTCAGCAAGCCGTCGATTTTCACACTATCCAGATCCACTTCAAACAACTCGTCAAGGGCTTCCATCAAACAAATGTCGTCAGGACTCATCATATGGGTGCCTCCCTCATCCTCAAAAACCGGCACATGCAGCTCTTGCCGTTCTTCTTCAATAAGGTACAGTCCCCTCTCCTGTCCGAACTCGCTGAGAGAAGCCTCTTTGCCCTGGTGCGCCATATAGTTCTGCAACAGGTTGCGCTTGGAATGGTACATGTTCGTCATGCCGTGAATCTGTACCTGGACGTCCATATCCGGGAGCATACGCTTCACTTCGTGAATTTCCTCCAGGTTCAGTTCCCGAGCCAGGATCACCCGGCTTGCCCCCTTGGATTGCCAGTATTTCGCCGTCGCATAGTTCGTCGCGGTCATTTCTGTATTCCAGTGCAGGTCCATTTCAATCGACAATTCTTTAAGAATCATCAAGATGGCAGGGTCACCGAAAACAAGTGCATCCGCGCCCCATTGATGAAGGTTGGCTACGTATGCCTTCACGTCCTCCAGCATGTCATTGCTGAAGATCTGATTGACCGAAATATAGGCACGGGCGCCGCCTTGATGGATGCGTGCAATGCCAGCCTGCATATCTTCCATCCGAAAGTTCCCGGGCATGCGCATGCCAAACCGGTTCTCTCCAATATTGACTGCATCTGCACCAGCCTGGATCACTTCATCAATTTGCGTCAGTGAATCGGCTGTGGCAAGCAGTTCAGGTTTTTTTCTCATGCTGTCTCACCTGCTTTCATCTAGAATGATATATGGTACTCACTGCCAACCCATCTCCTACGGTCAGCATCATGGTATTCATCTGAGGATGATTCATTAAATATTCATTATACCCTTTCAACTTGCGAACGAGGGAGCGGTATTTTTTGGGAACCTCCGATTCAGGCAGGGACGGATAACCTCGAAACAGAACGTTGTCCGTCACGATAAGTGCCCCCTCCGTACATTTTGGCAATGCCTTTTCCAGGAAAACTGGATATTGCCCCTTGGCGGCATCAATGAACACAAAGTCAAAGGGTTCGACGAGTGTATCCAGCGTGCAAGCCGCATCTCCAATCACAACCTGACTGCGATCGGAAAGTCCTGCTTCCGCCAAATTATGACGGGCTCGCGCTGCTCTCTGCTCATCCAGTTCGAGTGAAATCAGTTCACTGTTGTCACACGCCAGAGCCATGGAGATGCCGGAATAGCCGATGGCCGTTCCAATCTCCAGAATGCGCCGAGGCTGGCGAGTCTGCACGAGCCAGGCCAATACCCGACCCGCTTCGGGAACAATACTCGGAATCCCCTCTTCCCTGCTCTCCTGCTCAAGCCTCGCCAGAACAGGATGCCGCTCAGGCAGTAATGCATGCATATACGCGCTCATCGATTCGGTCACAAAGCTCAAGATTGAACCCCTTTCCTTTTCCATACAGTTCCCGTCATCCGTTCTGCTCACTTTTCCGCTTGTTCTCCAGATGCTGGTCATACGTTTCGGCGAATAAATGTCCGAAGGTGCCATCCTTCTTCGTCACATAATAATAATAAGGCGTTTCATCCGGGAACAGGGCTGCTTCAATGGAGGCAATGCCTGGTGCGGCAATCGGCCCGGGCGGGAGACCCGCATTTTGATACGTATTGTAGGGACTGTCCACTTCCAGATCTGCATAAAGCAGACGTTCCTTCTGCTTGTCCAGCAAATATTGGACGGTGGCATCGATTTGCAGTGGCATCTGATCATTCAGCCGGTTATAAATAACCGAGGCTACGATCGGTCTTTCTTCGTCCACAACGACTTCCCGCTCAATGAGGGAAGCAATCGTCATCAAATCATGAAAGCTGAATCCCAGCTGAGCCAGACGTTGATCAAGCTGCTCCTGCCATGGCTCCTCACCTTTTGCCTGAAACAGCAACTCCAGCTTGCGCCCCAGCTCCTGGAATGTGCGCGCCACCATCATCTCAGCCTCTGCGTCCTTAACGAAATCATAGGATTCCGGAAACAGATAGCCCTCCAGCTTGTACATATATTGATCCGATTCGGGAATCGCCTGTAAATACGATCGAATCTGCTCATCTCTGTCCGGTTTGGCAGTGGCTTCAGGAAAAGTCAAATTCGCGATCCATTCTTCATCCGGATTTTTCATGGCATCCAGGAAGGAAGCCTCGTCTGCCGGAGACAACGCGGCCATGATCGGGGCGATTTGCTTCACGGTGAACCCTTCGGGAATGGTCAATGTCTTCATCTCGGCCTGTACGACATCCCCGCTGTTCAGCTTGGCGATGATGGCATCCTTGTCCATGCCTGGCTCCAATGCATACGTACCCGCCTGAAAGCGACTGCCCTCATTCCGGTAACGCAAATAGAACTGGAATATCAATCCATCTCGAATTAACCCTTCCTGTTCAAGCTGATTGGCAATTTCTCTGGAGCTCATTCCTCGCTCAATGACAAATTCAATCGCTTCAGCCTCACTTCCACCCTCTGCCTCAACTGGCTGGAGCGCCTGAATCACATAGGCTGCTCCCCCTGCCACAATACCTGAAATAAATAGTAATGGAATCAGGATCACCAGCATGACCCGTTTCCATCGTTTCCTTTTCGGCGCGCGTTCGACTATTTCCCCGGAAATGTTCCGCTGTTCGTAATCCTGTTCCTCATCGCTCTTCCCATACATCCGCTGTTACCCCCTGTCAACAAAAAGAGCGGACGTCTCCGTCCACTTCATTTTCAACCATTATGGAGCCTCATCATTTTTCGCTAGTTTATTATATACCATATCGTCATAAAGTTCTGCAACCGATTCCCACTCTTCATCATCTTCGATGTTTTCCAACTGAAATTCGTCGGTTGCCTTCTTCTCATAACGAAACACTTCCACATCCAGATCTTTTTTCATCTGTTTGGTCTGCAAGATGGCATAGTACCGGTCACGGAGCTGGATTTCAGCCAATATACGATATGGCTCCGGGGACAATCCCTCCAGCTCAATTTCGTTCCCGTATACGTCTCTGAGATGGTGAACCTCCGTATAAGCTGGTTCCATGCCGTTTACCCTTCTTCCTGATCAAACTCATCCATCAAGGTGTTGAATGTTTCTTCGACAATATCCCATTCTTCCTCATCATCAATCGTGAACAGTTTGAGATCATCTCCGTCTTCTTCATAACGGAAAGCAAAGACTTCCGCCTCTTCATCCTGCTCACTCTCAACCGGAACGACCATCATGTACGTCTTTTCCGAGCCATCTACTTCAAACTTCATGATGACTTCAAACTCGTTCTCGTTCCCTTCTTCATCGGGGATAATAATGACTTCCGGGTTTTCTTCCTGATTGATCGGTTCGTTTGTCATGTTCAATCACCTCTTCTTAAGATTTCGCATCCAGATAATTTTGCAAAATAATCGCGGCTGCGATTTTGTCTACGACCTGTTTCCTTTTTTTACGACTCACATCGGCTTCCAGCAGCGTCCGCTGGGCCGATACGGTTGACAGTCTCTCATCCCACATCGTAACGGGCAAATTGCATGTCTTCTCCAGCGTAGCGGCAAATTCCTGGCATATTTCACCGCGTGGTCCGATCGTGCCGTTCATATTCTTGGGCAGCCCTACCACGAATCCGCTGATCTCATATTGTTTGGCCAGCTCCTGAAGACGATTCAGATCCTGCTTGAGATTCTTCCTGCGGATAATCTCAATACCCTGGGCGGTCCATCCAAGCTCATCACTGACCGCGATACCGATCGTCTTGTCGCCTACATCCAAGCCCATTACTCTCATCCCTTACACCTCAATCCTGGAAAAAACCGATGGAGGAGTGCTGTCTATTGAAGCATTTCCAAGCCATCGGTCAACTAAACACCTGTTTATTTCGTGTTGCCTTGCTGCTGTTGAAGATAAAATTTAACCAACTCTTCAATCAGCTCATCTCTTTCTCTTCTGCCCATCATACTTCTTGCATTGTTATGGCGCGGAATGTAAGCAGGGTCCCCAGACAGCAAATAGCCGACAATCTGGTTAATCGGATTATACCCTTTTTCTTGCAGTGCGTCATATACCGTTAGCAAGATTTCTTTCGGTGATGTCTCGAATTCATCCGCTTTGAAATCAAATTTCATCGTTTTGTCCATGGAACTCATCACCTGCACCTCCTGCACAAATTCCCAATCCGCTTGGGGAGTCTTATCAAGCTTCAACCTGCTGCTTCAAAAACTCAGGGACTTTCGCAATCGCCTCGTCCAGTCTCGCTATATCCTTGCCGCCTGCCTGCGCCATGTCCGGTCGTCCACCGCCACCGCCGCCGCAAACGGCCGCTGTCTCCTTAATCAGTTTGCCTGCATGATAGCCACGCTTCACCAAATCCGGTGTTACAGCCCCAACCAGTTGAACCTTGTCATCAATGGCTGCTCCTAATACTATAATAGCCGATTGCAGCTTGGATTTCATCTCATCGGCCACATTTCGAAGGGAATCCATATCCGAAACATCCAGCCTGACGGCAAGTAGTGGAACACCGTCTACGTGCTGTACCTGATCCGTCAAGGAACCGGCTTCGATCTGACTTAGTTTCGCTTTCAGCGATTCATTTTCCTTGCCTGCTTCTCGAAGCTGCTGACTCATGCTCTCAATGCGGGCAGGTACGTCCTGCACCTTCGATTTGAGAAGGGCCGCTGCCTGTTTTAATGTATCCAGCTGCTCTTCCATATATTGATAAGCGCCTTTGCCTGTTACGGCTTCAATCCGGCGGATACCGCTACCGATGCCCGACTCGCTCAAAATCTTGAACATGCCGATCTGTGCCGTCTGCTGAACATGACAGCCTCCACAAAGTTCCAGGCTGAAATCTCCGATCTGTACAACCCGTACGACATCCCCGTATTTTTCTCCGAACAGGGCCATGGCTCCCATTTCCTTCGCTTCGTCCAGACTTTTGCGCGCGATCGCAAGCGTCGTGTTGGCCCAGATCTGTTCATTGACAATCTGCTCGATCTGTTCCAGTTCATCTATTGTGACACTGCCGAAATGAGAGAAGTCGAAACGAAGGCGATCCGGTGCGACCAGGGAACCTGCCTGGTTGGCATGCTCGCCCAGCACCATCTTCAGCGCACGATGCAGCAAATGCGTAGCGGTATGATTTTTGATAACCGCTTCCCGAATGGTTGAATCCACAACAGCCTCAACAGTTTCGTGAAGACGCAGCACACCTTCCTGTACTTCCACCGTATGCACATGCTGCCCGTGTGGCGCCTTTTTCACGTCTTGAACAACCGCTTTAAGTCCTTGACCAGCCAACACACCATGATCGCTGACCTGACCGCCGCTTTCCGCATAGAAAGGCGTCTGATCCAGCACGACCTGGCAAACTTGACCGCTGCCGACTTCTTCGACGAGCTGATCCTCGACGATGAGTGCGATGATCTGGCTGTTTACACGCAGCTCCTCATATCCGGCAAACTCGCTCGCAGCCGTAAAATCAGACAATGGACCCCCTTGGATATTCATGCTTCCCGTATCCTGTCTGGCTGCTCTTGCCCGCTCCCGCTGCTTTGCCATCTCTGCCTCAAAGCCTTCCCGATCAATCGAAAGACCTTGCTCTGCAGCGTAATCCTCCGTCAGATCCAGTGGGAAACCATACGTATCATACAGCTTGAAGCACTGCGATCCTGTAATCAGATTGGAGCCTTCCTGCTTGGCCTGTGCAGCCAACTGCTCCAAAATGGACAGCCCTTCGGAAAGGGTTTCATGGAAACGTTCTTCCTCACTGCGAATGACCTTCACGATAAAGTCCTGCTTCTCCACAAGCTCCGTATAATGCGTGCCCATAATGTCGGCCACAACGGGCACCAAACGATACAGGAACGGCTGGTCAATGCCCAGTACCTTTCCGAATCTTACCGCACGACGCAGCAAACGGCGAATGACATATCCTCTTCCTTCATTGGAAGGGAGGACACCATCTCCGGCAGCAAAGGCCACCGTACGCACATGGTCGGCAATGACCTTCAGGGCCACATCCATCTCTTCTTGCTCTTTATATTTTACTCCCGCTATACGAGAAGTTTCCTGAATAATTGGCTGAAATAAATCGGTATCAAAATTGGAGTCCACCTCTTGCAAAATCGAAGTGAATCGCTCCAGACCCGCGCCTGTATCGATGTTTTTGGCAGGAAGCGGTGTATAGGAACCGTCCTTGTTGTGATTGAACTGTGAAAATACGTTGTTCCATACTTCGAGGTAACGTTCGTTCTCCCCACCCGGATAACATTCGGGATCGCTAGCATCTCCAAAGGACTCACCGCGGTCATAGAAGATTTCCGTACATGGACCGCATGGCCCTTCCCCGATATCCCAGAAGTTCTCATCCAGCTTCACAATTCGATCCGCTGGCAGACCGATTTTCTTGTTCCACAGATCGAATGCTTCCTCATCCTCCGGATGAATGGTCACGGACAGACGTTCCGGATCAAATCCAATCCACTTCGGATCGGTCAGAAATTCCCACGCCCACGTAATCGCTTCTTCCTTGAAGTAATCGCCAATCGAGAAATTCCCCAGCATTTCGAAAAAGGTTTGGTGCCTTCTTGTTTTCCCGACGTTCTCGATATCATTGGTGCGAATACACTTTTGCGCATTGGCGATGCGAGGGTTGTCCGGTTTGATGCGACCGTCGAAATAAGGCTTTAACGGCGCCATCCCGGCATTGATCCACAAGAGAGAAGGATCATTGTGCGGGACGAGTGAAGCACTTGGTTCGATTTTGTGGTTCTTGCTTGCAAAAAAGTCCAGCCATTTCTGACGAATTTCACTAGATTTCATGATGGTTCCTCCAACATCGATAAGATCAGATTCAAGCTTTCTTATTCCTATATATGAATCATAATGGAAAGAAAGGCTCCCGTATCGGAGCCTTTGTATCGTTGACCGTTTCATTTTCCATATCATGCAAAATTATATCGGCTAAAGGCCTTGCCTGTCAAGGAACTCAGGCCCTGTTCACAGATCGTTCCCCGGTGCCGTAACTTCTTCCTGCCCCTGACATCCCATCCACACCCGGTCAGGTAACAGGCTTGCGGCGAATGTAGTAGGTAAAGACATGCTGGACGATCACTTTTGCAGCCGCAAACATCGGAACACCGAGGATGAGACCGACGATGCCTGCCAATTCTCCGCCAACCAGCAAGACAAAAATAATCGTTAGGGGATGCATATGAAGTGTCTTGCCTACCACCTGCGGGGAGATAACGTTGCCTTCGAGCACCTGTACGATCGTATTTGCAATCACAACAAGCACCATCATTCTGACTGACACGGTTGCAGCCATGATCACAGCAGGCGCGGCTCCAAGATACGGACCCAGATAGGGCACGATGTTGAATATGGCCACGACAAAGGCCAACAGGAGCGGATATGGCATGCCAATGATGAGGTAACCGACATAGGCGAGGAGGCCAACAATGACACAAACAAGAAATTGCCCCCTTACATAGCTGCCCAGTGCGTGGTCGATCTCCATCAGCAGGCGTACGACGCCCTTGCGTCTGCGCTTAGGGACGATCGTCAGCGCGGCCCGTTCCAGCAATTTGAAGTCTTTCAATATGTAAAAAGCCACAAACGGAATAATAAACGCCACGAACAGCGTACTGATCGTGCTGCCAATGCGATTCAGTAAATTGGAGATTTGACTGCTGATGCTTTTCTCGATCCGCAACAACGAATCCTGAATCCCTTGCTTGATCGTGTCGGGTACAGTCTGGTTCTCATGAACGGCATGCAACCATTCCTGCGCCTGCATGGACATCTCAGGCAAATGCGCATTTAATTCCTTTAGCTGGGAGATAAACATCGGGATCAGGTTCATGAGCATGACCGTGAGTGAGCCGATAAACAGCGCATAGATGAGCAAAACGGCGATTGTTCTTGGCACTCCCCGGTCATTGAGTACACAGACGACCGGATTGAGTACATAGGATATAATCATCGCGATGATAAACGGCGTAAGCACGGCTTTCGCAAAGCCATAGATCCACGAGATGATGGGATAGATTTGCTGGGTAAAAAACAAGATCAGCACGATCAGCAGCAGATAGGTCAAGGTCATAGCTGCTTTGGAACTCATCCATCGTTCCATTGTAAATATAGAGCCCCCTTCATGTTCTTCGGTGGGTGTGCTCTATATTATATGTACGAGCTGACCGGTTTACTCCAACCAAAAACACTCTCTATTCGTTATGGCAGCGAACAGAGAGTGTTTTTTCAGATAGGCAGATGACTTACGTGGCATGCATATGTGTCATTTCCTCTTCAAAGAACAGATCGTCCAGGGAGCTTAACGTACCGTCTTCCTCCACCTGGTAGACGGACATTTTATCTCCGTTGACGGTCAATTCGATGAAGCAACCCCAGCAATAAAACTGGTGGGAGCCGATTTTGCCTATGTCTTTCGAGTTGCAATTTGGACATCGCATGGTTATTCCCTCACCCTACTGATTAGTAACGATTTTCTTCACGTCTTGCTCTGATACGGATGACACGATCACGGCGTCCTCCCCAATTCTCATCGGGGTTTGAATCGGGAGCCAGCTGCGTCCCTCCTGGATATCAGACAGAAAACCGTCCGTTAGTTCAAGCCCTACTATATCTTTGTCCGAATCTTTGGAAAAATAAACATCTTCTATGGTTCCAAGTTGATGACCGTTTGATGTATATACGGGTAATCCCTTAAAATGTTGACTGCACAACCAGTCTCCATGAAGTTCTTCCTTCCAGGGTTGAATCACATCCGCATTCGGGAGCATGACCGCATCATCCCCGATGCTCAGCAAGGCATCCATTCGAATCATTCGCGGAGCTGACAGCCAGCGTTTGGCATCAATCAGCATGCCTGCTGCTTTAAACTCCTTGGAGATCAGAATGTCCTTGCAGGTTCCAAGCTCTTTGCCCGTCTCCACATCGAGAATGGGCAGGCCTCTGATTTGATGAGCTTGCAGCAAACCGTGACAACTCCCTTCTACCTATTACGCATACGTAAAACGACGGTTGCAATTTTTTTTGCGGACGTTTCAATTTCTTTTTCAGTCGTATCGTAGCCCAGGCTGATGCGAATCGCGGACGCCAATCTGGCCTCCGGCAGGTGCATCGCTTTGAGCACATGGGATACTTCAAAGGAGCCTGACGTACAGGCAGAACCGCTGGAAACCGAAATCCCTTCCATATCGAGACTCATCAGCATCATTTCCGTTTGCGTGCCGATGAAGCTTACATTCAATATATGGGGAAGGTGTTCCTCCGGGTGTCCATTTACGAGGACTTCCTGTTCACCCACATGCATTCGTAACTGCTCTACCATTTTTAGACGAAGTGCCGACATCTTTTGTTGCTTGTTCGACAAATCTTGCAAGGAAAGGGCAACCGCCTTGGCAAATCCGGCAATACCCGCTACATTTTCTGTACCGGCTCGCCTTGTCCGCTCCTGCAACCCGCCATGAATCTGGGCCTGCAGAGGAGCATGACTGGCCTGATAAAGCAGACCTATACCCTTGGGACCATTGATCTTGTGACTGCTGAAGCTCATGTAATCCACGGGCAGCTCATTCAAATTCAACGAGAGAGCGCCAAGCACCTGCACCGCATCCACATGAAAAAGGATGTCGTGACGTTTTGCGATGTGTCCAATCTTTTCGATAGGCTGCACCGTTCCTGTCTCATTATTGCCAAACAAAATGGTGATTAATCCTGTGTCGGGTCGAATGGCACCTTCCAGTTCTTCCAGAGAAAGCTGGCCATTCTGATCGACATCCAGATAGGTCACTTCTACCCCTTGCGTTTCCATATATGCACAAGCATGCAGCACGGCATGATGCTCCGTCCTGCATGTGATCAGGTGCTTTTTATGGGGGGAGAGAGCTTCCATTGCCCCCAGAATGGCCAGGTTGTCGCTTTCGGTACCCCCGCTGGTAAAGATCAACTCTGCAGGCTTGCATCCAAGCAGCCGGGCAATCTGATCGCGGGACCGGTTCAATACATGGCGAGCCTGTCTTCCGTGATGATGAATACTGGAAGGATTTCCTATGCATTCGTTGTAACAGGTCATCATTTCTTCCAGGACTTCAGGTCGGAGTGGCGTCGTGGCGGCATGATCCAAGTAAATTCGATTCATCTGCCTGCCCCGTTAAATGTAGAACATATAGTGCTCGCTCAGTCCCTCATCCTCGTATTGAATGAGGTTGGCAAGCGTAGTTGAATCCAGCACCTGTGCAATGCTGTCTCGAATGCGAATCCACAGATCCCGCTTCGCAGGATCGTCTTCTTCTGTAAAATCAACCGGGCTAATTGGACCTTCCAGCACACGAATAATATCCCCTGCACTGATTTCTTCCGGGGTTTTGGAGAGAATATAACCGCCATATGCCCCGCGGACACTCTTGACCAGTCCCGAGTTTCTCAGCGGAGCGACGAGCTGCTCCAGGTAATGCTCAGAAAGCTGATGCTTTTCTGCTATACTTTTCAGAGAGGTTGGCCCTTCACCGAAATGAACAGCCAGCTCCATCATGATGGTTAATCCGTAACGACCTTTTGTAGATATCTTCATTGCCTAGCACCTCTTCTAGCCTTCAAGACTTCAATTTATCGTGAATCCGGTTCCGGATCTTCGTATTCTTTCCACTATGGACGGAATCAAGTTCTATGTTATCATAGTTACTAAGCTTTAGTAAGTACATTCCTACCATTTTACTAGACATTTTGCATACAATTCATCAAGCCGACATTTTTCCGGCAGAACCTGCTGTTAGGGTACGCCAATATCGGCCAAACTAAACCATATATCTACAGAACACCTCCGTGTTCTTCACGAATAGAAAGGAAATCAGATCATGCAAAAATCACCAGCTGAAACCCGGGTCGTCGTTGGCATGTCTGGAGGGGTCGATTCCTCCGTGACTGCGCTGCTGCTCAAGGAACAGGGATACGATGTCATCGGCATCTTCATGAAGAACTGGGACGACACCGACGAATTCGGCCATTGCACGGCTGAGGAAGATGCCGAGGACGTGCGCAGAGTATGCGATCAGCTCGAAATCCCGTATTACACGGTCAATTTTGAAGAGGAATATGCGGACAAGGTTTTCTCCTACTTCCTGGATGAATATCGCAAGGGACGGACACCCAATCCCGATGTGATGTGCAATCGGGAGATCAAGTTTGGAGAGTTTCTGGACAAAGCGATGCAGCTCGGTGCCGATTACATCGCAACCGGACATTACGCACGGGTCGTTCATCAGGACGGTGAATTTCAGCTTCTGAGAGGGGTGGACACGAACAAGGATCAGTCCTATTTCCTCAGCAAGCTCAATCAGGCCCAGCTGTCCAAAGCGATGTTCCCGATTGGGCATCTGCCCAAGCCAGAAGTCCGGGCAATTGCCGACAAGGCGGGGCTTGCCACGGCCAAGAAAAAGGACAGCACAGGCGTCTGCTTTATCGGGGAGCGCAACTTCAAGGAATTCCTCAGTCAGTATTTGCCTGCACAGCCGGGAGATATCTGTACACTGGAGGGCGAGGTACTCGGTCGCCATGATGGTCTGATGTATTATACCCTCGGTCAAAGACAAGGACTGGGCATCGGCGGTTCAGGAACAGGCGAACCGTGGTTTGTAGCCAGCAAGGATCTGGCTTCCAACCGTCTTTATGTGGTACAGGGAGGCAAGCATCCCGCCCTCTTCTCCGGCGGATTAACCGCCTCGGATGTCGTATGGATCAACGATAGACCGCGAACGGAACCGTTTACCTGTACCGCGAAATTCCGGTATCGGCAAGCAGACCAGGATGTAACCGTTCATCCTCAGGCTGACGGCACTCTGCGTGTCCAGTTTTATGAGCCGCAAAAGGCGGTTACACCAGGACAAGCAGTCGTCTTCTATGCAGGTGAGCAGTGTCTTGGAGGCGCCACGATCGATCAAACGAGTACAGTAGACGAATCCATCTAGATCAACGAAACAAGCGAATCTCTTGTGATGCCAGCCAGCCAGCCTTCCCATGCCTTTTACAAGCGTGGAAAGGCTGGCTTTCTTATTCCTCGTTACCCAACCTTCTTCAAGAAAAATTCGCACCAGGCACAATCGTCCATCGGTACAACCGTTTCAGCAAAATGAAAAGGGTGATATTCAGGAATAGAAAGTGTCCGTGTGTCCAAAAGGTCGCGATTTCCAGACACTTGAAGTAGACAAGGATTTCATCCAGCACCATGATGACCCCAATTGCAGCCCCTTTCCAGATCCAGTTTCTCAGCGTCGTGAAGACAAAAAGAGGTGTCAGTACAAACATGTAATACATCGCAGATCCGGCAATATGATCTTTGTAAGGGTCCTCAAACCACCCTGGTGTAAACAGCAGGGGCTCCACAAAAACCACCAGAAAAAAATCGATCGTGACAATCAGACTCATCGTCATCAGGTACACCGTTGTCCAGCGCAGCCATTTCACCTGTGCAGTCCGCAGCAGATGAAGCCAGTAACGGGAAATGAGAAATAGAATCGGAAACAAAGTAGCCGTGTAGGCCAGTTCCCACCAGTGGTGAAAATAAATCTCCATCTTCAAAAATCCAATCTCAATCGCTACAAACATCAGATCGATCGCGATGATCCACTTCCAGCCTAATCGAAAGGCCGCAATGATCGTGGCTGCAATGGGGACGGAAACAAAATTCGAAGGCACGGAGCCGAGTATGTTATCCAGGTATTCCCTTTCCAGGTAATTCGGATTGTACGTATAGCTATTGAGCAGCACGAGGATGAGATACTCCACGACGTAGATCAGACCGGATATGCCCAGCAGGAGCGGAACGAGAATGGCTTCTCTCTTTATGTATAAGGTGATAAAAAAAAGCACATAGCTGACGATGGTCAATAAGGTGAACCAAAAACTGTTTGGAAGCTCACTCACTATCATTTCCCACCTTTCCACCTGACTACCCCTATTCTCCCCAATTGCCTGATCCTCCACTCCTTTTCTTGCAGAATATGATAAAATATTCATGAGTTGTGTGTATGTAACACTTATCTGGAACATAGATCATGAGAACCTATACAGAAAACATACATAGAAAATGAAAGCAGGAATCAGTCATGTGGAAAAATTTCATAACCCGTCCAGATTGGTCTGATGTTTACCCCTTTGAAATGTTTACCGCCCAGCATCTCGTCCCACTGCTATTGCTCATCGGATTTATTCTGCTGTTATATGGCTCAAGAAGGCAATTGCAAGCCCCGTTTCCAGACAAGCTGGTGCGTTTCGGGCTTGGCGGGCTTCTTATCGGGATGGAGACGATCCTGTATGTCTGGTATATCCAAACGGATTATTTTACATGGTCACAGTCCCTCCCCTTGCAATTATGCAGCCTGAGCTACATCCTCACCATCCTGATCCTGCTGTTTCCAAACAGGCGGCTGTATGAATTTTTATACTTTGCCGGGATTGGTGGAGCGATACAGGCCATTGTCACACCGGTCGCGATCTTGTCCGGGTTTCCGCACTTTACTTATTTTTATTTCTTTATCGGTCATGCAGCGATTGTGTGGGTCGCCTTGTATATGACATGGGTACATCATTTCAGACCGACGTTTGGCTCCATTTGGCGTGTGCTGCTGTATTTGAACATCCTCTTGGTCGCTGTGGTGCTTCCTGCGAATCTGATCACCGGGGGCAACTATTTCTTCATTGCCAGGAAGCCTGCAGGAGATTCTCTGCTAAATGTGCTCGGTGACTGGCCCTGGTACATTCTCTCGCTCGAAGGAGTCGCTATCCTCATGTTTCTGCTCCTCTACGTGCCCTTTCTGAAAATCCCGCCCAGAAGGAAGGGCTGAGTGGTCTGTTCCTTTGACGTATTGTCAATTCCTCATGCCATGTGATATGCTACGAATGTTTCACCATGAAGAAGAAAATCCGTGTATGCCATGATTTTGCATTTTGGCATTCGGTAGAGGTTCGCGAACTCCCTCTATAAAAAACTAAGGCAAGCGAGCAACCGCTGTATTCGCTAGTTTTCAGCACGATGCGTATAGGCTGAGCGAATGTCAGGCGGAATCGTTTATTTTTGTTTTCTATAGGCTACGCGAGGCACCGCGTTTTTCTCGTTCTTCTTCCCGCCAGACTGTCTACATCCTAGCAGTCGGCAGAATAAGGAGGAGATTTTTTTATGTCTAATGATCCGTCCAAATCCCTTGCAGAAGACTCCCATTCATCCGTGCAGCAAACGGAAGGACTTACCCTGCTTGGTCAGCAAGGTACCAGGTATCCTGCAGAATATGCCCCCGAAGTATTGGAAACCTTCATGAACCAACATCCCGGACGGGATTACTTCGTCAAGTTCAATTGTCCGGAATTTACCAGTCTGTGTCCGATGACCGGGCAGCCAGACTTCGCCACTCTCTATATCTCCTATATACCTGATGTGAAAATGGTGGAAAGCAAGTCTCTCAAACTGTACTTGTTTTCTTTCCGCAACCATGGTGATTTTCACGAGGATTGCATGAATATCATCCTGAACGATCTGGTCGCACTCATGGAGCCACGCTATATCGAAGTGTGGGGCAAATTCACACCTCGTGGCGGTATCTCCATCGATCCTTATGTGAATTGGGGACAGCCGGCAACAAAATATGAGCAGATCGCCGAACATCGGCTTTTGAACCACGATCTCTATCCCGAGAAGGTCGATAACAGGTGAGGAGGAAGGCAGATGATGGAGAGATCAAGTGAAAAAGCAGTCGTGGTTTTTAGCGGAGGGCAAGACAGTACAACCTGTCTGTTCTGGGCGATGCGGCGATTTGCTGAAGTAGAGACCGTCACGTTTGATTATGGACAGCGTCATCGGGAGGAACTGTCCGTTGCCGCCGAGATTGCCAGTGAGCTGGGTATCCCCCATCAGGTGCTGGATATGTCTTTGTTAAACCAGCTGGCTCCGAGTGCATTGACACGCCATGAACTAGATATCGAGACAAAAGAAGGAGCGCTTCCCACAACCTCTGTAGACGGAAGAAATCTGTTGTTTCTTTCTTTTGCGGCTGTACGGGCAAAAGGAATCGGCGCCAACCATCTCGTTACAGGGGTGTGCGAGACTGATTTTAGCGGATACCCGGATTGCCGGGATGTTTTTATTAAGTCGCTAAATGTGACACTGAATCTGTCTATGGATTATCCCTTTGTCATTCACACGCCGCTTATGTGGCTCAACAAAGCGCAAACGTGGGAGCTTGCCGACCACCTCAATGCATTTGAATTTATTCGGGAGCGCACACTGACCTGCTACAACGGTGTTCGCGCAGAGGGATGCGGTGACTGTCCAGCCTGCAAATTGCGTCAAGCTGGCCTGAACGATTACCTGAATCGTTCCGAACAAATGGGAGGTGCATCACAGAGATGATCTATCAGACTTACCCTTCAGTTCCCCATTCCTTTGTCTATGAGTTGAACAAAGATTTTTCATTCGCCGCAGCCCATTATATTCCAAGGGAAAAAGCAGGGGTATGCAGCCAGCTTCACGGGCATACGTATGTGGTGAACTTGACGATTGCCGGAGACGAACTGGATGACTGTGGCTTTCTGGTCAATTTTAAGACGATTAAGAAACTGGTCCATGACCGATTTGATCATACCGTACTGAACGAGGATGAATGGTTCGATCATCACGAGTCTGCGCGATTGCCTTCTACAGAGATCGTGGCGCGCATGATTGGAGAGCTGGTCCAGGATTATTTGAATACACTGCCGAACGGGGCGCGATGCTTACAGGTATTTCTGAGAGAAACGCCTTCGAGTTATGTCGTCTATAAACCCAAACAAGGAGATTCACGATGAGCAGCAGAGAAACGATCCCGGTATTGGAGATTTTCGGTCCTACTATACAGGGGGAAGGGCTTGTCATTGGACGGAAAACCATGTTTGTCCGAACAGCTGGTTGCGACTATTCGTGCCACTGGTGTGATTCTGCATTCACCTGGGATGGTTCGGCTAAAAATGAGATTCGCCACATGCATGCAGAAGAGATACTGGATGAATTGGGGAAAATCGGAGGTTCTGGTTGGTCACATGTCACGCTGTCCGGTGGAAATCCAGCTCTGTTGTCTAGTCTGGCCTTACTCATTGATAACTTGCATGAGCGGGGGTTCAGCATTGCGCTGGAAACACAAGGCAGTCGCTGGCAGGAATGGTTGATGGAGATCGATGATCTGACCTTGTCTCCGAAGCCACCCAGCTCTGGCATGAAGACGGATTGGATCGTACTGGACAAGATCATCGCCAGACGGAAGGAGGGTGACCGAAACGAAGGGCTCAGTCTAAAAGTGGTCGTGATGGACGAAATCGATCTGACTTATGCCGTTCAGGTGCATCAGCGTTATCCCGATGTTCCTTTCATCATTCAGGCCGGAAATGATGATCCGACCAGCACGGACCCTGACAAGCTTGCCGTAAAATTGTTGAAGCAGTATGCGTGTCTGGTTGACCGCGTCATGAGATCAGAAGAACTGCGCAACGTGCGCGTCCTTCCTCAGCTTCATGCGCTGCTGTGGGGAAACCGGAGAGGTGTATAATCGACCTTATCCTTTTCCCTTCTGTCTCTCCCGCTTCTCCTGATTCATCTTGATCTTCTCTTCCATTCCCTGACGGGTCGCTTCATAGATATGCAACCGCTGCAGGTGATCCGGCAAATACTGCTGGTCGACGTAATGGTTAGGATAATCATGCGGATACTGATAGCCCACGTGCCCCAGCTTGTCTGCGCCCTTGTAATGCGTATCACGCAGGTGAAGCGGCACCTCTACTCTGCCTGACTGCTCTATCGCACGTTGAACCTTGCCTATCGCGCGTGCAATGGCATTGGATTTGGGGCTTTCTACAGCAAACAAGATCGCCTGGGCGACGATGTATTTGGATTCCGGCCACCCGATCTGTTTATACGCCTGCATCGCACTGACTGCCTGCACCATCGCCTGGGGATTCGCAAGACCAATGTCTTCACTGCAGGCGACGGTCAGTCTGCGGATAAAGGTGACAGGGTCCATGCCCAGCTTGTCTACGGCATACAGGAACCAGAACAAGGCTGCGTCACTGGAGCCGCGAATGCTCTTGTGAAAGGCGGACAGCACATCATACTGGGTGGAAGTGTCCGCCTTTACATTTTTGCGTCGGATCGATTCCTCGGCATCTGCCAGCGTAATGTGGATATGCCCATTTTCATCAGGAGATGTCGTCATGGCCGCCAGTTCCAGTGCATTGAGCGCCCTGCGTAGGTCACCGCCGGCAATATCGGATATATGGGTCATCGCTTCTTCATCCAGCCTGACCTTCAGCGCACCGAGACCTCTGTCTGTATCACGCATCGCCCGATCCATGGCCATCCGCGCATGCTCGGCCGTCAAGGGCTCCAGCTGGAAGAGCGTCGAACGGGACAGCAGGGCGCCGTTAACGTGATGGTACGGATTCTCGGTTGTGGCTCCGATGAATATGATCGTCCCCTTCTCCACGGCGGGCAGCAAGGCGTCCTGGCGGGAGGAATTGAAGCGATGCACCTCATCCAGAAACAGAATCGTACGCTGATCATACAGGCTTCGATTCAGCTTCGCCTGCTCAATCACTTCTCTGACGTCCTTGACGGAGGCATCTACGGCATTGAGTTGCACAAATTTGGCTTTTGTATGATAGGAAATAATATGAGCCAGTGTCGTCTTGCCACAGCCCGGAGGACCGTACAGCAAAATGGAGGTCAGCTGATCTCCCTCAATTGCTCTTCGCAACAGCTTTCCTTTTCCGACAATATGTTCTTGTCCAATGTATTCATCTAGTGTTCGCGGTCGCATTCGATCAGCGAGCAGAGTATGCTTCACACTGGCTTCTCTCGTTTGTTCATCATAGCTGAACAAGTCCACTTTCAAAACCTGCCTTTATATGCAGAATGGATTCATACTTCCCTGATTTCTTGGTCTACCTGCTGATTGATCATAGTTATACCAGCTATTTTAGCCTAGTATACCTGCTATTTTAGCTGGGGTGTACGTACTATTTTATCACATATACACTCTTTTCTCCCCGCCGCATCATGCTGCAAACATTTCCTTACGGAATGATCACACGCAAAAACACCTCCAATGCTGTTCCCATATCCTGCGACACGGGGCTTGAAGGTGTTTTCATCTGATTTACTTGATGATTCATTTGCCATGGATAACGGTCAGTCAAACTTGTCTTTGCAGGATTACTCTTTTTAGCTGTTTTTCTTCTCGACTGCAATCCAGACCTCTTGCTCATTTTCCAGCAAATAGCATTCAATAACCGGCAGGTCTGCCAGCTCATAGCCAGAATTAGGCAGCCACTCTGAATAAAACTGCTTGTAGACTTTTTGCGTGGCATCAGGCAATTCGCCATTTGCTTCAAAAATCGCCCATGTGGCAGCAGGATATTCGAATTCCTCCATGCCTTCCATCGCGGGCACATGCTTGCAGCCTTCTACATCCATGTCACTGGTAACGCCGATAATATACTGCATGTGTTCAGAATCTCCCCATTGCCCGCCTGCGGCAATGCCCAAGAAACCGGCAGGTCTGTAGTTTGGAAAATGGTCGATGAACCGCTGCATCGTTCCATCTTTCCAGGCTTGTTCCCATATGCCTGGCACAACTTCAAATGCTTTGGACGTTTCGATCTTTTGCGAGATGCCCATCACTTTGAAGGCCGGGTACGATTCAATCTGGTAATTCATATGATTCTCCCCTTTGATCGTGATTTGGAAGGAGAGCTTGGGGCAGGATCTCAGTTGAACGCTTTCATTTCGCACACGAGACGGCAGGACCCCATGAAAGTTCTTAAAGGCACGGGTAAATGCATCCTGCGATTCATATCCGTACTTGATCGCAATGTCCAAGATTCGGTCCGAATCGTTTAGTAGATCAAATGCAGCCAGCGTCAGTCGTCTGCTGCGAATATACTCGGACAACGGCTTGTCTGCAATATATGAAAACATCCGCTGAAAATTGTATACCGAGCATCCTGCTATTTTGGCGATGGCTTCATAGGAAATATCTCCTGTCAAATGTTCTTCTATGTAGTTGATGGACGCATTCAACTGCTTCACCCAATCCATATACTCACTCCCTTTCTTGATCATACGAGTTTTACCATCCGTTCACCCGACAATTCATGCCGCATTTTGCAGGAATGCCATTTCAGACCATACACTTATCTTCGTTTTCAACACCGCTACCTCCTGCTGCATCACCCGATTCAATCCAGTTCACTTGCTGTAAGTCTTCTGTAATATGTCATCATCCAGACCCTATCAGCATGAAATTGAATTCCTTATTGTGTTCTCTTATTGAGATTGCTTGATGATCAAACTCCCGTTTTCGCCGTCAATGGTATAGATTTCCGGATGCATGTACCCTTTCCCTTGATCCCGGCTTGTGATGGTTGCCGGGGAGTTTTTATCCTTGATAAGGACATTAAAATAGATTTTCCGCTGATGGGACAACCAGAACGGATATTCCGCTTCTATCTGTTTGCGGCGCGCAACAAACTGATAGACTTCAAGCGCAATCTCATACTCTCTCGCTCCATGTTCTTCAAAGGCTCTCCCTAAAGCGATTCTTTCCGCAGTTTGTTTGTCAATGGACGGACTCGCAGGAATCTCATGCCACCAACACAATCCGATAAGGGCAAGGATCAGGATAAGCCAAATCTTCCATTTTCTCAATCTACGCTACCACCTTCAGATTTAATTTCTAACCGGAACAGCAAAATGCTCATCCGCATCGATTGATTCTTGTACTGCAAGTATCAGTATGTTATCATTATCTACATATTGCCGATTATTGCAAGCTCTATCACTTTTTCTCTTTCTCATGGTGAATGAACTGCAAAATGGGCGTATACATACGCTGACTTGTTTATATTAAATCAAATTCATTCAGGTAGAGAGGGTTGTGTCATGAAGAAAACAGTTTTTGGTCTCATGGTTGCTTTTATTTTATGGATCGGGGTGATGGTCGGGTCCTCCGATGCGCAAACGTCATCTATACATATCCAAGTCGATGGAAAACAAGTGCATTTTACGAATGAGACAGGCTATCCATTCGTCGATGCCAGTGGAAGAACCCAGGTTCCGTTCAGAGTGGCACTCGAGGCGTTTGGTGCTGAAGTAAAGTGGGATGAGAATAAACAACAGCCTTACGCGACTTATAATGGCGTAGAAGTATATGCGCCAATCAATCAAAGCTATATCTATATCAATGGTAAACCAGTGAAAAATGATACAACTGCCCTCATCCGTGATGGCCGAACCTATTGCCCGATCCGCAAAGTGCTGGAAGCATTCGGAATGTCCATTGCCTGGGATGCGGCTTCCAACACGGTTATCGCGTCACCTGGACAGGCAAGCAGCCTTGCAGATAGTGAAGAAACCTATGTCAGCCGCAAAAGAGATATTCCTCATCCAAAAATGGTGAGTGCCTATTCGACATCCAAGGGTACTGGAAAATATGCCGGCTACCAAATCCTGCACGGACATCCGCAGGAAAAAGATTATGT
This sequence comes from Marinicrinis sediminis, assembly GCF_042685085.1. NCBI lineage: Bacteria > Bacillati > Bacillota > Bacilli > Caryophanales > Paenibacillaceae > Marinicrinis > Marinicrinis sediminis. The sequence goes on from NZ_JBHUMM010000002.1 coordinate 118,673, forward strand.
GGTTTATTTCACACATGCTAATGAGGGCGGAATCACCTCCACATCGATTGCCTATGATTTGAAAAAGCCTGAAAATATGAATGAAAGGATCAAATGGTCGTATGATGGTGTCACCTATACAAGTACAAGAAAACAATTATATACCTATTTCTCTGACACCTCTGAGATCGTCTCCTTCCTGAGCAATCAGGGTGCATTCTCCGAACAATGGTTTTACGATACATTCGGACAAGTATATGTGGATTGGATCGACAAGCTAGGGCTCCTCAACTATGCAGAGAAGCATGTCAATGCATACTTAAATAACGAAGTAATGCCGGATGCCGTTTCGTTCCGAATCTACAACGAGGACTGGGTTTCCGCAACCGACCTGGACGAGTATAATTTGGAGTTGAATGAATACCCGAGAGGTTACGAATATCCATATCTGCAATGGTTGGACCTGGATGTCGGGATCTCCGTTATTCATCCATTGCCAGACTATTATAACTTCTATGACTACCCGAATGGTTACATGGAATTTAATCAAATCAGGGTCATGTCCGATTCGAGGGGCAACCTCTTTTTCTACAGAAAGGATCTCGAAGACCACATTATCCGTTACGTCGCTGAAGAATTTAATGAAATGGAACGTGTGAACGAAGCCTGGTTAACGCACAAAGAATTGAAGGCCATTTATGGTGTCAGCAGTGGCATTTATGAAGGTTTTCATTTCACTGAATATCCTTACTTCTATACGGTTGAGAATCGCTTCAAATTCTATGAAGTGGTCGGGTACCGATATGATTTTACAGGCGAGCAGGTATTCAATCAGGTCAGAATGAAAAAAGATAAAAGTGGAAGTATTCTTATTAACAAAGAAGACTTCGAAAAATTCGTCCTCCCTATGCTTGAGATTCGAAAAAAAGAAGCAGATGCCTTCAATCAGAAGTGGATTTCCGAAGCGGACTTAACGGATGCCGGAATCGATTTGATGGAATATCCCGTAGAGGATGAAGTGAAGAAAATTATTACACACTGGGAATATATGATTAGCGGAAATCGGACGCGGATCTTGCTCAACGGATTGTTGGCCTCCGACAAAAAGGAGGGCACTACGGCGGAATTCAGCGGTATTGAAGTGTATTTCCTGAATGATACGATGTACTTCAACAGAGAAGACCTCAGAGAGAAAGGCTTTTTGGCGGAATAATAGATGAGATGAACGGGTAAATCACTCCCTCCCCACATGGTGAATGAGCCAAGTAGGGAGGGTTTTGTTTTTCACCCTTTTTATTGAATTTGAACAGACTCTTTTATCCACGTCTCCCCTTGATCCATAGATGTATACAGGTTTTGTATCTTATTGTTTCCTGCCACCATCCAGCCGATTTGATTTTCCGTAAATTGCAGGTTTGAGATCATGTATTCATTCGTTTTATACATCAGATCCCAACTCATCCCACCATCTACCGTGTGATAGATGGCATGAAGGTCTGATAACCAGCCTTCGTTTTGATTCAGAAATTGGATGGTCACCGTAGATTGTTCACTCTGAGGTGAAAGTTTAAAAGTATGGATATATGTCCAAATAGAACCTTCTATTTGCTTCTTGAAGAAATCGATACAAATGAAGGTTTCACATTTGTATTCTACAGACACGATCATGGTATCAGAGAAAATCTGGGGGTTGTGAACGGTGAAACTTGTTAGTTCTTTCATTTGAGATACAGGATTTTCCAAATATTGTTTTTCCCACTTAGATCCGCCATCCGTCGTTGCATACAACCAAGGGATTTGATCCGTAACTACATTTCCTGAAACCCATCCCTTCAACGTATCCTTAAAAGACAGGTTTGTCTTAAATCCATCAGAAGTCAGTCCACTTGTAGACTGAGACGTACTCGAGAGTAGTGTCCAGCTTTCTCCTCCATTAGATGTCGTATACATGTCCGCTGAACTATAGTGCAATCCCGTATCATACACATCCATCAGCCAGCCATTGCTTCCATCTATCCATGATAGCTGTGCATTTCCTTTCACTGGAGGCAGCGATTCTATCTTCCATGTCACTCCCCGATCATTTGTCCGAATCAATTGATTTTGAGAAGTCAGTATATACACCGTTTCTTCAGAAAGTATATATACTTTAGCATGCAATAGATACGCTTCTTCTATCTCAGTATGATGCCAATTTTGAGCACCATTTGTTGTATAGCGTAATGCAAGCTCCTCTTTCACATGTGTACGGTATGCCCAGCCGTCCTTTTGATTTAGCATCTTGATTTCATAGGGAAAGTGATCTTCTTGAGTTAATTCTACTTGCTGGGTTTGTGATTCCGATGAACATGAGGAGATCATAATAGACATACAAAACATGAAGATCCATATCCATTTTCCCATCGATGAAAATCCCCTTTATGCTGACAGTGAAATATCATATCTAACGTTCTATACATAACCCGTCCAATTCCTCCAGTTGCCATATAAATGATACTAATAATTATAAATATATTCTAGTATATAACCAAATGTCCTGTTTTGATTGCAATAAACTTACGTAAATCCCACGGAAAACCGTTCTGTATCGCATTGAAATCCGCGAATTTGTTTGATTGTTAAGTAGAAACAATAGATCTTCATTTAAGATGGTTGTAACATTGATGCAACCGTTAAATACTGAAATGAAGGTGTTACAATTATATTAATATGATGAGTAAAAGATGACTGGATACTCATGCTGCCCAAAAAGATCGATCATCACACCATAAACACAATTAAATCTATGCAAATCTATGCTTCAAAAGTTGAACACCAATTATTCGCACGTGTAAATTTTAACTGAAGAGGATTCTGTTATTGATTGCTTCTTATAGCTAGTCGGAAAGTTAATCCACACGAAAAAGTTTCCATTCATTTTCAGACTGAACAAAAATGAAATTCAATGAATAGGAATGGTTGGATTTTGTATAATGAACAACAGTCACTATTGCAGGCAGAATTGATTCAGATGCCAACCCATGTTCACCTAGGAAATCGTCAGGCAATTTTCTGGAAGCATCTATTTCTACAGCATCAATCGAGGTAATATCCTGCATATCAAACATCCACAGCACTCCTATGGATTTTTCTGGATCCAAATAAAAAATATCTGCTGCTTGTTTTGGGTCGGCTTCTTTCAAAGCTTTGAAGTAAATTAGCAATTTATTTTTAAGATCTGGCTTCATATCCGCATCAAATTTAACCTGACTTATATCTAAGTCGATACTATGTTCCGACAATCCTTTTTTTTCCTTAGGCTTCTCTGTTTCCAACTGTAGATTCTCCTTTATCTTTTCTTCTATAACGATGTTAGATTCATTGGAGCAAGCAGTTAATGCAAGAACCAAAACTAAACATATCAACATTCTCATTGTTTCATTCCCCCTTGAGTTAATTAGACGATTTCAATAGATAAATAGTTTCAACAATGTATATTTATCAAAAAAGACCCTGTAAATATACAGGATCTTTTGAATGATGTTATCCAAGGCCAATTCCGATTGGAGAAGGTGAATACCGGAAATTTGTATTACTGGCCACTGCCATACTTTGTTGGCCAGCCGTACTTGCTCGATAACGTCTAACTTCGTCAGCCATATCTTGATGATCTTCAATAAAGCGGATAGAACTGGAACTGCCTCCATCTAAATGAATCCCTTTATCACAACCTAAACCCGACATAATATAACGAGCATCATAAAAAGTAATACCGCTACTCGTATTATTTTTGTCGAAAGCCACAGCAAGAACCACATCACCATTGCTGCTATTATATCCTAACATTGTTCTTGGTCGCTTATCATTTATACCACCAACTCCGTTAGATCCTTCCCAATTTTGAAGCCTAGAATCGTAAGTAGATTTGCTTAATGATTCGTCTAGCCAGAGACTGAGTCCTCCAAAAGCCCATTTCAAATCTGCAATATTTCCAGTAAGATCGTGAGCGTATACTACTCGTTTAACACCAATTGTTCCACTAGTAGTACAGTATAAGGTTCCTCGAGTTCTGTTAACTGTACTCGAACCATTTTTACTGCCTGATGAGTTGTTTCCAATCGGGCTACCATTTTGAACAGCAATGCCTAAAAGTCCGCTTGAACCAAAAAATGTACCATTTACACCTTGATAGTTGGAGTTGTACACAGAAGAACTCCCGATATTTTTTGCAGATAGAGAGTTTTTATTGGTGTAGATAGCATAGACTTCTGCGTCAACACCTGTACTGTTGATATTCGGCACCTCGAAATGGACAAAATAACCGTTGTTGCTCATATTGAACACCCCTATTTTGAAATTTTGAATAATGGCGCGCCCATCCTTCACTATTAAAGGTAATCGACAGTTAATAATTACAACCTATAGTTCCCGGAATTTATAACTAGGGAGTCTCTACCCGAACACTCGATACAAATCAGTCTGTTTTTGCGTCACTTCACCTAAAATCCGACAGTGTCCAAGCGCTTCAAACCGCTCTATTTTGTCTAATTTATCGAGCAGTCCCTGCATCGACCAAGATTCAAAGTCCTGCGTCTTGCATTCGTTTCTTTACGTAGGATAGGTAAATAAGCGCAATAAATTCTACAAACAGCTTGCCATTAAGCAAAGTTTCCGAGGAAAACTTGCATTCTACGGAAATGGAGCCGCTCTTTGAGATTATCGAAAGCCTTCTCAACGATGTCCTTACTACGGTACAGTGACAAAGCCTCATCCAGATTCTTGACTTTGTTGGAGAACAGAGCAAAATAGCCATAATTCTGTGCTGCCTCCAGCACCTTGTCCTCTCTGGGGACGATATTCCGTCCACACTTGGGGGGTCTGCGTCACTTCAAAATGTTTGGCGCAGTCTTTTTGGCAATACTAACGCAATGTGCCTTCCTGCGGATCTCGATGCAACGGGTCAGGTACTTATTCATGTCCGCTTGATCTTCTGGATTGTAATAGGCTCTGCGTGTCTATTTAACACTTTGTATGGCCGCTATGCTCGTAATCCCAGTCAATTCATTTGCAGATGCCGTAGGTTCTGTACTGTGTATGTAGATTCGACCAACGCTTCAATCGTTCACGTTATTCTTCCAAATGAGCTTTGAAGTAAGAGAGGATTAACTAGACGTCGATGATAATTTTTGATGATTCTGGTAAAGGTGATCAACAATACACTTACTGTAAAAGCCTCAATCCATACAACGCTTACTTTCTTGTACCCATGATGTGGAATTCTTGCATGAGTTGCCGAACCGTCATGACGTCTGTAACATGCCTGGGAAGCTTTCGGGCAGACCAGATTCCAAAGAGAAGCGCAGGGCAACCGATCATGCTCCTTGTTCTTCCCCTTCTTCACTTACTTCGGAATCTTCGAGTAGCTGGAGATCATGTTCATGTCGAAGACCCAATATTCTTTCTCAATGCGCCGTTTCCCTTGCCTCTCAAAAAAAGGCCATACGCTGTGCCTCTTCAATTGACTGAAACAACTCGCTGCTTCGTTGAGGAGGAATATCTGCGCCTTAGGGATGAACATGCATACGCTGCCAGTGGGGAAAACGACTGAGGAAGTTTTTGTCTTCCAAAATCAGATAATAGGCGATGGACAGGATTTTCTTGTAGCTGTCCCGGAAGCAGGTCTTGAGATTGGCTTCCACATCAGTTTTCTGTCCGATTTGCTCGAACAGGTACGTTGCACCATAGAAAATACGCAGAAAATTGGTAATTTGTACAGGGCCACGTTTCTTCGCAGGAGATGTAGACTCATCCTGTGGCTCTCTCCGATACGCTCGGGTAGGCTTGATCTCACCGGTTTTGGTCGACTCTTCTGATCAGCGTAAGCTTTGCACGAGACTGCTGTTTTTCTTTGTACCAGTAGGGCCCGTTATGGTAGGCATAGGTAATACCTGTCTTTCTATTGGTCTAATAAATTTTCCATTTCCCATCGTTACACAAACCGGTAACTCAGATTACAAGCTAATCCTCAATCAAAATTTTTATCCATTCTGTTTTGATAGATTGGATAACTTCTTCGTATGTATCTGTTTATCTCTTCGTAATGGATATACTCTGTATATCTAATGTGGTGGAGTATTCTTAAGCTCTAAAAGAGAATCGTGCAGAATGTGAACCTATCGTAGACCGCCAGTAGCGTCATAACCCTGGGGGATCGTCGACAAAACCAAACCCGAGGAAAAGAGAAGAAAAACAAAGCATCAAGGCCAATAGGCTGCAAAAACCAAGATCATAATAAGACAATAAAGAAGAAAAAGTTAGGGAGAGGACGAATGCAGAGTTTAGTATAGTAGTACCTGCTTTAGGTTTATCTTATTTATAAAGAATGAAAAAATCGAGATTTTATATGCTGCTTTAGGCAAGCATATAAAGAGCCCTTCCTTGAAGGGCTTTTCTACTTTCTCGCCACCATTAGCAGTGTTTAACTCATAACTTAACTGTCCATACTGGAAATAAATATATCCAGTAGAGGATAGTGTTTTCAAATCTTAGCCAATTTGAATGAAGGTTACTAGAGGAATTATTGCAAATACCTGAACCATGGTACATAGACCGTGTGGACTTTTGCCTGGAAATCAATCAACTAGACGTATATGTGAAGTTACGTAAACGAGCTGCATTTTCTTGTGCTCATTGTCGTGCCTGATTAACCAGTGAAAGATATTGCTGTGAAAGATCGGACGTGGCTACTTTTCAATTTTTTTGAGTATCCCTGTTACATCCATGTAGAACTTCCTCGAACACATTGTAGCAAGTGTAACCGGATGATGCGAGTTCACTTGCCTTAGGCTCTTGACAAACCCAAACATTACTTTACCCTTCATTTTAATGCGTTAATTATGTTGCTCCCTAAAGATATACTGATGAAGGCCATTAGCCCATTTGTTGGTGAACATGACACACGTTTTTGGCGGATTCTCCATCAATACGTTGATTGGGTCTACGCTGCCGATTAGGACAGAGGGTGGCTATATCCAAGATGTTGAAAAAGCATTACGATGGCGTTGTGCGATGGTTTACATCCAACCTAAATAACGGTCTGATAGAAGGTTTTAATAGTCTGTTCCAGGCCGCTAAACGCAAGGAGCGAAGGTATCGCTCAGATAAGAATATGATCGCAATGGTCTGCCTCTTGGCTCTGGTAAGCTTGACTTTGATTCAAAACCATATAAAAGAATGGGCAATAGCATGGAGCCACGCATCGCTCGTACCTGAACGTATTCCCTTGTCCAGCTACCAGTATACGCATCTACTCCAACTTTTATTCAACAACTGTTGGAAACAAGGGGTGAAGCATCTATACCAATTCCCTTGTCCGATTTTCATAGATTTTATGGGAATTGGTAGAGTACATTTACGACAAAAACTATTGATAACAATTATTCTTTATTCCGATTACTCATTTCTTTGATTACTTGAGCCAGATCTATAAGTGAGTTATTTAAATAATCTATCCTTTTTTCGAATCGAATCAGTAAATAAATCGTTATCATAATCGGAAAACCAAAATTCCCTATCGCGTTCACAAAATCAATTTCATCCATTTGAAACATCCCCTTCCAAATTTACGTAGACTTATATGTATAGGATTTTTCATTTCTTATCCCACAACTGCTACTGAACCTAAAAAAAACTCAAGACAAGAACACTAGTTCTTGTTCACTTCTTCAACGATTAAAAATAACAATTGTAAATACTGGAAATAAATAAACCATTAGAAACGGGGTGTTTTGATTGAACATAGAAATAAAGGATCTTGAGGTGGTGTTCCATATACCCGAGCCATGGTATATCGATCGCTGTCTATTTGACGAGAAGTTGAAACAATTAAACGTTTACTTGAAGTTTCGCGCTGGCTCTTTGTTTGGATCTGCAGGGTGTGACGCAGAAGCGGAACCCCTAAAGGATATTGAAGACTATGATCAGATCTGGCGTCATTTGAATTTTGCTGAATACTCGATTTACTTCCATGCAGAGCATCCACGAACGAATTACGGTAGATGTATTCGTATTTTTAAAGTAAACGTTCCATCGACGGTCAAACCTAGAGCGGGCTTTAACCTGCTGTTTGACGCATGAATTATTACAATAGCCAAAGATATCCCATTGAACGCGGTGAGTCGCATTGTAAAGAAGACGGATAAGCGTCTGTGGCGGATCTTGCACCATTACGTGAATAACCCAATCGCCATCCAATATTTGTCGCATATCACGAAAATCAGTACAGATGAAATCTCGACGAAACTGGTACATAACTACATCACTATCTTTATGGATCCCGAAGGGTGCAAGTGTCATCCACGTCCCAAAGGCAAGAAAGCTGCCACTTGGACAGAGTGCAAGAAACACTTGGAATCCCATGGGGGCGACGCCGAGAAGTGTGTATGGATATGTCGCAACGTTCATCAACGGAGCCAAAGGAAATTTTCCAAATTAATCCATTTAATTCAAAAAAATTCATGTCTCCCAAAAGGCCAATGAAGCGGTCGATGAGATACGGCGTACGGAAAACAAGCGGACAGATGAATTAAAAAACACGCTGTACATTTGGCTGAAGACGATATTAATTTAACGAAAGCACAAAAAGAAAATTGGACAAACTCAAAGATTGTACGCTGGATACGGTTAAAGCATATCGGATGCGTCTGATTTTGCAGGAAGTGTTTCGTTACCATGCTCAATTGTTCCAGACGTGATGAAGGATTGGATCAGATAGGGACTGCGCTCTCGCCTGACTCCGATTGTTGAGGTCTCAAAAATGCTGTAAAGCCACTAAGACGGTGTTGTTCGCTGGTTCACTCCAAGACTCAATAACGGATTTTTCGAAGGCATCAACAGCTTGTTTCGAACCAATTCCCTTGTCCCATTTTCAAATATTTGATGTAAACTTGTAAATTCTATAATATTTGAAATTACTGATAGCGTCGAAGTGTCTCTTATTTCAAGTTGTATTAATCTATTATTTTTTCCTATATTAACAAACCATTGTTTTGTTAGGGGGATCTGAAATGAAGAATGAAAATTATTATGTGAGGTATTTAAATATCATAAAACGAATTAGTTGGCGATTACAATATCATGAAAAAGTAAAGAAGAAAAGAGAAATAGTCAATGATGAAATCATTACGTACTCTTCTACGATGATAGACTCTAACATAATCTCTAATCTTTTTCTCGATGAGATGATTCAAAATATTCCATCTCCTCACGGTCAATATATAATTTACAAAATTTATCGAGATCGATTTACAGAAAAGAAAATTGCGCAAGAATTAAACATTAGTCAGCAGGCGGTGAATAGATGGAAAAAGAAGTCGCTAGAGAAATTGAGAGAAAGTCAGCACTCATTGTCGAGTTAGTAAGAGAATCCCGAAAGGGAAATCAAGAGGCTATGCAGTTACTCTTAGATATTTACGAGGATGAGATCATAAAATTTGCTCGCTATACACGACTTCCGACCGAGGATGCCATTCAATCTATTAAAACGGAATTTTTAGAATGCATATTATTAGAAGAACTATAGATTTCAGCATATCACCCTCCTCTGCTCAGTAATCATTCCAGCTATCAGGGTATAAGCAATACTTGGCTCTTTGCCGCTAGCGATAATTTGATCGAAACCAGCCCTAGTAATGTTTAATAGAATCTTTAAAAATCCGACAAGGGAATTGGTTTTGGGTGCGAGCGATGCGTGCTCCAAGCTGTAAGCCAATTCTTTTCTTATTTCAATGCGAAGTTAAATTTGCCTGCTAGTATGTACCCTAGATTTCCGCCAACTCATAACGAGGATGGCGGATCAACACCTAGGCTAATGTAAAGTTCCTTATGCTTCTCCAGAAGTTCGCCGATACGCAGTTTCTGTCCGGGCGCTTCAAAGCATTTTATCAGATTGAGCATAGACCTACAACTACAGTGCAAACTTCCTCACTATGGTCGCGCTTAGGCTGGGGAGTATGTGAAAGGCCATTTTGCGTATGTTAGGATACAGCAAGAGATTTTCTTACCAATCCTTGTAAAGCAAGGAAGTTTAATTTTCTCGAAAAATTCTAAAAAGAATTTACCGCCGACGGACATAGCATTTTGCAGGGAAAATTCAGTTTTTACGTTTGATATAGATGTGGTAGACTTCAGCTAAAGGGGGCTCCTCTTTTTGGGTATTGTGTTCCGACAAACACAATACTACCAAAGATGGAAGCACTCTTTTCTATTAAACTGCGGAATCACTTTCGAAATTCATGATTATATATTTGTAATTTATTTAAAGAAAGAATGATAAGTGTATGAAAACTGTTGTCAGTGATATATATCATATTACTTGATCTTCTTTGCACCACAGTATTAAGTTCTGATGCAATCATTACATTCATGTTCTTTACAGTTCACAGTTTTCTGATGATGGATGTGTTTTACATCTGGTTCGCCATTGTGGTAATCTCAATCTGAACCATGAACTCGCTATGATCACGATCATCTCTTCTGAAAAGGATGGAATCCATATGAATGAATCGATTAAGCTCACCTCCCTGTCTTCCAAAGGAGGTTGCGGCTGTAAAATAGGGCCTGCCGACTTGGCAAAGGTGCTTCGCCAGTTGCCGGTCATGGACAAACACCCGAACCTGCTTGTAGGTCTGGACACGAGTGATGATGCTGGCGTATACAAACTGACTGACGAACTCGCCATCGTGCAGACCCTCGACTTCTTTACCCCGATCGTGGACAATCCGTATGATTTCGGGCAAATTGCGGCCGCAAATGCGCTCAGCGATGTATATGCCATGGGAGGAACCCCGGTCACCGCATTAAATATTGTAGCGTTTCCTGTCCATGACCTGGACCCGGACATCCTCGCCGAGATCCTGAAAGGTGCAGCAGAAAAAGTTAAAGAATCCGGTGCCGTTCTTGCAGGCGGTCATTCTATCGATGACAAGGAACCGAAGTTCGGCTTGTCCGTAACCGGAACCATACACCCGGATCGGATTCTCACCAATGCAGGCGCAAAGCCTGGTGATGTCATCATCCTGACCAAGCCAATCGGGGTCGGCATCATGACGACCTCACTGAAACGAGACCAGCTGCAACCGGAGGAAATCAGAAGAGTCACAGAGGTCATGTCCACTCTGAACAAGACAGCCTCGGAAATCATGGTGCAGTATGACGTTCACGCCTGTACCGATGTGACCGGATTTGGTCTATTGGGGCATGCCCTGGAAATGGCAAAAGGAAGCCAGCTTGGCATGAACCTGTATGAACCGCAGATTCCCGTCTTGCCTCGCGTCAGAGAACTGGCAGAAGCAGGCTGTATTCCAGGCGGAACAAAAAACAACTTCGCTCACGTGCAATCCAGCGTTCAGTTCGATAACAGCATAGATCAGATCGGGCAATGGATTCTGTGTGATGCCGTCACTTCGGGCGGACTGTTGATCTCCGTCGCTCAAGCAGATAGTCAATCCCTGCTCCACGCCCTTCAGCAAGCCGGCGTGCAGGCAAAAGCCATCGGTGAAATGACCGAAGAAGGAGCTGGCACCATTCGAGTATTACAGCCATCAGAGTAACAGAAAGAAGGGACAGACCGCTTTGAAGGAAATTCAGATAGAAGAATTATTGCAATTATATGCGAAGGGTGACATTCAGTTAATCGATGTGCGTTCACCTTCTGAATACGAAGAGGGGACTATTCCGGGCAGCTGGAATGCACCCATCTTTGACGATGAGGAACGATCTGAGATCGGAACCATCTACAAACAGATCAGCAAGGAAGCGGCCAAGGAACGGGGATTGGAAATCGTCTCATCCAAAATGCCAACCTGGATAAAATCGATCAGGGACATTCCTGGAAACAAGGCCGTCTTTTGCTGGCGGGGCGGCATGCGCAGCAAAACGACCGTCACCCTGCTGTCTCTTATGGACGAAAAGCTGGTTCGACTTACCGGCGGTTACCGGGCCTTTCGGAAATGGACGACCCAATTCCTCACGCATCATACCATGTCGGCCAAAGTCGTGACCATTCATGGCTATACGGGAAGCGGCAAAACAAGCCTGCTTCATCGCTTGAAGCAAGAAGGATTTCCTGTTCTCGATCTGGAAGCGATGGCAGGACATCGCGGCTCGATATTTGGACATATCGGAACCCGTCCGGCGAATCAGAAAACCTTTGACGGTCGCCTGGCGCTGGAACTGCAGCGTTTAAAGGAGGCTCCCTATCTCATCATGGAGGCTGAAAGCAAGCGGATCGGCAAAGTGCTACTTCCCGCTTTCCTGCTAGAGGCCAAAGAAAAAGGACAAGTCTTCTTTCTCGATGTGCCACTGGAGGAACGCGTCCGACAGATTCAACAGGAATACAGGCCGGAACAGCATGCGAAAGCCTGTCAGGTCGCATTCCAGCGAATCAAGCAACGCATTCACACCCCGATTGCCGCTGAAATCGAGGATCACATGGAAAATGAAAACTGGTCCCAGGCCATCAAGCTGCTGCTGCAATTTTACTATGATCCCCGTTATGAGTTCGGACAGGAACGCTACGAGCAGACGATCGTTCATCTCGACAGTGCGACGCTGGATGAAGCTGTCGAACAGATTCGAACCGCACTTGCCGAAATAGGGCGGGAAGACCTGTCTACCTACCCTCCATCTCCATAAATAAACGGCTGTCTCCCTGCAGAATCATCTGCAACAAACGAGACAGCCGTTTCTCATTCCTCTCATGTCTTTTCTATTTTCTTTTTTCACTTTTCTCTCTATTTCTTATCTATTTCTTATCTATTTCTTATCTATTTCTTATCTATCTCTTATCTCTTTTCACTTTACCACATTTACTTTTCTTTTCTCTTTTCCACATTCTCTTTTCTCTCAATTCCCTGTTCTCTTATCTGTAACACTCAACTTGTACGGCTCAAATGGAAATGGAAGTTCGATAAATCGGACGGCACTTATCGTACTCGAGACCGTGTCCTTCTGCGTGCAGCACGGATCGCTCGCTGCATACGCTTGATTCGCCAGTAAGCGCTCTTGTCAGGCAGCATGGCAAACGGGTGATGGGCTGGATAATCGAAATTCACTTCAATCACCCAGATTCGTCCCGCACGATCCAGACCGAAATCAATGCCGATCTGGTTCGTCGAAGCCTTATAGTGCTGAAACCGTTCACTGATGCGATGACTTAACAGGATCAGACTTCTTTTTTTACTGGCAATTTGTACTGGGTTCATGCGGAACGATCTGCGCAGTGCTTCATCGAGCGTCATGATCGAACCGCCTGATCGTTGGAGATTCGTAATAAACGTCACACGTCCGGCTACTTTCACAAAAAAGCCGAAGAACCCCCATTTTCCATGCGGTTTGCGCATCATCATTGCCCGGATATCGAAGGGCCTGCCTTGAATCGCAGCCAGTGGAATAGCCTGTTGAATGAGATTTGTTCCCGGAGCTGCATCGCGTCGTATCCTCCTGTTGAGCTCCTGAATCGTAAGGATACGGGTTTGCCGCACCACCGTTTTCCCTCTCATCTTTGCATAACCATAGCCGTGAGGAGTCTTTTGTGCCACCATAATGCCGCTTCCTCTATGAAGCCGATCCGGCTTGATGTATACCGATCGATATCGATTCAGCATCCCGTTCAGCGTGCGCGGAGAAAGCAGCGCAGTTGCGGGTAAAAACCTGCGAATATAGGTATCCCGATAATAGAATTGATGCAGTCGCCATTTTGAACTCGATCTCTTCATCACGCTTTCTTCTCCCTCTGCTTGACTGATCATGCTTCCATCGTATGTGATCGTGAACAAAGCGTGAGGGGGATCGTCCAGGGAATAAAAAAACTCCCCTTACAGCAGCAGGTCCATCATTCACCTGCCACCATAAAGGAAGCGTGTATTTACTTCTGGCATATGAAGGTCAAAGTGATCAACCCTTGTTCCTTCGCTTCAATGCTCGGTTTTATCGCCAAGTTCTATCGCTTGGTTTTATCGCCAGGCTTCATCACAAGGCTCCACAGCAAAGTTTCATGCCATGCTATCATGCCAAGTTTTATGCTCATTTCATTATTAGGTTTCAATTCCTGCTTTCTTCAGCAATTCCTTAATCGCCACACTGACCATAATCAAACCAGCCACAGGTGGTACAAAGGCATTGCTGGATGGGGGCTGCTGTGCTTTCCGAATGTTCTTCGGCGCCGTATCCGGGACGATCTTCTCCGTAATATCCTCACGAGGCTTCATCGGTTCCTCGGTGGAGAAGACGACCTTGACCCCCTTCTTGATCCCTTCCTTGCGCAGTTTCTGTCTGATCACACGCGCAATCGGATCGACACTCGTCTTGGAAATATCCGCGACCTGAAAACGGGTCGGGTCCATCTTGTTGGCCGCTCCCATGCTGGAGATCATCTTGATTTTCCGTCTCAGGCATTCCTTGATCAGATGAATTTTGTAACTGACCGTGTCTGACGCATCCAATACATAATCCAGTTCATAGGCGAACAACTGCTCATACGTTTCCTCTGTGTAAAACATATTGAGCGCGATCACATCACAATCCGGATTGATCAGCTTGATCCGGTCACGCATCAGATCTGCTTTTTTCTGTCCGATCGTAGTCGTAAGGGCATGAATCTGACGGTTGATGTTCGTGACATCGACGACATCCTTGTCAATCAGGATAATCCGTCCCACGCCCGTTCTTGCCAACGCTTCTGCCGCAATGGAACCCACTCCGCCGATTCCAAGCACGGCCACGGTGCTGTTCCTTAGCGCTTCAATGCCTTCAGGACCAATTGCCAGCTCTGTACGGGAAAACTGATTTAATACATCCGACACGTTGCTGTCACCTCTGTATAGTTAGATGAGAAAACGAAGAAGTCACTTTCTTGCAAGTTACAAGTTACTACACTTGCTTAGTTTTTCTTACGTTCTCTTACATGTTCTTACGGTTTCTTACCTGTTCTTTCGTTTATTTCTAGGCTTGTTCTTGATCGGAATCTTTGTCTTTCTCAGGCTTGTAGGTCACATCAATATACAGCTCACGCAGCTGCTTTGTATTTACTTCGGATGGCGCATCCACCATTAAGTCCGTCGCATTGGCCGTTTTCGGGAAAGCGATCGTCTCACGCAGATTCGAGCTACCGGCTAGCAGCATAACGATGCGGTCAAAGCCAAACGCAATGCCGCCATGCGGAGGCGTGCCATATTCAAAGGCATCCATGAAGAATCCGAATTGCTTGTGCGCTTCCTCCATCGTAAACCCGAGCGCCTTGAACATTTTCTCCTGAATGTCGCGCTTGTAAATCCGCATCGAACCGCCACCAATTTCATACCCGTTCAGCACGAGATCGTAGGCTTGAGCGCGAATTTGCAGCGGATCGCCATCGAAATGCGCAACGTCCTCGTCACGAGGTCTCGTAAACGGATGATGCTCCGCCACATAACGTTTTGCTTCCTCATCATAGCTGACCAGCGGGAAGTCCACAACCCACGCAAACTTGAATTGAGACTCATCGATCAGCCCCAGATCCTTGGCAATTTTCAGACGCAGGTTGCCCAGTACATCGGCTACCACTTTTTTGCTGTCGGCGGAGAACAAGATCAGATCGCCATCCTCTGCCCCGACACGCTCACGAAGACCGCTTAATTCATCTTCCGAGAAGAACTTCACGATCGGCCCTTTCATTTCTCCGTCCTTCACCTGAATCCAGGCCAGGCCTTTCGCGCCATAACGGGAAGCATATACGCCGAGATCATCGATTTCCTTGCGGCTCCACGTTCCGCATCCTTTGGCGTTAATCGCCTTTACTTGACCGCCGCCCTTGACGACATTGGCAAATACCTTCACCCCGGAATTGGCAACAAGGTCAGACAGATCGACCAGTTCCAGACCAAAACGAAGATCTGGCTTGTCCGAACCGTACTTGCCGATTGCTTCAGAATAAGGCAGACGCTGGAATGGTGTAGGAATATCGACATTCAGCGTTTCCTTGAACAGCTTCGCCATCAGTTCTTCCATCATCGTGAGCAACTGATCCTGAGTCATGAAGGATGTCTCAATGTCCACCTGCGTAAATTCAGGCTGGCGATCTGCCCGCAAATCCTCGTCACGGAAACAGCGCGCGATCTGGTAGTAGCGTTCTACCCCACCCACCATCAGTAACTGCTTGAACAGCTGCGGAGATTGCGGCAGTGCGAAGAATTCACCTGGATGAACACGGCTCGGCACCAGATAGTCTCTGGCTCCTTCCGGCGTGCTCTTGGTCAGAATAGGCGTCTCAACATCGAGAAAGCCATTTTCGTCGAGAAAATCACGGAAAATCTTGGACGCTTTGGAGCGAAGCTGCAACGTCTTCTGCATCTCTGGACGACGCAAGTCGAGGTACCGATACTTTAGACGCAACGACTCGTCAATTTCAATGCCATCCTCAATGAAAAACGGCGGATTTTTCGCGCCATTCAGCACGTCCATTTCTGTAATCTGAACTTCAATCTTCCCGGTAGGCAAATTTTCATTTACCGTTTCCGGATCGCGTTTGACGATCGTTCCCTTAACAGCCAGCACGTATTCATTGCGTACTTTATCTGCAATGGCATGCGCCTCGCCAGAAAATTCCGGGTTGAATACGATCTGTACGATCCCGCTGCGGTCGCGCAAATCGATGAACAGCACGCCCCCCAAATCCCGGCGGCGCTGAACCCAACCGTTCAGAACCACTGTTTCTCCTACCATTTGCTCTTTCAAATTGCCACATTGATGTGTGCGTAATAACATGCTTATAAGCTCCCTTCTAATTTATACTTCAAATGCTCAATCCATTCGGTCAATAATACGGCCTGCTGCTCACCTTGAGCGAGATCCTTCAGGACAATCTCTCCTCGATTGAGCTCATCCTCACCGAGTATCGCGGCAAAGCGAGCCTTCGTGCGATCTGCTGATTTCATCTGTGCTTTCATCTTGCGACCCTGATAATCCTTGTCGGCACGAATACCCGCAGATCTCAATTGATACAACAGCCTTGGCGTCTCCTGCTCAGCTTTCTCGCCAAGCGCAATGAGATACACCTCAAGTGGATTCGGATTCGGAATCTCAATCCCCTGATCCTTCATCACCAGCAATACGCGCTCTATCCCGATGCCAAATCCAATGCCCGGCTGCTCGGGACCTCCGAGCTGGGAGACCAGACCATTATAACGGCCTCCGCCCCCGATCGTATCTATCGAGCCAATTCCGGCACACTTGTATTCAAAAGCAGTATGCGTATAATAATCCAGCCCGCGCACCAGCTTCGGATTGACTGTGAACGGAATGTCCATCGTTGTCAGCGCATGCTTCACCTGCTCAAAATGGGTCGTGCAGGCCTCGTCCAGACTATCCAGGATAGAAGGGGCATCTGCAAAGCGATGCTGATCCTTCTTGCAGTCCAGCACACGCATTGGATTTTTGTCCATGCGGGTCTGACAGTCGCTGCACAGTTCTTCCTTCATCGGCTCCAGGTAAGCTAGGAGCGTACTGCGGTAAGCTTCGCGACTGGCCGGATTACCAACAGAGTTGATCTCCACCTGCACGCCCTGAATGCCAAGTGACTGATAGAACGAGTAGCCGAGCGCAATGACCTCTGCATCGATCGCCGGGGCCTCGGAACCGAACACCTCCACCCCGAACTGGTGGAACTGACGATACCGGCCTGCTTGTGGACGCTCATAACGGAACATCGGGCCTATGTAATACAGCTTGCTCACATCCGGCTCCCCGTACAGCTTATTCTCCACATAGGATCGCACCACACCCGCCGTACCCTCCGGTCTAAGCGTCATACTGCGATTTCCCTTGTCCTGAAACGTATACATCTCCTTGGACACGACATCTGTCGTTTCGCCTACACCTCGTTGAAAAAGCTCCGTACTTTCAAATATCGGGGTGCGGATTTCCTTATAGTGATAACGGGCACACAAGTCTCTTGCCTGCTGCTCAAACCACTGCCACTGCTCCACCGTGCCTGGCAGCAAGTCCTGCGTGCCATTCGGTTTTTGCATACTCATCGATATGAACCTCCCTTATTTCACATTCAGAAACACATAAAAAAACTCCCGCCCCTGACCTTGCACAGTCAGGGACGAGAGGATTGCTTGTTCTCCCGTGGTACCACCCACATTTAGCATTGCCGTCCTGGCAACACTACACTTTACGGTTAACGCCCGCCTACGCTGTCGGCTAATAGGAGACTTGCTCCGTTCACGAACAGTTCTCAGGGATGTCTTCATCTGGTTCTCACAAGAATGCTTACACCACCAGGTACAACGACCCTCGGCATTCCTCTCTGTGTGTGAGCTTGCCACACTACTCTTTCCCGTCACTGAATCGATCTCATAAGGCTGCTTCAAACGGCAACCTTGCATGTAAACCTGATTGTAATACGTCATTTCCACAAAGTCAAGTCAGGATTCTGCACGTTCGGCTATCTTCTCTTCCGTCGCCATTTGCGGATTCTCATCGGCTTCCTTCAGGTCTTCCCTCACCGTGTAGTCCGAGAGCGGCACACCTGTCCGATAAGCCGCACGGCAGATCAGGTGACCCGCGACCGGAGCCGTCAGGAATACAAATACGATTCCCAAGATGAGACGTGCGCTCGGATGCCCTTCGAAAATCATGAAGTAGATAAATCCGCCTGTCAACACACTGAGCACGCCAAGCGTAGAGCTTTTGGTAGCCGCATGTGAGCGGTTGTACACATCCGGCAGGCGAATCAGGCCGAAGGAGCTTAACGCACTGAGTACCGCTCCAAGCAGGATCATGATGCCAACCAGCGGTTCGCCAATCATCTCAATCGTCTCTCTCATGCTCGATGACCACCCCTCGTTCAATGTATTTGGAAAAGGCAATGGTACCGAGAAAAGCCAGAATACCAATCAACAGAATGATTTCCAGAAAGGCCTGTGTATTCAGCATAATCGAGATAATAGCTACCATCGCAATCAGGTTGACCCCGATCATATCCAGCGCAATAATGCGATCTGACATCGAAGGTCCTTTCAGCACGCGATAGAGACATCCGAGAATGGCCAGCGCAATAATAACCAGAGAAGCTAACAGCATCATATCCAGCATTTATCGGCTCACCTCCATAATCGCCTTTTCAAACGTCCCCTTGATCTGCTCCCGCAGCTTGTCGGCATCCTTGATGTCCATCGCATGAATATACAGCACCTTCTGGCTGCGCGATACTTCCAGCGTTAGCGTGCCGGGTGTCAAGGTAATGAGACAAGCCAGAATCGTAATCTCCCAATCTGATTTCAACTCGGTATGAAGAGCGAAGATGCCGGGACGAATGTTGATTTTCGGTTTAATGATGTGACCGATGACGACAAAGTTGGAGAGCACCAGTTCCTTCAAAAACAACAGTAGCAGCTTGAACATCGCCCACAGCCGAAACATATAGAAATCATCGGGGATAAACCTGCGCAGGCCGAAGAGGAAGATCAATCCAATGACATACCCGCTCACAAAGGAAATAAAGCTCCAGTCATTATTCAAAAACATCCACACGACCGCAATCATGAGATTCAGTACAATTTGCAACGTCATGATTTATCTACTCCTTTAAGACCGCTTCGATGTACAGGTCGGGATTAAGCAATGTCTCGGCTGCCTGAGACACATACGGTAAGATCGTCTCAGCCCCGATGCCGACATATACAACCAGCGCCAGCAATACGCCCGCAGGAATGAGCAAAGCTTTCAGACTCGGCTGAGCGGAAGCGGCCTTGTTCGTTTCCGGCATCCGCTCAGCCCCCCAGAATGCCTTCATGAACATATTCATGACGGCATAGAGCAGGACCAGGCTTCCGGCCAGACTAATGCCGGAAATCCAGAATTGTTCGTCACCCAGACCGCCTCGCAAAATGAGCAGCTTCCCGATAAATCCGCTCAACGGAGGCACTCCGACGACGGCAAGGGCAGCGATGAAGAACATCCACCCCATTGCGGGGTATCGCCGTATCAACCCGCCCATGTTCTTTAGACGGTCTGTGCCTGCTGCAAGAACAATGGCCCCGCCAAGCAGGAACAGGAGCGACTTCACTATCATGTCCTGAAACAGGTAGAAGATGGTGCCTTGTATCGCATCTTCATTGGCGATCGACAGTCCAAACGCGATAAAACCGACCGCGTAGACGATGTTATAAATGAGAATGCGATTTACATCCTGGTACGCAACCGCCCCCAGCACACCCGCAATCATCGTCAATGCCGCCATCCAGCCGATCAGACTGTGCGTAATATGCGGCTCATGGTAGAAGATGAGCGTAAAGACACGAATGATCGCATACACCCCGACCTTTGTCAGCAAACCTGCAAACAGGGCCGTAATGGCTGCTGGCGGCGCACTGTATGAGCCCGGCAGCCAGAAGAACAGGAACAGCCCTGCCTTCAGGCTAAAGACGAACAGAAACAATATTGCAATGACGGTCAGAATGCCGCCTTGACCGACCTCGGCGACCCGAACGGACATATCCGCCATATTGAGCGTGCCGACAACCGCATACAAATAGGCCACAGAAGCGACAAACAAAATCGAAGATACAATGTTGACCAGAATATATTTCAGCGATTCCCGCAGCTGTGCTTTTCGTCCGCCCAATACAATGAGCGCATAGGAGGAAATCAGCATGATCTCAAAACAGACAAACAGATTGAAAATGTCCCCTGTCAGAAAGGAGCCAATCACACCGACGATCAGAAACTGCAGAAACGAATAGAAATAATGGCGTTCCCGTTGCTCTCCAATGCTGGAAAAGGCATAAAACAGACAAACTGCACTGATGACCGTCGTCGTCAGCACGAGCAGAGCAGCCAGCATATCAGCTACAAATACGATCCCGTATGGCGCTTCCCATCCGCCCATATTCAGCGTCTGGATGCCATCACGCTTCACTGCCAGCACCACCCAGGCTGCAACACCCACATTCAGCAGCATGCTGATTGCACTGAGCATGCGCTGCCATTCTACACGTTCCTTCAGAAAGATAAGGACAATCCCCGTACACAGTGGAATGAGCAGAGGCAGTACAATGAGGTTATTCATCTCCATCCCGTCCTCTCAGTTCCTCCATGTCATCCGTACCCAACTGCTGATAAGCGCGGTAGGCCAATACGAAAAAGAAGGCCGTTACCCCAAAGCTGATGACAATAGAGGTCAGTATAAGTGCCTGGGGAAGCGGATCGACATAGCTTCCGGCCTCCTCACCAAGCAGAGGCGCCGCACCCGTCTTCAGCCTGGACATGGTGAGCAGCAGCAAATGCACCCCATGGCTCAGCAGAGAGGTACCCAGCACAATGCGCAGTAGGCTTTTGGACAATATCAGGTACGTGCCAACCATAAAGAGGATGCCGATCGCAGCAGACATCAATAGTTCCATAGCTAGCGGTCCTCCCCGATCGATAAAATGATCGTCATCGTCACACCGACGACAGCGAAATAAACACCTAAGTCAAAGAGCGTGGCCGTGGCCAGCTCCGTCTTGCCTCTGAGCGGCAAATCAAAATAGCCAAACGCATGACTGAGAAACGGTGCCTTGAACAGAAAGGAGCCGATCCCGGTCAACAGCGCGGTCATCAATCCGATGCCCGTAATCATGCGGAAATTCAGCGGAATGACCTTGCGAATCGTCTGCAGGTCAAACGCGAGCGCCAGTAAAATCAGTGCAGAAGCCGTCATCAGCCCGCCAATAAATCCACCCCCCGGGTTGTGGTGACCGGAGAAGAAGAGAAACACAGAAAACGTCAGAATAATGAACACAATCAATTTTGCTGTCGTCTGTAAGATGACATCATTGATCTTGTAAGCCTTGTTGAGCCTTCTCTCCAGCGGAACATCCTGCATCCGCTGGTTCAGGTCATCCTCTCCGTCCACCGCTTCCAAACGCAGCTTGATCATCGCAAAGATACCGAGTGAGGCCACACCGAGCACCATAATTTCCAGCAGCGTATCAAAGCCCCGGAAATCGACGAGAATGACATTCACGATATTTTTACCGCCCGCCAGCTTGTAGCTGTTTTCCACGAAATAATCGGAAATTGAGGTAAAGTGTCTCGTGTTGAAAGAGGCTAGCGCAATGAAGAACATGACCAGCCCCACACCGAGAGACAGGATGAAATTGGTGACCTTGAAACGAATTGATGTCAGCTCTTTTTTCAGCTTCGGTAAATGATAGAAACAGAGCAGGAACAGCGCAACGGATACTGTCTCTACAATCATCTGTGTCAACGCCAAGTCTGGCGCACGGAAGATGACGAAGAACAGGCTGACCATGTATCCGACCGCACCGACCAGAATAATCACAGTTACTCTCGACCTTGCAAACGGAACCGCAATTGCGGAACCAACGAGCACGGCAACAAGCACGACCTCATAGATGGAGATCTCCGCATAATCGCCACCACTCCAAACGAAGCCGCTGGAGCGGACAAATGCATAAACAATGACCCCGATGAAAAAGGTGAAAATATAGATCAGATACTGGCGAATGGAGCCGCGCATATAGAACCGGGTCAAGCCTGATGAGAACCGATCCAGTCCTCTCAGTCCCTGATCATAGGCCACATTTAGAGCCAGCTTCTGCGGGAGCCTGTCGTAGAGACCCTGCCACTTCGCCAGCAAGACGTACAGCAGCGTTCCCGTTCCAATGACCCCTATCGTCATCATCAGCTCCGTATTCCATCCGTGGAAAAACGAAATCGACACAATGAATTCTTCACCCTGAGCCAGCAGAGACGGTAAAATGGCCGCCATCGCCGGTTCAATCAGGGAATAGGACAAGATATTCGGGAAAAAGCCGAATACCACCACCAGCGACACCAGTATGGCTGGCGGAATGAGCATGCCTATCGGCGCTTCGTGAGGCTTCTTGTCCAGCTTCTCCGGCTGGTATTTCCCGCCAAACGTCTTGAAAACGACGATCAGACTGTAAATAAACGTAAATACACTGGCTATCCAGGCCACAATCGGAAACAGGACCCCGACCGTCTCCATATTGAAAATGTCCATATGCGACGCTTTCAGCATGGCTGTAAAGAACATTTCCTTGCTGAGAAATCCGTTAAATGGAGGCAGCCCTGCCATCGAAAGCGAGCCGATCAAGGCGAAGGTAAATGTAATCGGCATCAGGGCCATCAGCCCACCCAAGCGGCGAATGTCGCGAGTACCCGTCTCATGATCGACGATCCCTACCACCATAAATAACGCTCCCTTGAAAGTCGCGTGATTGATCAGATGGAAGACCGCTGCCGTTGTCGCGGTCGTATAGATCAGAGATTCATCCCCGTAACCATAATAAACCGCCGCAGACCCGAGCCCGAGCAAGGACATAATCATCCCCAGCTGACTGATCGTCGAAAAGGCCAGAATCGCCTTCAGATCCGTCTGCTTCACCGCTGAAAAGGACCCCCAGAACAACGTGACGATCCCAAACACCGACACCAGCCAAAACCATTCAGCCGCTCCCGCAAAAATCGGGCTAAGTCTGGCTACCAGATAGATACCAGCCTTGACCATCGTGGCTGAGTGAAGATAGGCACTGACCGGAGTCGGCGCCTCCATCGCATCCGGCAGCCAGATGTGAAACGGGAATTGCGCAGACTTCGTAAAGGCCCCCAGCAAAACAAGCAGCATGGCCGGAACAAACCAGTCATGTGCGGTGACCACATCCAGTTGGCTGTAGATCTCCCGCACGCTGAAGGTACCGGTCATCACATACAGCAAAATAAAGCCGGCAAACATGGCAAATCCGCCGAATACCGTAATCAGCATCGACTTCTGCGCCCCGTAGGTCGATTTCTCGCGATGATACCAAAATGCGATCAGTAAAAAGGAAGAAATGCTGGTAAGCTCCCAAAAGCCATACAGCACAATCAGATTATCGGACAGCACCAAGCCAAGCATAGCACCCATAAAGAGCAGCAAATACACATAAAAATTGTGAATGGCTTCTTTCTTCCGATCCAAATAAAAAATCGAATATAAGATGACCAGTGCGCCAATACCTGTAATCAAGAGCGCGAACAGCAGGCTGAGTCCATCCACATAAACCGTGAAATCAACACCTAAAGACGGAATCCATGGCATCGAGGATTCCAGCAGCTCCTTGCTTTGAATACGTGGAATGTGAGATAAGAAATACGAAAAAAGAAAGATAGGCAATACCAGGACAAACCATCCTGAATGCACGTGTCGAACCACTTTATAGAACAGCGGAACGAGAACAGCAAACGCAAATGGCGCCAGGATTGCCGCATGCAGCAAAGACAACCGTCATACCCCCATCTTGTTGAAATCATCGTGTCTTTCACTTTCAAGTTTAATCCTTGATGTTGCAGTCTACATCGTACGTACTGCTAGAGCTAGTATGTCCGAAATGTGGAAGAATACTTTCCTGTATAAGATTCGTCCATAATGGAACAAGCTATGAAGATAAAGGAGTGAATCTTCATGGTCTTGAAAAAAGCAATGACCTGTCTGGCCATCTTTCTCATTCTCCTGGCCTGGGGCTGGGCAGTCAATGAACGGTACCAGTCCCTTCATTACCGACCGTCCGTTCATTCTTCCTATTCCACGCATGCCAGCTTCATCGAGCCCTTCGGTCCCCGAGAATATGTAAAAATCAGGAGAAAACCCGTATTGATCAACGTTCCGGAGCCGGGCCTACAACCTTAATGAGTCCCGGCTCTCATTTTCTTCTCTCTTCACTCTCTTCACTCTCTTCACTCTCTTCACTCTCTTCACTCTTTTCCATACGGCTCAGCGAGCAAATTGTTCCATGTTATTTATCATAGAGGAATTAAAAGTTGAAGACAAGCAATCAGAAAAAGTCAGGCAAATAGGTACTGTGCCCGGAAAGTCGGCTTGACAACACCTGGACAGCCTGCTCATCACCCGTTATGAGTTGCCGCTTGTACAGCTCCACGCCATGTCGGTAGCCTAACAGCCACGCCGTAATATCCGGAATGGCACCACGAATCACTGGCAGGGTCGCCTCATCATGTCCAGATCGTTCCAACGATCTTTCCTCCGATATCTGCACAATCGCTACATGACCCGCTTCATCCAATTCCAGCAGGTAAGCTCCGTTATTCCAGTCTGCAAAGGTGTCCACCACCTCCAGGACCAACTGACATGCGCTACCAGGCTGAAACGGATACTGACGAAGAAAGCCCTCCATATCGACAATTCGGGCCATAAAGTAAGGCGTGATCTCCTGCTTGAATTTCGGATCATCCAATCCATACGTCATATCTTCATTTGCGGGCACTTCGATCTCGATCTCATCAGCCATCGAATCATGCTGGGCAATGAATTGCCAAATCGCCCGTCTTCCTGCTTCCGTCGTATAGCCCGACGCATACACCTTCATTTTCCGGTCCCGAACCTCATATTCCAGAAAAGCCTCTCTGACCTTCTCTTCCTTGCCTGACCCTTCTCCTTCCGTGCTTGCATCACCCTCATGTGCACGTTCATACACATACTTGATACTCCCAGACTGAAACACCCGCTCCTGCCACCACATTCCCGTTCTGACCAGCGTTCCGTTGTAATGACGAGCCACGCGGTCATAAACGTCTTGCATCGCTGTCCAGGCCTCTTCGGACGCCGCCAGTCGCACCCATTGCCCCTCGCTGCCGTTTGCTGAATAAACCGGCACCTGTGCCATCTTCAGCGTGCAAATTTTGCGATCCACGAAGGTCTCCCACCCGTATTTGCGGTAAAAGGAAAAAGAAAACGGATGCAGCATCGACAACGTCAGTCCCTTTTCCCTCATCTCCCGCAAGCTATGGGCGAGCAACTGCCTGACCAACCCCAACCGCCTGTATTCCGGCCATGTTGCCACCCCCGCGATTCCACCCATGTCCAATACCTTCTCACCGACGTACACCTGAAGATCCAGCAGCGTGAGTTTCCCTAACAGCGTGTCATCCTCTTTTCTGAAAATCCCCCGTACAGAGGATGAAGGGATCATCTTCCTTCTCATCGCTCGCACTTCGGGCGTAATCGTATGCTGAAACGCAAAACCAGACAATTCAATGGCCTGATCCATCTCCTCATAGCGCAGCGATCGAATATACGTATTCATCTCATTTATTTTGGTTGTCATGGATATACTCCCTTCGGGCACAGATACGAGGCCCGCTATATTTCTCTATTCCGATTTCTCTATTTCGATTTCTCTATTCTGATTTTTCTATTCCGGTATGTATGCAGCAATCCTTGCTTATCATCATAATCCAGACAGCCCCTCGGTTCAAATGCCGGTAGCGATCATATTCTAGCCAAAAAAGAAAAATGCCTGCAGCACATTCGCTGCAGGCGTGATCAAAAGTATATTTAAAAAGGGGGTCTACAGATAGTATAGGAAATCAATATTAAACAGAGATGAAGATCCCTTTACAGTTATATTACAAAATATAAAGCGCTTTAATTGTGATGGTTTGCGAACCATGCATTCAGCTTCTCTATTTTTTGCTGCGTATAATGCTCGAAATGATCGTTATAGGCCTTCGGCTCCTTCGGATTGGCAAAACGCTCAATTTTGCCGGTTTGCGGGTGCACCCATTTGGTTGAAGCCCCGCAGCCCAATCCGAGAATCGTCTGCATTTCCTCCATAATCATGATGTTATAAATGCTCTCCTTGCCAGGCAGACAGTAGCCTACATTCTCGAGATTGCCCAAAATGTTTTTCTGACGGTACAGATAGTAAGGCTCATAGCCGTGATGGAGCGTCCACGCCTCGGCAGCTTCCATCATCCGGCCGATTTCTTGTCGGTCTGCCACTTTGTACTTCTCCTTGTTTCGAGTCATCTCTGAAGCCCGTTTGAAAGAGAGTGTATGCACCGTCAGTGACTCCGGCATCAGCTTCTCCGTTTCCTGAAGCGTGTGCATGAATTCAGGCAACTGCTCCCCTGGCAGCCCGATAATGAGATCCATATTGATGTTGTCCATGTCCATTTGCCGGGCCAGGTGGAACTTCTCGATCGTTTCCTCCACCGTATGATGACGGCCAATCGCCTTCAAGGTCTCCTGAATGTAGGACTGCGGGTTAATGCTGATGCGATGGATGCCCCACTTCTTGAGCACGTTCAGTTTTTCCGGTGTAATGGTATCCGGCCTGCCCGCTTCCACCGTAATCTCCCTGATCGATGCCGGCTCCGGAAACGATGCAAACAGTTCCTCATAGAGCATATCCATTTCTTCGGCTGTAATACTGGTCGGGGTTCCCCCGCCAAAGTAAACGGTGGTCACACGGATACCAAGTTCCTTGAGCCGCTGTCCAACCTGTCTCATCTCATAGTGAAGACCGCCGAGGAAAGAATTCACGTCCCCCTGCCTGCCGTTGATCGCATAGGCCGGAAACGTACAGTACGCACACTTGGTCGGACAATACGGGATGCCAATATAAACACTGACTTCACCCTTCAAATCGTACAGATCCGGCACGACCTCAAGCTGACGCTCCACGATGCGTTCCATCAGTTCAATTTTGCGGGGCTGAATGCCGAACTGCTCAGACAATTGCTGTTGACGCATTGCACGGGACTGCTGCTTCTGTACCCGCTGGTGCAGCAGCTTGGTCGGTCTCACCCCCGTCAGGATACCCCATGGCTGCTGAAGACCGGTATGGCGTTCCAATACGTCCAGCAGGGCAAAATGAAGGGGTTGCTTGAGCCGTTTGCGGGTGGACCTCTCATGCTCCGAACCGAGTTCCTCTGTAGCGAATCCCTCTGCC
The DNA here is from genome assembly GCF_042685085.1 of Marinicrinis sediminis. Taxonomy (NCBI): domain Bacteria; kingdom Bacillati; phylum Bacillota; class Bacilli; order Caryophanales; family Paenibacillaceae; genus Marinicrinis; species Marinicrinis sediminis. The sequence continues at coordinate 146,431 of NZ_JBHUMM010000002.1, forward strand.
TCTCTTCGGCTCTCAAATTGCTGACCATCCGGAGCAAGCAGCACGGCAGAAACGAATAATTTGCCCTGCGCTTCCTCCCTGTTCAATTTAATCTGAATGGTGACGACAGATTCGTCCCTGCCCGTCTTTGTTTCCACATCCACCTGGGCATCCTCGTCAAACAAGCCGATGAGGTGCTCCACCCCCAGCATCATCTCTGGCGCGATGCCCTTAACTATCCATTTCATCGCTTACGATTCCCCTTTTATCACACATCTCACACGTTTATCACGTCTTCTATAAGCTGTTCTTCCTCAAAGCTGCGAATTCAAATCAAGTAAATGACCCATCTTTTGTCGATTGTTTCATTATAAAAAGGAATAGCCTATTTGTATAGGAGAGCCTGATTTTTCACCTGATGGTGCTGCTGACCCTCTGGCCATAGACCCGTCTCGCCTTGCTGCTTGTTCAGCGCTTCCCATTCCTGTCGGTGCGAAGCGGATTGCATGTTCGCGTTCATTGCCATGGCTTGCTGGCGGATGGAAGTTCTCAATGGATTGTCACCTCCGTACAGAGATCAATATCCATTAGTCTGAACCTTTTTCCGTTCCGCCATTCCCAGCTTTTCCGGGTTGTTCCGGCTATTCCCATCTATTCTCCGATCAGCTTGAGTCCAATCACAGCCGCGATAATCATCCCGATGAACAGGATTCTCCTCCACTCTCTGGATTCCCCGTACCAGATCATGCCGACAAAAGCACTGCCGCATGCGCCAATCCCGGTCCATACCGCGTAGGCCGTCCCCATCGAAATGTCTTTCATCGCGATCGACAGAAAGACAAAGCTGGCACCAAAGCCAAGCAACAATAACACCAGTGAAAGGACAGAACGCTTCACATGAAACTGATTGATCATCGCCACGCCTACCATCTCGAACGCTCCTGCCAGGATTAATGAAAACCAGGCCATGCTGCTCACTCCTCTCCAGTTTGAGGTTTGCCCTCATCTGTGATCGATTTGATTCCGATGACTCCGATCAGAAGCAGCAGCACGAGCAAAACCTTGCTCCATCTGAAGGGCTCACCGAAAAATAATATTTCAGACAAAACGGTGCCTGCCGTACCGAGTCCTACAAACACCGTGTACACCGTACCTACCGGAAGCCTTTTTCCTGCCGCTATCAGGCCGTAAAAACTGATGACGATAGCCACGATGGTACCCGACCAGGCCCATAACTGATCCGCATGCTTCAGTCCGATCACCCAGCACACTTCAAAAAATGCCGCAATCCCAATCAACAACCAGTCTCTGTTCATGATGTGGTTTATACCTCCTTGATGACCCAAATAAAAAAACCCGGAAGGCTCGATTGCATCGCTCCCAGGTTCCGTCTTCTCCCATCAAACTGCTAACTATTTTTCATTTTATTCTCGTTCATTTTTACTTCTTTTCTATTTCATCTCTCGTTCATTTCTCTATAAGTCGTCCAGTCTTGTGAGTCCAGTACAAGGGTCACCGGACCCCAGTTTTCAATCGATACGCTCATCATCGCTCCGAAGATGCCTGTCTCTACGTGAATGCCCTGTTCCCGAAGCCGTTCATTGAACCGCTCATACAGCAGATTGGCCTGATCCGGCTTTGCGGCCTGCATAAAGTTTGGCCTTCTTCCCTTGCGGCAATCTCCATAAAGCGTAAACTGGGAAACGGACAGAATGGCACCACCGCAGTCAAGCAGCGACCGGTTCATCTTGCCGTTCTCATCTTCGAAGATACGCAAATGGACAATCTTGTCCGCCAGCAGTTGCACCTCATGCTCCGTGTCGGCATGGGTCATCCCAACCAGCAGTACCAGACCTTCTTCAATTTGACCGACAACCTCCATGCCGTCAGCCTGCTCTACACGAACGGAAGCTTGTCTGCTTCTCTGCAATACCACTCTCACTGCATCCACTTATCCTTCCCGTTATTGCTGCATAATACGCTGTACCGAGTAGACATCCTGCACGCGTTTGATCTTCTCTACGACCGAATGCAAATGCTCCTTGTTGCGAATCAGAATCGTCATATGAATATGGGCCATCTTGTTTTTCCCCGATCTTCCCGACACGGCGGAGATAAGTGTCTTCGATTCGGATACGACATGCAGCACATCGTTGAGCAGAGCTTTGCGATCATGCCCTGTAATTTCGATTTCCACACTGTAATTGGCATCCACACTGCTGGACCATTCCACATCAATCAGGCGGTGGGTTTCATCCTCTGCGGTATGCTCGTTCTCTTCACTCGGCAGGTTGGAGCAATCCGCACGGTGGACGGACACGCCTCTGCCGCGTGTAATATACCCAATAATCTCATCGCCCGGCACCGGATTGCAGCAGCGTGCAAACCGCACGAGCAAATTGTCAATCCCCTTCACCTCTACCCCGTGCGTCGGGCGGGATTTCTTCTTGGGCGCAGGCTTGACCTCTTTCATTTCATTGGTCAGCTCAATATGCTTGGCTTCATCCTGCTCCTTGCGCAGTTTTTCGGTCAGTCTCGTGCAGATTTGCGCCGCGGTAATGCCACCGAATCCGACGGCCGAGAACATGTCTTCGACATCCTGGAAGTTAAATTTCTTCGCTACCTCCATCAGCTTGTCCTCTTGCATGAGCGGAGCCAGCTCAAATCCGAGCCGCTTGATCTCCCGCTCCACCGCATCCTTGCCCTTCTCAATATTTTCTTCCCGCTTTTCCTTCTTGAACCACTGTTTGATCTTGGATTTTGCATGAGAAGACTGGGCGATTTTGAGCCAGTCCTGACTCGGCCCGTACGAATGCTTGGACGTGAGAATCTCCACAATATCACCGGTATTCAAGCGATGATCCAGCGGCACGATCCGTCCGTTAATCTTCGCGCCAATCGTCCGGTTGCCCACCTCTGTATGAATGCGATAAGCAAAATCGAGCGGAACCGAACCGGCCGGCAGCTCAATGACCTCTCCTTTAGGCGTAAACACAAACACGAGATCAGAGAAGAAATCCATGCGCAGCGATTCCATAAATTCTGCCGCGTCTGTCGTTTCCTTTTGCAGCTCCATAATTTCCCGGAAAAACCGCAGCTTCTCACTGAACTGATCGCCCGATGCCTGTCCTTCCTTGTAAGCCCAGTGGGCTGCAATCCCGTATTCACTGGTCCGGTGCATGTCCCATGTGCGAATCTGCACTTCGAGCGGCTCTCCGCTCGGACCCATCACGGTCGTGTGCAGTGATTGATACATATTGGGCTTGGGCATGGCAATGTAATCCTTGAATCGGCCCGGCATAGGTTTGAACAGTGTATGGATGATGCCCAGTGAGGCGTAACAATCCTTGATATTCTCGACAATCACCCGAATGGCAAGCAAATCATAGATTTCATTGAACTGCTTGTTTTGCGTGACCATCTTGGTATAAATGCTGTATATATGTTTCGGTCTTCCCGAAATGTCGGTCCCAATGCCCATCTCGGCAAGCTTCGTCTGAATCGTTTCACTGACGTTGGTAATATACTCTTCGCGCTCAGCACGCTTTTTCTTCATCAGATTGGCTACGCGGTAATATTGCTGTGGATTCAAATAACGGAGGGCAATATCCTCCATCTCCCACTTGATCGCGGAAATCCCGAGACGATGCGCGATCGGACAAAAAATTTCCAGCGTTTCCTTGGAAATGCGGCGCTGGCTTTCTGCCGATTGATATTTCAGGGTACGCATGTTGTGCAGCCGGTCTGCGAGCTTGATCAAGATGACGCGTATGTCTTTGGCCATCGCCACGAACATTTTGCGGTAATTCTCATTTTGATGCTCTTCCTTAGTTTTAAAACGGATTTTTTCCAGCTTCGTTAATCCGTCCACCAGCATCGCGCAAGTCGGACCGAAATGATGCTCCACGGCATCCAGAGCCACGGTCGTGTCCTCCACCACATCATGCAGCAAGGCTGCGATCACCGATGTCGTATCCATTTGCATATTAACAATGATGTCTGCTACCGCAAGCGGGTGCAGAATATAAGGTTCCCCCGATTTGCGAACCTGTCCGTAGTGGGCTTCATCAGCAAAATGATAGGCATCCCGTACGAGTTGCAAATCTTCTGTATTTAAATAGGAGCTGGCTTTTTCAACCAAAGCATCGATGCTCATGGCTCTTTCCTTTCCAACGATATTGTTCTCATTTTTCAGCATCATGCTCACCCCTTTTATTGTGACATGATATGAGATTTTCTATCATTATGCCTGTCAAATGCAGTCCCGTCAACTATTGTCGAACGGAAATTGACATGTGCCACTTTGCATTTTCTGATAAAATATTTCCAGAACCCATGTCCGATATCTACATAACCTGTATAAGGAGGAAATGAAATGGAACATCAGTTTGAACTGATCCTGATTTTGCTGGCCATCGCAGCCGGGATCACCGCTTTGTCTCAAAAAATCAAGATCCCTTATCCGATCGCGCTCGTTCTTGGCGGAGCAGCCATTGGTCTGCTTCCCATTCCGGCGCTCGATCCGCTAAAGGCATTCTTTGTAGAAGACGAGGTCTTCCGCTTTGCCATTATTTCAATCTTCCTGCCTGCGCTCCTTGGAGAGGCCACCTTGAAGCTGCCTTTCGGGCACTTGCGTGAAAATGCGCGGCCCATCCTGTCACTGGCATTCATTGGCACCCTCATCTCCTATGTAGCGGTAGGCTTTATGGCGATCTATTTTCTCGATTTGCCGACCGAGGCTGCTTTTGTCTTTGCCGCTTTGATGGCCGCTACGGATCCCGTAAGTGTCCTGTCCATATTTAAAAGCCTTGGCGTCAACCACCGCCTCGCCACGATTATGGAGGGCGAGAGTCTGGTCAATGACGGGATCGCGGTCGTGCTGTTCAAAATTTCCCATCTCAGTCTGGCTGCCTATGTCGCGGCCGGCATCGGCGGCGTTGGATCAGGCACCGTTGAGTTTCTGAAGGTGGCCATCGGCGGGCTGGTCATCGGCGCAATCCTCGCCTATGTATTCGCCAAAATCTCCATGTTTTTCGATGATTATCCGCTCGAAATTATTTTTTCCCTCATTTTGCTGTACGGCTCGTTCTTTATTGCAGAGAAATTTCACGTTTCCGGTGTCATCGCCGTTGTGACAGCCGGACTCATCTTCGGCAACTATGGCTCCAAAATTGCCATGAGTCCCACCACCAAGCTGAATACCAAGACCTTCTGGGAGGTACTGGCTCTGCTGTCCAACTCCCTTGTCTTTTTGCTGGTCGGACTGGAAATTGCCCGCATTGATATGACTGACAAATGGGGTCTGATTGGACTAGCCATTGTGATCGTGCTGATCGGCCGCAGTCTGGCTGTCTACAGCAGCCTCCTGCTGATTCGCAACCTTCCTGCCAACTGGAAGCATGTGTTTAACTGGGGCGGACTGAAGGGCTCTCTCTCCATTGCCCTTGCGCTCAGCCTGCCCGTCACCTTCGAAGGCAGAGATGACGTATTGGTGCTGGCTTTCGGTGTGGTTCTGTTCTCCCTCATCGTGCAGGGACTCTCCATCAAACCGTTCGTCAGATGGCTAAAGGTATCCCAGCAGAGCAAAGAAAGCAGCGACTATGCCAATCTCATCGCCGAGCTTCAGCGCAGTCAGGCAGCACGCGATGCCATCCGCAAAATGATGGAACAGGCCACGATCTCCAAGGTCATTTATGATCAAATGGATGCACAGTATGAAACGGCTATCCAGGAGACCAGAGGGAAGCTGGAAGCGCTCTATGCAGACAACCCGCAGCTTCGAGCCGAGCAATGGCGAACCGCCTCCTCCTCCGCCCTGTATGCTCAATATGATGCGATTAAAGAACTCCAGCAGAAGCATATTATTGATGAGGCCACCGCCAGCAAGCACTACACGCAGATTATTGAAAAGCTGGCGGAAAAGGAAGAAGCACAAGAGAAGACGCACCACGCTGGTCACACGCCCGGCACTACAGGAGCCAGCCAGTAAGCTTGACACAACCGGCTGATGAGGCCGCATGTAAGAGATCGCACTGTTAAAATAGTTGCTGTTCAAAATGTGGTTTTCTGATATGATAGGGCGTGGAGAATTTTCGTCGAAAGATGTCGAAAATGATTCACGTCCAGTTTTTACATATAAGGGGGATGCGTATGAGTCAACAACGCATGATTCAAGTTAACGAAAAACTGCCGTTCATGCAGAGCATTGCACTGAGCTTCCAGCATTTGTTTGCCATGTTCGGCGCAACGGTGCTGGTTCCAATCCTGTTCGGGGTAGATCCCGCTACAATCTTGCTCATGAACGGGATAGGGACACTCATTTATATTTTCATTACCAAAGGCAAAATCCCTGCCTATCTGGGGTCCAGCTTTGCTTTCCTCAGTCCAGTGTTTCTGGTACTCACCCAGTATCAAGACACAGGCGAAGCCTATCGATATGCCCTGGGAGGCTTTATTATTGTCGGTCTGGTCTTTATTGGAGTCGGTCTGCTGATCCAGTGGCTGGGAACGGCATGGATCAACGTCGTGTTTCCGCCTGCTGCCATGGGTGCGATCGTAGCCATTATCGGACTGGAGCTTGTTCCGGTTGCCGCAGGACAAGCTGGCCTTATTCCCGGTGCGAATGATGATCCCGCCACATGGGTGCTCGATGGCAAGGACGCCTTTATTTCTCTCAGCACGCTCATGATTATTATATTGGGAATGGTGTTGTTCAGAGGATTTCTGAAGATCATCCCGATCCTGATCGGATTCATATATGGCTATGTCGTCGCCTATTTCATGGGAATGGTTGACTTTACGATAGTAGAAGAGTCTTCCATTCTATCCATGCCAACCTTTTACGCCCCGATCTTCGACAGCTCGGCCATCTTCCTCATTTTACCGGCTGCCCTCGTTGTCATCGCAGAGCATGTGGGGCATTTGATTGTGACAGAGAATATCGTTGAGAAGAAGCTTTCAGAAGATCCGGGTCTACACCGTTCGATGCTTGGCAACGGGGTTTCCACCTTCATCTCCGGCTGGTTCGGTTCGACACCAAATACGACGTACGGAGAAAATATCGGGGTTCTCGCGATTACCCGCGTGTTCTCTATCTTCGTGATCGGTGGCGCAGCGGTGCTGGCCGTCATCCTTTCCTTCTTCGGCAAGTTCTCAGCGATCATTCAGGCCGTGCCTGATCCGGTCATTGGCGGCGTATCTCTACTGCTATTCGGTGTTATTGCTGCTTCCGGTATTCGCATGCTGGTTGAGACCAAGGTGGATTACAACCGTCCGACAAACCTGATCCTCACAACAGTCGTGCTCGTTATCGGGCTCAGCGGTGCGAAACTGACATTCGGTGATTTTGAAATGAAGGGCATGGCGCTGGCGACCGTTGTGGCGATCGCGCTTAGCCTCCTCCTGAAAGGCTTCGAGAAGGCTGGCTGGTTAAACGAAAAATAACCTGCCTTTTACCAAAGACCGCATAACCAAAAAGAAGGCCCTGTTTGCACGATTGTGCATTCGGGGCCTTCATTTATGTGCATTCCACTTGTATCTATTAATATTGCAGCAAGGAAATGACTTCTACGCCATTCATCTTGTCGCGACCGTTCAAGTAGCCCAGTTCAATCAGAAAAGCCGCTGCTGCCACTTCTCCGCCCAACTGCTGGACGAGACTGATCGAGGTTTGAATCGTACCGCCTGTTGCCAGCAAATCATCGGCAATCAGCACACGCTGTCCTGGCTGAATGGCATCCTTGTGCATCGCCAGCTTGTCCTTCCCGTACTCCAGACTGTAATCCGCTTCTATCGCCTCTGCAGGCAGCTTGCCGCTCTTGCGAATCGGGATAAATCCAACGCCAAGTGCATACGCCAGCGGTGCGCCCACCACAAAACCACGCGCTTCAGGTCCGGCAATCAGATCGATTTGCAGGTGCTCCACTTTCTTCTTCATTTCGTTAATCGCAGCCTGGTACACATCGCCTTTTTGCAGCAAGGTCGTAATATCCTTGAACCGAATGCCTTCCTGCGGAAAATTTTCAATCACACGGATATGTTCTTTAAAATTCATGATACTTCCTCCATTGTTTGTTCAATATGTGATGAGGGATGAGACGGACGTGCAGGGAGTTTGCTGAGCACCCAGGACATCAACTGCTTGCTGGTTTCGTATTGCAGCCAGTCCATGCATCCTTCCTTGCTTACCCGCATCTGATACAGGCGGGAGGCAGACAATTCCTTCTTCACCGGACTGTCCACACTCTCATAGTGATCTTCCAGCCCTTCCGACGCTGCAATAAATCCCAGCTCTTCAAAGACCTGATGAGCAAAATAAACAGCTTCCTGAAGGAGCCCGGTGGTCTTGGACACTTTTAACAACATGCCCTGATCCAGCTTCCAACTCGCCATCGTCCGCAGGCATTTGTAGATATGAGCAAACTGGGATCGATTGGGACAGCTCCAGTGATTGTCCATGGTCAGGGCCAGGTAGATTTTCTCTGCCTGTTCCAGTCGCTCCAACATCTCCTCCAGCTGCACCTGGCTGTTCGGCACTCCATACAGCACCATCTCTTTCACTTGTTCCGGACGGCTTGACCTGGCCAGCTCGTTGACCGGCTCCAGCTGATCCTGCTCGCCAAGCTTCCACAAAGGCATCTGCTTCATTGTATCCATCCAGAAGCTCTTCGGTTCTTCATTTCGGGAAAACACAACCATGCCAGCATGCTCCAGCTTCCCTTCCCGGTGCAACTGCTCGATGCGCTGGGCAACCTGGACATGTGCGTGGCGTTGCCGCCAATCGACAACGAGCGGAGCCTGCATGCACAGGTCCTGTACAACCAGTTGCGGCTTGCGAATGCCGTTCCATTCGTTAATCTGCGGTTCAGCAAGCAAATCCAGCCTGACATGCTTGCCAATATGATCGATTGCTTCGGCCTGTCCAAATGCAATGGCATCGAGCTTGACCAGTTGCCCCTGATCTTGCGATTGATCCGTCAGGGTCAATTTGAGGTGATTTTCATTTTTTCCAATCGCTCGATATTCTTCCACTTGGGCTTCCTTGACAATCAGGGCAGGATAGCGGTTTCCCGCTCCAAACGGTGCAAGCATCTGCAACTGCTCAATCAGCGTAAGGGTCACGTCTTCCAGACGAACCTCGAGATCAGCTTCTTGAACCGGGGTATAATCTTCCTCACTCAACCATGATTCTGCCAACTGATGCATTCGTTCGCGAAAGGCATCCAGCCGATCAGCTTCCAGCGTCATGCCCCCCGCAGCCTGATGTCCACCGTAATGCATGAGCAGATCCGCACATGCATTCAAAGCCTCATGAATGTCAAAGCCTTCAATCGATCTCGCCGATCCCTTGGTCAATCCTGTCTGCGGGTCATGACTTAATATGATCACAGGTCGGTAAAAGCGATGAAGCATTTTAGAGGCCACGATGCCGACGACCCCATGGTTCCATTCTTCACCTGAGACCACGATAACCGGATGATCCTCCATTTGCTGCGCATGGATGATCTCCAGGGCCTCTGTGCTGATCTTCTCGACCAGCTTCTGGCGTTCACGATTCAGCACATCGAGCTGTTTGGCCAGTTCCTCGGCTTTGTCCATGGAATCTGCGACCAATAGTTCCACCGCAGGCGCGGCATCTTCCAGTCTTCCTGCTGCATTGATGCGAGGCCCCATCGCAAATCCGATATCGGTGGCGGACAGTTCATCCACTTTCACGCCGCCAATCTTTAATAGCGCCTGAATGCCGGGAAAGGTTGTGTTTTTCATGCTTTGCAACCCTTTGCGGACCATAATCCGATTCTCGTCTGTCAAAGGCATCAAATCCGCTACCGTTCCGATCGCGGCGATTTCGAACCATGGATTGGGCAGGTCTCCCAGTATGGCTTGCGCAAGCTTTAGCGCAACGCCTGCTCCTGCCAGTTCTTTAAAGGGATATGGGCAGCTCGATTTCCGCGGATTAAGCAAGGCACAGGCTTCTGGCAGCTCCTCAGGCGGTTCATGATGATCGGTCACTATCACATCAAGCCCAAGCTCTTTCGCTCTGTGCAGCGCGTCATGCGCCCGGATGCCATTGTCTACGGTCACAATCAAATCGACGCCATCCGCATGAGCCTGCTCGACAGCGTTGACGCCAATTCCATACCCTTCTGTAAACCGGTTTGGAATATAATAGTCGTGACGAATACCCAGACGTGTAAGCAGCAAGATCATTAACGAAGTGCTGCTAACGCCATCGGCATCATAATCTCCACTAATTCGTACAAATTCGTCCTGCACCCTTGCCCGTTCCAGTCGATCCACGGCCGCCTTCATATCCTCCATCAGGAAAGGATCATGCAGCTGCGGGATATCTCCGTGCAAGAACAGCTCCGCCTCCGCTTTCGTTTGAATGCCTCGCTGCACAAGCAACTGGGCCACCAGCAAAGGCAGCTTCAGCTCGGTTGCCAGCTGTTGCGCCGCTTCCTGCAGGGTATGAATTTGATTATTTCTCCATCTTGTTTTAGATCGCAGCACGGTTTATTCCTCCTTCCATGCAGCTTCCGTCTTCCGCAGGTCTTTCCTCCGGTCTGGTTGTCAACGATCGTCCTTCGTTAATGCAGCATGTTTGAAGAAGCAGATCGAGCCGAATCCCCCTGATCACTGTAAGGAAACCCCGGATCGTAGGGATTGATATGAACGAATACATCGGCTACATGCTTGAACTGTTCCATCAGCCGCTTCTTCACGGACTTGCCAATATCGTGCCCCTCCAGTACCGTGATCTGCGGATTGACACTAAGCTTCACGTCCACAATGACGTAATGGCCGTGTTCTCTCGCTCTCAGATCATCCACGGACAGCACACCGTTTACTTTCTCGATGCAACGGCGTAGCTCGACCGTATCCTCGTCATGCAGCACATGATCCAGCACGATATGAAGAGATTCTGTGATCAGGTGATAACCCATCCGTAAAATCAGAACGGCTACCACTATACTGGCAATCGGGTCGAGATAATACAGCACCGGCATGTCAATGTAGCCTCCGAGTATCGCACCTCCGACTCCGATTAACGCAGCCATGGATGAGTATACGTCAGAACGATGCTCCCAGGCATTGGCAATTAATGCCTGACTGTCAATTCGTTTCCCTAACCGATATTTGTATTGAAACATGGCTTCCTTTGCAACAATGGAAATGATAATCGCCGCAATGGCTAATGGCTTGGGCGCTTCCAGATCGCCTGCGTAGATCGCCTTGCTCGCACTTATGGCGATCTCAATGCCGACCAGAATAAGAAGGATCGATACAATAATAGCCGCAATCGTCTCCGCTTTTCCATGTCCATAAGGATGATCTTTATCCGGCGGTTTTTTGGCTGCTTTCAGGCCAATGAGAACCGCAAATGATCCAGCGACATCGGAGGCGGAATGAGCCGCGTCGGCAATGAGCGCCTTACTGTTGGACATAAAGCCGACCACTCCTTTCAGAGCGGCAAGCACAATGTTCCCAATGATCCCGATCCAGGCGGCAAACTCCGCTTTTGCAAAGCGTTCCTCTGACATGATTTCACTCCTTGACACCTTAGCATGCAAAAGCCGCGGGTGCAGAGGCACCCAACGGCATTAACTGGTGGAAACGGTTTTCTTTTTTCCGATGGAAGACTTTTTCAGCAGCAACCAAATCTGAGAAGCGATGAAGATCGAAGAATATCCACCGGATATGAGACCGATCAGCATCGCCAGCGAGAACAGCTGGATGGATGGACTGCCGAACAAGAACAGAAACAGGGCGGCGATAATGACGGTTAGCGCCGTATTGATCGAACGCGCCAGGGTCTGCCAGATACTCGTGTTGACGAGTGTCGCCAGATCGTCGAAACTTTTGATCTTGGCTGTTCTTAAGTTTTCCCGAATGCGGTCAAATATGACAATCGTATCATTGATCGAATACCCGATGATCGTCAGCACCGCAGCGATAAAGGTCAGATTGACCTCAAATCTCAAAATGGAGAACAAGCTGATGACGATAAAGGCATCATGGAACAGGGCCACGATGGCAGCCAGCGCGAAGCGCCACTCAAACCGGATGCTGACATAAATGATGATAAACAAACTGGCAATCAGCACGACGGAGATGGCTTTCACGCCCAGTTCCTTGGCCATACCGGCATCGACAGTCGACTCTTCCACAGAGATCTCACCGTATTGCTCCTCAAATGTCTGAAGGATACGTAACCGCTGTTCTTCCTCCAGCACTTTCTCGAAACGAATATTGACTCGCTCTTCCCCGATGGAGATCGTCGTTTTGTGGTTTTCAAGAATCGGTTCCAGATCACTTTTCTTCACATCCGCCGCTTCTACAAATGCAACGTCAAGCGTCGTGCCTGACTTGAAGTCTACGCCGTAATTCAGGCCAAAGATGGCCAGAGTCAGAACCCCAAGAATCGTAATCACGCCTGACAGCATAAAGAAGGCTTTTCGGCTCTGAACAAAATCAAATCGTGGTTTCTGGTTGGGATTAGAGTTCACTGATTTCAGCCTCCTTTACGCCAAACCATGAAGGCTTGGAAATCCATTTTGAACGAATCACCAGATATAACAACAAACGCGAGAAGAATACGTTGGTCACAATGCTGACCAGAATACTGAAGATCAGCGTCAGGGCAAATCCCTGGATCGCCCCAGTTCCAAGGTAATACAACACAACCCCGGCAATGATGGTTGTCGAATTGGCATCAAAAATGGTGCGGAACGAGTTTCTCGATCCAGCCCGCAGGGAGGAGAGAATCGTCTTGCCGCTGCGAATTTCTTCTTTAATCCGTTCATACGTAATGATATTGGCATCGACCGCCATACCAATCCCGAGTACAAAGGCGGCTATACCAGGAAGAGTCAGGGTGGCTTTCATCCAATAGAAAACAAGCAGCAGCAGCCACGTATACGTAATAAGCGTGACACTGGCAATCATGCCCGGGAATCGGTAGAACACGATCATGAACAGCAGAATCAGCACAGAGGCCATCAAGCCCGCCTTAACGGTCTTATCCAGGGACAGCTGTCCGAGTGATGCCCCCACGCTCTGGGTATAGATTTCAGTCAAATTGACAGGAAGCGACCCGGCGTTGATAATGCCCGCCAGCTCCTTGGCTTCATTGATGGAGTAGCTGCCGGAAATAATGGCATTTCCTCCACTGATCGGATAGTTGACGCTAGGCGCAGACAACCTCTCCTCATCCAGATAAATCGCCAAAGTGTTGCGACCTTCGCTCATCAAATCTGCACTCGACAAACGCTCGGTAACTTCATAGAATTTGTCAGCATCTTTCAATTCAATAGAGACAATCGGGGCATTCGTATTCGGATCATAATCCTGGCTCGCGCCGCCTTCCTTAAAGTCGCTGCCCTTCAGCTCTACCTTGCAATAATCCAGCGGATCTTCACAGCCGTCGCTGCTGCGAAAGGTTAGTTCAGCCGGTTTTTTCATGATGGAACGTACCTGTTCCTGATCTTCCACGCCGGCCAGACGGACACGAATCCGGTCTGTACCCTCCGGAATAATCTCAGGCTCGCTCACCTTGGTCACGTTGGCCCGTTTCTCCAGACTGAATGCAGTTTCTCGCAAGGTGTCTGTCGTAATCTCCTGATCTTCCTCCAATGGAGATACCTCATATAAAATTTCAAATCCGCCTTTCAGATCGAGACCAAGCTTAATATTGCGTACAATTTCCGGGCTTGTCCAGACGATGGTGGCGGCGGTGATGACAATGATCAGAAAAAATGCGCCTAAGCGCTTGAAATCGACCACCTGATTGTCCCCCTTCTTCCTCTTTTTCAATATCCCTATTATATCGACCGCCTATTGGGCAGTCAATTTTGTATCCATTGAAAAAAACAGCTAACAAAAGAAAAACTCCGCCAGGGAGTCAGCTTTGCTTGAAAGGCCCCGATGATCGATAGACACTCATCGTCATCCAGTTCATGAATTGCGTGACCTTCAGAGACATAATATCGTTTACCATTTTATGCAATGCCGGATATCCTTCTTTCTCATATTTCTCACTTACGCATTCCCATACCTCTTTTCCTTCCACATGAGCGTAGCCGAGCAAGTGAAATTCCTCTGCCTTGCTTAGACACAACTGTTCGATCCAATGGTTCAGTTCGCTTTCTGACAGTTCCCCATCTCGCTCAGCCTGATTCGCAGAGGAGCCTTGATCTACTACCAGTCTGAGCGGACTTGCCTGATCCTCTCCCGTCCAATCCTTACCGCGCCAACCGTCCGACATATGAACAGCCCTCCTCATTCCCCAAGCTTTCTGGTTCCATTATGTATTCGATATTCATGATCCAATTCCTTTCCGTCACGTCTGACAATTTCATGGCATGTGCCTGACTATCAGCGGCATATAAATGGTACAAACCCTGACCATCTCACAGGCGAAGAAAGAGGAATGCGGAGTGAGCAAACAATCGTTTATTCAAGGTACGATGATCCTGCTGGCAGCAGGCATTTTTTCTCGCATACTCGGATTTGTGCCGAGAATCATGCTTCCCCGTTTCATGGGCGCGGAAGGTATTGGTCTCTATCAGTTGGGCTACCCGCTGCTGATCCTGATCCTGACCCTCATCACAGGCGGCTTGCCTCTCGCGGTGGCCAAACTGGTGGCCCAAGCCGAATCAGAAGGCAACAGCCAGAAAATCAAGACCATTTTGCGGACGGCCCTGTCATTTGCAGGCACGCTCGGAACGTTATTCATGCTTGCAGCCTGGGCAGGTGCTTCCTGGATTACGTCTCACCTGTTAACCGATGATCGCGTCTATCTCACTTTTCTCACCATGGCGCCTATCATATTGATCGTGAGTCTCTCATCCGTGCTCAGAGGCTATTTTCAGGGGAAACACAATATGATTCCGACCGCCCTGTCTACGACGATGGAGACGGTGATTCGTTGCGGGGCCATGCTGACCTTGTCATATTGCCTGCTTCCTTATGGATTGGACAAGGCAGCAGCGGGTGCGATGGCCGGTGTCCTGCTCGGAGAACTGGCCGGACTTGCTGTCCTGCTCATCCAGTGCAGTCACAAGCGGTCATCTGCCCGATCCGCAGCCGGGACACCGAACAAAGCGGCTCTCACATCTCTATCAGCAGATCCATCAGCAGGGAAAGCTGGACCGTTTCAAATGCTCAGACAGTTGCTGACCATTTCCATTCCCGTCACCGCCAGCAAACTGGTAGGCTCTGCCTCTTATTTTCTGGAATCCATCCTGATTGTTCAGAGTCTGGCGGTGATCGGCGTCACAGCCAGAGAGGCCACGGCATTGTACGGAACCTTGACCGGCATGATTATCCCGGTCATGCTGCTGCCTACTGCGCTCACCTATTCCCTATCCGTCTCTCTCGTCCCTTCCCTTTCTGAAGCAGCAGCCAAACAAGACTTTGCTACCATACGCAAACGAATGCTGCAATCGATTCGCATCGCCCTGGTCACGGGTGTGCCATTTGCCGTCATCATGTTCATGCTGTCTGAGCCGCTCTGTCTCGTACTCTATCAGGATGCCGCTCCCGCAGTCTATTTAAAATGGATGGCTCCGATCGCCATTTTCATCTATTTGCAAGGTCCGCTCCAGGCAGCCCTTCAGGCACTTGACCAACCCGGAACGGCGCTGCTCAATACGTTTATTGGCGCTGCTGTGAAACTGACTCTAATCTATGTGCTCGCAGCGAAAGCTGGTCTTGGCATTGAAGGAGCGATTGCAGCCATCTGCCTGAACATGATGCTGGTGACCGCCTTGCACTGGAATAGTGTGTCCCGGCTCATTCGATTCAGATTGCAGCTGCGTGAGTGGATGGTGGTGCTGCTCGGGTCTATGATGATGGTGCTGTTCATCAGCATAGCCACACGAATCTCCCCCCTAGAGGTGATGACGATTGAATTTCTTCTGATTTCATTCCTCAGCACGATGCTGTATGTGCTGGTGATGATTGCCTTCGGGATGATCAATCGTGCTGACTTGATGCGGGTTCCATGGATTGGCCGCCTGTTTAAGTAACCCTTGAACCTGTCGTCTGTTGCCGCTATCTCTCCTTGCGATCTACAAACAGTTGACCCCGATGATCATATGTGCAGAGAAAAACTTCCTTAAAGTTGCGGATGTTTTTTTCTTGCAGTTTGTTTTTCAGCCAAAACCGGGTCTGCTTGATTTGATCGAGGTTCTGATCTTGCACTTTGCCATCCATAATGAGCGGGAGGGGAAGTCCTTCGTAGCGAAAGAACGGCTTGCCAGGAGAGGACGGGTTCATCTTCGGTGCTGGCTGGAAATCTGATTTTTCTACAACTGTCAGCTTTCCGGTCGTTTCCAGATAGGCGAATGCCACATCGGATACGCTTGAGATATGGTTTTGCCTGAGCTGCAGCATCAAGTCATCCAGGTTATATTTCTGTTTGGCCATTTCCGAACGATTTAATTTTCCATTTTCAATAATCGCACTGGGCATGCCATCAAACAGCAGTCGCAGGTGGCGGTTTTTGAGGGTCACATAGGCGATTACAATTTGTATGGATACAAGGGTAGCCATGGGAAGCAGCCCTTCCAGAAATGCCTTGTCGGGATCCTCCAGAATAATGACGGCGATCTCCGCAATCATGATGGAAATGACCAGATCGAACACGGACAGTTTTCCGATTTCTCTCTTCCCCATCACACGCATCACCAGAAACACAACGAAGTAGATGATCACGGTTCGTATGAATATCGTCAGCAAATCCACGTTGCATCCCTCCAGCAGGCATCGTATGGGTCATCTCTATCCGTATTCTCACCATGGACAATCCTGACCATGCAATTTCCGTCATTTCAATTGTTGCCAGGTGCTATTTTCGGGAGCTTGACCATACAATATAGTATTTCATTTAGATGAAGAGAGGACGTGTATCGATCGATGAATCCGTTTAACAAGTCAGGAAAGCTGGAAGTGACGGGCCCCATGCTGTACGCAACCGGATTTGCCTTTGTGATGATGATCGTACTGACCATGATCTCATCCCTGTGGATTGCCATGACCGACATGGATGAGGCAGGCCCCCTGCTAACCTTGTGCATACATGGCGCAGCTCTATTTCTTGCTGGTGCTTCTGCAGGGAGGAAAATCGGGAGCAAAGGCTGGTATTATGGCATGATTTGCGGTCTTCTGTACAGCCTAATTCTGATTCTGATTGCTTTTCTGGCGTATGACTCTGGCCTGCATCTGTATTCGTTGCTGCTTGTCGTCTGTGCATGCAGCTGCGGGATGCTGGGAGGCATGATTGGCGTCAATGTGAGGAAGTAAATATTTCGTAAAGTCCATTCCCGTTTTTTATGATATAATGTTGAAGCCATATGAGATACACGCAACGGGAGGATACTGATGTTCGTTTTTCAATCCATGAACCATGTGTTTGCTTTTACCACCATTACCGCCATGATCATGCTAGTCTGGGTTCTGAGAAAGAATCCGTTAATGGTAGGAGTGGATTTCATCAAGCACATGTTTACATCTAGGAAATATATGCTTCATTTTATCGGCATGATCGCCATCTTGTATTTGAACAAGCTGGAACTGTTGCTTGAAGCCCACTACCAGTTCGCCAAGGATCTGACCAGCAAGGTGTACGCGCTGGAAGGTAATTTGGTGTACCATTTTCAGTCTTTCTTCGAACATGAGGCTTTGACGGCCATTCTCGCCTATGTATACATTATTGTATTTCCGGCTATCCTCGTTTCCTCCATCGGCATTTACACGACTACACGGCATTACGCCCTGTACTATGCTCTATGCTACGCCGTGATGCTGAACTACCTGATTGCGATTCCTTTTTATTTGTTCGTTCCCGTCAACGAGGTATGGGCGTTTGAACCCATCGGCGTTCGATTCCTGATGCTGGATGTGTTTCCTAGCTTTGAAGACAGCTATCGCAATCTGTCTGGACTGGACAACTGTTTCCCGAGCTTGCACACCTCCCTGTCCGTCACGCTGGCGATTATTGCCTGGCATCATCCATCGAGATTATGGAAAGGGATTGCCACACTCAGTGCGGTCACAGTTATTTTCTCAATCTTTTATCTCGGTATCCATTGGGTAACCGATATGGCGGGAGGCCTGATTCTCGGGACGTTTGCAGCGTTCACAGGACTTCGCCTAGCCAAATACAGAGACAGCCAACCCTCTCTTGTACCGTCTGTACGCAGAATGAAGCGCGAGCAATCCGTACACGAACGATCTGTATAAAGAAAACTTGTTTATATTGGAAAAGGGGCGTCCAGTGTCGTATAACGACATGGATGCCCCTTTTTTGCTGATTTCACTTTTTGCTCATTTCTTTTCATGCTGATCAAATTTGCTTCTGCTTGCCTTACATCCACTTCTCCGCCCATTGATTGATGGAAGATAGTGCTTCTCCCAATTCTTTCCCTTTTTCGGTCAAGGCATATTCGGACCGGATTGGGCGCTCCGTAATGACATTGCGTACAATGATCGCATGATCTTCCAGCTCTTTGATCCGCTCCGTCAACATACGATTACTGAGATTTGGAATACATGTATGAATTTCATTGAAATGCTTGGGCCCGTTCATCAATACATGAATAATGAGTCCCGTCCATTTCTTGCTAATAATTTGATAAGAACCTTCCACTTTGGGACAGACATGTTGATTGCATGGTTCCATCATTCTTGCTCACCACTTTCCACTTCATGTGACATCTGCTTCCTTTCATCTTAATCCCGTTTTGTGGTCACCCAAACGTTCTGCGATAAAATGAGCGGAGGCATGTTATTTGCTGAACTGTTGATTTTTATTTTAACATAAAGTTCATCCTTTGACACTTGTCTGCTGTCCATTCACGCTCCAATGGCACGATTTACATACAGGATCAATGGTATGATCCAGCTGAACGAAACAAATAACATGTTTGAATGTGCCCCTTGACGTTTATATAAAAAAGAGATAATATTATAACGAATCATTACTTGATTACTAAAAATAACTTAATGAGAAAAGAGGTAATTGTTCATGGCAAAGGTTCTGTACATTACAGCACACCCTCACGATGACAAAATGTCCTATAGCATGGCAGCCGGAAATGCCTTTATCGAGGCATACAAAGAAGCACATGCCGCGGATGAAGTTGTGCATATCGATCTTTACAAGGAAAACATTCCGCAAATCGACGTGGACGTGTTTAGCGGCTGGGGCAAGCTGCAATCCGGTAAAGGCTTCGAGGAATTATCCGATGAAGAGAAAGCGAAGGTGAGTCGTCTGACCGAGCTGGTGGATCAATTCGTTGAGGCAGACAAATATGTTTTCGTCACGCCAATGTGGAATTTTTCCTTCCCTCCTGTCATGAAAGCCTATATTGATTCCATATCGGTAGCCGGCAAGTCTTTCCAATATACGGAACAGGGACCTGTAGGTCTGCTGACCAGCAAAAAAGCGTACCATATTCAGGCGAGTGGCGGTATTTATTCCGAAGGACCTGCAGCTGACATGGAAATGGGACATCGTTATTTGAAGGTGGTCATGCAATTCTTTGGCGTACCTTCCTTCGACGGTCTGTTCGTAGAGGGTATGGCTGTGAAGCCGGACCAGGCAGAAGAAATTAAGCAGCAAGCGATCGAGAAAGCGAAAGAAGCCGCCAAGCAATTCTAATCTCAGGACTTATAATCCTGATTGAGCATAAAAAATTGAGCATAAAAAAGACCGTTCAACATGACAGACTGCTCTACGATGACTGACGCCATGCTTCAGCTGGCGTCACGTAGAAAAGCTGTTCATCCTCGAACGGTCTTTTTCTGTCCTTATGTTCCTAACTTACTTCTCATTTGATTTCTCTTTTTTCTCAACGGTTTCTTTCTTCTGAGAAACATTGTTGATTGCAGAGCGGTCAAATGTAAGCTTGCTCGCATCATTGACTTTCAATACGACGATATCGTCCGTAATTTCGGCAATCGTTCCATGAACCCCGCCAATCGTGATGACTTTGTCCCCTTTTTCCAGGTTCAACAGCATCATGTTCCGTTGGCGCTGCTTTTTTTGCTGTGGACGGATAAGCAAGAAGTAAAAGATGACGAACATAATCACAAACGGTGCCAGCAGTGTCAGCCAGCTTCCACCGCCGCCTGTACCCGCATCAGCTGCAAATTCCAGCATGGTTTTCCCCCCTTTCCAAAAATTCCGTTCGATTCAGCCTGTTTCTTCAGAAGCCTCTGCTGCCTTCCTTGTTCAATCCGTATTGCTCAAAAAATTCATCTCTGAAATCCAGCAAACGATCTTCCGAAATGGCTTGTCGCACACGATTCATCAATTGTACCAAAAAATATAGATTATGATAAGTCGTAAGTCGAACACCGAACATCTCGTCGGCTTTCATGAGGTGCCGGATATAGGCACGACTGTAATGCTGACAGGTATAACAGTCGCAATTCGGATCGAGTGGCCCAAAGTCGTCTGTGAATTTCGCATTGCGTACAACCAGGCGTCCCTGACTGGTCATGACTGTCCCGTTGCGGGCAATGCGGGTAGGAAGTACGCAATCAAACATGTCAATTCCGCGAATGGCTCCCTCCAGCAGCGCATCTGGGGAACCAACTCCCATCAGATATCTCGGCTTCTCAAAGGGCAGAAACGGCACTGTGTCCTCCAGCACGCGATACATGATATCCTTCGGTTCTCCAACACTCAGACCGCCGATCGCATAGCCTGGAAAGTCCATAGAAACAAGATCCTGTGCGCTCATCTTGCGCAGGTCTGCATGCATGCCGCCCTGGACAATGCCAAACAGTGCCTGATCCTGTGTACGGGCATGGCTTTTCAGACAGCGCTCCGCCCAGCGGGTCGTCCGTTCCGTGGACGCTTTAATATAGTCATATTCAGCCGGAAACGGTGGACATTCATCAAAGGCCATCATAATGTCCGCGCCGAGGGCATTCTGAATTTCCATCGCGATCTCCGGAGAAATAAACAGCTTGTCTCCGTTGAGATGGGAACGGAAATGAACCCCTTCCTCTGTAATCTTCCGCATCTCACTTAAGCTGAACACCTGAAATCCGCCGCTGTCTGTCAGGATCGCTCGATCCCAGTTCATGAATGAATGCAGGCCGCCTGCCCGCTTGACCAGCTCATGACCAGGACGAAGAAACAGGTGATAGGTGTTGCTCAGGATGATCTGGGCACCCAGATCCTTGACCTCTTCCGGACTCATGGATTTGACAGTCGCCTGTGTGCCGACAGGCATAAATACAGGGGTGTCGATGGTGCCATGAGGGGTGTGCAGCTTGCCTAGCCGGGCACCGCTTTGCTTGCAGGTTTTAATATGTTCATAATGTACGGCCATATGGGTTTAAGACTCCTTTTTCTTTATCCAAGTTGAATGCGTGAGGATTCCACGCCTGCCTGATTTACAGATCGGCAATGAACATCGCATCCCCGAAGCTGAAGAAACGATAGCGTTCACGAACCGCTTCCTCATAGGCATGCAGAACATGCTCCCGCCCGGCAAAAGCACTGATCATCATCACCAGTGTGGATTTGGGCAAGTGAAAATTGGTCAAAATACCATCTACGATCTGAAAGGAATAGCCGGGATAAATAAAGATATCCGTCCAGCCACTGCATGCCTCCAGCCTGCTTCCGCCAAACCGCTGACCAAGCGTCTCCAGCGTTCTCGCCGCAGTAGTACCAACAGCAAGCACGCGCCGTCCTTCCTGCTTCGCCCTGGCTATCACCGCCGCACTTTCCGCTGTAATCTGATAATACTCAGCATGCATGCTATGGGCTTCTACCGTCTCGACAGATACAGGGCGAAACGTTCCCAGTCCAACATGAAGTGTGACCGTGGTAATCTCTACCCCTTTTTCCTGAAGCGCCCGGAGAAAGTCTGACGTGAAATGCAGACCGGCTGTCGGTGCCGCTGCAGAACCACGGTGTTCGGCATAAACCGTCTGATACCGATCTCGCTCTGAGAGCTGTTCCTTGATATAGGGAGGCAACGGCATTTGACCGAGCTGATCCAGGATTTCATGGAAGATACCCGAGTAAGAAAACTGAATCCGTCTGCCGCCCATCTCCATTTCTTCTTCTACCTTCGCACGAAGAAGAGGCTTTCCGTCAGCCTCTTCTCCAAAGACAATCTCTGTGCCTTTTTTGACGCGTTTAGCTGGTTTCGCAAGGACTTCCCAGCGATCGCCTTCTTCCTGCTTCAGCAGCAATATCTCTACTTTGGCGCCGGTTTCGGTCTTCGTACCCAGCAACCGGGCGGGAATCACTTTTGTATCATTTAACACGAGTACATCGCCTTTACGCATATGGCTCAGCAAATCTGTAAATGCCCGGTGTGCAACCTGTCCGGACTGGCGGTCCATAACCAGCAGTCTGGAGCCCGTTCGTTCCTTCAACGGGGTTTGAGCAATGAGTTCTTCCGGTAAGTCAAAATCAAATAAATCTACTTGCATCTTGTTCAGCCCTTTACAATGGATACATCCTGATAATAGTATTTGAGAATCTGCTTGTAGTCATACCCCATAAATTCCGCAAGTTCCTTGGCCCCATACTGAGACATGCCCAGACCGTGACCGAAACCGTATCCGACGAATCGGTACTGGTGATCTTTGGTGAGCAACCCTGCTTCCTGGGCTTCGTTAACGGCAAAAAAGTTAGCATTCGTAATCTTCTCGGTTTTGCCAGAAGCACCGACGACGTGCAGCCCGGCATTGCCATGCAGCTCTTTCGAGGTGCCATTGGCTCCTACTGCATAAAACCGTCCCGTCTCTTCAATCTCAAAACGAGTGCTCAGCAAGCCATCAAGCAGTGAGCGATACTGGTCGGGGTAGCTCACATCCAGCAACTGACCGTTCGCCTCCACTTCCAGCACCCGCCCTGATTCTCCTCGCTTCGTCACTTCCAGCGAGCGCAGGTCACCCGAGATCGGGTTCTTCAGTTTGGCGTTGAGCTTAGCAAGCAGCTCCTGACTGCCATACGGACCCTTGATCCAATGATAGACGTTGGACTCCGTTGTTTTTTCAAATACGACAAGCGAATCTCCCTGATTGACCTGGGCGATAGGGGCATTGTCGTTTTGAATATACGGAACATAAGGAGCCGGTCGAACGTTAATATTCGAGCCATTAGGCGTGTAAATTGGGAAGCCGGCCGGATTGGTCCTGCCCGTGGCCTTCAGCAGATCCGAGCGAATATAGCCAATCTGACCGCTCGGCATGGAGATGCGGTACCAGTCCAGCAACCCTTCCTGTGGATCATCATCCGGACTCGGGATGCTCTTCAAATACGGCACATCATTGCCCCAGATTTCAGTCGGGTCCGCTGTCATTCCCCCGGCATTGGAGGAATAGAAAGGGGTAATCAGTTTCCCGGACTTGTCTGTCAACACTTCCCCGCGTGTGGCATCCACTGCCTTGATAGTCTGGCTCGTTTCTCTCGTGAGGCCGTAATAGGCCTGATCGTAGGTCGTGTCCGATATATGCGCGATCTGATACTTCATACCTTGACCCAGCGCATACGTTCTGGCGGCTACGGCCTGTGCCTTGAGCGCTTCGATTGGCCAGCTGCCACTCATCTCTGTCCCTACAACCGAGTACAAATATTTCTCGAAAGGGAGCTGGTTGATCACCGCCAACTGCCCCTCATACATACTCACTTCCATATTTCCACGATAGGTACGATTGTAGCGTTCTTTCAGGACGATGGAATCATCGGTCGGCTGTATCCACATTTTCGTATTTTCGATATGGAACTGGATGTGATCGACGGTCGATCCACCGGATGTTCTTTCCGTTCTTTTGAGCGCATACCCCGTCGAAGGTGGGGACCAGGCGTTCAGCTTCACGCCGGACATGGCCGCGCTGACTTGGCTGCTGAGTTCAGTCAGCTTGCCGGAAGAAGACTCCTCCCCTACCACGACTGTATATTGGATCGAGCCACCTGCCTCTTCATGAACGGCAACATGACTGACAAAGCCTGCGGCTGCAAAGCTGGCTTGCTGCTTGAGCGCTTCAGCCTCGCTGCTATAGCTTCCACCCATCAATCGCTTGGGACCGGTGACCTTCAGGTTCTTGCCCTGGACACTGCTGTGCTGGCCCAGCTTCTGAGCGGCAGCTGTAGCGGCAGTCTCGTCCTTGTACATGCCTGCATAAAGGGAATACGTCGTTTTTCCGTTTAGCGTCGTTGAAAAAACAAAAGCTTCAGGAACCGCAGTCTGAATCGCCGTTTGCAATTGCGTCATCCGATTCGCATCCGTAGAACTTTCCACTTTCACCATCCACTGATCGCCACTGACGCGAAATGCTTTGGACAGGGACATCCAGGGACGGTAACCGTCCGACGCCTTGCGTCCGACCGACAAGGTACTCTGGGATTGAAAAGTAGCTGCTGGCACACTGCCCCGCTTGGCGATAAACAGGCTCACCCTGATCTCCTCCAGCGAAGGTACGGCCGCTGCAGCCGATTGCAGTGGGGACCCGATCGTACTAAACAACATCATCAGACAAAGTGCGACAAATCCGAACGGACGAACATGCAGTCGTTTCAACATAAGCTTGGTTCCTCCCATGGCTCATCAAGTCATCCTGGATGAGTTAGTCTTTCGGCATCGCGAGTCCCAGGTGATGGTATGCGGCAGCCGTGACCATCCTTCCTCGCGGTGTCCGCTGCAAAAATCCGATCTGCAACAAATACGGTTCATAGACATCTTCAATCGTCTGGCTTTCTTCCCCAATGGTAGCTGCAATGGTATCGAGGCCGACAGGTCCGCCTCTGAAACTCTTGATAATGGCTTCCAGCATTTTGTGGTCAATATGATCCAGTCCAAGCGGATCAACCTGCAGTCGCTCCAAGGAAGCTTCTGCTAGTTCAGTCGTAATCCGGCCGTCGCCCTTCACCTGGGCAAAGTCCCGAACCCGCTTCAGTAAGCGGTTGGCAATCCTCGGGGTGCCACGCGAACGCCGTCCAATCTCGATCGATGCTTCCTCATCGATATGAACCTGCATGATGTCCGCAGCCCGTGACACAATAAAGCTCAACTCGTCGACCGTATAATATTCCAGTCTGCTCACGACACCGAAACGGTCTCTGAGTGGTGACGAGAGCAATCCAACGCGCGTGGTAGCACCAATGAGTGTAAACGGCGGAAGATCCAGCCGTACCGAACGCGCACTCGGTCCCTTGCCGATAATGATATCCAGCGCATAATCCTCCATCGCCGGGTACAGCACTTCCTCCACGGAACGATTCAGCCGATGGATCTCGTCAATAAAGAGAACATCATTCTCCTGCAAGTTCGTCAAAATCGCTGCCAGATCACCCGGTCTTTCAATCGCCGGCCCGGAAGTGGTTCGTATATTGACACCCAGTTCGTTGGCAATAATATTCGACAATGTCGTTTTGCCAAGTCCTGGAGGGCCGTAGAGCAGCACATGGTCGAGTGCTTCTTCCCGCTGCTTGGCCGCTTCGATATAGACTTTCAAATTTTCCTTTGCCTGCGCCTGACCGATGTATTCCGATAAATAGCGAGGCCTCAAGCTGTATTCAACCGGCTGATCCTCCATCATGAGGTTTGCCGATATAATGCGTTCGTCCATAGCTGCCTCCCTTCCTCTATGCCTTGTACAGCTGCTTCAATGCCTGTTTCATCAATTGATCGACAGAAGCGTCAGCTGAGATTTCAGCTTGCAGTTTCCGCCAGGCCTCCCGAATTTCTTCATCCGAAAATCCAAGCGCCAGCAAGCCTTCCCTCGCGCCTGCCCAGTTGGAAGACGGATCTTGCAAATCAGGGTCATTTAATGACCGCAGTTCAGCGAAATCACCAATCCCTGCGTCGCTATCATAGAGGCTCCCCACCTTATCCTTCAAATCCAGCAATATGCGCTGCGCGGTTTTCTTGCCGATACCCGGAAGCTTCGTCAGGAAGGTCACATTTTCCTGCTGGATCGCCGCAATTACCGCTTCCGGCCTGCTTCCTGCAAGCATGCCCAGTGCGACTCTCGGCCCAATGCCATTGACATCCAGCAGCGTGCGGAACAGCTTCTGCTCCTCCCTGGTGCCGAATCCATAGAGCAATATGGCGTCCTCCCGCACATGATGATGCATGTAAACCGTATATTCCTTGCCTGTCTGGAACTGGTACGGGTTCGGACAATAGGCCCGATAGCCCACGCCATGAACATCCAGCACAACATGATCCGACTCTGTATATACCGCGGTTCCTCTTAAAAAATCAATCATTTGGCGCTTCCCTCATTTATTTTCCAGGTTACTTGCGCAGTGTGCGCATGACAAATGGCGATCGCGAGCGCATCAGCCACATCGTCCGGTTTGGGGACAACCCGCAGCTTCAGTATCATCTTCACCATCTCCTGCACCTGTTTTTTCTCTGCCTTGCCATATCCAACGACCGCCTGCTTGACTTGCAAGGGGGTGTATTCCGCTATGTTCACACCTCTTTGTGCAGCAGCCAGCAGCACGACTCCCCGAGCCTGTCCGACTGCAAACGCGGTCGTGACATTCCGATTAAAAAACAGTTTCTCTACGGCAATTTCATCCGGCTGATATCGATCCATCAGTTCACAGACTGCTTCATAGATTTGCTTGAGCCGTTCTCCCGACTCTGTATGCGCTTCGGTCTGTATGCACCCATACTGCACTGGAGAGAGCTGATTCCCTTTTTTATCGACAAAGCCAAATCCAACGATGGCAATGCCGGGATCGATGCCTAATATCCTCATGCCTGTCCCTCCCTCTCCCTGTCCACAAGCGAACATATGTATCCTCCCTAACATTATAGCAAATAAGTCTATAAGGGGTCGAGGGTTAAGTGACCTAGTGCCAAGAATCTAAACAGGCAGCAAAAAAGAGTACGTTGCGCAGGAATCGTTCCTCTCACGCAATCGTACTCTTTCTCAGCTTGTATGCTAACGATCATGCTCTACCTTCCGGTCCTTGTTTCTCACAGCTCTTCCTCGGGAAAAACCTCTACGGCATAATCACTGAAAGTCGAGAGCACACTCTCATATTCCTCCAGATCCCGAACCGGAATCCCGTCATAGAGCTGCAAAACGGTGGCTTGCGGCAAACTGCTCTCCAGATATTCAATGTCAATCTGGAAAAAGGTCCGCATCACTTGCTCATCAGAAGGAGGACCATAGAACAGTGACAGGTTTCCCTCTTCATCGATGCCAAAAAAACCAAACTGCTTGCAAGCTGGGGACAGGGCCTCTACTTTCTGCCTGAAGATGATCTCCCCACTCTTGGTTTCCATCATCTCCCAATCGTCATGAGCCTGCCTGATTTCATCCATTTCCGCTTCGTTCAATTGGCCAAGCAACTGTTTTTCTTCTCCGCATACATACTCCTTATGTAAATATACGGTCTTCTCTTCTGCAGATGAATAAGGAGCCATGACAGCCCGATCACGATCCATCGCATCAGAGGCTGACCATACCACAAACCCGCACACGAGCAGACAACCACTAACGCCAATCATGAGTGCCCAGCGGCGTCGTTTGTTTTTTAATTTCTTTTTCAGCTGCTTCAGCCATCTGGAATCAAACACCTCAATCACCTTCCATCCACCCATGACCTGCTCGGTCTGGTCTAAGGTATTTGATACGTATTTTTACCAGAGTGGAGGAAGGGTATGCATGTGATTCATATATTCATCCAGGGTTGGCTAGCTTTTCGTTTCCGATCCTGGTCAATCAAATCCGTGCGGATGTGCCAATTTTTCTTCGCCTTGCTCTTTCGATGCGGCTTCTTTTCTGAGGAAGAGAGTTTGCTGGTTTTTCCAGATTTTTTGCCTTTTGCATCCTTGGATTTATGAGCTGAATGCTCCTCCTCACCCTCTGATTCTGCCGCCCCCTCTTCCTCCTGGTTGAAGGGAGATTGCGATGGATGGTGCGGAGCATAGCCCGGAGCCCAGGACCATTCGTGAATCGGCTGCGGCGTTGGTGGCATCATGAAGTTCGGTACGGAAGGAGGCTGTCCGGGTCCCCCTGTACCTGGCGGCGCCGTGAACGGATACACAGGATGTCCAGGCGGGTTGGCTTGCATGGGAAATTGATGATCGACTGGATATGAGGAATAGGACTGACCCGCTTCGCTCCCTGTCGGTTGGTGAGATGACTGGGCACGGGGCTGAAGCGGAGCAGGCGCCCACGAAAAGAACGAAGGGGCCTGCTGCCTGTGCTGACTGCCGTCGAGCACCCAGGGAAAATCATAGAACGAAGTCGGTGGCGTCGCATAACCCTCTCCCGGGGACGAATCAGATGCTTCTTGCTGATCCTTGTCTGAAGGCTTCTCTTTCGGTTTTACCGCTGAGGCTTCCTCCTCGCTGTCGGCTTCCTCATCCTGATGGTGCTCATCGTATTCTTCATCAAGGGATTCGAATGCATACAGTTCCTCATCCTGTGCATCCGAGTCCGCATCGTCTGAGTCCCGATCCGACGATGCAGTGGACTGAATGCGAGCGCGCTGGGTGCTTTTTGTCAGGACAAGTTGTTCGGAAAAAGCAGGAATTTTCACCTTCATTCCCGGAGCCAGACCATCCCGCACATGCGGATTATAGGTCAGCAGGCGTTCGCTCTCTATTCCGTACTTTTCACTCAATTGCGCCAAGTGTTCTCCGTTTTTCACAATATGAATTTTCAAGGTATACGACCTCCTGTTCGATGCATAGATCCTTCTAATCCATATCTATGCACGAACCGGGCATTTGACCTCAAAAAAATAAAGCTTCATCGGTTTGATAGCCGAGAAGCTTTGATCGATCCCTGGCGGGCTCCAAATTAATACGGTACTTTGACCCCGTCTACATGAACAATTTTGCGGAATTCCTGCAACAGGTGCGTCGTAATCGGGCCCGCTGCTCCTTCACCGATGATGCGTGCATCGACCTCGCGAACGGCAATGACCTCCGCTGCCGTTCCGGTCAGAAACACCTCATCCGCCACATACACGTCATGCAGAGCAAATGGTTCTTCCTTCACTTTATAGCCAAGCTGCTCACACAGTTCCATTATCACGGCCCGTGTAATTCCTTCTAACGCTCCGACATAGCTAGGCGGAGTGGTGAGCACACCATTTTTCACGATGAAAATGTTGTCTCCAGATCCTTCTGCCACATAACCCTGGCTGTTCAGCATCAGCGCTTCCCCGACACCAGCAAGGTTTGCCTGAATTTTAACGAGGATATTGTTCAGGTAATTAAGTGACTTGATCTTCGGGTTCAGGGCATCCGGGACATTGCGCCGCGTTGACACCGAGACGATCTTCAAGCCGTTCAAGTAGTCCTCTTCCTTGTAAATGGCCAGCTGCTCGACAATGATGATCACATTGGCTACAGGGCATCGGCGAGGGTCAAGACCCAGGTTGCCCGCTCCTCTGGAAACGATCAGACGGATATACCCGTTTTTCAGCTGATTGCGCTTCACGGTTTCAACAAGTGCCTGCTCCATCTCTTCGTAGCTGAGCGGAATGTCAAGCATGATCGATTTGGCAGAGTCATACAACCGCTGCAGATGCTCATCACATTTGAAGATGTTGCCCTCATAGATGCGAATCCCTTCGAAAATGCCGTCCCCGTATAAAAAACCGTGATCATACACGGATACCTTTGCATCCTCTTTGCTTACAAATTCTCCATTTAAGTAAATAACCTGTGCCATGGGCACTACACCTCCGATTGTTCTCTTTCATAGCGATAACTCATATAGGAGCCAAATATGCGCACCTGGCACCCAATGGCTTCAATTTCCTGAATCGCAGCCGGGAGCAGAACCGAGTCCAGCGTTTCTTCGATGTCAATGAAGAAGAAGTAGCTGCCCAGTTTCTTCTTGGTAGGTCTGGATTCGATGCGCGACAGGTTGATTCTCCTCCAGGCAAAGGCCGACAGCACCTGGTGCAATGCTCCCGGGTAATCTTCTGGCAGTGTAATCATGATCGTCGTTTTTACCTTTCCCTGCGAATCTCGTTTCGGAGGCTTGCTGCCCACCAGCAGAAACCGGGTGAAGTTATTATGATGATCCTGAATGGTCGGCTGCAGAATGGACAGGCCATATTTTCGCGCAGCCAGCTGGGTCGCAATAGCCGCGATGTCCGGCTGTCCGTATTCCTGAACCATCCTCACGCCTTCAGCGGTACTGCTGACGGTCTCAATCTCGGCATGAGGCAGATGTTCCTTGATAAAAGCGCGACACTGACCGACGGCAACCGGATGAGAGATCACCCGCTTGATTCGCTGCATGTCCCATTCACCATCCTGGGCAATGCCAATCAGGTTCTGGATAGACGGATACACCCATTCTGCGGCAATCGGCAATTCATTGTCGTGCACCAGCATATCCAGATGAAGACTGACCGAGCCATCAATCGTATTCTCGATCGGGATGACACTCAGATCGGTTTCGCCTTTGGAAGTAGCGGCGAAAACATCTCCAATAATTTTGTACGGAATGAAGGCAACGTCCTTGCCTTGAAAAAAATAGCGGGCAGATTCTTCGGACACCGTTCCCTCAGGACCTAAATAAGCGACCTTCAGCATGAATGAATCTCCCCCTTGCTTGCATCAAATGGATGCGGCTCAGCGCTCGGATCTTCCACCACGTACACCCCTTGACCATCAGGTCGGAGCAAGTACGCCTCTGCCGCAATGCCTTCCTGATGCAATCTCCCCAGCATAAAGCGCTCCAGCTCCTCACGTCGGGAACTGTCTGCACGCAAAAAGGCGATCAAGGTAGGTCCTGCACCGCTCAGGGCTACGCCAAGCGCCCCATAGGAGGTCGCCGAGCTCAGGATCTCTTCCATCCCGGGGACGAGTGAAGACCGGTAAGGCTGATGCAAGCGATCTTGCATGCCGGTTGCAATCAGTTCCAGCTCTCCGGTAGCCATAGCGGCAACCAGCAGGGAAGCGTGACTGACATTATAGACCGCATCTTCCCGCGAGAATTGAGCCGGAAGGACGGTTCTGGCCTTTTCGGTTGAAAGTTGAAAATCAGGGACGACAAGCAGGCAGGCCAGATCAGAAGGTGGAGACAAACGGACCACAGATGCACGGTCCTCATCCATCGACGTGACAACCATGCCCCCATAGAGCGCTGCGCCTACATTGTCTGGATGACCTTCCTTCATCGCTGCCATTTGAAACAGCTCGTCGTCGGACAGGGTAGCTCCTGACAGCTCGTTAGCCGCAACCAGTCCGGCAATGATAGCGGCAGCCGAACTGCCCATGCCTCTCGTTAGCGGAATGTCGCTGTATACATCCAGGTCCAGCTCAGGTTGCTGAAAGCCCACCTTGTCAAATACCTGCTGCGCCATCTTGTAAATCAGATTCGACTTCGTCGTCGGGATACCGTTCAAATGATCCCCGTGCAACCGTATAGCCGTGTGTTCACTTATCGACATGCGAACCCATAAATATTGGGGGAGGGCCAGTCCCAAGGAATCAAATCCCGGCCCCATATTAGCGGTGCTGGCAGGCACCCTGACCAAGACGTTGTTCCGACTCATTCCCGTCCACCCAGTTTCTCAATCGCCTGCATAACCGCAGTTTCTGTATCTTCTACAACGAGCGGTTCCGCTGCCACCGCTTCAATCGCATTGTTCGGGTCTTTCAGGCCGTTTCCGGTCAGGACGCAAACCGCGGAATCCCCTTTCTTAAACTGCCCTTGCTTGTGCAGCTTCATCAAGCCCGCGAGAGAAGCTGCAGAAGCCGGTTCCGCAAAGATTCCCTCTGTGCGTGCAAGTAAACGGTACGCATCCAGAATCTCATCATCCGTCACGTAGTTGATTTGTCCGCCGGACTCGTTTGCTGCCTGTACGGCTCCATCCCAGCTGGCCGGATTGCCGATGCGAATCGCGGTCGCCAGCGTCTCCGGATTTTTGATTGGCTCGCCTTTGACAATCGCCATAGCGCCTTCCGCCTCAAAGCCGATCATCTTCGGCAAGCTGCTGGATTTGCCTTGAGCGTGATATTCCTTGAATCCTTTCCAATAGGCCGTGATGTTGCCCGCATTCCCTACCGGGATTGCCAGATAGTCCGGCGCATGACCCAGTTGGTCACACACTTCAAAGGCTGCTGTTTTCTGACCCTCGATCCGATACGGATTGACGGAATTGACCAGCGTAATCGGATGTTTGGCAGTAATGTCGCGCACGATTTCCAGCGCACGGTCGAAGTTGCCTTCGATTGCGATAACCTTCGCGCCATAAATCATCGCCTGAGCCAGTTTACCGAGGGCAATGTTGTTGTTCGGAATCAAGACGATACAGTTCAATCCGCCTCTGGCTGCATAAGCGGCAGCGGCAGCGGATGTGTTGCCTGTGGATGCACACATAATGGTATTGCTGCCTTCCTCCATTGCTTTGGCAACCGCCATCACCATGCCACGGTCCTTGAAGGAACCAGTTGGATTCAACCCTTCATATTTGAAATAAACGTCCATATTCAGCATGTCGGAAATTTTCTCTCCATGAAAGAGAGGTGTATTGCCTTCATGCAATGACAGCATCGGTGTTTTTTCAGTAATCGGAAGCAACGAACGGTAAGTTTCTAATAGTCCTGGATATCTCATGAATCGAATTCCTTTCTGTTTGGGCGTTGAATGAATGATTACTTTTGCAATCTGTATGATTTACAATTGATTAATTGTCCAATGATATACTTTGACGTTAGCCTTCTACGCGGTAGACACTGCGAATTTCGTGGACGACATCCAATCCGTCCAGCGTCTCCAAGACGTTATTCATGCTCGCCTTGGTGGCATCATGCGTAATGATAATGATTTCGGCCGCCGGATTATGCTGGTTCGGATGCTGGAGCACCGATTCCAGACTGACCTCATGCTGCGCGAAAATCTCGGTAATCCTGGCTAGTACACCCGCCTTGTCGGCTACGTGCAGGAGCAGGAAGTTTTTGCATGAGATTTGCTGATCTGTCTTCAGCTTCTTTTCCTTATAGGCAACGGCGCCGGTCTTGCCACTGACGCCCAGCTTGATGTTTTTGCATACGGCAACCAAATCCGCGACAACGGAGGTAGCGGTTGGCATCTCACCCGCGCCCGGTCCGTAAAACATCGTCTCACCAACTGCTTCCCCGTATACATACACGGCATTGAATACCCCGTTGACGGAAGCAAGCGGATGCGTCGCCTTCACCATGGTGGGCTGTACCGTCAGACTGATCGAATCATCCTGACGTTCCGCAATTCCGAGCAGCTTCACTTCATAGCCGAGTCGTTTGCCGTACTGGATATCTTCCTTGGTGACGCTCGTGATCCCTTTCACGGTGACATCATCCATCGATACGTTCGTATGGAAACCAAGCGTACCCAGTATCGCCATCTTGTATGCCGCATCCAGTCCCTCTACATCAGAGGTAGGGTCCGCTTCGGCATAGCCGAGCGCTTGCGCCTCTGCCAGCACATCATCGTAGCTCGCGCCCTCCTGGCTCATCTTCGTCAGGATATAGTTAGTCGTGCCGTTCACGATGCCCATCATCTTCTGAATGCGATCCGAGGAGAAGCCCTCCACGATGGTACGCAAAATAGGGATTCCGCCCGCTACACTTGCTTCATAGAGGACATCACATTGCTGTTTGCGAGCTTCTTCGATCAATTCGGAACCACTGGTCGCCATCAGATCCTTGTTGGCCGTGACCACCTGCTTGCCCTGCCTGAGCGCTTCCATCATCCATGTTTTCGCATGGCCCGTTCCACCCATCACTTCAATAATCACATCGATCTCCGGATGATGAAGCACCTCATATGGATCTTCTGTCAAGACCTCTTCCGGCAAACTTACATCTCTTGGCTTGTTCTTGTCTTTGACGAGAACTTTCACGATCTCCACGGCAGAGCCGATCTTGCGCTGCAGATCATCCTGATGACCTTCGACGATCCGGATGACTCCAGTACCCACTGTACCGAGACCAAGCATCCCCACTTTGATTGGTTTCATATCCACGCCTCCCATATCTCGTATATCTATCTGATCATGCTTTCGACATGCTTCTTCACGTTTCTCTTCAAAGCTGCTCTCTCATTGTAACGCGGATGGAAAAGATTGTGCAACGAGTTTTCCGTTGAAAGGATTCAGTAGGAAGCTGCACCCTGTCCAACCACCTGGACACGCTTGACGCCTTCCTGCTCCTTCAGATCGTGAAGCAGGGCCGACCACTGGGCACCCATTTGCGATGTATCGACCGACATGACCACATTGGCCATACCCTGGAGAGGAATCGTCTGGTTAATCGTCAGTACGTTACCCGAATGTCCGGCGATCATCGACAATACCCGGGAAAGGATCCCCGAACGGTGCATCAGATCGAGTGAGATCGTCACAATTCGTTCCTGCTGCATGTGATTGAGCTCGAAGACGCCATCCTTGTACTTGTAAAATGCACTCCGGCTTAATCCCACCCGCTCCACGGCTTCGTGAACGGTCTGAACTTCACTGTGGGCCAGAAGAGCCTTGGCCTCTATCGTTTTGAGTACGGCTTCCGGCAGTAGATCTTCCCGAACCAGATAATACCGATCCGTATGCTTTTCCGTCACTGGATAACGTCCTTTCTGGAAAGACTCTTGTTTTCGTATAGTGGACATTATAGCGGATTATGCGGGACTCGACAATAGGCACACGCAAAAAAAATCCCTCCAAGGAACAATAAGAACCCGGAGGGATGGACGTTATTCTTTTTCCACAAATTCAAATTCATATTCCCCGATGCGGATGATCATGCCATCCTCGGCTCCCCGATTGCGCAACGCCTTGTCTACGCCCATTTTTCGCATAATGTGGGCAAAGCGTATCACCGCATCATATGAACTCATTTGGCTGCGTTTCAGCAGGTTCTCGATTTTCTCACTTTCCACAACAAAGGTATCATTTTCGCGACGGATGGTGAACTCCGGTCCTTCATCCTTGCGATCCAGCCGGTACACCTTACGTTCTTCCGTCTCTGCCACTTCTTCAACGACGGCCTGCTGCGGAAGTTGATCCAGCAGTTCAGCCAGGTGATAGATCATATCTCTCACACCCTGCTGGGCCACCGCAGAAATCGGAAAAATGCGCGTGTCTCCGCCCTGCTCTGCCAGCTTCTGCTTGAACTGAACCAGCTGTTCTTCCGCCTCCGGCACGTCCATCTTGTTGGCCGCGATAATCTGAGGTCGCTCCGCCAGCTTATCATTGTAGCGATACAACTCGTCATTGATTTTCAGGTAATCGTCAAACGGATCTCTGCCTTCCGTAGCCGCCATATCGATGACATGCAGGATCACACGGGTACGCTCAATGTGCCGTAAGAACTCGTGACCCAGTCCGATGCCTTCACTCGCCCCTTCAATCAGTCCCGGCAGATCAGCCATGACAAAGCTGCGCCCTTCCTCAACCTGCACGACACCCAGATTGGGTGACAGGGTTGTAAAATGATAGGAGGCAATCTTCGGCTTGGCTGCGGATACGACAGACAGCAGGGTCGATTTTCCGACACTCGGAAAGCCTACCAGGCCCACGTCCGCCATCACCTTCAATTCCAGCACAACCCATTTTTCTTCTCCCTCTTCGCCATTCTCAGCGATATACGGAGCCGGGTTCTTCGGTGTGGCAAAGCGAACGTTGCCTCGTCCTCCACGTCCACCCTTCGCAGCGACTACTTCCTGACCATGCTCCACGAGATCGGCCACCACTTCTCCGGTGTCATCATCGACAATGACCGTACCCGGCGGAACTCGCACAACCATATTGTCGGCATTGGCGCCATACTGATTTTTCGGCTTGCCTTTTTCGCCTCTCTTGGCCTTGAAGTGCTTCTGATAGCGGAAATCCACCAGGGTTCGCAAGCCTTCGTCCACTCGGAAGATCACATCTCCGCCTTTTCCTCCGTCTCCACCTGCCGGGCCGCCTTCTGCCACATATTTCTCGCGATGGAAAGAGATCAGTCCGTCTCCACCGTTTCCACCTTTAATGTATATTTTCGTCTTGTCTACAAACATCTCTTCACCTCAATCCAAATTGGCCAATGGAAAATCAATGGTCATCCGATCCCTATCCTCTTCGGATTCCCAATTCATCTGGTATTCATTCTCCACATTGGCCTGTTCCTTCAGTCTCGACCACGATTGCCTCATACCCGGATAGTCCAATTCTCCGATGTATTCCAGTTCCAGCCGGATACCTGCCTCACTCCTCGATACCCGTAAATCACACTCATTCAGTTCACCCATCGTATACCGGGAATGATCTGCCACGGTTTTGACCAGATCGGCTATCAACGCGCTTGCCTTTCCCGGATTTTTCATTTGCGCGACCGGATTCTCGATCTGATCCAGTGCAATATGCAGATCACCGGATTTCCAGTTTAATTTAAGTGCATACAGATCAGCAGCCAGGGTCGGACAGCCCAGCTTGAATATCAGGCTTTCCTCCATCAAACGAAACCGCAGTGCTTCAATGCTCTGTTCCAGCTGCTCCAGCTTGCCGAGCTGCAAATACGCCTTGATCAACTGGATATCATTCAATAAATCATGGCGCTGCATTCGGAATGTATCTTCAAACAACTTGCTCTTGTCCATCATCAGCTTCGTGTAATGGGTATGATGCTGATGGACGATATTTCGATGATTCCTTCTCATCCAATACCACCATAACGCGGCAGTCAATCCCAGCGCGAGTCCCTGGACCCAGACTGACCCATCAATCAATAGAATAAAGGCGATACAACCGATTGCCAAACAGGCAAATGCCATTTGCACTTTAGCCTCTTGATTCATGGTACGTCTCCCCTTTGCTTTCCCATTCGTATGACGTTGCCTCTCGCAAATGGTTTCTCGCTAGATTCGGCTCATATAAGCTCGTCCAAACGATTCTCGGCTCGTTCGTTTTCGACCGGTTCTCCCCGTAATTTTCTTTGACAGTATACCATGTTTGGATGCAAATAGGTAGAAATTTCAGGCCGGATTTCTACTCTGCTCATAGGAAAAACCCGGTGATCTCACCGGGTTTTTAGGGATCTGTCTTATTCCTGAAAACGTTGCACGTTTGGCAAATTAAGCTTGTGCAGCCTGCTCAGCAGGATAAACGCTGACCTTCTTGCGGTCACGTCCCCAACGCTCGAATTTAACAACTCCTTCAACCTTTGCGAACAAAGTGTCGTCAGAGCCAATTCCTACGTTTGTTCCAGGGTGAATCTTCGTTCCTCTTTGACGAACCAGGATGTTGCCCGCTTTTACAAGCTGACCATCCGCACGCTTGGTACCCAGGCGCTTCGCGATGCTGTCGCGACCGTTCTTCGTGGAACCTACCCCTTTTTTGGATGCAAACAATTGCAGGTTCATATTCAACATGGCGTTTTCCCTCCCTCGGATTCAAATTGTATGCGTACATACGCATCATACGATGCTTCAATTCCTTTTAACGTGACAACCATTGAGCGCAACAGCAACTGTGCCTGATCAAATCGCTCCGGATCAGTGACAGCGGGGAGAATCGCAGACAGATATCCGTCTTCGTTCATCTCGGCCTCACAATGAATATCCAGCAGCTCTTCGAGCGCATTTACAGTCCCAATGGAAACGGCTGATACGCCTGCACAGACGATATCCTGTCCCGGGTCTGCATAATGTGCATGCCCGGTAATCTCGTAAGCGATGATATGGTCCTGCGCATTGGTATATACATAGACCTCAATCATGTGAGCCTCTTACGCTTCGATCTTTTCGATCACGACTTTCGTGTAAGGCTGACGATGACCTTGCTTTTTGTGGTAGTTCTTTTTCGGCTTGTATTTGAATACAACAAGCTTTTGTCCTTTTCCGTGCTTTTCTACTTTCGCAGAAACGCTGGCGCCTTCAACCAATGGAGCTCCGGCAACAAGACCTTCTCCCTTGGATACTGCGACAACACGGTCAAACGTTACGGACTCACCTTCACCTGCATTCAATTTCTCGATGAATAATACATCGCCTTCTTGAACTTTGTACTGTTTTCCGCCAGTTTCAATAATTGCGTACATGGCTGCACCTCCTCATATCTCAGACTCGCCCAAGCCAGGTGGAATGAATGATCATTCTCTTGCGTACCTTTTTGGTGCGGTTACAGCATGTGACTCGGCACACACTCAATTAAAGATAATATCATACCTCATCAAGATAGGCAATATGTTTCTGAATCAGGCCGAGACCTGCACAAGTCGGACACGTGCTGTACCCGAGCTCGCTTTTGTGCTCCCTGACTTTCTTGCGCGTCATCTCCAGCAAGCCCAGCTGCGTCCAGCCTACCACAATCGATTTTGTCCGATCCTGTTTCATGCAGGTCTCCAGCTTTTCAAACACGGCCTCGCGATGCGCTTCTTTCTTCATATCAATAAAATCGATGATGATGAGGCCTCCGATATCCCGTACCCTCAGCAGTCTCGCGATCATCTCGGCCGCTTCCAGATTTGTGTGGAATACGGTCTCTTCCAGCTCTACACTGCCCGTATACTTGCCTGTATTCACATCGAAGACCGTGAGAGCCTCCGTATGATCCAGATGAAGATACCCGCCGCTTTTCAACCACACTCGCGGCTGGAAGAGCTGTTCGATCTCTTGCTGAATGCCGAACTTGTCAAACAGGGCATGGTGATTCTCTGCTCGAACCCGACCGGCCAGTTCCGGGGAATAGGAGCTGGTGTACCGAATGACCTCATCCGCTGCCTGCTTGCGATTCAAAATGACCTCTTCAACATCTTCGGTAAACAGATCCCGAACCATCCTCGGAAGCATGTCCAGCTCCTGAAAGATCTGGGCGGGCGCGTCTGCCGATGCTA
The DNA here is from genome assembly GCF_042685085.1 of Marinicrinis sediminis. Lineage (NCBI taxonomy): Bacteria > Bacillati > Bacillota > Bacilli > Caryophanales > Paenibacillaceae > Marinicrinis > Marinicrinis sediminis. The sequence goes on from NZ_JBHUMM010000002.1 coordinate 185,232, forward strand.
CTGCACGGGAAAGCTGATGCCATCTCTCTCTGAGCTTCTCCAGATCCGTTTGCAGTGAAGTCTCCGCCACGCCGTTTGCCGCGGTACGAAGAATGAGACCTTCTTCGTCCTGCCGGAATTGTTCCCCGAACTGCTTGAGACGCTCCCGCTCCTCCTCCGTTTCAATCTTTCTGGAAACGCCTACATAATCTGCATGCGGCATATAGACGAGCCACCGTCCAGGCAAGGAATAATGGGTCGTGACCCGGGCGCCCTTGGTTCCCAACGGCTCCTTCGTCACCTGCACCAACAGTTCCTGTCCTATCTGAACCAACTGTTCGATAGACGGCTTTTTCTTCGGATGCTTCTCCAAATGAGCAGGGAGCAGATCATCAATATGAAGAAAGGCATTTTTCTTCAGTCCAATATCGACAAAGGCGGCATCCATTCCGGGAAGGACATTGACGATCCTGCCCTTGTAGTAATTGCCGAGCAGTTGACCGTCATATTCATGATCCTCTGCTGCAAATTCAATCAATCTCTCTTGTTCCAGCAAAGCGATTTGCGTACGTTCACGATCCTGTTGCACTACAATCCGTTTCATCCGTTCCACCTCTAGGCTCTTGCTTTGTCCTTACATGGTCATGATCCATCTGGCCACGCCACGTGCATATGTCATCATGTTGCGCGATGCTCCTATTTTCATTCTATCATAATTCCTCTCATAGAGAATGACCGATTGTTCCCAGTCTTCCCGTCCTGTCAGGGAAGACATTGTGAGAACGTTCGTTTCCGCCAGACCGGATCGAAGAACCACTCGATGAGCTTGTGCTCCTTCATCACATGCTGGATATGTCCTTGCGGGCCATACACATAGATCAGATGGCAGGGATCACGCCGAAGCTGTCTGACCGCCATTTCAACCGGGGTATGGACATCTACATAAATGGAAGGTTCTCTCTTAAATCCTGTCTTCCTTCGTTCAGGCACTGTACGAGGCTCGCGCCCTCTGGCAATCAAAAATCGCATAAACCGATAAGGCACATGCTTTAGCGCATAATAGTTGGATACAAATAAAAACAGGGCGATCATCCACAGATGAGGGGAAACGGCCTGGATGGTCAGGCTGTACATCGCGAAGAGAATGAGGAGTCCGCTTAGCAGCAGACCCGTTCCCGCTGTCCATATCAACGCCTGATGAAAGGCAAAAAGGCGGCTAAACCCTGCCTGCAGCAACTTGCCTCCGTCCAGTGGCGCAATCGGGATGAAGTTAAAAAGGGCGATCATCAGATTCGCCTCAATCACATACATTCCCCATGCTTCTCCCCACCACTGCAGCTCCATCATCATCCAGCCAAGCCCGATTAACCAGAAATTTTGAGCCGGTCCAGCCAGGGCGACCACCACTTCCTCCCACAATGGCGGAAAATGCTCCTCCATTTCTGCTACACCTCCAAAGGGGAGAATCTGCACCCGAATCACTTTCCAGCCCAGACTCCTGGCTGCCACGACATGTCCCCACTCATGAATGAGAACTAGTGTAAATAACAGCGTGACTTCCAGAAAAGACCCGGTTAGGATCGACAGCAACAGCGTGAAGGAAAACAACGGGTGGATCGAAACCGAAATCCCTCTCCATTTAATCAAATGCCACCACATCCAGCGGGTCGAGATACGTTTCCTGCTTCACAATAGCGAAAAACAGTCCGTTCTGCTCTTGCTGGCGATCAATGGTTCCAATCTGCTCCCCGCCTTCGATCCAGTCATCCTTCTTGTAGACATCGGCTGTGAAATGGCCATAAACCGAATGAAGCTGGTTGGCATGCTGAATGATGAGGGTGCTTCCGAGTTCTTCTGTTTTCCCTGCAAACATCACTCTGCCCGTATCCATGGCCACCACTGTGCCCGTCTCGTCACGCGGCTTGATCCAGACTCCCTTGCCCGTATCCGAAAAGTCGGCTTCGATCTCCCCAGCCAGTGGGACGAACATTTTTCGCAATGAGCGGGCCGCTGCTTGCTCCGACTGACTGTCTTCCCCCCCGAAACTCGGCAGAAAAGAAGGAGAATCATCGAACCTCTCCGCATACCAGGCTTCCAACTGCTCAAACTGGATGGACTCATGCATCGCCGTTCGAACAAATTGACGGCCGGGTTCGCTCCAGGTAGATTCTGTCTGAAAAAGTATCCATACGAGTATAAACAGCCCGATACAAATGAACAGATGGATGCGAAACCAGGAAAAAACGACCGAATAGGGAGATAACGTATCCGTCCCGCGCCATTTTTTCTTCTGTTCCTGCTTCCACAGCCACTCCGGATCATGAAGGGGTGTATCGGGTTGGTGGTGCATGACATTCGGAGCTTGTGCATACACTTCATCAGTAGTATGTTTTTCATTTCTGCGATTTTGTGAAGCCTGTACCAGCTTCTTCATTCGGGCTTGTCTGCGTATACGAATATGTTCCTTTTGCTGCAATTCGTTTCGATTCATCCTCAACCCTCCGCACGTTCTTCATTCAAGGCTTGTCCCTGTTCCAATTGTATGAGGTTATGACCGGGCATATGACTGTGGTCACTAGGTTTGCGGAAGGCAATGTTTTATAATAAAAAGATGGATATCAGGAAAGGAAGGGGATCAACATGCTCGTTTCCACAACAGAACATCTGGTAGGTTACGAAGTGACAGAAGTGCTGGGCACCTCCTTCGGTGTCGTTGTCCGAGCACGCGGACTTGGCGGGGATATTATGGCTTCCCTGAAGGGACTCGTGGGGGGAGAAGTAAAGCAGTATACCCAGATGATCGAGGATGCCCGCAGACAGGCGCTCGACAGACTGGTTCAGAACGCACATAAAATGGGGGCAGATGCCATTGTGATGATGCGGTTTGACAGTGGGGATGTAGGCAGCAATATGAGCGAGATTGTCGCGTACGGAACCGCTGTAAAAGTCGTCAAAAAGGAATAGCATGCAGATGGTATGGGGTTGGATCATCATCCAGGTTGTGCTCGCTGCCTCGCTCATCATGCTCGGTTATCTGTTTTATGACAAGCGGTACAGACCGAAGAACAAGGGCAATCTGCTCAGCGGTGACCTGCGGCGCACGCATGAGGTATTCCAGGACCCGAAGGATGGCAAATCATATCGGGTTTACTTCAATACCAAGACAGGCGAGCGGGAATATATCGAAGAGCCCTGACGGACGATACCATTTTCTTTGTGTGAACAACAAAAAGGAGCTGTCCCCAAGATTCAGCATCTTGGTGGTACAGCTCCTTTTCTGATAGGGATATTATTCTTCCACAAACATCGACTTCTTCTCCTGATGAACCTTCACACTGAGCACCAGGCCAATCGAAGCCATGTTGATAAGCAGGGAGGTCCCGCCATAGCTGATAAACGGCAAGGTAATCCCGGTGAGCGGCATCAGTCCGATCAGCATGCCGACATTCTCAAACACCTGGAAGACAAACATAGACACGATCCCGATAATCATATAGGCCCCGCTCAGATGGCTAGCCTGCAGGGAGATCAGAATCATCCGATAAATGAGCAAAAAGTAGAGCAGCATCAGCATCGACGATCCGATGAAGCCAAACTCCTCTCCCAGAACGGAAAAGATGGAGTCTGAATACGTGTAAGGCACAAAATGCTTGCTGTTCCATTCGCCCTGCTTGAATCCCTCGCCCGTCAAGCCTCCGGTACCGATGGCAATCTTGGAATGCTTCACATGGTAAATCGCATCAGAGGACACCTTTTCCGGGTAAAGGAAAGTATCTACACGCGTCATCCAGTGGGCTTTTTCCTGTTCCCTCAAGTAGCTTTCCAACTGATCATGATAAGACTGATACAGGAACAAGAAGGAGGCAAAAAAGACGACCGCTACCGTCAGCCCTGCCAGTACGATCTTCAGTCGCAAATTCCCGATCCACAGCATCCCGACCAGGATAACCATGTAAATGATCGCGTTCCCGAGGTCAGGTTGCAGCATCACGACCACAAACGGTACAAAGACGACCATCGTAATCGGCAGCGCATCCTTGAGCAAATCGAGCTGTTCGCCGTTCCTGCGAGCCATGAGCTGCGCCACCAGAATAATAATGGCCAGCTTCATCAATTCCGCAGGCTGAAAGGTAAAACTCCCCAGCTTGATCCAGCCTTTGGCGTTGTTGATCGGCTCTCCGAAAAATAATACATAGATCAATAAGATGAAGCCGATACCATAAATAAACGGACCGGCTTTCGAGAGGATGCGATAATCGATAAACATCGTTGTAAAAAGACCAATGAAGCCGAGTATATACAAAATGACATTTCGCTTGTCGAATCCGGCAAATTTCGCTTGTCCTTCAATGGCACTGTGTATCAACAGTGTACTGATCATCATAAAGCCTACCAGAATCATGATAACCAGCCAATCGACTCTTTTCAGCTTATCCAGCAAAGCATGCTCATCCTATTCCAAAAAACTTTTTAATTTTTTTCATCATGCCTGGTTTGTCTTCCAGCGCCATAAGCGGAACCTGATCTCCAAGAATCCGTCTCGCAATATTGCGATAGGCAATCGCCGCCTTGGAGCTGGGATTCATGACGGTGGGCTCACCCATATTCGCGGCCTTGATGACATGTTCATCATCAGGGACAATGCCCAGCAAGTCAATCGCCAATACCTGGCAGATCTCATCGATATCCAGCATTTCACCTGCCTTGAGCATGTTGGGCCGAATCCGGTTGATGACCAACAGCGGTCCTTCGATCTTCTCCGCCTCGAGAAGCCCAATAATCCGGTCAGCATCCCGAACGGCCGCATTTTCCGGTGTCGTGACGACGATGGCCTTGTCCGCACCTGCCACCGCATTTTTGAATCCCTGTTCAATCCCCGCCGGACAATCAATGATGACATAGTCGTTCTCCAGCTTCAATTGTTCGATGATGACTTTCATCTGCTCCGGTGTCACGGAATGCTTATCCTTTGTCTGTGCAGCAGGCAGCATATACAGTTCGTCAAATCGTTTGTCCTTGATTAACGCCTGCGGCAACCTGCATCGACCTTCCACGACATCCACCAAATCGAAAATGATGCGGTTTTCAAGTCCCATCACCACATCCAGATTGCGCAATCCAATATCTGTATCTACCATACATACTTTCTTCCCTAGCAATGCCAATGCGGTTCCGATGTTCGCAGATGTTGTCGTCTTGCCCACTCCGCCTTTACCAGAAGTGATGACAATGGCCTCTCCCAACTCAATCACACTCCTTTAAATTCCATAGCTCCTGGTCGTATTTTGTATAAATGCGTGATTTTGTTTATTTGCATGCTTCCCTTCTCCAGGTAAGCGAATTCCATGAAGGCTTCGTCAATTCCCCATTCATCTGGCGGGCGACTGATGCAATCCGCAATCCTCAGTTGGGTGGGTCTGAGATGCGAGGCCGCAATGACGGCTTCCTCGTTCCCTTCAGAGCCCGCATGTGCCATGCCTCTTAGTGAACCCATGATCCAGATATCTCCGGTGCATACCAGACTGCCACCCGGATTCACATCGCCGATAAACAGCAGGTTGCCGTGATGATTAATCGTCTGTCCGGATCGAACCATGCCTTTGAGAACCTTTACATTTTTTCCCGATTTGCTGGCTTCTTCCTCGACCTCGGACTCAATCGATTGCACGATCAGATTGCCGCGGCTCTTGAGGATATCCTGGATCTCCTGACGCTCCTGCGGCGAAATGAGCCTTGTCCCAAGCTTGATTTGCACATGAATAATAGGCCCGCTCAAAATCTGCTGATGCGTGTGCTCCAATTTATGTTTGAGCTCTGACAAGAGCTCTTGAAATTCACATTGATCATTAAGCAGAAAGACAAGACCGTCCTTCACACCCTTGATCGTTACGTTTGGTTTGTTTATGGTGGTCATGCAGCAAACTACCTCCCACCTATTAGAATTCTGCCTGCTCTATTCATTTTCCTGCCTGACTTTCTGCAAAAAACACAAGGAAGCACGCATCGCTCGCCTCTGTCTGCCTCTGAAGTGAATGGGATCAGCGATTCCGAACTTCCTTCTGTTCCGATTTTTCGATCATACTGTTAAATGGCAAGTAGATGGCGACTGCAAAAAACAAATTCAGCAAAATGGAAGGGACCATGTGCTGGCTAAATGCCCAGATGATCGATTCCTGATGAATTTGAAACAGTGCATAAATGCTGTATACGGCCACCTCTTCAAACAGCAGAAATGCCGCGATGATCCATATGGACCCGAGAAAGGCGGGCTGCAGTTTCTCTGCATATAATCCGGCTGCATAACCGCACAGTCCCATAACGAATGTATACATGCCCAGCATATGCCCGAAAAAAAGAATATCATACAAGATGCCAAATACGATACCCATCGCCATGCTGTGATGGCGCTTGCCCTTGATTGCGACCATGAGGATAAGCACCAGAACAAAACGAAACGATAGATGAAACAGCCATTCCCGGGGAAATAACCACGGAATCAATGACCCCTCCAAAATAAAAACAAGCAGCACCAGCACCCAGAGCATCTGTTTTCTCATCATTCGCCCAACACATCCGGCATCTCAATGATAAATACTTCCGTCAAGTGCTGGAAGTCTGCAGAAGGTTCGATTTGGGCGGTGTGCGTCAGTCCGAATTCCCCGACATTCCTGGACTTTACAACCCCGATTTCGATTCCTTCCGGGTAAATGCCTCCCTTGCCTGAAGTAACCACGATATCATTTTCCTCCAGGGTGTCCTCGGTCTTGATCTTGGTCATGAGCAGCTTATTCTCTTCCTTGTCATAATTTTCAATAATGCCAAAGGAAGAACCTTCCTTGCCTCTTACCGTTGCAGAGATCCCTTTCAGACGAATCGACTGGTTGTTCAGATCAGTGATGAGCTGAACATTGGAGTGGAACGGGAATACGCGGTTAATGATGCCGATCAGTCCCTGTGGTGTCATGACCGCCATGTTCTCCTTAATCCCGTCTTTTTCTCCGAGGTCGATCTTGATACTTCGATTGTAGGCATCCGGACTTGTCGCGACCACCCTGGCAATTCGATATGTATAGTCATCCTTGGATTTCTGTCTTTCCGTAAAAGCCAGAGCTTCCTTCAGGCGCTCATTCTCGGATTCCAGTGCATTCAATCTGGCCACGTCCTTGGCGTAATGAGCCAATGTTTGTTTCAAAACCTTGTTTTCTTCATACCAGTCCCCGATTTGAGAGACATTGCTGAAGAAACCCGCAACCGCGGAGACAGGCTTGTAGACAAGCCCTTGTGTCCAGCCAATCGTATCCGATATAAATTTTTCAGGCCAAGTAGGGCTTTCCCTTTTCAAAAAGGAAATGCCCATCACCCCAATAAAAAAAATCAAGCTGAAAAGAAGAATGAATAACCGCTTGTTCCCCAAAAACCTAAACAATGTGAACACCTTCCAACTGAATGGCTCTACTTCAATTTCATCTGCAACCTCTTATCAACATGAACCCTGTCTATCTTCTTGAGCGACTGGTCGGACCACTTTTTGTTTTGAACAGATGGATATTTTCCAGGGCTCTTCCCGTGCCAATCGCGACACAATCCAGTGGATTGTCCGCTACAACTACCGGCATGCCCGTTTCATCTGCCAGTAATTTATCCAGATTACGCAGCAAGCCGCCGCCTCCGGTCAGTACAATGCCGCGATCCATAATATCTGCGGACAGCTCAGGCGGACATTTTTCAAGAGTCACCTTGACCGCTTCCACAATACTGTTTACCGTATCGGATAACGCCTCTACGATTTCGTCCGATGTCACAGAGATCGTTTTCGGCAAACCGGTCAGCAAATCTCTTCCCCGAATCTCAATGCTTTCGGTCGGATCCAGCTTCACCGCAGAACCGATCTCCATCTTGATCTGCTCGGATGTCCGCTCTCCGATCATCAGATTGTAATTTTTCTTGATATATTGAATGATCGCCTCATCCATCTCATCACCTGCCACCCGCACAGAGCGGCACGTTACGATGCCTCCAAGCGAAATAACCGCCACCTCGGTCGTCCCGCCCCCGATATCCACGACCATCGAACCGGTAGGTTCCCATACCGGCAGATCGGCCCCGATTGCAGCTGCAAACGGCTCTTCAATCGTGTAGGCTTCTTTGGCTCCTGCCTGACGGGTCGCATCCTCCACAGCACGCTTCTCTACGGCTGTAATGCCAGACGGCACGCACACCATCACATACGGATGACGCGGAAACAGCATCCGCTGCTTCTGTGCTTTGCGGATGAAATATTTGATCATGGTTGCAGTCGTCTCAAAATCGGCAATGACGCCGTCTTTCATCGGTCTGACGGCACGAATGTTGCCCGGTGTCCGTCCAATCATGCGCTTGGCGTCTTCTCCGACAGCCTCTATTGTTTTTGAATCTGTACGAATCGCGACAACGGATGGTTCCCTGACGACGATTCCTCTCCCTTTTACATAGACCAGTGTATTTGCCGTGCCCAAATCAATCCCTAAATCTCTCGTAAAACCACCAAACATGGTCCTTGCTCCTTCCTTATCCTTAAGCATCTCTGTGATGTCTTAAACCCTCTTGTTGTTATTTCTACATATTATTTCTACATATAGCCCTTCTGTTTTAGACTGATAAATTGTTGGTCGCCAATAATAATGTGATCCAGCACCTCGATTCCAATGATTTCCCCTGCGTCCATCAAGCGTTTGGTCATGTCCAGATCCTGAGGACTTGGTTCAGGATCTCCGCTCGGATGGTTATGTACACAGATAATCGAAGCGCTGCTCCTTTTTATGGCGGCACGAAACACTTCTCTTGGATGAACGATAGAAGCATTCAGGCTTCCCATGGATAAGGTTTCTTGTCCCACAACATGATTCTTCGTATTCAGAAACAGGCAAACGAAATGTTCTTTCTGCAAATACCGCAAATCCTCCATCACCAGCATTGCAGCATCCTCCGGTGTTCGGATCACGGGATGTTCGTCCAGACTGGCTCTGGACAATCGTCTGCCAAGCTCAATACTTGCCTTGATTTGCACAGCCTTGGCGGGTCCAATGCCTCGAATGTCGGTTAACTGGTCCACACTCGAATCGACCAGCGCTCGCAGGCCGCCCACTTCGCTGAAAATACGCTGTGCCAAATGAACAGCGGATTCTGACACGGTTCCGGTTCTTAACAGTATAGCTAGCAATTCCGTATTACTGACTGCCTGTGCCCCAAATTGAAGTAATCGCTCGCGGGGTCTATCCTCTAAGGGCACATCGCGCAATGTATAGCGATGTGCTTCCATGGTCATCCTCCACATTCATTTTCATATTCATTTCATTCGTGCTCATCAGGGAATCTCGATGCCAAACTCTCCCAGCATATCGGCCAGCAGTGAAACAGACATGCCCACCACATTAAAATAATCGCCTTCGATTCGATCCACCAGGGCAGCCCCTCTGCCTTGAATGGCATAGGCGCCCGCCTTGTCCATCGGTTCCCCTGTTGCGACATAGCGTCGTATTTGCGCTGCGGACAGCTCTTTCATATAAACCCGAGTACGCTTGTGAGACACCGCTTCTTTGCCGGAAGCTGCGTCCAGGCAGGCAATTCCACTATACACATAGTGGGGGCCTCCCTGCAAAGCGTGCAGCATTTGCTCTGCTTCCTCCGGACTGGACGGTTTACCCAGCTTGCGCTCGTTCAGTACCACGATGGTATCCGAGCCGATGACAATTCCCTCTGTGATCTTCGGATGTGCGCCCAGCACTTCCCGTGCCTTGCGGAATGACAGTTCCTCTACAATCTCACCGGGAGGCAGCGACTCCTCTATGGTTTCATCTGCATGACTGGGAATCACTTCGAAAGAAAGCGACAGCAAGCCCAGCAATTCCTTCCGACGAGGAGAGGAAGACGCTAGAATGATCAAGGTTGGCAGCTCCTTTCCCTGTTTACAACTTGCGGTAAAGCAAAAATGCAACGGCAATCGTCAGCATGGTCAACAGATTTAGTTTGACCTGAATATATAGATCGTATTTAATCAAGTTCAAATCTGCCTTCGGCTCCCATACCATGTCTGCCGTCTTGATCAGAAAGGATAATGCCGACACATTCGACAGCAACTCTGAAAGGATGACACCAGCCAGGCATCCCATACACAAAAAAAGAATGAGCGTCCACGTATTTTTTTTACTCAATGTCTGTCTCCTCTGCCCATGGTTTCAGATATCCTATATTATAAGGGAGAACGTTCGCCAATACAATCAAACCAAAGAAGCATTGCATGAATTTACCAATGAAGGATTCGACCAAATCCAGCAACTTTTTTCCTATCCCGAGGTATACACGTTTTGGGAGGGAAGAAAGATATGAAACTGAAATTAACTACGCTGTTGTTGTCGCTCATCGTCCTCTTAGGTAGTTCGTTGGAGTCATTGTATGCTGCCACGGTGGTGATTGATCCGGGTCACGGGGGGAGAGATCCGGGCGCCATCGGAATCAATGGTTTATATGAGAAAGAAGTGAATCTCTCGATCTCAAAGATGGTAGCCGAGGAATTGCAAAGACGAGGCTATGACATCATCATGACTCGGGATCATGACAAATACTTATCTCTTCAGGATCGTGTAAGCTTTACGAATAAGCAAAAGGCCGATATATTCGTATCGATTCACGCCAATGCGTTTCATTCCAGCTCACTGAAAGGGACCATGGTGTTGTATTATGATGACAACTATCCGCAGGCAAGCTATCCGGCTTCCTGGGAAATGAGACAGCTTACGCCGAAGAGCAAAATGCTGGCCCAATCTGTCCTCAGTGAAGCAGTGTCTCAAACCAATATGGTTAACAAGGGTCTCATTCCAAGTGCGGTGTATGTCGTACGTATGGGTAAAATCCCATCCATCTTGGTAGAAACCGGCTTCTTGTCCAACATGCAAGATGCCACCCGTCTGGCAGACCCGTCCTTCCGAAAGAAGATGGCACTGGCCATCGTCGATGGCATTGAGTCCTATATGCCTCTCAGCTTCCGGGATTTGCGCGGTCACTGGGCGACAGACTCGATCCTCAGACTGAAGGATGAAGGCTATGTCAATGGCGTTGCCGAAAACATATTTCAACCTAATCGGGCCATGACCAGAGCAGAGTTCATGGCATTTATGGATCGTGTCTTCCACTTTGCATCCAAATCTACCGTCACGGTTGCAAGTGCTGAGACCAAAAAATCCGCTGAGACAGAAGGCTCGTCCGTTGATTCTGCACCATCTGCTGAAGAGGTTCAGACCGACAAGCAAGATGGAACCGAAACGAAGCAGCATACCGATTCGCCTGCAAATGAAACCGACAACAGTGAGGATGGAACAGGTCAATCAGAAGGTGAAACTGATGAAGCACCGCCTGTACCAGACACGCCGGTTGAAGAACCTGAATCCATGTCGTACCGTGATTTGACCGAATCCCACTGGGCCTATAAAATTTTGGAGAAGGCAGTCGATTCAAAATATATCAATGGCTATCCAGATGGAACCATCCGACCGAACGATCCGATTTCCAGAGCAGAGGTCTCGGTCATCTTCAACCGAATCTGGGAAGATGGAAAGAGCAATCTCTCTTCTTCGCTTCACAGCTACGTCGATGTACCGCAGCATAAATGGTATGCCCAGGCCATCTATTTGATGCAGGCAGCCGCCATTCTAAACGGCAAGACCATCAACGAATTCAAGCCGCTTGATCATATGACGCGGGCTGAAGCCACCGTCATGCTGGATCGTTATCTTCTGCAATATCAAAAAAACTGAGAAAGACCCATCCGGTCTTCTCAGTTTTTTTCTGTTCTGTTCAGTCCCTACGAAGCAGACAGCGCATTTCTGAGATTTTTCTCCTGCATCATGACGTCCATCATGGCGGTCTGCACCTGCCATAGAAAAGCCCGTGAAGGATTGCGCGTGTATTCGGTCAATGCATTCATGGCCACATTCATCGCTTGATTCATCGTCTGCAAGATGCGTTTGATTTCTTCATTCGCCTGCTGTTCGAGGGAGGTCTCCAGCTTCATCCAGCTTTGATGGGCGGTCTGCATCGTGCGCATCGTCTCCTCTTCAAATGGTGAGGTTTCCGTCGCCTGCAGATGAAGTAGAGACAAATTGGCCATGGATTCCATCATATTGTGATTCTCTTCAAAAAACTGCGTCAGTTCATCCATTTCCGCTCCGCCCCATTTAACTGATGAGAGTGCTGGCAGGCTGTATGTCTTGACGTAGGCCTCCTTGTCTGCCTCTTTCAATATATGACTCAAATACAAGGCATCATCTCGATTCATCGTCACGCCTGCAAATACATGAAACTGTTCTCCCTGCTGCATGGATGCTGCGAATCCGCTTCCTTTCAACTGCTCTACCGCCGTCTGGGCGCCTTCTTCATTGGAAAACACGCCATGTTGCAGCATGATATACGATTGAGCGGGAATGCTTACAGCCTGATCGGTGGATGAGGGGGGCGTCAGGACAGGATTTGAATTTGGATCTGTCCCGGTACCCGTTTCGGTTCCTGAACCTGCTTCCATTCCCGCGGGCATCTGTTCCTGCACGTCTCCATCTGCAGCGATATCAACCGGTGAAGGGGCGGACCCTGTGAACAGCTGCAATACGAAAAAACCGAAAATCGCGCCTGTTGCAATGGCTCCGCCGACGGACAGCAGCAAGGTCATCCAGGGAGCTCCAGGCTTTCCCCTCATTCTCGTCCGTGCCGGTTCCATCTCTACAAATGGATCGTAAGCCTGGTCGGTCACGATAGGTCCGAAACGCATCTCGTCCTGGTCGTCATGTCTGTAAGGGGGCGGTCCCGCACTACCCTGATCTGCGGGATGATCGGGATGATCGGTTTCCTTAATCAATTTCTCCAGCCGCTCTACCTCTGCCTCAAACGGACTGCTCCAGGCTCCAAAGTCCATCGTGTACTGATTCAATCCCGGAGGGTCTTCAACCGGGTGACACGACGGGGTTTCACGAACTTCATAGTCTTCCTTGTTCAGGGGGATGATTTGCTGCTCTGACTTTGAATTTTGCTGTGATTTCGGGTTGTGATCGAAACGGTAGGTAATGGTGGATTTATTCTTTTCCATCTTGTTCTCTCCCTTGTCCATACTTACTATCAGCTTATGATAGAGAACAGGGAAATATGATAGAACAAACAGGCATCTCCCTCTTTGCAAGGAAGATGCCTGTTTGAATGAAATGGATCATGGAATGGAACAGGAAAAGATAGCACCTCGATCCTGATCGATTCAGGAAGAGGATGCCGCTTCCTGGTCTCTCAGTGCCTGGGCCAACGCATGGGACGTCTTCCAGATGTCTCCCGCTCCCATCGTAATGATCAGCTGACCGGGCTGAACGACGTCAAGCAAATGCGTGAGCACTTCTTCCTTGGTCGGAATATAGGTGACATTGGCATTGCTGTTCTCCCGAATCATGTCCACCAGTCGTCTGGAATGCACCCCTTCGATTTCCTTTTCACCTGCAGGGGCATATATATCGGTAATAATGACTTCATCCGCATCATGAAAAGCACGGCTAAACTGATCCAGCAGGAAGAAGGTACGTGAATACCGCTGAGGCTGGAAGATGGCAATGATATGTTTGTCTGTCGATTTGGCTGCACTGACAGTGGCCTGAATCTCAGTCGGGTGATGGGCATAATCATCAATGACCAGAATATCATTGATCTCGCCGAGTACCTGGAATCTGCGTTTTGCCCCGCGGAATTCCTGAATGGCCCTTGCTATGCTTGCAAATGGAATCCCGGCTTCCAGACAAACGATTGTGGCTGCCAGCGCATTGTATACATTGTACAAGCCTGGGATGGACAATTCCATTCTCCCCAGATCTTCTCCCCTGTGCAGCACATGGAAAGCCACCTTGCGGTCTCCGAGCTCAATATCGGTCGCCATATAGTCGGCATCCTGTTCAATGCCATAGGTGGTCACATTCGCCTTCACATCCGGCAGCAGTTCTCTTACATATTCATCGTCGAGACATACGACCGCACCGCCGTCTTCCTTCACCTGACTCAAAAAGGTGGCATAGGCTTTCTTCAGATTGTCAAAATTCCCATCATAATTCTCAAGATGATCCGCTTCGATATTCGTTACAATGGCCATAGCCGGATAATACTTCAGGAAGGACCCGTCGCTCTCGTCCGCTTCAGCCACCACATAATCCCCGTGTCCGGCTTTGGCATTGCTGCCAACATTCATGATCTCGCCGCCAATGATATAGGTCGGGTCGGTACCGCACTGTTCCATGATCAGGGCGATCATGGAAGAGGTTGTCGTTTTGCCGTGTGCACCGGCTACCGCCACGCCTTTCTTCGCATTCATCAGACGGGCCAGCATCTCCGAGCGATGAAGCAGCGGAATATTCAGGCGTTCTGCAGCCTGCAGCTCCACATTGTCTTTGGACAAAGCTGTCGAGAACACAACCATGTCAGCCCCTTCAACATGCGTTTCTTCATGGCCGATATAGATGTGGGCCCCTTTTTCCGCCAGTTTTCTGGTCAATTCCTGCTGGGCAACATCCGATCCGGTTACCCGATATCCCATCTCCAGCATCACTCTTGCAATGGCGCTCATCCCATATCCACCAATGCCAATAAAATGTACGTGCTCTGCTGTGCTCAAGTCCGCCTCACCAGCCTTTTTCAGATTCAGAATGATGCAGGACCCAGCTGCGAATGTCAGAAATCAGATAAAGGGTACCTGATACAACAGCCAAATCCTCTTCCTCTGTTATGTTCATCAGCTCAGACAGCGCCTTCTTCCAGTCCGGCTCTACCTGGACGTCGATATGCGCTGCTTCGGGAAATGTTTCGACCATACGCGCCAACGCTTCCGCCTGCATTTTCTTCCTGAAATCAGGTTCCGTAATGATCAAGGTTTTCACTATAGGTAGTATATGCGTCAAATATTCACGATGATTCTTCGTATCCAGCATTCCGAACAGAAAATGGACGTTTCGATCCGGATACAGCTCCTGTATCGCTTGCACCAATGCCTGTGCCCCTTCGGGATTATGCGCCCCGTCAATTAGCAAGGGAGGATCTGCCGAGAGCATCTCCATTCGGCCGGGCCAAAAGGCTTCCTTCAGTCCCTGGTGCAAATCCTCATCCTCGATGACCGCTGCATAGTATTGGCGCAGCACCTCGAGCACCATTACAGCCGCCGCCGCATTTTTCACCTGAAAGCTGCCCTTCATGGAAAGCTGCAAATTCGGAATATCTCGGAACGGACCGCTGAAATGAAATGCTGATCCCGCTTCACTACTTGTGGCTCCTGATGTATGAAATGCGTCATGAATAAAATAGCAGGAGCTCTTTTTCTCCGCTGCGACCGATTTCAATACGCGAATGACCTCGGGATGCTCTGCCGTGCTGACAAGCGGAACGCCCGGTTTGATAATGCCCGCTTTTTCGGAAGCGATCTGTGTAAGCGTGTCTCCAAGGATGTCCATATGGTCCATGCCGACATTCGTAATCGCCGTAACGATGGGAATGACGACATTGGTTGAATCCAGTCTGCCGCCAAGGCCCGTCTCCATGACGACATAATGGGGGTACGTATGCTTGGCAAAGTACAGGATGGACAAGGCCGTAACGACCTCGAACATCGTAGGAGACCCCAGTTCCGTCTGTGCAATCTGTTCCACGACAGGTTGAAGCTGATTGGCAAGATGAAGGACATCATCATCCGCGATATCCTGTCCGTTATACTGAATACGGTTCGTAAACCGCTCGATATAAGGGGATGTAAAACTCCCTACGTCATAGCCGCTCTGCTGCAAAACCTGGGCAATCATGCGGCAGGTTGAGCCTTTGCCATTTGTGCCGGCCACATGGATGACCTTCAACCTTCTCTCCGGTCTGCCAAAGGCCTCCATCAGGGCTTCCATCCGTTTTAGTCCCGGCTTGATCCCAAACGGGATCAGGGAATGTATCCATTCAACTGCTTCTTCGTACGCGTGCAGCATTTGACCAACACCTTTAAATAAAATAAACACCTGGGATGCGAACAAACTTTTACGATGCGATCAGGATTGTTGGAGCTCTTTCATCTCAGCCAATCGCTGCAGCACTTTGTCACGCTTTTCCGTGTAATCCGCTTGCTTGGCCTTTTCTTCCTCGATGACCTTCGCAGGCGCTTTGGCGACGAAATTTTCATTTGCGAGCTTCTTCTCGACCCGTTCCACTTCCTTGTCCAGGGATTGAAGCTCTTTTTGCAGCCTTGCGATCTCCTGTTCAATATCGATCAGGCCGGCAAGCGGCAAGTAAATTTCTGCACCGGTCACGATGGCCGTCATCGACTGATCGGGCGCTTCGACTTCCAGCCCCATTTCCAGATGACTCGTGCCACAGAAACGGATGATGTATTCTTCATTTTTGCGTAAAATGTCAGCCGCGCGCGTCTGGGTTGCTTTGAGAGACATCTCAATCTTGCGGCTCATCGGTGCGTTCACTTCACCCCGTATATTTCGAACCGCTCCAATGACATTTTTGAGCAGTTCCATTTGCTCCACTGCATCCGCATCCTCGAGACTGGAGGAATAGATCGGCCAGGCTGCCTGCACAAGAGTTTCTCCTTCATGAGGCAGATGCTGCCAGATTTCCTCACTGATAAACGGCATGAACGGATGAATGAGACGCATGGTCTGATCCAGCGCATAAGCCAGTACCGATTGGGTCGTACGCTTCGCCTGCTCGTTTTCGCCATACAGGTTGATCTTGGCAAATTCAATATACCAGTCGCACAAATCGTCCCAAATGAAGTTGTACAGGAGACGACCGACTTCTCCAAATTCATATTGATCCATCAGACGGGTTACGTCTTTCACAGTTTCATTCAGTCGATGCAAGATCCAGCGATCGGCCGTCTCGAGATTTCCACTCAGATCGATGTCCGATGCTTTGAAATCCTGCAAATTCATCAGCGCAAATCGTGATGCATTCCAAATTTTGTTCGCAAAGTTTCGGGTTTGCTCCACCTTTTCCCAGCGGAAGCGCAAATCCTGTCCCGGTGTGCTGCCTGTCGAAATCATGAAGCGCATGGCATCTGCGCCATACTTCTCAATGACCTCTAGCGGATCGACGCCGTTGCCGAGCGATTTGGACATCTTGCGCCCATCTGCATCCCGAACCAGACCGTGGATGAGCACATCCTGAAACGGAATCGTATCGGTGAATTCCAGCGCGGTGAAGATCATGCGCGCGACCCAGAAATAGATGATGTCATAGCCGGTTACGAGCACATTGGTTGGATAGAACCGTTTGAGATCCTCTGTCTGTTCCGGCCAGCCCAACGTTGAAAACGGCCAAAGTGCCGAGCTGAACCATGTATCCAGCACGTCCTGATCCTGACGGATATTCGTACTCTGACAGCTCGAGCAAGCCTGCGCCTCGTCTCTGGAGATCGTGGCTTCCCCGCAATCCTCACAGTACCATGCCGGAATCCGGTGTCCCCACCACAGCTGGCGAGAGATACACCAGTCTCTGACATTCTCGATCCAGTGCAGGTATATTTTCTCGAAGCGATCCGGGACAAACTGCACGCCTTTGCCTGACTTTTGCGCCTCAATCGCCCGCTCCGCCAGCGGCTTCATCTTCACAAACCACTGGGTGGACAAATACGGCTCCACGACCGCTCCACTTCGTTCACTGTGACCTACCTGATGAACATGCTCCTCAATCTGAATGAGCACCCCTTGCTCCTGCAGGTCTTGCACAATCTGCTTGCGGCATTCGAAGCGGTCTAGGCCCTGGTAAGGCCCGGCTTGACTGTTCATAGTCCCGCCTTCGTCCATCACGAGAATTTGCGGCAGCTCATGACGATTTCCTACCTCGAAATCATTCGGATCATGCGCAGGTGTAATCTTGACCGCCCCGCTGCCAAATTCCTTCTCAACGTATTCATCTGCCACAATCGGAATCTCGCGATTGACAATCGGCAACGTCAATGTCTTGCCAATCATATGCTGGTAACGCTCATCTTCCGGATGAACCGCTACGGCCGTATCGCCCAGCATCGTCTCCGGTCGAGTGGTCGCCACGACGATATGTCCACTGCCGTCAGATAACGGATATTTCAAGTGATACAGCTTGCCCTGGACTTCCTTGTATTCGACCTCAATATCAGACAGCGCTGTTCTCGCTGCTGGGTCCCAGTTGATGATATATTTGCCCCGATAGATCAATCCTTTTTCATACAGACGAACGAACACTTCCCGTACGGCCTTCGACAACCCTTCATCCAGCGTAAAGCGCTCCCTGGAGTAATCCAGTGAGAGCCCCAGCTTGTTCCACTGGGCGCGAATGGTATCGGCATAATGTTCCTTCCAGTCCCATACCTTTTCCAGAAACTTCTCTCTCCCCAGATCATAGCGGGAGACGCCTTCCTCTTCACGCAATTTTTGCTCGACCTTCGTCTGAGTGGCAATGCCAGCGTGATCGGTACCAGGCAGCCACAGCGTATCATATCCTTGCATCCGCTTCGTTCTCACCAGAATATCCTGTAGTGTGAAATCGAGCGCATGACCAATATGAAGCATACCGGTTACATTCGGGGGCGGGATCACAATGGTATAGGTTTCCTTGTCCTTGCGGTCTCCTGCCTTGAAAAAATCATTTTCCGTCCAATACGCCCCCCATTTCTGCTCGGCTTCCTTGGGGTTGTACGTAGTGGGCATGGAGATTTGCGGTTGTTCGCTCATGAATGGAGCCTCCTCGTGCATCATGTCTTTTCTGTGTATCAAATGTTAAATAACAGGGTGAAAAATATACAAAAAAACCTCCCGTCCGCAAAGGACGAAAGGTTCTGCTTCCGTGGTACCACCTTTATTCCGACCCCGTATACAGATCAGGTCGGCACTCGAACGCAGATAACGGCTGCGAACCGGCTCAAGCTTGCGCGCAATCTGCTGCTCACTCAAGCAACTCTAGGGCGACTTCGGCAGATACATCCTGTGGAATCTCTCAGCGCTGCAATTCCACTCTCTGAAGGGTTCACTGCTTACTACTCCCGTTCTCCGTTATTTTTCAATTTCACTTTCAAGTTCATTTCAAGTTCACTATTACTTGATTGATTCGGCTGCTGTCTTGCTTGATAACGTTGCTGCTATTGCGTCTATCATTCATATGATAACCGTGTTCAAGTCCAGAGTCAATAAGCGAATGTCCGGATGATGTGTGAAGGGTTCTCATCCATCTCATGCGTGCATATATCTAATAAGCGGATTCCGTGTTCCTAAAGCGTCATGTCCAACTTCTGCAAAGGAGGATTCCATCATGCATCAATGGTGGCTGAAGATACGCCTGTCTCTGCGTGCCGTCATCTTCCCGCTGATCTGCATCCAATTTTTTCGCACGCTGCTCTTCCCGACTCCTTTTGATGTGTTTATCCTGTTCGTTCTCTTTTTGGCTTATCTGGGCTTTCTGTTGCAGGTGTATTGAGTCTCGGGGATTACCAGTCCCACTTGCCTTTCCCGAGGCCAATCTTTTGCTCCAGCAGGTTCATCAAGGACTGCTTTTGAGGTTGCAGCGCGTCTGTTGTACAGACCGACTCCGGCTTGAAATGCAGTTCTTTTGCTTTAGCCAGGCTCGTCTCACTCAAATTATTGGTCGTTTCTGCGTGTTCAAAACAAGGTGGTGCAATATACGTGCTGTGCGTACGCTCCAGAATAATTCTCGTATCTCCTGGAGGCTCCGTCTCCACTTCAATGAACATCGCCGCGATCATGCCGATCACAAGCACAGCCGGCAGTCCGATCAGCCATCCTTTTTTCATCTCTCGCTCACTCCAGTTCCTTCGAGCAGGTACGTGAAATGTCTCCTGCTGCAATCTTGATCAGAGACATCATATCATACCCCCTGCCCTCAAGCTATGGACGAGAAGTGAACGGCGCTCCCCAAGCCGAGCGGATCAATACCATCGCCTGTCTTGTTTATAGCCTGACGGGATATGAGCAGACTTCTTTCTCTGTCCTACTGTCTTTCTGTCTTTCTGTCTAGCTGTCTAGCTGTCTATTGAAGAAGAAGGTTGCTTTCAAAATCAGCAAGCATTTGATTAATCTTCGTCTCCAAACCTCCGCGTTGCATGGAATCCCCAATATTGGTAAGGAAGATGGCAATCGTATCCTGGTCCGATTTCAAACGGATTAAACTGGTGAAGTCAACCGTATGACCAGTATGATATATCCATCCTTTCGCATCATTTATATTCCATCCATATCCATAGCCTTCCCCGTTTACCGCCTGCTCGGGTGTCAACATGCGCGCATAACTTTCCTCAGACAAGCCTTCTTTCCTGAGGATGGCCAGTCCCCACTTGTGAAGATCTTCCGCTGACGCATACAACCCTCCAGCAGAATAAAACACCGAGGCATCATACTCCATGAACGGGGATGCTTCGGCCTTTCCATCATATTCATACCCCTTTGCAAACGGCTCTTGTTTGCGGTCTTTTTCCAAATACCCCGTGTGGTTCAGCTCCAGCGGTCCCAAGATGCGCTGCTGCACATAATCCGCGTAGGACATTCCGGATGCCTTCTCTATCAGCGCACCCAGTACCACGTAGCCGGTATTGCTGTAATGATACCCCTTTCCCGGGTGAACGGGCTTTGTTTGCGCATCCAGTGCAAATTGGAGTAGCTTCTGAGCAGTCACTCCTTGTGTCCACCGTATCAATTCGAGCTGTTCCATTTGTCCGATCTCAGCCACATAATCTCCAAGTCCAGCGGTATGGGTAACCAACTGATGAATGGTCATCCCATTGTTCACAACAGGATGATCGATATAATCCGATACAGGATCATTCACATTCAGCTTTCCTTCCTCCTGCAAGGCGAGTATGGCGTAAGCTGTAAAGGCCTTGGATAAAGAACCGATGCGAAAGACGGTATCGGTCGTATTCGGCACTCGCTCTTCCATATCGGCATCTCCGTATGCCCGGGAAAACAGGACATCTTCTCCCCTAGCAAACAAGATGACCCCGTTGAACTTTCTTTCCGTCAGAAACGTATCCAGCTCGGAAAAGCGCTCACGCATGGCCGGATCATCCATCTTCTCGGAAATCTTCTCTTTCTTGCCGTCATCCTGCTCCGAAGTAGGGTCCGCTTCGTTCACAGGGACGGAGATCGAAGTCGGGGCGGGGGGTGAAACTTCTTCATTGGACGAGTGTTTGTTCTGTTCATTGTTGCATGCTCCCAGTACGGACAGGATGACGACAAGTAGGATTAGTAGTGCAAAAGACTGCACTCGTTTTTTCCTGGTTGCTGTGTTCATTGTAGGCAATACACACACCTCTTTCCTGAATATGTATATCTCCTTATACGATTGTCATTGAAAGAGGTTTCATTATATATATTACCAGATCTAGATGAACTCCAATAAAAATCCCTCCTGACAGTTCCTTGCGCAAGTAAGAAGCACCTGCAAACAAGGGATAACAACTGTGCAGAAGGGAGGGTACAACACGCAAGTCCATGCAATGAATTAATTAGAAGCTGACATTTACAACTGGATTACTGGCAGATACGGTATAGGTTCGATTTCCACCGCTCTGCCACTGGACATTATTATTGGCATCCTTTTTGATCGCCTTGAATTCAATGGCTTGTCCGGCAGGCAAATCAACCGTAAAGGTCCAGGTCGGATAATTCGTTGTGCTTCCTGGGCCCAGGGCTTGAGCCGTATTCCAGTTCCCCAATTCGGAGGTATTGCCGACGAGGTATACATTTTGCCCCCAGGTCGTGGTCGCATTTTGAATGTTAAAGGTCACCGTAACCGTATTCCCCGGGTTGGTCGTTCCCGGCTTGGTAGCGGTTACAACCCCGTCCTTGATCCAGGCATCCTGGGTTACCAGATAGCCGGGATTCTGTGAAGCCGGAACTTGCTGGCCATTGCTGTTGAAGATGACGCTGGCCTGATCCCATCCGTTGATGGTATAGGCATACCAGCCATCTCCCTCAGAGGTCATGGCCACGCCCGGCCAGGCAGCGCCTTCTCGGGTTGGCGTCACAGAATCATCATAATAATACATATTTGGGGTTCCCCATCCGTCCGGTTTGTAGAAGTGAACGGTCAAGTCCCCTCCAGGGGTTACCACACCGGATTCATAGAGAACCGCAATTTGTCCACCGCCCAGATTACCCGTCAATCTTCCATTAGAGACGGTGAAGGTTCCGCCGCCGCTGGCCTTGTTCTGATAAGTGCCATTTGCGAGGTTTGTCGGAGAATCAATATATGCATTGCCTCCGAGATTGATAATCGCCGTTCCTTTCGTTCCACGATCTACGATGAGGATTTCATTCCCCTGCGTGCGCATATATTCATTTTGTCCGACCATCGCGTTGTGGAATTGATTGATAGCCTTCACATCCGGGTCCTTCCACAGGTTGTCCCCTGGTTGACCGAGACTGGAAGCAAACTTGCCTCCTCCCGCCGGGCGGTTGAAGAACAGGGAAGTCGTACCGGAACGTGCTGCGATCATGGCCCAGCCCATCTTGAGCTGCCAGTCGCTCATGTAGGTAGATTCGTTTCCGTCGTTCGCATAGGTATCATGCGATTCTACCCAGGTAACCAGCTTGGACGGGCTGACTCCGCTCGAACCGTAATCTACCAGGTTGTTCACACTCTTGTTGCTATGATGACCAACCGCATTTCGGATTCGGTGCCCATAGCTGGATGGCGTCACACTCATGTAATTGGCGTACCCGGCAAAATTGTCCGCGCCCCCTTGCAGTACCTCTCCATACAAGTACAGGTTGTTGGCATTGTTGAGGGAACCGAATACACGCGGCCAGAAATTGGAGCCAGCTGGATCATTCGGAAGCTCGATATGCTTCGCTGCATCGAAACGGAATCCATCCGCACCGAGACTAATGGCATCATTGAGGAAGTTAATGATCATGTTTTGCAGTTCCTGATTGGAAGTGTTCAAATCAGGCAGACCGATGCCCCACTGTGTCACCTGCCATCTGTCATTGTAGTTTTCAATACCTCGGGCTTCATGCCAGAAGTACGGATTGTTCTTGATGGCCGGATCTACATTGTTGGCTGGCGTATACTGCAAGCCACCACCCCCGGCATTTCCGGTATGATTAGCTACGACATCAACGATAATGCTGATTCCGTATTGTTCTGCTTCCTCACACAATCTCTTGAACTGATTGCGATCTCCTAACTGATTGTTGCCAATATAGAAGTTGGTTGGCTGGTAGAGTACCCACCAGTAACTGCCACCCATCGTCGGTTCCTTGGTGCCTTGAATCGGGGATGTTTGAATCGACTTGAAGCCTGCCGCTGCTATTGCAGGCAGATTGTTGGTAATGCTGTCAAAGGACCAGTTCCATGCATGGAAAATCAGACCGTCTTTCGTCTGTGCCGGCAATCCATAATTCGTCGCTGCCTGTACCTGCTGCTGAGGCGGTTCCGCGATAGGAACGACACCCCACGTCTGCAGCATCATAACCGCTGCTAATATTACACTCCATACTGCTTTTTTTCCGAATTTCATCCTCTTACCCCTTTCATTTGTTAGTTTGCCTGTGCCTGCTGATACATCCAACTCGTACATTTCGCACTGCCGCAAATAATTTTTTAAATGCACCGAGTCATGAATGCGCTTACAGACCTATGGACAATACATCCTTTGGACTCTATAAATCTGCTTCATCCCTCCTTATAATAAAAATATACAGCTCAACACGGTGTCTGCTCCCTGCCTGTCCTTCCCAAATCCACAGAATGGAAAACGCTTTCTTGATTCCATTTAGTAAACCGGTTTCTTTATTTATTACATATATAATATCATTTAATGAAAATAATAGTCAAGTTATTCTACTAATAAATAAAAGAGAGTACAGCGGGAAACTGTACTCTCTTCATGCTCTAAAGTGTATTCTACTTGTCTCGTGACACTCATCCCCGGTTATCCGAGGGATGGAATATACAAGATTTGCCCTTCTTCGATGTGATCCTGCTCCAGGCGATTATAGAGCAACAATTCCCGCGGGTTCATCTCATAGCGTTCTGCAATCGTGTCGATGGTATCCTGCTTTTGCACGATACACAGTCGCATCCGCTTGAATTCATCCTGCTCCTGACGCTGGCTCAGGAACAGACTTTTCCATGCAGCACCGCTGCTGCTTTCATCTTCCGTTGACGCATTGCCTGCCTGGATGTCGTCTGCTGCGGCGTCTTGCTCTTCCTGGCCTTGCTCGTCAAAAGGCTGATCTTCTCTATGTATGAGCGATTTGAGGCCTTTCATCAGTCCCTTTTTCTCCGGGACTTCCTCGGTCACTTCTGCCGCTTCCTCTTTCTTCGAACCAAAGGCAATTTTCATTTTCTTGCCCTTCTCCGGCTGTGGTTCTACCTGCTCTTGCTCTGCGGCTTCCTCATTCAACATCGGATTCGGCTGGTTCATCTCATTCGCTTCCTGCATTGCTTTATTGAATTTCTCAGCAGCTTCATTCATCACTTCTGATTGTTCATTCGCTGGAGCCTTTTCCTTACCCTTTTCCATGACAGAATCGGGTTTGTTGTCATCCTTTTTGGCAGGTGCTTGTTTGGGCATTTCTTTCTTGGCTTCCTGCTTGGGTTCTTCTTTTTTCTCCGGCTTTTTGGCAGGCGGTTTTTCCTCCACCTGCTGTCCGATGGAAGGGGTATCCTGATTGGCCGGAAGCTTTTCTCCTCGCAAGGCGGCCTGATCTTCCTCATTCGATACCTGATCAGCATTTGACAAGGCACTGGTTTGAGCCTCTGCCTGATCGCCTGCACGGCTGTATTCCCTCTCCGTTTCTTTCCATACCTCATCCGCTTCCGAAGTACGCAGCATTTCAATGCCATCGAGCGACAGCACCCCTGTTACACTCAAGCTGCGCGGATTCACCAGATCGATGTCAAAATGGTCGATGTCCACCTTTAATTCATCAAGACTCGTAATCCGGCTCATTGGCAGCGTAATTTCAACCGGGATCTCGTGCTGCAGCTTTTGCAGACTTCTATTTTCGGAAACGGTATAGGCACCGCTTAGCAGTAAATGACCTTTTAAAACCGCTTGTTCGGCTTGGGACATGACTTCAATTTTAGGCAGCAGTTCGATTTCTTCAATTTGCTCCAGTCCGTCCAGTTGCTGCTGCAATTGCACTCGCTCGTAAATATCAAACCGCAATCCTTTTGGGTCACCGGTCACCGCTATTCCTCCCTTCTCCATGTCTACTCTGTACATATATATGAGAAAGGAAGGAGAGCATGACTAAATATTTTTCTCCAAATAGGAAGATGTACACCATGATGCCCGTTTTGTGGACACCGAAATGAAAATGAACGCTCAAAAAGCATTTCATCTAACCTCGAAGCACATCGAGCAAATTTTGCATATCGTGCGGCAGTCCTGCTTCTACCTGTATGCTTTCTCTGCTCCAAGGATGCATAAATTGAAGGCGCTGTCCATGCAAGGCCTGTCTCCTGAATGTGCCCACGGGCTTTCCGCCATACAAGGTATCTCCAATTAGCGGGTGGCCGAGATGCTGCATATGAACCCGAATCTGATGGGTACGTCCGGTCTCCAGCTGCAATTGCACAAAAGCGGCCTTTTCAAATGATTCCAACACCGTATAGTGGGTCACAGCCTCCTGTCCGGTTGGCGACACCCTCCTGCGTGTTGCATGGTGACGATCCCGACCTATCGCAGCTGAAATGGTTCCTTGTTCAGGCAAGCGCCAGCTTCCCGAACATAGAGCCACATACATGCGGTCAATCGCTTTGTTGCGCATATCCTCATCCAGTACCAGCCCCGCCCATTCATTCTTGGCATACAAAACAGGACCTGTGGTATCCAGGTCCAGTCGATGAATATGTTTCACGGCACACCTTTGCCCGGTCATGACGTAATGGCCAGCCACCCGATTCGCAAGCGTGTCCAGATCCTCAGGTGAGGAGGGATGAACGGCTACACCTGCCGGCTTGTTGACGACCAGGCAAAAATCATCCTCATAGCACACATCCAGCTCTTCGTAGGAAGGCTCGAAGCCATCATCCTGTTCCACAAACAGATGGAGTTTGATCAGCCCTTTCTCCTGTCTGATTCCATCCCGGGCACGCAATCGGCGCAGCCATTTCTCAGGCCATTGTCCAGGCCATTGGGATTCATCGATCAACAGCCACTCACCGGCTCTGCGCATGTGCATCGCTCATTTCTCTCTAAGTTTCATTCAACCGTTCAACAAGTTCCTCGGCCGCTTCCTTTCCTTGTGCGATACAATCCGGCAATCCGACTCCCTCAAAGGTCGCTCCGGTCATGCGGGTCATCGGATATTGGCTGGAAAGGGCCTCTCTCGCCTGCTGCATTCGTTCCCGATGTCCAATCGGATATTGCGGGAGTGAACGCTTCAAATGGGTTACCTCACTGAACAGCGGTGCTGCCTGGATGTCCATCAGTTCCGCGACATCCCGTCGTACCGCAGCAACCAGCTCTTCATCGGTCATGGATGCATATCGCTGATCGCCGGATCTGCCGACGTAGCAACGAAGGAGAATGCGACCGTCCTGCGCCGTGTGCGGCCATTTCACAGATGTCCAGGTGCAGGCTGTAATGAATCGCCCTTCTGTACGGGGAATGACAAACCCTGAGCCCTCATACGGAATCCGGGCGGTATTCGCCTCATAGGCCAGGACCACGTTGGCAACCGAGACGTATTCCATGTCCGCAAATGTCTGTACAGCAGGCACATCGGGGAAGAGTCTGGACAAGCCATAACCGGGTACCGTCACGATCAGAGCATCAGCCGTGAGCTGCTCTGGCCCGCTTTCACCTGTTACATGCACGATCTGTTGGCTTCCTTGTGTTTCAATGGCCTGTACATCGGTCTGCATACGGAATTCAACCTTCTGTTCCAACGCTTGCTCCAGCGCTTCCACGAGTGTGGACAAACCGTTGCGAAACGTAAGGAAGGTGGTGTTCTTGGCATAGTCCGGGAGACGATCTGAGGCTTGCGTTTGCTTGCGGCTCTGTACCATGCCCATAATCAGGCTGCGATATTTCTGTTCCAACTGCTGGAATTGCGGAAAAGTCGCACCGAGACTGAGCTTGTACGTATCCCCTGCATAAATGCCTGCTAGCAGCGGTTCCGCGATATTGTCCAGTACCTCGCGCCCCAGTCTCCGTTCAATAAAATGACCGAGTGACTCATCTCCGGCTGTTTTCTTCCGTGGCAATATGAGATCCATCGCCGCCCTTGCCTTGCCCTTCATCGAGATGAGGTTGGTCGAGATAAACGGTCTTACCTGAGTCGGAATCCCCAGCACGAGCCCCGGAGGCATCAGCTTCAGCTTGCCTTTTTGCAAAATATAGTTTTTGCGTGCCTTCGGATTGGTTGCGACCAGCTCCTGCTCAAGATTCAGTTCCCTGGCCAGTTCGATCATGGGCAGTTTTCGGGCCAGAAAGGAGTCTGGACCTTTCTCAATGACGAACCCCTGCTTGCGCAAGGTTTCGATTTTGCCACCCAGCTGTTTTCCTTTGTCCAGGATTGTGATATGTACCGGAATGCCGGCTTCCCTGGCTTTTTTTCCAGCATAAAAGGCGGCACTCAAACCGGTGATGCCGCCTCCCACAATGATCAACTGTTTGGTTTGCTTTGTCATGACTTATCCCTCCAGTTGCTCGTAAATAGCCTCCGCCAGACATTGCATATAGCGTGGATCGGAGTTCAAGGACGCTGTCCGTTCCAGCTGCGCTCCAAGCTCTTCAGCGAGCTGCTTGCACTCGATATCAATATCGTACAGCACTTCCAGATGATCAGAAACAAATCCAATTGGACAAATAAGCAAGTGCTTCTCTCCCTCTTCCTTCACCAAGCGCTCGATATCTTCCAGAATATCCGGGCCCAGCCACGGAACGCCTGTCTGTCCGGCGCTCTGCCAGGAAAATTGCCAGTTCGCAAGGCCGGTTCTGGCCGCGATCGCTTCCGACGTTTCCATCAGTTGCTGCGGATACGGGTCATTCATTTCCAGAATCCGTGCCGGCAAACTGTGCGCACTGAACAGCACCTTGACGTTCGATTTGTCTACCTGAAACTTTTGCAAAGCCGTTTCCACTCTCTCTACAAGCGCCGTGAGCAGCTCTGGCTGTAGATGATAGCTCTCTACGAACTGGATGTTCAGATCATGTTTGGCCGCCTGCTCCTTCGCCCGTTTGATATAGCTGCCTACGCTCATCGTGGAATAATGGGGAGCCAGTACGATGCCAACTGCCTGCGTGATGCCGTCCGCTGCCATTTGATCTATGCCGTCTTCAATGAACGGCGCAGCATGCTTGAGGCCCTGATAGCATACAAAAGAGCGGTCCGGAAACTGATCATTCAGCTTCTTCTGCAAGTTGGCTACCTGATCATTGGTATGCTGTCGAAGTGGAAAAAAACCGCCCACAATGGCATCATAACGGTCCGTCAGTTCTTTCAACTGCTCCGGTGAAGGGGGATTCCCCCGGCGAATGTGTGTGTAGTACGCTTCCACCTGATCCAGGCTTTCCGGTGTTCCATATGACATGACGAGTACACCGATTTTCGATTCGGACATGCTGCTTCCTCCTTAAGACCTGTTGGTTGCATTCGATCTGTATATGAACCCTCTGTGCATTGCTCTCAGTGCTCTGCTTTCCGTGCTTTTCTTTCTGTACTTTTCTTTCCGTGCTTTTCTCAGTTCTCAACTTTCAGCTATCCGCTATCGACTTGCACCTCGCAGGCAAGTTAGTCGGGCCATTACTTGGTTTGTTGAATCGCCTCTGCGGAGTAGGTCTGTATATATTCTGTCAGAATCCGCAACTTGTCGAGGGATGCCTCTGGGAACAGGCCATGACCAAGATTGAAAATATGTCCCGGCTGCTGTAGCCCTTCATCGATAATCTGTTTGGCAGCTGCATGAATGACCTCTTGCGGGGCCATGAGCAAGGTCGGGTCCAGATTGCCCTGAATGGTGAAACGATGTCCCGTTCGTTTGCGCGCCTCAGGAATAGGGACTCTCCAGTCCACCCCGACAACATCTGCTTTCAGACCGGACAAGGTCGGAAGCAGTTCACCCGAGCTCACTCCCGGAAAATAAATGGTGGCCACTTCTTCCGCTTCCAGTGCATTGAAAATCCGCTCAATGGTAGGAAGGACGAAGCGTTTGAAATCCGGTGCAGACAAGGCGCCTACCCAACTGTCAAATACTTGAACCGCTTTGGCACCTGCTGCAATGTGCGCCTTCAAATACGTGATCACCATATCGCCAAGTTTTTGCATCAGGAGAAACCAGACTTCAGGATGACTGTACATCAGTTCCTTCGTGCGCAAGTAGTTTTTGGATGGTCTGCCTTCAATGATATAACTGGCAATGGTAAAAGGCGCACCCGCAAAGGTAATGAGCGGAATGTCCAACTCACGATCCAGAATCCGGATGGTTTCAATCACATGACCGAGATCCCCTTCCACATCAATCGGCTTCAATGCCTCTACATCTGCAGCCTGTCTGATTGGATTCTCAATGACGGGACCAATGTTTTTAACGATATCAAAATCAATCCCGATTGACGCGACCGGATTCATAATATCGGAATAGAGAATGGCAGCATCCACGCCAAGCTTTCGAACCGGCATCAAGGTCACTTCAGCAGCCAGCTCCGGCTGTTGGCAAATTTCGAGCAAGGAATATTTCTCTTTGATTTTTCGGTATTCCGGGTCATATCGACCAGCCTGACGCATGTACCAAACTGGGGTATGCGTGACCGGTTCCTTTCGGCAGGCTCGCAGAAAAGTGTCATTAAAGGTCATTGAAGGATTCCTCTTTCTGTAGCGGGTATAGTCTTATTCGTCTCGTCATGCATGTCTTCCGTACCACGATCATTTATGTTCCATTATGCCCTTTTTTATGCATGGTCACAACGACTTAAGGCTCACTTTATCTTACAAATTCATGAACAAAGCTTTGACATGGATGCATGCATGAGAAAAAGAAGTCAGGACAGGCTGACTTCTCGGGTCATTCTCTTCATTACAGACGTTTTAGCGCCTCGCGGTGAGCTTCGATCGTCTGCTCAATATCCGAAGCGGTGTGAGCCGTAGATACAAACATGCCTTCGTACTGGGAAGGCGCGATGGATACACCGAGATCCAGCAAATGGCCAAAATACGCGGCGAAGCACTTCAGGTCAGAGGTACTAGCAGTCTCATAGTTCACGACATCCTGATCGGTGAAGAACGGGCAAACCATGGAACCTACCCGATTGATCGTACATGCCATGCCTTTTTCTGCGGCGTTCTGACGAAAGCCTTCCTCCAGCCTGGCACCTTTCTGTTCCAGTTCCTCATACACACCGGGTTCACCCAGCTTCATGAGGGTGGTATATCCCGCGACCATCGCAAGCGGATTGCCGGACAACGTGCCCGCCTGATAAATCGGTCCACTTGGTGCCACCTGCTCCATAATCTCACGCTTGCCGCCGTAAGCGCCGACCGGAAGGCCGCCGCCGATCACTTTGCCCAGACAGGTCAGATCCGGCGTTACGCCGAAACGTCCCTGTGCA
This sequence comes from Marinicrinis sediminis, assembly GCF_042685085.1. Lineage (NCBI taxonomy): Bacteria > Bacillati > Bacillota > Bacilli > Caryophanales > Paenibacillaceae > Marinicrinis > Marinicrinis sediminis. Next base: position 215,800 of record NZ_JBHUMM010000002.1, read on the forward strand.
CTGTTCAAGCCGACTCGGAAGCCTGTCATGACTTCATCAAAAATCAGCAAGGAACCATAGCGCTCAGTGATCGTCCGCAGTCCTTGCAGAAAGCCTTCTGCTGGTGGTACAACACCCATGTTGCCCGCAACCGGCTCCACGATGACCGCGGCAATCTCCTCGCCAAACTGATCAAAGGCCAGCTTCACAGAAGCCAAATCATTATAAGGGACGGTAATCGTATGGGCCGCTGTGGCTTCCGTCACACCTGGACTGTCGGGCAGACCCAGTGTAGCCACACCCGATCCGGCTTTGATTAGCAGGGAATCCGCGTGCCCGTGATAGCACCCTTCAAATTTAAGTATTTTGTTTCGCTTGGTATAGCCGCGTGCAAGACGGAGGGCGCTCATCGTCGCTTCCGTACCTGAATTCACCATGCGAACCACTTCGATGGAAGGAACACGATCCACGACCAGCTGGGCCATGCTCGTTTCGAGTTCAGTAGGCGCGCCAAAGCTGGTGCCGCGTTCTGCCGTCTGCTTGATCGCCTCTACCACTTCAGGATGTGCATGTCCGAGAATCAGGGGTCCCCATGAGCCGATGTAGTCAAGGTACGTGTTGCCGTCGATATCCCAGATACGCGATCCCTTGCCCTTTTCAATAAAGGGAGGGGTGAGCGATACGGACTTAAAGGCCCGTACCGGGCTGTTTACGCCACCTGGAATGATTTTTTTGGCCGCTTCAAAGGCCTCTCTGGATTTCGTATCGATTCGTTTTGGTTGTTGCGTCATCTCTTCACTCCCTGTCCGTATCTGATTCAATGCCGACCGGTCTGCAACCATCTGGCCGCATCCTTGGCATGGTAAGTCAAGATCAGGTCTGCACCTGCCCGTTTGAAAGAGAGCAAGGTTTCCATCACGATGGCTTCCTCCTGGATCCATCCCTTCTCCGCAGCTGCCTTCACCATCGAATATTCGGCACTGACATTATAGACCGCGATAGGGAGGTCAAATTCATCACGGAGCTGCCGCACCACATCCATGTAGGAAAGGCCGGGCTTTACCATGAGAATGTCTGCCCCTTCTTCCGCATCTGACCGCGCTTCCCGCATGGCTTCTCTGCTGTTTGCAGGGTCCATCTGGTAGGTTTTGCGATCCCCGAACTGCGGAGCGGAATGCGCCGCATCCCGAAACGGCCCATAATAGGCTGATGCATACTTGACGGCATAGGACATGATCGGAATGTGGGCATATCCTGCCTGGTCGAGTCCTTCACGAATCGCATGCACGAACCCGTCCATCATATTGGACGGAGCGATGATATCAGCTCCCGCCTCCGCTTGGGAGACAGCGGTTTTGACGAGCAGATCCAATGATGCATCATTCACGATGATAGCATGTCCATGCCCGCAGCTTTCGACTACCCCGCAATGACCATGCGTCGTGTACTGACAGAGACAGGTATCGGCAATAACGAGACAATCCGGTGCCAGCTCCTTGATTTTTCGGGTGGCCTGCTGGACGATGCCATCGGCAGCAAACGCAGAAGTTCCGATCTCATCCTTGTGATCGGGCACGCCAAACAGCAAAACGGCTTCAATACCGAGTTCCGTTACTTCCTTGATTTCCTGCTCCAGTCTGTCCAGTGAAAAATGATAGACACCCGGCATGGACGGGATTTCATGTTGTATCCCCTCCCCTGCCGTTACAAATATCGGATAGATCAAGTCCTGTACCGTCAGTCGATGCTCTCTAACCACGCTTCGCAGCGCAGAGGTATTGCGCAGTCTGCGGTGTCTGTGTACCGGGTAGCTCATTGAATCTGCTCCTTTCTGACTTTCCTATCATTCCATTTTCGATTTCTCTGTTGACCCTCTCATGTTCTCAGCTGGTCGTTGCATCTATGTGACGACCTTGTCCGGACATCACTTCAATGAAGGAGTCCAGTGTGGCCTCATCTGCGATCATATTGACTTCCAGGCCAACTTCCTGTGCCGTTTGAGCCGTAATCGGCCCAATACAAGCGATATCCAGTCCCTTTGTCAGCGCTTTGACATCTCTTCCCTTGGCTTTGAGCAATTCAGCAAAATGACGAACAGTCGAAGAGCTTGCAAAGGAAAGGATATGCAGTTCTTTCTGTTCAAGCAGATGAATCAACTCGTCCGCCTGCTCCACACACGGCACGGGTTCATAGATGTTGATCTCATCCACGACCAGCCCCTGCGAGATCATTTGTTCAGAAAGCCATTTTCTTGACAGGCTGGACTTTGGAAACAGGACCTTTTGCTCCTTCTCAACCCGCGTGGCTATGGCCGCCCATACGCCCTCCTGCTGGTATTGATCCGGAACCGCCTCTGGTATGATTCCTCTGGCGTTTAATTCCTCTGTTGTCTTCGGTCCCACTGACACCATTTTGGCACGATGCAGCTTGCGAATATCGATGCCCTCTCGCTTGAGCGCGTCAAAGAAATATTCAACCGCATTCACGGATGTAAATACGATCCAGTCGTACGTCTCCAACTGACCGAGCGCCTGCCTCATTTTTATCTGCTCCTGTTCAGAAGAAACAGGTTCCAGCCTCAGAAGCGGCAATTCATAAGGTTCTCCACCCAGTTCATCAATTTTCTGTACGAGCTCGCTGGCCTGCTCTCTGGAGCGGGTGACCAGGATGCGTTTTCCGAATAAAGGAAGCTTCTCATACCAGGCCAGCTGTTCACGGAGCTTGACCACATCTCCGACGATGATAACGGCTGGCGCCTTGAAATTCGCCAGTCTTACTTTCTCGGCAATATCAGCCAGCGTTCCAACCAGGGTTTCCTGTTCCACCCGTGTACCCCAACGGATCAATGCCACGGGTGTACTGGCGGCTCTGCCATTTTTCTGAAGTTGCTCGCTGATGTATTCAATCTTCGCGACACCCATTAGAAAAATAAGGGTGTCTGAAGCAGTCGACACCTTTTCCCAATTGATCGTGGAATCGAGCTTCTCAGGCTTCTCATGACCCGTCACAACAGTAAAGGAAGTGTTGTATTCGCGGTGTGTGACCGGAATCCCGGCATAAGTCGGCACGGCAATGGCCGAAGTGATTCCCGGTATAATCTCATACGGCACTTCGTGCTGCACGAGCAGGTGAGCTTCCTCTCCCACTCGGCCGAACACACTCGGGTCCCCGCCCTTCAAGCGGGTGACCGTCTTGCCCTGCAGAGCCAAATCCACGAGCAGCTGATTGATTTCCTCCTGCTTCATGGTATGGCGATCCGGCAGCTTGCCCACGTAGATTTTCTCCACGCCGGGTCTGGCGTAAGCAAGCAGTCGAGGACTCGCCAATCGATCATAGACAATTGCATCCGATTTGAGAATGGCTTCCAGTCCTTTTACGGTGATCAGCTTTGGATCTCCGGGTCCGGCTCCAACCAGATATACTCTCCCTGTCTTCAATTCATCATCCCCTAAAACGTTCCAGAATGCGTTGTGCCCCTTGGGCCATCAGTTCATCCGCAATCGCAAGCCCCAGCTGTACCGGGTCTGTACCCTGCTTCGTGGACTTCAATATCTGACTGGTGTCCGGGTCTCCAATCAAGCCCGTGCACGTAATGAGACCTTCCTCATCCGTCCCTTCATTTCCCACCGTCGCATACGCCCCGATCGGGACCTGACAGCCACCGTTGCAGGCAGCGAGGAAAGTCCGCTCTGCCGTCACAGCCGTCACTGTCTGAGGATGGTGGTAGAGCCTCAGCAAGGCCAACAGCTCCTCATCATCTTCCCGGCATTCAATCCCCAGCGCTCCCTGTCCAACCGCAGGTACACTAATTTCTACGGGCAGGAACTGATGCACCCGATCTTCCCATCCCATCCGCTTTAATCCGGCTGCGGCCAGTACGATGGCGTCGAAACCTTCAGTCTGAAGTTTTTTGATGCGTGTATCTATATTTCCCCGAATCCATTTCACTTCCAATTCAGGACGGTAGGCTTTGATTTGCGCCATTCTTCTCAAGCTGCTCGTTCCGACGACGGCACCTTCAGGCAAGTCATCGAGTTGAGCGCCATTTTTGGTAATCAGGCAATCCCGCGGGTCTTCGCGCTCCGGAATCGCACCGAGGACGAATCCCTCACGCAGTTCTGCCGGCACATCCTTCATACTATGTACGGCGATATCGATTTCCTTATCGTAGAGCGCCTGCTCTATTTCTTTCACAAACAGACCTTTTCCGCCCACCTTGGAAAGGGTGACGTCCAAAATCTGATCCCCTTTGGTCACGATTTTCTTAATGCCAAACTCAAACGAAAATCCATGTTTCTCACACAGTGCTTGCAAATCCTTGATCACGTGCTCGGTTTGAGTCATAGCCAGTGCGCTCTGTCTTGTTCCTACGATTATGTTGCGCATATTCAACCTCCTCTTCCTTCTCTGTCTCTTTCTACTCTGCCTTTTTCTTCTCTGCCTATTTCCATTGTATCCCTATCAAGCGAAACCGTGCGGGAAAGCTCTGCTTCCAGCTCTTGCCTGACCTTCGGCCATTCCCCATTCTCCACACGCGTTAGAATATCCTCCGTAACGACACGGGCAAGCAGTTCTTTTTTGCTTGCCGCATCCTGCACCTGATGTTTCACACGCTCTCGAAATGCATGCAGCCACGCCACATATGGTTCATAGCATGCGCCATACTGCTCGGACAGCCGTTTCGAAATGAGTTGGGTCAGCTTCGGACTTGCCCCATTGGTGGTGACGGCGAGCTGCAGCAGTCCACGCTGGACAACAGCGGGAAATCGGACATCTCCTTCAGCGGCCTGATGGGCCGCATTCACCCAGATCCCTGATGCTCTGGCATCCTCCGCAACCTCCCGATTCAACTCCGCCTGGTCCGTGGCGATGACCACGAGGGAAGAACCCTCGATATCCCCTTTGCGGTACGGCCTTTCTTCCAGCCACAATCGGCCTTCCGTCGCCCACTGGTGAAATGCGGGATCGCAAACAGGCGCAATGACAACAAGTTCCGCACCATAGAAAAGCAATTCCTGCGCTCTACGCGCAGCCACTTTCCCTGCTCCGACTATTGTACACCTTTTGCCAGACAAGTCCAAAAAGACCGGAAAGCCTGCTGCTTGTTCTCGCACATCCATCACATCCATACTCGTATGTTAGTGTAGGGAAGAAACATAATTCACCACAAACAGGTTCAAGAGCAACACCCCGCTGCAGCATACGTTCAGCCATGCTCTCCGTTTGCCGGACGTGCCCCGCCGATAATGGAGCAATACATAGACGACATACATGATCAGCAGTCCAATGGTGCTGCCCACCTTCACATCCATCAGCATCGACAAATCTCCGATAATGATAATCCAGATCAAGGCGAACAGCAGCGAGAGGACCAGCAGACCTGCGCCCGCCACCACACTGCGAAACGCATAGGCATCAATACGATCCAGACTCGGCAGCTTGTTCAGCAGGGCAGACCATTTTTTTTGCTTCAATTTCCGATGCAGAAACAGATAGGTGCCCGAGAAAATAGCGCCGAGTGCAAAGATGGAATAGCCGGAAAGGGCAAACAAAATATGAATAAAAATAAACGGCTCTTCCTGATGCCATTCGGCCGTCGATTCGATCGCAGCTGCCGGATTGAAAAACAGGGACGACAACAAGAAGCAGAACGCCGACACACTTACAAAAAAGAAGATCCAGTCCATCCGAAAGACTAGGAGCAAGATCAATGACAACGTTCCCAGAATCCAGGCCAGAAAAAACAAGGTTTCAAACATGCTGTACACCGGTATATAGGTGGTCGCGGAAACCCTGAAGATAAAAAAAAGGCTCTGGAGTACCCAGACAAAAGTAAGCAACCCTGTGCCTACTTGCTTGGCAAGCGGATTTTTTCTTCCGAAAAGGTCCGCTGAAAAAAACAAGAGGCTCAGGGCATACATATAGACCATGAAATTATAAAAGGTTTGTTCAAAAACCATCGCTTATCTCAACCCGCTTCCTATGTTCGGGCTAAAACCGGATTCGTTTGGGGAAAGGTGAACAGGGTTCTCTCATCCTTTGGCTCGCCCTTTGGCTCGCCCTGCGGCTCGTCGACTGGCTTGTCAATCTCCGTTGCCCTTTGCTTCTTCTCTGCAAACTGGCGGTTCGCGAGCGCCAACTTCTCTTCACGGGATTCGAGCACGTCCTCGAGCGCAAAAAACTTGGTAAACAGTTCAATGCTCTCGTGGCTGTTCTTGTCTGTCGCCATTTCCTTCAGGTTCAAGATCGGATCATGCATCATCTGATTGACGATGCTCTTCGTCAGCTTGCGAATGACTTTCTTCTCGCGCTCATCCAGGTCAGGGAGCTTGTTGAACATGCTCTCCATTGTCTCCTGATGTATACGAGCGGCTTTTTCCTGCAGTGCGCGAATTACAGGCGTCACGCCGAGCGTCTTGTACCACTGTTCAAAAGCCAGAATTTCCGTATGAATCATATCATATATTTTAGCAGCTTCCTGCTTTCTCTGCTCCAGATTACTCTCCACAATTCCTTCGAGATCATCAATATCGTAAAGGAAAACATTCTCCACATGATGAACATCCGGATCAATATCGCGGGGTACTGCAATATCGATGAAGAAGATCGGTCGAGCCTTGCGGTTTCTCATGGCCTGCTCTACCTCATCACGGGTGAGTACCGCCTGCTTCGAACCGGTAGAACTGATGACAATGTCTGCATCTGCGAGCGTCTCCTGCAATCGATCCATCCCGGTTGCCTTGCCCTGGAATCGGCTGGCCAGCTCTTCAGCGCGTTCGACTGTACGATTGACGACCGTGACCTGATTGGCCCCATTTTCCACCATGTACTTGACAGTCAGCTCACTCATTTTGCCTGCGCCCACAATCAGCACATGCTTGTTCTGAAAGTGTCCGAAGATGCGTTTGGCCAGTTCCACAGCTGCATAGCTAACACTGACGGCATTTTCCCCGATAGACGTTTCAGAATGAGCCCGCTTGGCTAGTGTGATCCCTTGCTTGAAGAGCATATTGAACAGCGTACCCGTTGCCTTTTGCTGCTGGGCAGTCAAGAAAGCATCCCGCACCTGACCGAGAATCTGTGTTTCGCCAATGACCATGGAGTCCAGACCCGAGGTGACCTTGAATAGGTGCTCGATCGCATCATGGTCTTCATATATATACAGATGCTGTGTGAACTGCTCACGCGGGATACCGAACCAGTTTTCCATAAACGTTCTGATATGATATCCGCACACTTGCATGCGATCCACTACCGCATAGATTTCCGTTCGATTACAGGTGGACACGATGACACATTCCAAGATGCTCTTGGTTTGCTTGAGTATGCCCAGTGCTTCGGTCAAACGCTGCTCAGGCAGTGAAAACTTCTCACGAATCTCCACAGGAGCAGTCCGATAGTTCAACCCTACAGCTAAAATGTGCATGTGATTCCCACCTTTCTGTTGAAATAACAATTCTCATTATAGCATAACTCGACTAGCTTCTAGACAGAAAATATGAAGAAAGTTAGAACCTTTCGTGACGACCAAAGGCTCTCCCTTTCTTCACATAGTATGTGTTTTTACCTAAATTGACATACTTTCCCTTGCCGCATTCCGTCAGGATTCCGCGCCATACTGCTGAAGCTGTTTCAGCCGATTGCTCAGATCCGCATCTGCCTGCTGCATCGCTTCGACTTCTGAGGCATAGAGATGACCATCTGAAGCCATCATCTTCCGATAGGATGCAAACAGAGGATCATAGGCATCTGCGAGCTGTTGCAGACCCTCCTGTTCGGTAGCAGACAGTTCTCTGGCTCCTGCGATTTGCAGGCGGAGAATGAACGCCATAAGCTCCTGAAGTGATGCAAGTGAGGATAGCTTGCCGCCGGCTGTCGAACGAACGAGCCGTTCATGGACATAGTGAGCCGCATAGGCGGTCTGTTTCAGCATGTCCAGCTCTTCCGTGCTTCGCAGTCGTGCGGTATCATCGAGATGATGACCGAGCATTTCAATTTGAAACAAGGAAACCTCGTACAGCATTTGCATGGCGTCCTCTCCATCATCACCCGCACTTAGCATATGGCGAAGCTGATACACCGGAACGAGGATCAGCACTGCGATCACCGTGCCTGCCAACATTTTTTTAAATCGAGTCAAGACCATTCCCTCCCCGGACCATGAACTTGTACGTTCCATTCTCATTGTATGGGGAGGGCAGAAAATAAATAACCATGGATGCAAGCATCCATGGTTACCCAACATTGGCTATCATTATTTTACAGTTTGCACTAGCTTACAAACCGGTTCTTCAACCGTCAGTTCGCCAAGTCCACGTACTAGTTTTTTCGCATATACTCGGTCAGGCTGCAGCACAGCAATCAGAGAATCGATCGCAATTTGCGGATCGACCGTTTCACCACAAGTGTAGCAATCAATGGCTGCAAATCCTTTCTCAGGATACGTATGAATCGAGAGATGACTTTCTGAGAGTAAAACGAGTACCGTTGCCCCTTGCGGCTCGAATTGTTTTCCTTGTACAGATAAAACTGTAGCACCAGATGCTTCTGCCGCCTCTACCATTTGAGCTTCCAACCATTCTGCGTCGTTCAATTTCTCAAATTGAACTCCCCAAGTATCAACAGCAACGTGTCTTCCGAAAGTTGAGTATTCCATCTTTCGGTTTCCCCCTTCCTAGGAATAAAATAAACTGGATTTCATCCACTAGGACCTACGTCATTCACTTCTCGAGGGAATATACTCTCGCAACATATAATGTCCTGAGATTCCTGAGTGAATCCTGGTTCCTATTCAAATAACGTCAACGAAGAATAAAATAACATCTATCGGCGATAATTGCAAGACTTTTTACAAAAAAATTAAAAAAACCTTTTCCTGAAAAGGAAAAGGTCTTGGATTCAAAATTCAAGCTTCGAGCGCAAACAGTTGCTGTGCAAGGGTGTACAGTTGCTGATCCAGTTCAACTCGCGCCTGCGCATGCATCTGCTGATTGCGCAGATCCAGCAGACGGTCTACTTCCGTGCGCAAAAGCTCAATTTCCGCTTCTGCCTGGAGCTGCATATATTGTTCCTCCAGCAAGGCAGCGGTATGCTTGTAGGCATAAACGAGCCGTTCTTCTCCCGCTTTATGCTCCACAATCTGTACGACACAGCCATGCTTGTATTCATAAGCCATCACATAAGCAGGATAAATACGATGTACCAATGCGTCCCCTTTATACTTGCTGAGAGCTTTACGCATCGTGTTTGCCAGTTTCAAATTGGTGAATCGGCATGATCCGTTCAACTCGTAATAAGATTCCTTGCGTTCAAAAGACAATGTAACATGTTCACTAGAATCGAAATCGTGGATCCCAACCTCCTGATCTCCGTTTTCGTACACTTTCGTTTGCAGCGCAATCTGTTGGTTCAGACCCGCAAACAAATCCACAAACTCCAGCAATTCGGCTTCCGTTAGTTTTAAGCAGGTCTTGACATAAACTGTCTCTAACCGCCTAGCCATAAAAATCCCTCGATTCTGTTTTTTGGAAAAGGCGCTTTGTTTTCAAAGACTTCTCTTCAATAAACATTATACTACAGGTGATTGGAATATTCCTACTGCTCCACATTGCGAATTTACACAAAATTGAAGAAATCATGCAATGCCGCATTATTAACCGAATAAAACCGTTGAAATGCTCTGCCATTCGTTTAAATTCAAATACAGAGACCCTGCCCCGAACACGAATTGTACGTGCAGGGCAGGGTCTCTCTAAATGATACAGGGTTTGATTCAGTTAGATGAATCCATGGCATGAATCCATTGTATCGTTCCGTATGATGATTTCTTGGCAGACTGCCTTATTTCTGAGCCGCTCTTTCCTTGCGAATTGAACGGTAAAACGCAATCTCATACATGACTGGTACAAACAGAAGGGTGAGCAATGTAGAGGTGGTCAAGCCGCCGATGACGACGACCGCCAGCCCTTTGGAAATCAATCCCCCTTCCGGCGTAGAGAAGGCAAGTGGCAGCAGTGCAGCGACCGTAGCAAAGGCCGTCATCAGAATCGGTCGAATCCGAGTCTTGCCTGCCTCAACCAGTGCTTCACGGATCGGCTTGCCTTCCTCTCTGTTCTGGTTCACCCGATCCACGAGTACGATCGCATTGGTTACAACGATCCCCACGAGCATCAGGAAGCCGATCATGGCACTCATGGAAAGCGGCTCATTGGCCAGCACCAAACCAACGACAGCGCCAATCGGTACAAACAGCAATGAAGTGAGGATGACAAATGGCAATCTGGCTTTACCGAAGAAAATAAGCATTGTCAGATACACCAGACCGATCGCAATGACAATGGCGACCAACAAATCCTGCAAGGTCTGGGCAGTTTCATCTGAGCCGCCGCCTGCTTCAAAACTGACCCCTTCCGGCAGGTCCAGCTCCTGAACGGCTTCCTTCACTTCCGCAGATACCCCAAACGTATCGTTGCCAATGATCTGGGCGGAAATGCGGGCAAACACCCGCTCATCGAGCTTCTGTATTTGTGTGACGACGTCTTCCTGCTTCACCTCAGCAATTTCCTTCAGGGCAATTGGCCCCTGCTGAGTGAACAGTTGCAGGTTCTCCAGCTCTTCCTGACTGGAGAGCTCACGGTCATACGTAATCTCGATTTCGCGATTCTCTCCATTCAATTCATAGGGCCCAACTTGAATTGGCTGGGTTTGCTCACTGATCAGCCCGAGCACCTGGAACGGCGAAACACCTGTTTCCCTGACTTTCGACGCATCCAGCTCCACGGTCCACTGGGCTTGTTTTTCCTGCATGTTGTTGGTCACATACTTCAGATCGGATCGCTCAGTCAGATATTGTTCAACCTGAGACGCCGCTTCAGTCAAACGATTCGAATCGCTGGCAAACAGGTCGATGTCGATGGTATTGTTTGACGGTGGTCCCGATGTGTTCATCTCCATCACACTGATGACAGCTTCAGGCTGTATACGCTCCGCAATCTCTGCAAACTCCCCTTCAATCTCCGGAATCGCCTGATCGATATCGACATCCTCAGCAAGCTCCACAAAAAATTGCAGTCGATTTGCTTTGGCCGATGAGGTCATATAATCATACGTACCGATAGCAGCGAAAACTTTCGGATAGCTCTCTTCCTGCTCCATCAGTCGCTCTTCCAGCTTGATGGACAGCTCATTGCTTGCCTCAAGTGGTGTAGAGGCAGGCAGGTTCACTTCGGCAGAGATGAGCTTCTGCTTCTCATTGGGCAGGAAGACAAATCCAAGAGATGGAACTGGAATGAGCGCGACCACGAGAAGAACAATCGCTATCCCGATTGAAATCCATTTGTGATTCAGCGACCAGCGAAGGGTTTTCTCATAGCCTCTAACGTATCTGCCTTCCTTCTCAGGCGTATCCTTGACCCGCTTGAAGGAAAATCTCGACAGCACCGGAATGACCGTTACCGCGACCACGAGAGAAGCGAGAAGTGCGATGACGACCGTCAGGGCAAACGGAAGAAAGAACGCTCCGGTAATGCCCCCCACCAGCCCCAGTGGCATAAAGACCACGATAGAAGTCAATGTAGAAGACAGGATCGGGCTGATCATCTGTTTCGTACCGGCATAGGTCAGTTCGGAACGATTTCCGTTTGGCTGCAAACGAATTTTGCGATACACATTCTCAATGACGATAATACTGTCATCCACGACCCGGCCGACCGCCACGGCCATGCCAGCCAGACTCATAATGTTCAGCGTGTAGCCGAGCCATTTGAGGAAAATCGCGGCAATGAGCAGGGAAAGCGGGATCGAGATGATGGCAATCAGGGTTGCACGAATGTTACGCAGGAACAGCAGAACCGCCAGTGAAGCAAACAGGGCCCCAAACAAGCCTTTCTCAACCAGCTCGCTGATGGACAGCTGAATGCCTTCTGCCTGGTCAAAGGTCGTCACATATTCGATCTTGTCTGTATACGTATCCAGCGCCTCAAATACGCGCTCCACGACTTCCACGGTGTTCGCATTCTGCTTCTTGTTGATCAGCAGGGAGACACTGTCCTTCATATTGTATCGGAAGTATTCGGACTTCTCGTTGACTTCCTCAAAGGTAGCCAGATCGCCTAACTGAACTGTCCCGCCCGTCACCGGGGAAGTGAAGCGAATAGCCTCGATCTGCTCGAGGGTTGACAGCTTCTCACTCACTTTGACGGGGATGACGATCGATTCCGTGTCCACGGTCCCCGCTGGGAAGGAGAAGTAGGAAGATTGAATAGCTTCCTTGATGGCATTCAATCCGACGCCATTCTGAAGCGCCTGCTGCTTGTTCACCTCAAGACGGAGGAATTGCTGGGGAACGGCGGAAATCCCGACACTGTTTACCCCTTCAATCTTTTGAAGCTCCGGCTTCAATTCATTCTGCACCCACTCATCTACTGGGCCTTCTCCTACAGGGAACAAAGCCATGCTTACGACCGGAATCGCACCAAACGAGAAGCGATCCACACTGGTGGTAATGTCTTCAGGCAGGGAAACCTTGGAGAAGATTTCATTCACCTGCTGGGAGGCTTGCTCCATGTCATGTCCGAACGGATAGGTGAGCTGAATACGGGAGACACTCTCCATGGATTGACTGGTCATGGAATCCAGATCCTCCAGGCCCTTGAACTCTTTCTCCAGCACAGTCGTTACTTTGTTGTCCACGTCACCTGGTGATGCCCCCGGGTAAATAACGGTGACCGACAGTTGTGGGGCTTCGATGTCAGGAAGCAGGTCTGTTTTCAGTGTCTGAAATGAAAACACACCTACTCCAAGCAGCAGGATACTTAATATGAGGATGGCTGCCGGGTTTTTTAAACTAAAACGGGCTAAAAACTGCATGTTTAATTCCTCCAATTGAATTGATGGCTTCTCCATGCCTCTCAGGCTCCCTTGCGCAACCTGGTGCATGAATCTGATTTCTAGTCTTATTGTATATACTTTGTATAATGTTTGTCAATAGTTTTCTTGTTTACAAGGAAAGACAGCCTGTCATACCTTTATGTTCATCAGTTTGGCATTAGAACCTGTCGGGTTATTCGCATAGACGCTATCCATTTTCAGGGCCGGATCACGGAACACTCGACAAAAAAACCGCAGCTGTCATCCCAGCTGCGGTCATTCATTCTGCTTGTTTATAAAAGGATTGGATAACGTCCCAAAGTTCATCCCGACCCATACCGGATTCAGAGGAAAACAATACGAGCGGGTCTTGTTTTCTACGTCCAATCGTTTGTTCAATCTGCCGGACATGTGCGCCCCATTTGTTTTTGGAGATTTTGTCTGCTTTTGTGGCTACAATGATGCACGGGATATTGAAATGGAGCATCCAGTCGTACATTAACTGATCATCTTTGGATGGCGCATGCCGGATGTCGAGAACGAGTAATACCGCTTTCAGCGGCTCCCGGTTCAACAAGTAGGCCTCGATCATTTTCCCCCACTTTTGCCGTTCGCTCTTAGACACTTTCGCATAACCGTATCCCGGAAAATCAACAAAGTAAATTTCGTCATTGATTCTGTAATAATTAAGTTGCTGTGTTTTTCCAGGCTGAGAGCTTGTCCTCGCCAGATTTTTACGCTGGATCAGTTTATTAATCAGCGAGGACTTGCCTACGTTAGAGCGCCCTGCCAGCGCAAACTCTGGCAAGGCATCATCCGGATACTGGTCAGGTCCTACCGCCGAAATGATAAATTCGCTCTGATGAATTTTCATGTTGCTGTCTCTCCTTCGGGAGAAGGATGCGAGGCAGATACAAAAGCATGCTTCAGCACTTCATCCATATGGGCAACCGGAATAAAGGTCATCTCACCCTTTACACTTTCCGGAATGTCCTTCAGGTCCTTCTCATTGTCTTTGGGCAACAAGACCGTTGTAATCCCCGCCCGATGGGCTGCAAGCGACTTCTCCTTCAACCCGCCGATGGGAAGCACTCTGCCGCGCAGCGTAATTTCCCCGGTCATGGCGACTTTACGGGAAACTTGTACCTGGCTGAGCAGCGAGATCATGGCAGTCGCCATCGTTATTCCTGCAGAAGGTCCGTCCTTTGGAATGGCGCCTTCCGGAATATGAATATGAATATCTTTCGTCTCAAACAAGCTTTCATCAATTTGGAACTGGCTTGCTCTCGAGCGAGCGTAGCTTAAGGCGGCCTGCGCGGATTCCTTCATGACATCGCCGAGCTTGCCGGTAAGGGTCAATTTCCCTTTGCCCGGCAGCAGCGCTGCTTCAATCGTCAGGGTATCTCCGCCTACTTCCGTCCAGGCAAGTCCTGTTACACTGCCAATCTGATCCTCTTCCTCTGCCATTCCATATCGAAATTTCTCAGGTCCGAGATATTCCGGGAGATCAGTCGGCGTAATCTGTACTTTCTCCAGGCTCGTGTCCGATACAATCGCCTTGGCGGCTTTTCGTGACAGGGAGGCCATCTGCTGCTCCAGATTGCGAACACCGGCTTCACGGGTATACTCCCGAACGACCTTGAGCAGGGTATCTTCCTGCACATCGAGCTGCGTTTCTTCCAGTCCGTGATCACGTTTTTGCTTCGGCAATAAATACTTCTGGGCAATTTGCAGCTTTTCAGGCTCGGTATAACCGGAAATATAGAGCACTTCCATCCGATCCAGCAATGGACGAGGAATGGTATGAATAGCATTGGCTGTCGTAATAAACATCACATTGGACAGATCAAACGGCAGTTCTATAAAATGATCGCTGAACGTGGCATTTTGCTCCGGGTCCAGCACCTCCAGCAGGGCCGAGGCAGGATCTCCTCTGAAATCCATCGACATTTTATCAATCTCATCCAGCAGAAATACCGGGTTGTTCGTGCCGGCTGTTTTCATGCCCTGAATGATACGGCCTGGCATCGCGCCGACATACGTTCTGCGGTGACCGCGAATTTCAGCCTCATCGCGCACGCCGCCTAATGAAATACGAACAAACTCACGTCCCAGTGATTTGGCGATGGAGCGTCCAAGCGAGGTTTTCCCTACGCCAGGTGGTCCGACAAAGCACAGGATCGGGCCTTTCAGTTTTTTGACCAGCTTTTGCACTGCCAGATATTCGAGCACACGCTCCTTGGGCTTCTCCAGTCCGTAATGATCCTCGTTCAGGATGTCTTCCGCTTTTTGAATATCGAGATCATCCTCGGTCTGCTTGTACCAGGGAACGGCGAGCAGCCATTCAATATAGTTCCGAATGACCGAGCCTTCAGCGGAGGCGGCGGGCATTTTCTCAAGTCGGTCAATTTCCTTCTCTATCTTCTCCTTGACCTTCTCCGGAACCTTGGTTTCATTCAGTTGTTCCCTCAGTTCATCCGCTTCAGCTGCCCGTCCTTCCTTCTCGCCCAGCTCTTTCTGGATCGCTTTCATCTGCTCACGCAAGTAATATTCCTTTTGCGTTTTTTCCATTTGCTTTTTTACGCGCTGACTGATCTTTTTCTCTATTTCCAGCACTTCCAGCTCGTTTTTGAGCATGTTCAGCAGCGTTTCCAGCCGCTTCATGACGTCTGCCGTTTCCAGAATCTCTTGTTTGTCCTTGATCTTGACACTGAGGTGGCTGCTGATCACATCCGCCAGCCTGCCCGGTTCCTCAATATCACTAACGGCTGCGAAGGTTTCTGGAGAAACCTTCTTGGAATACTGGGTGTACTGTTCGAAATGATTCAACACCATTCGCATCAGCGCATGAAGCTCGACCCGGTTGTCCGGTGCTTCCTCCCATTCCAGTGCCATGACTTCGTAAAATTCTTCGTTTTCTGTATATGCCTGTATTTCTGCTCTTGAGACCCCTTCAACCAATACCCGAATCGTGCCGTTTGGCAATTTCAGCATCTGTCTGACCTTTGCAATGGTTCCAATCTTGAAGATATCCTCCTGATTCGGCTCTTCAATATCCACTTCTGCCTGTGTGCAGAGCAGGATCAAGTTGTCCTCGATCATCGCCTTTTCCAGAGCCTTCACAGATTTGTCTCTACCTACGTCAAGATGCAACACCATGCTGGGATACACCAACAGACCTCGCAAAGGAAGTAGAGGGAGTTTCCGCTGATTCTCTTTTTGTGCTCCCAATTGATTTGCACCTCCAATAGACTATCGCTAGATGTGTGTTTATTTTATCAAATGCGGGAGAAAAAAACCAATTCCGTCCCCTCAGCGGCCCTATGCTGTTCAGTTAGCCTTCCGCCTTGCGAGCGTTGGCCTGCAGCAAGGAGATGCCGGGAACGAGCGGGTCCTTTCTCTCTATTGTCTCATCCTCTGATTGCAGCGCAAGACCCAGCGCTTGTGCCATCACTTCATTGATCGTTTCAACCGGTATGACATCTATGCCCTGCATATCCTTGAACATATGCTGCCAGTTGTCCTTCGGAATCAGCACCGTTTCAACCCCTGCTTGCACCGCAGCTTCCACCTTGGCCACTACACCACCGACTGGTTTCACCCTTCCGTGAATGCTCACTTCTCCTGTCATCGCAAGCGTATGCGGGACCGGAATCTGCTCCATGGAGGAAATGATCGCGGTAGCAATTGCAATACCTGCCGAGGGTCCATCTACCGGTATACCGCCCGGAAAATTGATATGCACATCGAACTGCTTCGGCTGATAACCCATCCGTTTGAGAAACGTCAATACGTTCTCGATCGAGCTTTTGGCCATGCTTTTGCGTCGCAAGGTTTTTGAGCCGCCACCGCCGAGCTCTTCCTCATCGACGACACCTGTAATATTAAACGTGCCGGTACCAGGCTTCTCGACCGGAATGGTGATAGCTTCAATTTCGAGCAGGGCACCCACATTGGGACCATAGACAGCCAACCCGTTGACGAACCCAACCTTCGGCTCTGACGGAATCTTTAATTCATGTCGAGGCTGAATTTGACTGCTGTTCACCACCCATTCCACCTGATCAGCCGCAATATCTTCCGTCCCTTCTGTCATGGCCACACCGGCCGCCAGCTGAATCATATTGACCGCTTCCCTGCCATTGGTTGCATAACGCTTCACCACTTCGATCGCTTGCTCTGAGGCGTTCATGCCAATCCTTTGCAGTGCCTTGTCCGCAATATCAGAGATTTCATGCGGCAGGAGTGGCCGAAAATGAATTTCCATGCAACGGGATCGAATGGCCGGCGGAATTTCATGAGGCTGACGTGTCGTCGCGCCCACCAGACGAAAATCAGCCGGAAGGCCATTTTGGAATATATCGTGAATGTGCTTGGGAATGTTGGGATCTTCCGCATGGTAGTAGGAGCTTTCCAGAAATACCTTGCGATCCTCCAGCACTTTAAGAAGTTTATTCATCTGTACCGGATGAAGTTCTCCGATCTCATCAATAAACAAGATACCACCGTGGGCCTTTGTCACGGCTCCCTGCTTGGGTTGCGGAATGCCGGCAACCCCCATCGCACCTGCCCCCTGGTAGATCGGATCATGTACAGAGCCGATCAGGGGATCTGCAATGCCTCTTTCGTCAAAGCGTGCCGTTGTGGCATCAATTTCCGTAAATTTGGAATCCAGCTTGAACGGGGAACGGGGATTTTTCTTCGCTTCCTCCAGCACCACTCTGGCTGCCGCTGTTTTGCCTACCCCTGGTGGACCGTAAATAAGCACATGCTGGGGATTCGCACCACACAGGGCCGCTTTTAATGCCTTCAGGCCTTCCTTTTGCCCTACAATGTCTTCCATTTTGGACGGTCGTGTCTTCTCAGACAACGGGACAGTAAGCTGAATAGAGCGCATCTTCCGCAGTTTCTCCATTTCTTTCTTCGATTCCCGATCCACCGCATTGCGATTGCTCTGTTGATTGCGCAATAAATTCCAAAAGTACAGGCCAATGATAACCGCAAAAAATACCTGAATAAACATTAAAATCATCGTCAGACTCATCTGTTCAACCTCCCATAGCTTCTCATTAGGCTCCACTTCTCAATACTCGATAGTATTGCCGGATAATGGGAGGCTTAACCGCAAGAGCGGCAAGGGATTAATAATGAATCGACAGAAATTCCTTGATATCCGTGTTCATTTGTGTACGTACCTGTGAAGATGGAAAATGCCCGCTCTCATAGCTTTTGGAGATGGTGAGACTCGGGATGATTCTACTCGCGGCAGACAGCAGCCGCTCACCGGGGAAAAAGATGTCATCCCTTCCAGCGAGCAGCATCGTCGGAGCCTTGTACGAATCAAGCTCCTTTCGCTTCGTCAGCTTGGGCATATCCTGTTCGAGCTTCACATGCTGAAAAATATCCCCGATGATCTGCTTGTCCTGTTCGCTCATGGAGGAGGCAGACATCACATCGGCAATACGCTGCAATGAGACCGGCGATGAAGTGGACCTGTAACGAATGAGCGGCAACAAAATGTACCGAATCATGTCTAGCTTGGAACCAAGCTTTACGCCTGCGGGTGACACCAGGACCGCGCAGGCAATCTTCTCGGGGGCGTAGGCCGCAAGTCTGAGAATGATGCCCCCGCCATAGGAAGGGCCGACAAACGCACTCGACTGAAGTTGAAAAGCGTGCATGATATCTTCGATCCATTTGGCAAAACTGTCATCTTTGGCTGAAATGCGAGTTTCGGCACTGAAGCCGGGATGTCCGATGGTGTCAGGTGCATAGATGCGATACTGCGACCACAATGGCTCAAACCAGGACAACGTCATCGGGTTGAGGCAATTGCCTCCTTGCAAAATGATCAATGGCTTGCCATTCGCAGGACCTGTCATCAAGGTATGTGTGGGCCCAAACCGTGTGTCCACCCACTTGCGTTCAAACGATAACGAAAAGGTTTCCAGATACTGCTCATACGCATACTGCAACTTCTGCTTTCCTTCCACGGATTTATAAATCGTATGTTCACCCAAATGTCTCACCTCTTCGTCTACGATTTAATACGATACGCTTTCTATCTATGTATGGCGAAGGACTATGTATGTATGGCGAAGGAGCATGATCTATGCAGAGCCGTTATGTTCGAACCGAACAGATTCGTCGAATTCGGCTTGCATCGACCTATGAAAAAGAGGCTGTCCAGTCAGTCTGAATACGACCCTGAACAGCCTCAAGTGAAAGGGAATGTGGCTTAAGACGACGATGGCAATGCATGCTTTCGTCCAGGTATTTCCCCTGTGCGCTCATATTCCTGCACAATATAATCAATTTCTTTCTTGAGCTCGGAAACCAGTTCCGCTTCCGGCACTTTTCGAATCATCTCACCGTACTTGAACAGCATGCCTTCTCCTCGGGCACCGGCGATGCCAATATCTGCTTCCCTGGCTTCCCCAGGCCCATTCACGGCACAACCGAGTACGGAGACCTTGATCGGAACCTTCACATCCTGCAAGTATTCCTCGACCTCATTGGCCACCGCGAACAGGTCTATATCCAGGCGCCCGCATGTCGGGCAGGACACGAGGGTCGCGGCGTTGGAGATCAGATGAAAGCTTTTCAGCAGTTCTCTGGCTACCTTGATCTCCTCAACTGGATCTGCACTGAGAGAAACCCGCACCGTGGAGCCGATTCCGAGAGACAAGAGTGCACCCAGTCCGGCTGCACTTTTCACCGTACCGGAGAACAGTGTCCCTGCTTCTGTAATCCCGAGGTGAAGCGGATATTTAATCACTTCCGCCGCCTTCATGTATGCCTGAATGGCCATCGGCACGTCCGATGCTTTCAGGGACACGATAATATCATGGAAATCCAGTTCCTCCAGAATCTGAATATGGAACAATGCACTCTCCACCATCGCCTCTGGAGTCGGGTATCCATACTTTTCAAGCAAATGACGCTCCAGAGAACCTGCATTTACTCCGATGCGAATCGGAATGCCTTTCTCCTTACACGCTTTTACAACGGCTTCGACCTTTTCCTTGCGTCCGATATTCCCCGGATTGATACGCACTTTATCAATACCGTTCTCGATGGCCATCAGAGCCAAACGATAATCAAAGTGAATATCAGCGACCAAAGGAATGTGAATCCGTTTCTTGATTTCCTTAATGGCTTCTGCAGCCTCTTCATTATTGACGGTCACCCGAACGATCTGACAGCCTGCTTCCTCCAGTCGCAAAATCTCTGCAACGGTGGCTTCCACATCTGCTGTTTTTGTCGTACACATGCTCTGGATGACGACTTCATTACTGCCGCCAATCGTTAATTCCCCAACTTTGACAGGTACGGTATCTTTCCGATGGATCATCGATTGTCTCTCCCATAAACATAGTCTGGATTGCGGAACTCACATGCCATGCCGCCGAGTTCTATACATAGAAAGCCTATGCGCTTTCCTCTTCTTTCTTCTCATCGCCCTCCAGCAAATCTGGCGGCATTTTCTCCTTCACGGTCTTTTCCGTGATGATGCATTTTTGGATGTCACTGCGTGAAGGCAGATCATACATCACATCGAGCATAATGCTCTCAATGATAGCTCTCAGTCCGCGCGCCCCTGTATTACGTTTGATCGCTTCGGCTGCAATCGCCTTCAGCGCGCCTTCCTCGAACTCAAGCTCGACATTATCCATCTCCAGCAGCTTCTGATACTGCTTCACGAGGGCGTTCTTTGGCTCAGTCAGAATGCTGACGAGTGCTTCCTCATCCAGGGGTTCCAGCGTGGACACCACAGGCAGACGTCCGACGAACTCAGGGATCAGGCCAAACTTCAACAGGTCTTCCGGCAAAGCCATAGACAAGTATTCACCCGGCTTGAGATCGTGCTTGGAAGCATCGGAATTAAAACCGATCACTTTCTTGCCGATCCGGCGCTTGATGATCTGCTCGAGTCCATCAAAGGCTCCACCGCAAATGAACATGATGTTCGTCGTATCGATTTGAATAAATTCCTGATGCGGGTGCTTGCGGCCACCTTGCGGAGGAACCGAAGCGACCGTACCCTCCAGAATCTTCAGCAGCGCCTGCTGTACGCCTTCACCGGATACATCTCTGGTGATGGATGGATTCTCGGACTTGCGTGCTACCTTATCGATCTCATCAATATAAATAATTCCGCGTTCAGCTTTCTCCACGTCGTAGTCAGCAGACTGGATCAGCTTGAGCAGGATGTTCTCGACATCCTCCCCTACATAACCCGCTTCTGTCAACGAGGTTGCATCCGCAATCGCGAAAGGGACATTCAATATTCGGGCCATCGTCTGGGCCAAGAGAGTCTTACCGCTTCCCGTCGGGCCAATCAGCACGATATTGCTTTTTTGCAATTCCACATCATCCACTTTGTTCTTCGTGTTGATGCGCTTGTAATGGTTATATACGGCCACAGACAATGATTTTTTGGCATGTTCCTGACCGATGACATACTGATCCAGAATTTCACGGATCGCTTGCGGCTTTGGAATTTCCTTCAGATCAAATTCCTCTTCCTGACCGAGTTCCTCTTCGACGATCTCTGTGCACAATTCAATGCACTCATCACAAATATACACGCCTGGACCTGCAACCAGCTTGCGAACCTGGTCCTGGGATTTACCACAAAAAGAGCATTTCAGTTGCCCTTTCTCATCGTTGAATTTAAACATTCCATCACCTCTTCTACTTCAAGTCCGAAGGATTCAATACTTTATCAACCAATCCGTAAGCTTTGGCTTCCTCTGCCGACATAAAATTGTCACGATCCGTATCGCGTTCAATTTTTTCGTAAGGCTGACCCGTTCTGTCTACGTAAATTTGGTTGAGCTTGTGTTTGGTTTTGATGATCCAATCTGCGTGAATCTTAATGTCAGCAGCCTGACCACGTACGCCGCCCAGAGGCTGATGGATCATAATCTCACTATTCGGCAGAGCGAAACGCTTCCCTGGAGCACCCGCAGTCAACAGCAATGAACCCATGCTGGCAGCCAGACCCACACAGATCGTAGATACATCAGGCTTAATGAACTGCATGGTATCAAAAATAGCCATACCTGCCGTTACAGAACCGCCCGGTGAATTGATATACAGATGAATGTCCTTCTCGGGATCATCGGCTGCCAAAAACAGCAGCTGTGCGGTAATCGCGTTGGAAACATCATCATCAATCGCACTCCCCAAAAAGATAATTCGGTCTTTGAGCAGACGGGAGTATATATCATATGAGCGCTCGCCCCGATTCGTTTGTTCAACTACGATTGGCACTAAATTCATTGTGTTAATTCACTCCTTTACCGAATGAAACAAACCTTAAATCTCATTGTACCACGCATAGAACGGACAAAGCAAAGCTATCCTCGTGTTCTCGTACCACTTGCGCAGCAAAGCGTGTGCAGAAGCGGAAAAAGCTTAGATGTAAAAAATAAGGCACGCAACTGAGACGTTCGTGCCTTATTTTTATGTGTATTCAACTGGTATTATGATTGACGATCCCGCGTGCTGTTACTCTGCTGCAGCCGCTACACTCTTGCTCTCTTCCACGAGCAGAAGGATCGTTTTCTTCAGAAGCATATCTGCTTTCAGTGTCTCGATGGTACCGTTGTCTTCCAACAGCTTGCGAAGATCAGCAGCAGGCTGCTTGTACATTTCGGACAGCTGTTCGAATTCGTTGTTGATGTCTTCTTCCGTCACTTCAACCTTTTCGGCTGCCGCGATCGCTTCAAGCACAAGGTTGTTGCGTACGCGCTTCGCTGCATCTTCCTTCATTTGTTCTTTCAGTTGCTCTTCGGACTGGCCGGAGAACTGATAGTACAGGTCAAGGTTCATGCCCTGCTGGCTAAGACGGTTTTCGAAATCTTTCAGCATTTGACCGATTTCTGTTTCCACCATTACGTCCGGAACTTCTACTTCTGCGTTTTCCGCCGCTTTTTCCACGACAACGCCTTCACGGTAATGGTCCGCCTCATGCTCTTTCTTTTCTTTCAACTTGTTTTCGATATCTGCCTTGTATTCATCCAATGTTTCGAACTCGCTGACATCCTTCGCGAACTCATCATCCAGCTCAGGCAGGTTTTTACGCTTGATTTCATGCAGCTTGACCTTGAACAAAGCTTCTTTCCCTTTCAGGTTTTCCGCATGATATTCTTCCGGGAAGGTGACGTTTACGTCCTTATCTTCCTCTTTTTGCATGCCTACGAGCTGCTCTTCAAATCCTGGAATGAAGCTGTTGGACCCAAGTTCGAGGGAATACCCTTCTGCTTTTCCGCCTTCAAATGCTTCGCCGTCTACAAATCCTTCAAAGTCGATAACAACGGTATCTCCGTTCTCAGCGGCTCCTTCTTCAACGACAACCAGCTCAGCTTGACGCTGCTGCATGTTTTTCAGTTCAGCCTCGATGTCTGCTTCACTCACAGAGAAATCTTTCTCCGGTACTTCCAACCCTTTGTAGTCGCCAAGCTTCACTTCTGGCTTCACTTGTACTTTCGCAGTGAAAATAAACGGCTTTCCTTTTTCGAACTGCTCTACATCGATCTCAGGACGATCAATCGGCTCAATGCCTGCTTCGTCAATCGCTGCAACATAAGCTTCTGGCAACAAGATGTCAATGGCATCCTGATACAGGCTTTCCACACCGAAACGGCCTTCGAAAATGGAACGAGGTACTTTACCTTTGCGGAATCCCGGTACGTTTACTTTTTTCACGACTTTGTTGAAAGCCTGATCCAGCGCTCCGGCAACTTTTTCTGCTTCCACTTCTACTTTTAATACACCTGTGTTCTTCTCTAATTTTTCCCAATTGGCACTCATTTTATGCTTCCCCTCCAGCTTTATTTGAAACTGCTATATGAAAACTACCTGAAGATCGGTATGTCCTCTTTATTCGCGTTCCATTTTGCTTTCTGAATTGAAGACCGCCACCCCTGCATGCGGAACGGTCTGAATTTGCAACCCCTTCATTATATTGAAAAGGCAATTTTTCGTCAATTGTGCAGGAGACCTTAATTTTTTATTGTACAGAAAAGATGTTTCCAGTACAAGCTCAGGGTTGTATCCGATACATCGCACGCATGCATTCCTTCATCCATTCATAGCTGCGTACCCATGCCTCGGCATCCGCTTCCTTAATCCCGTACATTGGTGCGATTTCTTCCGGTGCGGTCTGTGTCTCATCCATCGATTGCAGCGCAATGACATGCAGCGCACAGGCCCATACGTTGCGCTTCGCTGAAGCCTCCTCCAACAAATCGCGATAAAAAGAAGTCCCGAATATCGAGGTTACATATTCTTTCCATATTTGCTCGGCAAAATAAGCGAGGGATGGATGATAAATTTCACAGACTTCCTTGACCTTCTCCAATATATGGATCAGAGACTCCGGAAAATCCGCCAGCTCTACCGGCACATCGGATATGCGAACCTGCACCTCTTCTCCGTAACGACGAAAGGCCACTTCCCCTCTCGCCTTGCGAAGCTTCAACGTTTGCAGCAGCTTGTATTGCAGGATGGGATGTTCATATTGTTGCAATTGCTTCTTCAATCTCGCATTGATGTCCTTGTGGTCCAAATGGACAAGTTGCTCCAGAGCCAGCCATTTTTTCTCAAACGATGCGTCTGATCCGTGTTCGAGACGATCGAGCAGCCGCTTCACACTCTCCGGGTTGCTTGCCTGTTTTTGTTTCATCAGTTCCTCGTGCAGCTCTGCCTCCGATTCCAGTTCCCCGTCGTCATCGTCGTCATCCCCGTCTCGCTCATCGTCCGTTTGCAGATCGTCAGTTGGCGTGGAAGCTGAGGACGGGCTGCTCCCCGGGAATTGCTGTTCCAGCCAAAGAACCAGCATGGACCATTCCTCTCTGGTCTGTTCGTCCTGACCCTGACAACGAAGCAAAAAACGCAGCAGCGCTTTAGCTTCACTGTATTTTTCGGTTTCCAGATATTTCGTTAGCTCAAACTGGTAGTATTCGATTGTTTTGGGTAGCAATACGACATTGCTTTCTTTCTGTTCGTGCATCTGTGCTGCACCCCCTTCTCTCCGGAATCAGACCTAGATGAAGGCGACCAATAAATGGACCGGATTCCGGGCTAGACAAAACCTCTGCCACCTATTATAATATTGAATTGCTGACAGTCAAGAATGCCTGTGGGCAGCCGTTATAAAGCGCCCATTTCTTTCGAAAAAAAACTTGCATTCATTCTGCTTCCGTGATAAGATACTCCTTGCGTCTGACAAAACAGATGCAGGTTACTAGCCTGTCCCAGTAGCTCAGCTGGATAGAGCAACGGCCTTCTAAGCCGTCGGTCGGGGGTTCGAATCCCTCCTGGGACGCCATTCTTTTCTAATTATATACATAGATGAACCACCCTGTGACCAGGGTGGTTTTTTTGTTATCCGAACAGCACATCCATGATGTTACCGAGCTGACCCGACTTTCCATTTAAAATTTTCGGGTTGTACACCTCGACATACCCGCATCCCTCACAGCTCACAAACAAAAACCGATTATGCTGGATGTCGAACATCTTGCTCAAACCCGTTCCAGTCATGGCCACTTCCTTGGCTACACATGCATGACCTGCACATTTAACACACTTGAAGTTCTTTTCAATCGCCTGTTGGGCATCCATCCCCTGATTCCTCCCTGTTTATCATTCTGCCTACTTATACGCAAGGAAGTCCCAGTGGTTTCATATTCTGTAAGCAAACAGACGCTGTTCGCCAATTGTTCAGTTCATGCGTTATCAAATTCTCTAGATATCCTATTAGTATGCTATCAGATGCTCGAATGCTCAAGGCTTGAAAGGTCTTGCATCCAGTTGTTCCCGAATATCTCCGTAAGCGAGAACCTGTTCCAGCCATTGCTGCTCCTTATGGCTGGCAGGCACCTCATCGCGCTGCATGCCCTGATTGACTCCCAGATCCTCAACACCCATGCCCAGTCCCTGATGTGCGCCTCCCGCAGCCTGTTGAGATGACTGAGTCACTTGTGACGTTACATCCTCATAAGCGTGGTGCATATCATTGTTATACCAGTCCAGCTCAGGATTGGCATCATTGCGAAACAGGCGATGAATGCGATACTGGCCATTCAGCGCCCGATCGACGTACAACTGATAAAGGGGATGCTCTCCCTGCTCCACTTCTACACTGATCAGCGCATAGCTCTCCCCCTGATCTTCGACCATTCCTTGAAATACCGCTTTTTTTACATTCATGCTTATCCACCTCTCTAAGCAATTGATAGGCTCAGTATTTCCTCGGACCGTCTCTCTCATTCGAATAGCCGCTACCCGGATCGTCCATACTAGATGACAGCTTCGTCTGATTGGCAGAGATTGTAATGAAAGGATGTGCACGCATGTTGGGACCCCTTAAATTTACCATCATCCTTACTGTCGGCTCCTCACTGATCTGTCTCTATCATTGGCTTGGGTATGACCATGACCATATTGTCCTGATGCAGGCCAGCATACCTGCATGGATTCTTCCTTTATTTGTCGATATTCAGCAAATGAACAAGTACCTTTTCTATACCTTGTCGGTGGGCTCCTGGTTCGGTGTAGGCCTCCTGATGGATCTGGCCGTTAGAAAATATCGGCATGGGAACCGCTCCCGTGTGTAAGACACCATGATGCAGAGGTTCGTGACACCTTCCCTTTCACCAAGTGAATAGCCCGGACAGACATCATTCCTTCCTCCGCTGCATAGACATTTATATCGACAACGGTCACTGTATGCAGCTCACAGATCTGAAGAGAGGAATGAAGAACATGTGCGGGATTACCGGATGGGTGGATTGGAAAAAGGATCTCAGGCACTATCCGAAATTGCTGGAGGAAATGACAAAAACCATGATTCCGCGCGGTCCTGATGCCGAGGGGATTTTTTTATCTGAACATTGCGGCCTCGGCCATCGGCGACTGAGCGTCATTGATCCGGAAAATGGCGCCCAGCCCATGAGCAGACAAATTGGACCGTGGAAATATACGATTGCTTATAATGGCGAGTTGTATAATGCGCCAGAACTTCGGCAGGAACTGCGTTGTCTGGGCTACACGTTTCAGACACACTGCGACACGGAAGTTCTGTTGCTGGCGTATATGGAGTGGGGAAAGAAATGCCTCGATCGGTTAAACGGCATTTTTGCATTTGCGGTGTGGGATGAGAAGGAAAAAAAATGCTTCCTTGCCCGTGATCGGGTCGGGGTAAAGCCCCTGTTTTATTCCGATGCGCACGGTGCCCTTCTGTTCGGCTCGGAGCCCAAGTCTATTCTGGCTCATCCTGCCTTTCAGCCGGAAATCGATGCAGAAGGTTTGGCGGAAATATTTGCGATGGGACCCGCACGAACGCCCGGACACGGGGTCTACCGCAACATGAATGAACTGAAGCCCGGCTATTTCCTGGAATTTACCCACAGCGGCACCTCCCTGTACCCGTACTGGAAACTGACGAGTGCCGCACACGAACATGCCATTGAACATACCGCAGCGGTCGTGCAGGGCATTCTGGAGGATACCGTACAGCGACAGCTGATCTCCGATGTTCCTGTCTGTACGTTGCTGTCAGGCGGATTGGATTCCAGTGCACTGACTACCCTCGCCTCTAATAAATACAAGCAGGATGGCAAAGCGCCCATCCATACGTTTTCCGTCGACTATGCAGACAATGATAAGCATTTCAAATCCAGTGCATTTACCCCGAACAGTGACCAGCCCTGGATTCAGCGCATGACAGAATATCTCGGCACGGAGCACCACCGGATTGAATTTGATACCCCGGAGTTGATCGGCGCACTGCAGGATGTCGTTCATGCACGGGATCTGCCGGGAATGGCAGATGTCGATGCCTCCCTGCTGCTGTTCTGCCGGGAAATCAAGAAGGAGGCCACGGTCGCGATATCCGGGGAAGCGGCAGATGAAGTGTTCGGCGGGTATCCTTGGTTTCATCGGGAAGATGCGCTACAGGCCGATACCTTCCCGTGGTCTCTCAAGCTGAAGGAACGGATGGCGGTTATGTCCCCGCTGCTGATCGACATGATCCAGCCTGAACAGTATGTGAGCAGACGATATCAGGAAGCACTCGCGGAAGTGCCGCATCTGCAGGGAGAAACAGCCGAACAGAAACGAATGAGAGAAATGTCCTATCTGAATATTACACGCTTTATGCCCACTCTGCTGGACCGCAAGGATCGCATGAGCATGCGTGTCGGGCTAGAGGTTCGCGTTCCTTTTTGTGATCATCGCTTGATCGAATATGTATGGAACATTCCCTGGGAGATGAAAACGGCAGGTGAGCGGGAAAAAGGCATTTTACGCAGGGCACTGAGAGGCGTATTGCCAGAGGATGTGCTAAAGCGCAAGAAAAGCCCTTACCCCAAAACACACAATCCCAATTACGCGGCCGGTGTGAAGGCATGGATGGCAGACATCCTCGAAGATCCCGATTCGCCGATCCTACCTTTTATCAACGTGGAGCAGTTGAAGAAGTGGGCCCATGCTTCCCAGGATCAATTCAATATCCCCTGGTTCGGCCAACTCATGACCGGACCGCAAATGTTTGCTTATCTTGCTCAAGTCAATTATTGGCTGAAGCACTATGAAGTACGTGTCGTCTGAATGAAGGGTACCAGCTGAAACTCGACGGCAACCTGTAATGGTTCCGGGTCACATAAATAGCCACTCAAAAAAACCTGCTGCAGGTCCCTCACAGCTCACAACCGTGATGGCATCCAACAGCAGGTTTTTGGGGTTGAAATAACAATGAATCCAGCAGCTATGGTGATGGCTTCCCGATTTGGGCAGCCAAATAATCTTTCATTTTCATAAAGGCTCTCGCCCGGTGGCTGACCTGGTTTTTCTCATCTGGAGCCGCTTCTGCGAATGTTTTGTCCAGCTGTGGCACATAAAATAATGGGTCATATCCAAACCCGTGCTCGCCACTTGGCTCTTGCTGGATCATGCCCTCACATTCCCCTCGTACCGCGTGTTCCGTGCCCATCTTGGCATCCACATAAGACAGCACACAGACAAATCGCGCTTCTCGCTGCTCCATTCCTTCCATCTCGCGCAGCAGCTTGGCATTGTTTTCCGCATCTGTTGCCTGCTCACCGGCATATCTCGCCGAGTAAACGCCCGGAGCGTCATCCAGAGCATGAACACATAAGCCGGAATCATCGGCCAGCACCGGAACCTGCAGGAACGCGGATGTTTCCCTCGCCTTTTTCAACGAGTTCTCTTCAAAAGTTCGTCCGTCCTCTACCACCTCTGGCGCCTCCGGAAAATCCGGGAGGCCCTTGATCGTATAACCAAGCGGCTCCAGCAAAGTTTTAAATTCAGCAATCTTTCCTTTGTTTCCCGATGCAATCACGATGGTTTGAGGCTGGGAATCAGGCATGGGTCACGGCTCCAATCTTGTCTCCAATGGTGCCCAGTACCTGCTTTTGCCGTTCGATCATGTCCTGGATGCCTTTCTCTGCCAGCCCCATCATGCTGTTCAGCTCATCCTTCGTAAAAGGTGCCTCTTCGCCTGTCCCTTGCAGTTCCACGAAAGCACCTTTGCCGGTCATGACGACATTCATATCTACTTTTGCTGTGGAATCCTCCGCATAATTCAGATCCAGCATGGCCTGGTTGCCCACAATGCCGACACTGACGGATGCCAAATAATCGGTAATCGGAAATTTGTTCAGCTTGTGCTGCTCGCTGATCTTCCCAACAGCCAAGGCCAGCGCCACAAATGCACCCGTAATCGAAGTTGTTCTTGTTCCTCCATCGGCCTGGATGACATCACAATCCAAATGGATCGTCCGCTCTCCCAGCGCTTCCAGATTGACGACGGACCGCAGCGCCCGACCGATCAAACGCTGGATTTCCATCGTTCTGCCACTGAGCTTCCCGCGATTCGCTTCCCGCTGGTTGCGCGTCTGGGTGGCTCTTGGCAGCATGGAATATTCTGCGGTTACCCAGCCTTTGCCTTGTCCTTTCAGAAAAGGGGGTACCCGTTCCTCTACACTCGCTGTGCATATGACCTTCGTGTCCCCGGCTTCGATCATGACGGAACCTTCCGCATATTTATTTACATGGGGGGTCATGGTGATGGTTCTCAGTTCATCTGCTTTTCTACTGTCTACTCGCAACATTATGCTCCTCCTATACGCTCACTGGCTGCAATTGTAAGGCTTCGTCCGACTCCCTTATTTTAACAAAGCCAGGATTGACATTCATTATAACACAAGAAGACGGCAGCGTTCACTCGTTGTAGTATGTGTTGTTCCCATGAAAAAACTGCATGAAAGACACCATTTGTTGTGTCGTCCTTCATACAGTTTTGCAGACTACGCCTGTTTCGCCATATGTGCGTTAAGACTTCGCATCCACACGCAATTCCCCTTCGATCGGGAGCAGGATCATGCGGTCTTCACCATAATAAATTTCGCGCACATTCTGATATTCCCCATGTTCATCCACCAAGCCATAAAACAAGAGCTGAGCCATAAAATGATCATCAAAGTATACGTATCGTTTAAACGCCGGGTTGGTCCCCCATTCGCGTTCAGCGATCAGATCCATCTGCCATTTCAGTACGGCAAAGCCTTGATCAGACACTTCGTAATATCTTTGACTGTAGCCCGCATCATCCACAATAAAACGCAGGGCCTCACCTTCTGGAAAAAAATACGCCGTACTATGATATCCTTCTCCATGTGCCAATTCCGGTACGTCGGCACTTTTCTTTTTGGGCAATGCGATCGCCATTTTTCTTGCTTCTGTCAGATCCCCATGCATGAGTGTCTCGTATTGAGCCTGCGCCGCTGGTGTACGAACGATGACGCGATGGTCTTCAGTGACATAATCGACGTACGCACCTAAGGTCTCGCCCACGAAACGAAGCGGCACATATGTAAAGCCGTCCTTGTTCACGACCGCGGTATCCAGCGGAACCTGCTTATCGTTGACCGTGGCTGTCTGTTCTCCCTCTCGCAGGTAGACATACATGCTGTGATCTTTCGTATGAAACATGACGATACGTGTCTTGGGATCATAGGCAAAAACAAGCCATGACGGATCGGTCAAGGCCCTTAGTTTAATCAACGTTCGCCCATCCACGATCATATAATCCTGGTTACTCTGAGGTACGCCGTTTATCAGAACCGAAAGAGCTGCATGGGCAGATGTACTCACAGGATACATGCCGTTCACCACTACACTGGCAAGTACAAGAAACAAACTTACGATTTTTTTCATTCTCTCACCCCTTAATGGTATACGCCATTCAAATCGCAAAGTTTCTGGAAAAAATGAAAATATAGAAAAACCGAGAAGGCACGCATGCGGCTTCCTCGGCTTTGATCGATCATGTGTTGACTTACATATACCTGTTGTTGAATGCCACCTATTCTGAATGGCTGCAATTTGAATGAAGAACGATGCTACAATTCCAGACTGTTCACTTCGGTTGGACGAGTGACCGGTGACGCATATACATTTCCTTCATCTGTCTGGATGGCACCCTTTCCGCCCATCATCACCTGCACGTGCGAGGCGCCTGTCGTTTCTGTGAGGGAGAGAACAATCGACTGGATCAAATCTTCACTAACCACGCCTCCTGTCATCGCAGCCACACTCGCATCCAGTTCCACCTCAATGTGCCCTTCCGCTTGCTGGATACCGAGCAGCTTCGTATCTGCCGCCGTCAAGGAGATGAGACTGGAGAGTGGCAAGGGTCCGTTCAGCCACTGTTTCATGGAAGCTTCAGCCAAATTATCGGAATAGTCTACAAGACGCGTAACGGGAACAAGATACGCCATCTGATCATCGGTTTTATTTTGAAAATAGAGGGTGACCGCACTGGCTTGAGCCAGATTCACACCATCCACCTTTTCCAGATTGATCCCCATTGCTCTCGTCAGGGCATCGTCCAGCGGGGTACCGTTTACCGGCATTTCCTTCAGCGGCTCTCCTTCTACCCAAATCTGTACCTGATCGATCGCGTCATAACTGGTTAGCGCCCAGGTGACCGCTTCCAGCAGATGCCGTTCATCCCCCGGATTATAGCTGGTGAAATGCTCAGAGAAGTCAACGATGGCCAGGTTCTTGTCTTCAATAATATCCATGCCCAACACTTCTGTTCCGGCAGGCAAGATCGGGGTGAAACCATGCGGCAGCTGTTCCATGCCAGGCCCCTGATCGACCATATAAGCCAGCACTTGCTTGGCTACTCCCTCGCTGTGCGGAATACGGATGGTCACAGGCACGACATAGTCCTGGGCATCCTTTACATACAAGGTCACCGGCATGTCTGAGCCAACATCCCCTTCTTCTCCCCATGACATGGTTTCTTCCAGTTCCGTGGATTCTTGTTCAGGAGGCGGATCAATCGACCGGTTTTCCTGGTTTGACCCGATCAATGAGCATCCTGACAAAATGAGCATCAGGATAAAACTGAAGATCGCTGTCCGACGCCATTTATTTGTTTTCATGAAAGATTCCTCCCTATTGGTTTGTAGTATATGTATACGAGCCTACGCTTGTTTTATAACTACTTTTTGTCCAAGCGTGAATGCTTCTGATTCTTTTGTACGTTTCATTCATGTTTTCGTGATCCAGAGGAAACACTACACGCAGTATCCACAGGTCAATCCCTCAGATCATCCCATGCTAATTCGAAGCGAAGAAAGGACCGATTTTCAATGAAAGCCAAGCCGTACAGTCTGGACAGTGAGAAAGTAAAAGCGGAAACATTCCGACTGCTGAAGGAAAGAGGCATAGACATCCGGGAGGTGGCGGAGCTGGTATTGTTTTTGCAGAAGGACTATTTCCCTGACCTGACGATGCAGGAATGTGAACAAAGTATTGAGCGTGTTCTCAACAAGCGCGAGGTGCAGAACGCCATTCTTACCGGTATTCAACTCGATATCCTGGCAGAGCAGAATGCGCTGATCCCTGCCCTGCAGGAAATGATTGAGCATGATGAAGGATTGTACGGAGTAGATGAAATTCTGGCGCTATCCATCGTCAACGTCTATGGCAGCATCGGCTTTACGAATTTTGGCTATATCGACAAGATGAAGCCCGGCATTCTGGTCAAGCTGAATGACAAGACGGATCAGCCGATTCATACCTTTCTGGATGACATCGTCGGTGCCATTGCCGCAGCTGCCAGCAGCCGAATTGCACACCGCAAACAGGAAGAGCGGGAAACACAAACGACCGATGACATCTAGGCTCGTCATCGGTCGTTTTGGATTGGACATGCATCTTGCATCTCGATTGAAATGAAATCTCGATTGATCTTGTCTCTCTAGTTTGCTGCGCGATACCGGAGGAGACCGTCCGTCTCTTGCACCTGAAGCTGACCTTTTTTCGCCAGATAGACCAGATGCGCAATCATTTCCGACATCGCAAATCGCATCTGATGCACCGTCAGTCGATCTCCAAACGTTTGCTGGCAAATGTCATAGGCGGTAATATCAGATTCCACAGCCAATCGATGAATGTGTGCCAGTCTGACCTCATGGTGCTTGATCAGTTCCTGCGCTCTCGACTGAAAATGCTGGAACGGTTCCCGATGTCCGGGATACGCCTGAACGACTGACAAGGTGGCCATTTGCTCCAGGCTGGACAGATACGATTGCAAAGGATCGGGGTCCTGACCCGGCAAATAACTGATATTCGGAGAAATTCTGGGCAGCACCTGATCGCCACAGAAGATAACGCCTCGATCTGCATCATAAAAGCTGATATGTCCGCTGGCATGACCATGGGACTCGATCATTTCATAACATCGGCCCCCAAGAATAAAGGGAGCGTCCAGCTTGAAGAACTTTACCTCTGGATGAGGCACTGTCTTCATGATAAAACCCTGAATATGCTTGTGCATGTCTGGTTGCAAATCGTCAGGATAACCGTGCCGGGCGAACAACTTCGGAAGATCAGTGCTCACTGTCTCCTGCTCTCCCCACATGAACTGCGTCTGCTTCCATGCGGTCTCAGACATCCATACCTCAGCCCCGCTCTGTTGCTGCATCCACCCGCTCAGGCCATAATGGTCAGGATGGTGATGGGTGAGTACGATGCGCCGGATCTGTGTCATCCTGATGCCCAGCTCGGACAGCGTCTCTTGCCAGTGCTGGATATTTTGCTCTGTGTGCAGCCCTGGATCGACGAGCGTATACCCCTCTTCTTCCGGGAACAAGTAACTGTTCACCCACTGCAAGGGGAAATGAACGGGACTTTTAATTTGAATCCATTCCCCATGACGGGTAATCGTATTCTTTGTCAAGATGGCGACACCCCTTGCTTTCCATACTCCTCTTGCTTTCTTTCCTTCCCTATCTTGGCCCCCACCAGTATCATGCGGGGAGAACGGGCAGGATCATAGCTCTCCTGATTGTACCCGCCATAGACATGCGAGATCTGAAGCGAGGTATTTTCCAGCAATGCCTGAAAATCTGCCTGTGTATATAACCGTACCCGCTCCTCATACTGACGAGGATGATGCTCGGGATTGACGGTAATCGTCTTCTGAACAAATCGGCCGTCACTGGAAATGCGCCGATTCTCTTCAATGCGAATCCCTTCATTTTCTTTTTCCGAGTAAGGAACGAGATGATCCTTCACATATTGCGGATTCAGGAAATCAATAATGAATTTCCCTCCCGGGGCAAGCAGTCTCTCTATTTCATGCAGGACGCGCGCGTTCTCTTGATCTTGCTCGAAGTATCCGAAGGAGGTGAACAGATTCACCACCGCATCAAACTTTTGATCCAGCGGCACGTCACGCATATCGCCCTGCAGCCATTCTACACTTTGCTTACCGTCTGCTTTCTTCGCCTCGCGCAAAAGAGTCTCCGACAAATCTACCCCCGTTACGTCATAGCCGAATTCATTCAGCGCCAGAGAATGTCTGCCCATCCCGCAGCACAGATCGAGAATCGCCGCGCCTTCCGGCAGTTCCAGCCAGTTCACCATTTTCTTTACTTCTTCATAGGCCCCGCTGACATCACGGTGCTTGTATACCAATAAATAGTCTTCACCAAAGCTTTCTTCATACCATGCCTTTTCTGTCT
Source organism: Marinicrinis sediminis (assembly GCF_042685085.1). Lineage (NCBI taxonomy): Bacteria > Bacillati > Bacillota > Bacilli > Caryophanales > Paenibacillaceae > Marinicrinis > Marinicrinis sediminis. The sequence continues at coordinate 250,722 of NZ_JBHUMM010000002.1, forward strand.
CTTGGTTTGCCATGTCTTTCTCTTGGTTTGCCATGCAGCATGTCCCCTCTTCCGTCTTTTCTATTTATTGTAGCCTGTTTGACAGAGAGGGAGCAAACTTGACTTGCAGAGACAAAAAATCCTTGCGTTCCCAGAAGGGAAGACGCAAGGATGCGATCGGTGTGGATACATTTACAGTTTGGCGCAAAATTGCTCGAGGTCTTCGATAAAGTCTTGCATCGCCTGCTTGTCCTCAGGCGACAGCTCTTCACATGAATCGTCCTGCTGTCCACTATCCTTGCCCTGCTTATTCTGCTGCTGATCCTGGTTTTTATCCTTCTGCTGTCCTTGCTTGCCCTTCTGCTGGTCTCCACCCTCCTCACCGAGCTGCTGGTTGCATTGCTCCAGCAGGGCAGTTGCCACAAACTCGGCACTCAGTCCATAATGTCTGACCAGTCCTTCCAGCTCCAGCAGTTGCATATGATTGTCGGTAATCTGTTTCAATCGGCTCATCGGCTTGCGTTCCCTCCATCTCGATTGGTATGTGCCGGATATCCATATCCAAACACAGCTATGGAGTTAGGATGACCCAATCGGCTGAAAAACATGAATTTAAAAATATTGGACGAGCGGTGGGCTGATTATCGGACATTTGCACATATTGTCTGTCGCTTGGCAGAAGTCACTCTCTTTCTATCGCTTCTGAAAGAGTCAATGTAATGTTCAACCTCCTGAACAAAACAAACTAACAAAGTCCTTGCAGCATGGGGATAAGTATATTTTATCTTCCAGAAGAGAAAAACGTATATTCAGGAAATTCTTTCTCACTATCATATATTTTGAATATTTTAAAGAGAGCTTGTGCGCAATAAATATTTGTATAACCGCCAGGAACTTCATTTATCATAGTATATTCTCTAGTTTCCCTGTTGATTTTTACTTTTCCTAACTGATTATGATTAGGCCCAAATTCATAGATCATATATTCTGAATCCTCTCCCCTTTTAAAAATGTCTATGTGAAGTTCCATATAAACACCTCATAAATTAATAATTTAATTAACACATGATTGGTATGTGCTGTGCCGGATTTCAATGTCCAAACACAACTATGGAGTTAGGATGACCGAATGGGCAGGAAAACATGAATTTAAAAATATTGGGCCTCATGATTCCTCGTGATCGAACGGCATCCGTTTGAGATAACGTGGCGGAATTTGATCTGCCAGCCATATCGTGTCGTTGCCCAGATAAAAGGCATAACCGTCCATATGGGCTTGCCTGGCGTCAATTTGCAGCAACACCGGAGCCGGATCTTTTCGTTTCCCCACGATTCGTGCGGTGGGCTGATCAGCGGACATATGCACATATTGTCTGCCGCTTGGCAGAAGTCCCTCTCTTTCTATCGCAGCCATGAATCGATTGGCAGTACCGTGATATAATACAGGCGGAGGTTCACTTTGTTCTTTGACCATTTTCTTACTTAAAGTATGCCCATAGAGCGCCCGAATTTTACCATCCTTCATTTCATGTCGTTGCTTCGGTGAATGATTGATCATATTTCGAATGTCTGCTTCCTCTAACTGCTGCCATTGGGGCTGCAAACGAAAAGCACTGAGCAGTTGCTCAAGCCTTACCCAGCCATTCTCATCCAGTTCCAATTCAAATTCCCAAGGCGCATGTCTGAGGGCATAGGAGATTTGCTTGCTTAGCTCCCGATTGCTCATTTATGATTCCTCCTTTACCAGCATGAGATCTTCATTGAAATAGCGTTTGGATTTCTTCTTCCTATTTACGTTCAAGTTATGACTGTTCTCTTATTTAATAGGTTTTGAAATTTTTAGATAATAAGTTGGTGAACTGCAATGACACTATCATCTACCAGAGCAATAAAACAGATACTCAGGAAATTCTTTATTATTATCCAACAATTCAAATAATTTAATTAATGTTTTAGCACAGTAAGGATTGGTGATTCCACCTGGAACTTCACGGAGTAGTTGATATTCTCTTGTGAATTTATTTAGCCGAAGCTTGCCTAAAGTTTCCTTGTCAGGACCAAATTCATAGATGACATGTTCACTATCTTCACTTACTTTTAATATATCTACGTAATATCCCAATTTGCTCACTCCCTATACGTAATTAAGATATCTTGTTTAGATACGCTACTTGTTCCGAAACATCAAGGCCTTGTTTTTTTCTTTCTTCTATAACTTTTTCAGCCCTTTCGATTTCAGAGTTTCTGAACGAACTATCATTGTTTATTTTTTCCATATGTTTCTGAGCTTCTTGTGTACTGACTCCTTTACTTCCATATCCTAATGATGGTGTAGATTGAGTTTCTGTACTACTCCTGCCTCCACTGGAGTTAGTATTTGAAGAAGAGTTTGTGCTAGAATTTGAGCTTTTGGAAGTATTATTAGAGGTTGTACGATTATCATTAGTTTGAGATTGAATATTGTATAATTTCTCTAACCAGGTTTCTTGTGCGGATACATCTAAACCGTATTGTTTGCGGTATTGAATAACTTCTTGTGTACGTATAATTTCAGAATTCCTATACTCATTGTCCGCATATAACTTTGTCATATTATCCTTCGCTTTTTCTACAGTAGTTGTAGAACCATATCCTCTCGTATAAGATTGATCTATATCTTTAAGTTTATTCAGATAGTTTTTAGCAGAACTTGTATCCTCCCCGATCAATCCTTGATGCATAATAACGGACTCTGCTCTTTCCATTTCTTCTAGTCTATATGCATGATCTGTCTTTAATCTCTCCAAATTCTGAGTCGCTTGTTCTCTAGTGGTTTTATCACCATGGATATTCGGAAATTCATCTTTATAATTAGATGGAATCTTGTAAACTGATTCATTCCACCTAAAATATTCCTCAGATGCTCTATGAGCTTGTTCATAGGTAGCCCCATTTAGTTTCATGTATGTGGACTCAAATAGCTCATGATGGAGAAGGAGAATATCTTTTTCGAGATATTCATTATTTATAAGGCGCTCCCATGCCATTGCCATTTCATAATCAGGATCAAACCTTTTAACACTACCGTTATTGTGCAAATGCGATTCGAAAAATATATGATTTTTTATTCGAGTGATGGCTTCTTTGTTTATTCCGGTATTCTCAGAAATATTATCTATATCATTATTCAATAATCTAAATGTATCATAAAATTTTATTGCTGTTTTTTCCCTTTTCATTACTTTATCAATTGATAAACCAATTTCATCAACTAACTGACCGTCTTTTGCATCCTCAGTTATTTTTTGAAGCTTTATTTCTTCTTTCATGTAGCTCTCAACACTTCTAATTGCTCTTTTTTCATCAATATGCTGAATCACTCGAACAACAACTTTACTTGTTGCACCAGAAATACCAGCTCCTACTGCTGCATTAACAACATTGCCGCCAATCAATTTTCCTATGAAATTGGCTTTTTCGTTTTCATTGAGACTGTTAAAATGATTATACGCATCTGCTACGTTATCCCATTTATCTACAAAATATTTTCCAGGGCTATCAATAAACTTCTCTACTTCATTTTTCAAATTTACAATAACATATTTAGCACCTGCTTCAATTGTCCCTACAGGATCATTATAAAATTGGACAGCCACATCCTTCAAATCCGTAATGCTTTCTGTAAAACCGTTCTTAAATCCGTTAGCAAAGTCAGCAGTCCAGTTGGCTTTCCTTTGGGTTACACTTAATGCCTTAATTTCTGCGATCTTATCCTGTAGTCGATTACCTCCTTCGCCTCTTTCCCATGGCTGCATAAATGCGAAGGTGTCAGGATGATAAGCTTGGTTGACGGCATAATTCAAAAACTTAATCGCATATTCTTCATGATGATGGGCTAAATTTATCAGCTCATATGTACCAAAATTAGTTCCTTCTTTTCTCTGGAATGCATCCAACAGCATTCTGTAGTTTTTATCGTTAAATTCACTACTAGAAGCTGTAGAAGCGGATGCAACTGTGGATTTTGGCTGGCTGATATAAGTTCCATGGTAAGTAGAAGAACTGCTTGGTGTGCGGGAGGAGGAAAGAGTGCCACTGCTCGTATATGTTGTACTGGCGCTGGTAAACCGAACTACAGTTGACGAGCTTAGACTGTTGCTTGAACTGCTTGCATATGTACTTGAACTGCTGGGTGTAAGCGAAGAAGACAGAGTACCACTATTAGTATACGTAGTACTAGGATTTGTGAATCGGACCACACTCGAAGAAGAAGCGGTGTTACTTGCATTTGTACGGTAATAAGTAGATGAACTGCTTGGATTTTGGTTAAGCTTCAATGTACCACTGCTCGTATATGTAGTATAACTTGATGATGTGGACCTTACAGAACTTGATGAAGCAATTGACGTACTGCTACTTCTAATAGTACTGGAAACGTTTGCATTTCCGGCAGTACGAGACGATGATTGAGAAGACGACCCTCCATACGAATTGTACGTGGGCACATGGTAACTGGTTGTTGCTGTGTTTGTTACACTCATAACTCCATTTCACCTCATATTTACATTTTTTTCACCTTATAAAAATATACCATCTATTTGAAATTGATTCAATAACCAATTATTATATGATTTAAGGAAGAAATTAATTATTTCTTGTAGTATAATGGAAAAGAATGCGTTTGCACAACACTTTATTACCTACTATTATGCAAAAAAATGTTTCTGAGGTGATCTGCCATGATAAACATTGGCTTTAAAAATCGTTATAAAGTCCTTCACTTTACCAATGAAATTGGTTCTTATATCGTCGGAGGGATGGCTACTTTCATCAATCAATTATATACACACCATACAGATGAGATCGGGTTTGTACATTTTTATAATTCGGATGAAGATCTGTCGCTAGCCCGATATCCCGGCCAGAAGAATATTCTTGCTGTTTCTTATGATGAACTGGATAGATTAAAGGAACTTTCATTTGATATAGCAGTGTCACATTTTTATTTTTTTGATTTTTTAATCAATGAAGAAATATTACAAGATAAACCACTTGTCTATATCGTTCATTCTGTACCAACTACAGAACCATACGACCTTCGTGATCCATTCGGAGGGAACCATTTAATTAAAGAACAATTTGAAAAATCTTGCCGCAGAGCAGATGTCATCGTCAATATATCAAAATCAGAACAAAAAAAACTAACTACTATTTATCCATCATTAGAGCCAAAAACTCATATGATCTACAATGGGATGGATTTCCAACACCCTACAAATCAGTATCAAAGAAAAGAACAATCACAAAAACATTTCGGTTTTTTAGGAAGACTAGATCATCGCAAGGGCTTGTTAGAGACAGTAAAAGCTTTCCGCGGTCTGAATGCTCATTTACATATAGCTTGTGGAAATGAAGATCCCTTTTATTTGAATCAAATTCTATCCTTTATAGAAGCAGCAGATATGGGTGATAAAGTTCATTTTCATGGCTGGTGCCAAGGGGAAAGAAAAGAGAGCTTTCTACAGTTTATCGACGCACTGATTGTACCTTCTTTATATGAACCTTTTGGTTATGTAGTTATAGAAGCAATGTCTCATCAAACACCGTTATTATGTAGCAATTCTGGTGCATTCACAGAGATTACAGGTAATCATCCCTATATGTTTGATCCATATCAACCTGAAACAATAAAGGATTGTATACAATATTTCCAAAATGATTCCACTGAAAATATTCAACTTCATACGATGGCATTAGTAGAAAGATTGCCTTTATTCACTTCAACTAGAATGATAGATCAATATAACCAACTTTTTAATAACATTGAAAATTCTCTACTTGAGAAAGGAGTGCTCTTAACATGATTCAAATGAATTTTCAAAAGCATTATCAGATTATTCATTTCACCAATGAAATTGGAAAAAACCGATTCGGTGGTGTTGGAACCTATATCAATGAGTGGTATGCAGCAAAAGAAAATAATATAGGCTTCGTATATCTTTATGATTCTATGAAATCTGATATATATATCGATGATTTCCCAGGTAAGGATCACATTCTAGCTATTCCCCTTGAGCGTATAAAAAAGATAAACGACATCTCTTTCGATATCGGTGTAATTCATTATTATGGCATGCAGACTTTGTTGGATGAAGATATATTTCTACACAAAAGACTGGTTTACGTTATTCATTGTATTCCCTCTACTGAACCTTATAATTTAGAAGACCCATTTGGGAAATCAGATATTCATCAAGACTTTCAGAGAATGTGTGAAAAAGCCGATTTAATTATATGTGTTTCATCAGATAGTAAAAACAAGCTTATCCAAATATTTCCTCAATTCAAGGAAAAAACACATGTCATTTATAATGGTTTAAATCAAACAACACCAAGTACGACAACCGATTCGGAGACCGTTTATCATAGAAAGAAATTTGGTTATATAGGTAGATTGGAATACCGTAAAGGGCTCATGGAGTGCTTAACATCAGTTAAGGATAAAGATGTTGAGTTGTATATAGCTTGTGGGAATGATGATCCCTTCTACCTCAGTGGAGTCCTTGATTATATAGAAGGTGCCAATATGCTCAATCGTGTTCATTTCTTAGGTCTGTGTCAAGGAGAAAGAAAATGGACTATGCTGAGAGAAATGGATGCAATTATCATACCATCACTGTATGAATCCTTCGGATATGTTTTATTAGAAGCTATGTTTGCTCGAGTGCCCGTAATATGTACTTCCATTGGTGGAATAAAAGAAATATTAGGTGATTATAAATATCAATTTAATCCATATATCCGAGGGGACTTGCAAGCATGCATATCTTCATTCCAGGAAGATAAAAATTCTGAAATAACCACTCAATTAGACAATCTTGTCTCACGCACAGATCTGTTTACCACACCGATAATGATTGAAAAATACAAGACACTCTTTTCCGAACAATTCTCAATAAATTAAACATAGAACATTTAGTTGGAGGTATGTTAGTGATGATAAATATCAAACTTCCCAAGGAAATTAGCTATAAGAATCATATTTTTGTACTTCCCAAAGAAATCAACGAAATCGACCCCCATGCAGAAGCGTATTTTATTCTTGATTTTGACCGAAAATTTGAAGATCCTGATTTAAATAAACGTCCTGTTCAAGTTGCCTATGTTCATAACCACCAAGATAAATACTTGTTAAATAAATATCATGTTATTCTCGGATCACTTTCAGAACTGTAAGCATGCTGGTGCTATGATGAAAATAAATAATTTGATGGTTGTAGCACATCCTGATGATGAATGTATTTTTGGCGGACATGCATTATTGATTGAGAAGGGATGGAAAGTTATTTGCCTTACGAACGGGACTCATCCTGTGAGATCCGTTGAGTACAAAAAAGTAATGACCGAATTGGGAGTCTCTTATGAGATGTGGAATTATCCTGATTTGTGGGGAGGAGATTTTGATCGGAATTCGTTGAAACAAAAATTAACACAAACATTGAATAATCAATCTTATCAAAAAATAGTCACACATAATTTAAATGGAGAATACGGTCATAGTCAGCATCGTGCATTATCTGAGATTATGCATGAACTTGTCCGAGAGAATTTATTTGTGTTTGGCACCTCTCATACCATGTTACCCTATCAGATTATACAAAAAAAAATTCAGTTACTAAGTTATTATCGCAGTCAAGCGGATGTCATTCGAACATTACACGAATATATTCAATATGAGAAGATCATTCAAGTGAACTAACTACCTTTTGCAGAATTGGACTGCGACTGGAGGAATCATCATTTTGAACATCAAAAACCTCCTTCTCCCCATCAGCACGCAATGAAGAAAAGAAGGTTATGATATGGTACCCATGGTTAAATCGACAGCTCCCCAAGCCGAATTAGCTCAACAACCGCTTGTGAACGACCTTTGACGTTCAGCTTCTGCATCACATTGGATATATGATTTCTGACGGTCTTTTCACTAATAAACAGCTGTTGGGCAATTTCTTTTGTTGTGCGGTCTTGTACGAGCAGTTCAAAGACCTCTCGTTCTCGGTTGGTTAAGATCATCTTGGTTCTGTGGTCGTTACCCTTCAATGTTTGCCACCCCTCCTTGTTCGGGCTTCACTTAATACAAGGTGTAGGGATACAGTCAAAATCAGTTTATGTACGGAGCGTGGCAAAGGTTCGATTTCCGCAGAAAATGGGCAGGTCTTCTCTTCCTTGCTTGCATAATCGGTGTGTGCGCAACCATACAATAAGAAGGACAAGTTGAGAATGTGCAGGTGATCGAAGATGGAATTCCATATCCTATGGGGAGGCATGCTGGCGACTGGAGGCTGTACGCTGTTGGGGGCCCTTCCCGCTATGCTGGTGCGCACGGTCACCCATCGCTTCAAGGACATGCTTCTGGCTTATACGGCCGGTATTATGGTGACCGCTTCCATATACAGTCTGATTCCGAGTGCGCTGGAAATGTCCAATTTGACCATCTTGTGCCTGGGAGTGCTTACAGGGACCTTGATGCTGACGTTGCTGGAATACCTCATTCCCCATCACGATCTGGATCACCAGCTTCCGGTGAGGGGTCCGCATGTAGAGCGAGGAACGATCTTGTTCATTTCGGCGATGGCTCTCCACAATTTGCCGGAGGGGTTGTCTGTCGGGGTCAGTTTCGCTTCAGCGGATATGGAACTGGCCGCGGTCGTCTCCTTCGCCATCGGTTTGCAGAATATCCCGGAAGGCGCCCTGATCGCCTTCTATTTGCTTGCATCCCATGTTCGCAGACGCTATGCCTTGCTGCTGACCGCTTGCACAGGATTGATGGAGCTGGTGGCTTTTCTCGCTGGATACAGCTTCTCGCAGTCGGTAGATCGCTTTGTTCCGTACGGTCTCGCCTTTGCTGCCGGAGCCATGTTGTTTATCGTATACAAGGAGCTCATTCCTGAGAGTCACGGGGACGGGCATGAGCGCATTGCCACATTTGCCTTTATGGCTGGCCTGCTCAGTATGATCATCATGACTCATTTGCTGGAATCATGAACAAGAGAAAAGAGTGAAAAAGAGCCCCTCATGGCACTTCGACAGGGTCGTCAAATCCATTGCAGGGGCTGTCATTATCCAGGTACTTGCAACAAACGGGCCTAGTCCATCATCCGTTCAAAAATGTTCCGGTCATCATCTCCGTCACGATCGCGATCCATCATGTCCAAACCATCACGATCTGCTCCATCCCGAAGTGCGTTGGCCGGGAAGATTCGGTTCATCATACTGTTGAATTCATCCATCATCCCACGTACCGGATTGCCGTCATCCATTCTGTCCATAAACCCGTTCATGCGGTTCATGAAATCCGGATTGGCGGACACGTACACATTGTTAATATCCGGCTTCATTTTCTTCACTTGGTTGGCGATGTCTGTCTTCACGCGATCTGTCACATCCTGATCGGTATCATCCGCACGATTGAATCTGGAATGTCGCTTGTTCTTGCCCATTCGCTCCTCCAGTTCCACCGCAATATATGCGTTGTCGTCTGTCAGAAGCACATTCGCAGAATCGATTTCTTTCATGGCCGACAGCTTCTCCGCAATATCATCTGCTTTTTCCATACGGGTGTTGGCATGCATGTCTCCATTTCTGCCATTCATCCCGTTGCGATTTCCATTGTTCATCCCTTTTGCTCTCATGCCATTGGCCTGACTGCGTGGTGTTGCGTAGTCGCTTTTATTGCGATGCGCATAGTAATGATCCGGTCCATCCTCATAGCCATAAGTCTGATTACGGCTCTGATTGCGCACTTGCCCACGGTTGCCAGCCAGATCCCGATTCATGCCCAGATCGTCATCATTCATGTAGCGGTTCATCCCGAACTGGCCCGTCTGATTGTTATTCCGGTTATCATTGTCCATTGCGCCATTGTTATTGGCATTGTTACAAGCCGCCAGAGACAAGATCGCTGCAGAGAGAACACCTAACCGTATCCATTTCAATTTCAACATTGTATACCCTCCATTGAGATGTCATGAATTCAAACTTAGGTTGCCGCAACCGGCCAGGCCTCATCCTATCAATGTTTGGCAATTCATTTGCCGATGAACATTTGCGTGAACATTTTGCCGCACGCGCCGCCATTGACGATGCCGATGCCGACATGATTAAAGTTCCCGCTCAGAATGTTTTTACGATGGCCCGATGAATTCATCAGGGCTTGATGGGCCTTGTCCACCGTCTGATTACACGCAATATTTTCTCCGGCAGTCCGATACGAGATGCCAAACTGCTTCATCATATCGAAGGGTGAACCGTAGGTCGGCGACTGATGAGAAAAGTAATTTTTGTTGATCATGTCACTGCTTTTCACTCTGGCTACCTTGGTCAGCGCAAGATCCGCTTTCAAGGCGCCCACACCTGCCTTCAATCGTTCCTGATTGACCAGATTCACCATTTTCTGCTCCTCAGGGGTCAGTCCTTTTATAGAAGGAGCAGGCGTCGGAGCGGGTGTAGGCTGTTTAGGCGCGGGCTGCTTCTGGATTTTCAAATTGCCATACGCCCACAAAATGGATTCCAGCGTCTTCCCGTCAATGGAACCTGTCACGGGCAAGCCATATTTATATTGAAAGTACTTGACTCCTCGCACCATCTGCGCGCCATATACCCCGTCTATTGCCCCGCCATAATAACCGAGGGTTTTCAGCATGCCCTGCGCGGCATATACATCCGGCCCCTTGGTTCCTTTTCCAAACGCTTCTGCCTGGACCAATCCCTGTGCGAACAGGATCACACAGATCAGCACAATAACCCCGGCTTTTTTCATTCCTCGCTGCACGTCTGTTCCTCCTTTACTGTCATCGTTTACGATGTGTCTGCTGCCTTTTTATATTTTCCATTCCAAGCCGATTCCATTTCAGCTTGTCCATCCATTTTATAGAAGTAATCCCGGTTGAAAGGTCCGCTTTGCAGGATGTCTTAAAATGTATGGCTGTCATAGCGCACTTTCCGTCAGGATTTCATAATGTAAAGTATCCCATTCTTTGAAAGGAGGACACAATGAACACAGCCGCAGATCAACTCAAGCTGTTTTTACGCAATCAACAAGTGCTTGTCACAGGTGGAACCGGCTCAATCGGCAGAGAAATTGTCGCAAGCCTCCTGAAGCATGGTGCCAGAAAGATTGTTATTTTCAACAAGGATGACAGCAAGCAATATTTACTGAAGCAAACATATGCAGGACTGCCCCATGTGCATTTTCTGCTTGGAGATATTCGGGATTATGAACGAGTGGAATTTGCGACCAGAGGGATGGATCTTATCTTTCACGCCGCTGCGCTCAAGCAGGTTCCGATCTGTGAAGAGCATCCCTTCGAAGCCGTAAAGACCAACGTACTCGGCAGTGAACATATCATTCGCGCCAGCATCGTTAACCAGGTACACAAGGTCGTGAACATCAGTACCGACAAAGCCGTCAATCCGACCAATACGATGGGGGCCAGCAAGCTGCTGGCGGAAAAACTGTTTAGTCAGGCCAACCAGATGCTGCATCCGTCCCGCACCCGATTTTGTTCGGTTCGCTTCGGCAACGTTCTGGGCTCCCGCGGGTCTGTCATTCCACTGTTTCTCCATCAGGTCAAAGCGCACAAGCCGTTGACCGTTACCGATTCGCGCATGACCCGTTTCTTTATGTCTATTCATCAGGCCGCCTATTTGACCCTCAAGGCTGCGCTGTACTGCTCGGGCGGCGAAACCTTTATTCTGAAAATGGAATCGTTGCGGCTGAGTGATCTGTGCAAGGCCATGTCCCTCTTTTGCAAACAGGAACAGCTGCCGGAGCCCCATGTGCAGGTGATCGGGGTGAGACCGGGTGAGAAATTGCATGAAGAACTGCTCTCGGTGAAGGAAGTACGGCATTTATTTGAGGATGAAGAGCTATATGTGGTGTATCCCCCCGGCTTACAGCAAAAGGACAGTCAGCACTTTAAACCATCTGCCATTCAGGATTATCGTTCGGATCAGATTCAGCCGGCAACTCCTCGGAAATTGCTCGCGATCCTCAACCAATATGAGCAGCAGGGCAAGGTTTGATGATGAACCGACGAACGTCCATGATCTGGCAGTCCAGTCTGCATTTCTTGCATGTATACCGGAAGCTGCGCTTTCTCGGCGTTTCGCTTGCACCACTGCTGCTTCGAGATTTCCAGAAATACGCCTCTCTTCACCTTGCTGCCTTTCAGCGGGCGGGATTAACCCGCAAGCATGCAAATCTAAGCAACATTCAGCGGGCCTGTACGCCCTATTTTCCAGTCTCCAGGCCGAACTATGCCCGGCCCGGCTATACGCTCGTTAAAGCCGATCTGTATGCCGTCACAGAAGGGATCTCGAAGGAGAAATTTGTCTACCTTGCTCATCATCGGCATGAATATGAACGGATGCGAAAAACGAAAGCATGCCGCCCGTTGCTGCTGCTGGATCAGCTCAAACCGGTTAAATGCTCTACGCACAAGGTGTGGAAACAGTTCAAGCACATCGTTTCATCTGCCAAAACTCCCGCTCCACTTCGAAGCCAGCCCTTCCAGCGGTGGATGAAGATCAGACTGCGAAAAGCGATGCTGCGACTTCGCAAGATGCAGACCTTGTTCAAGCGCTATGCGATCAAACGCACGATCTATGGATCGACCCTCAATCGACATGGCAGTCTGGTGACCACCTATGCGCAAACCCGCCGGATTCCGACGTTGAACGTGCAGCATGGCATCTTCGGTCCTCTCGGTCATTTGCCTGTCAATGCCGATCTCAATTTCGTATGGGGTCGTTCCCATGCGGAGTACCTGCAATCGTTTGGGGCAAAGCCCGCTAACCTCATCGTCAATGGTCCCCTGTTCTTTCGTAGCTGCAAACTTCGGCACCGTCAGGCTGCTCATGAGGCCTCCCTGTCTTCCGCCGACTCTCCCTTGCGTGTGCTGGTCGCTCTGCAACCGCTTGGGCGAACCTACAACAGGACTCTGATACGCATCATTGAACAGGCTGCCCGCTCGACGAGTTCACACATACAGCTGCAATACAAGCTACACCCCGATCATGGGGCAGGACGTCCTTACCGACGATACGTGCAGCGGCGACAATCCCGGCTTGTACCGCATGGACACATTCCGCTGGAATCGCTAATTGACGCATGCGACCTGGTCATCACACCGTATTCCTCTGTCGCCTTTGAAGGCATGATACAGCAAAAACCGGTGTTATTTTATCGAAAGCCGCCTCCCCTCTACTATCTGGAGCAGTCACCGATCTATTTTCGTGAAAGTGCGGCATTGCAATCCTGGCTGGCTGCTGCCCTGAAGGACAAATCCGCCCTGCAAGCCATACAGGAACGTAACAAACCGAAGGATGCCTTGCCGGATCAGGCGGATTACAAACTGCGCATGTGGGAGACCATCCATGCACAGAGCTGAATGTCTGCAAGGAAGAAGCCTCTGTCCGGGAGGCAATGGAGGGAATGGAGGGGATCGGATTGAAGAAGCAGACGTGGCTGGCGATTATTCCTGCGCGAGGAGGCTCGAAGGGCGTTCCCAACAAGAACATTCGCAAACTGGGCGGTAAACCGTTAATCGCCTGGACGATTGAAGCCGCATTGCGAGCGACCAGACTCAGCCGCATCATCGTTACCACAGACAGTCCGTCCATCGCTGCCGCAGCGGTTCGCGCCGGTGTACCACACCCGCTGATTCGCCCCGCCTCTCTTGCCGCAGATGACACCCCGATGCGAGACGTCATTCTCCACACACTGGACCAGGTTGCCCAAACCGATAGCCAGCTTCCTGAAGGCTTCGTGCTTCTGCAACCGACCAGTCCCTTCCGCACCGCCGTTCACATTGATGAAGCGATCACGTTATTCGAAAGCCGTACCTGCCTGTCCGTCGTGGGGGTGACGCAGGCAAGCGAGCATCCCTATCTCATGAAACGGATAGATAAGCACGGGGCGCTGCGCAGCTTGTTCCCCACCGACAAATCCATCACACGCAGACAGGACTTTCCCCCCTACTATCTGGTCAACGGCAGCATCTATGCCTGTCAGACCGAAGCCTTCCTCGCCTGTGGAGAAGTGAAGGACTGTCAGCCTTGCTTGCCGTATGTCATGGATGCCTTTTGCTCGCTGGATATTGACACCGAGCGGGACCTTCACCAGGCCCGCGTCCAGATGAGGCAGAAGAAAAATCGTGAATAGCAAAGGAGGATGCAAGATGTTTGGAGGCGAGACCATCACCCCATACGTCACTTTGAAATACGGGCTGACCCAAGATTTTTTTGAAGCCTTTCAATCCCTGACCTACTGCGGTATCGAGATCCCGCTGGTATTGATGCGCAGTTATCATAAGCTGATTGAACCGGCGGTTGTGACCTGGTCCAGTCAGACCCAGCACGTTCGGAAACGCCATGTGTATCCGACGCGTTCCTTTGAAGCGCTGCAAAAAGTTCTTGATCGATCGCCCACTCCTGTTTCCCATGCTGCCAGCCCATCCAGACGAAAATCTGTACTGCTTCCCGGGAGACTGGCTTTTCTCGCCGTTCGTTCGCTTTCCAGACATCGTGTTATCCTGAGCGTTTCCAATATGTACGATCTTAAAGGGATTCGAGAGGTTCGGCTACCCGCCCATTTTCGGGTCTGGCATTTGCGAAGTGCCATGAAACAAGTGCGCGTCCCGGCATCGCATTTTGACCGCTATCGCAAACTCGCTCTGCAGCTGTTGGCAGACCAGCAGCACCATCCGCTCTTTCAGCAGGATTTCTTTCGAAAGTGGCTGCTGCAGCAATTGCCTGGTGCCATGAAGCTGGTTCGTACAACGGATCATTTTCTTCGCCGTTCTTCCGTACGGGTCATCCTGGACTACGACACGACCGTCGTCCCGGGAGAAGTCTGGTCCCTGCTGAGCAAGAAATACCAGCTGCCGTACGTCTACTTGCAATATCATATGCCTATGATTTATCCGTTGTTCCCCTTTCGCGCGGACTATTACTGCATGTGGGGCAAGCATTATCGGGAATGGCTGGAAAGGCACGGCGTTCCTGCTGCACGTATCCGTGAAATCGGCAGTATCCGTCTGGAAGGCACAACCCGAGGCAAATGGATGAACAAAAAGGAACTGTGTGCCAGACTGGATATTCCGGCACATCATCTGGTTATTGCCTTTGGCGGAAGAACAGATACACGAAGCAATGAACGGTTTCTGCGCTGGATGGTAAATGCGAGCACCGACCTGCCGATCACGATCGTATACAAGCCCCACCCCAAGCATCCCCATCCGTACGACCACATCATCGGCCACTATGCCCATGCCCGGCTGTTCCCGGCTGACCTTCATCTTAATCATCTGCTCAGCGGCATGGATATGCTGGCCACCTTTCATTCTACGACTGGTGTGGAAGCCGCCCTTTTCCGCAAAAGTCTGATCAGCCTTCATGTAAAACCGCACGATGATTACTATGATCACTGTTCCATGTTCGCAAGAGCAAAGGCCGGCTCGATTGTGCATTCCGCGGAGGAACTGCGCACACTGCTGCATGCCCTTGTCCACGATGAGCAGAGGCGAGCGCAGCAGCAGGCTGCCACCAGAGCATTTCTGGCCGATATGATTCGGCTACCCGGCTCACCAGCCAAGCGAGTCAACGTACTCGTTTCCCATCTCATCTCCGGAAAGCTGCCATAAGAGGAGGACGCCACTATGTTCGGGGGAGACCACATCTCACCATATGTCATTATGAAGTACGGTCTGACGCAGGAGTTTTTTGAATTGTTTCATCCGATATCGTATTGCGGCGTTGAGATCCCGCTGTTTCTCATGCGCAATTTCCATCAATATATCGAACCGATGCTGCGTCAATGGTCGGAGGACGTCAAACTCACCCAGCAAAAATGTAAGCAGTACCGACACCATACCTTTCCGGGCATGCAGCAGGTACTCGATCGTTCCCCCCAGCCTGCCCTGGAACTGACGCTTCCCGTCCGGCGGCAACGTGTGCTGCTCCCTGGACGGATCGCCTATGTCGCGACCCGATCCCTCTCACGCCATGCCGTCACCTTGCTCATCTCCAATTCGTATGATGTCAGAGGGGTTCGGGCGCAGAAGCTGCCCAGGCACTTTAAGATCTGGAATTTCAGAAATCAGTTCCTGAACATCCAGATTCCGCCTGAACATCTGCAAATTCTGAAACAACGGATGAATGTGCTTTTTCAGAAGCACGCCAAACATCCGGTATTTGGCCTTCCTGCCTTTCAAGACTGGATGAGAAAGCAGACAACGTTCAAAATCAGGCAACTGGCGGCAGCAGACTACTTGCTGCGCAGTCAACCGATCGGGGTCATTCTCGATTATGATACGTCCGTCATCCCGGGCGATATTCTGACCCTGCTCGCTGCCAAGTATCAAATTCCATATGTATTTCTTCAATATCATATGCCTATGTTTGAACCGCTTTTTCCGTTCCGCGCCTCCTACTATTGCATGTGGGGCAAGAACTATCGGGAATGGCTTGAAGACAAGGGCGTTCCAGCAGACAAAATCCGTGAGATTGGCAGCATTCGATTCGAGGGCGCACTGAAAGGAAAGTGGATGAGCCGCACTCAGCTCTGCAACAGGTTTCATATTCCGAGGCATCATCTGATCATCGCCTACACCGCCCAGACCCATCTCGAGACGAATCGTATGTTTTTGAGCTGGCTCATGCAGGCAAGCCAGCATTTGCCGGTTACGATCATGCTCAAGCTTCATCCCAAAGATACGCATTCCTATGATGATTTCCTGTCTACCTACTCCCAGATCCGGCTGTATCCGTCCAGTCTGTCTCTCTATCATTTGCTAAACGGCATGGATGTGCTGGCTACTGTCAATTCAACCACAGCTGTCGAAGCGGCCATGTTCAAAAAAGGGATTATCGTGCTGCAATCAGATACCTTGAGTGATCCGTATGATCTCTTGTCTACGCTGGCCAAAGCAAAGGCCGGGTTCACCGTCCAGTCTGTCCAGATGCTGCGTGAGAAACTGCAACTGCTCATCAACAGCGAAGAGGCCAAAGCCAGCTTAGCAGCGGCGGGGACGGCATTCCTGCACAACATGATTCGTGTACCTGGCTCTCCAGCTAACCGGGTGCGAAGTATGGTCGATCATCTTCTCCGAAAACCGACCGATGGAAAGGAGGAATCAGGATGAACATGGCCCAGTACCGAGCTTTCCAACTGACGAGCACTTTTTTTACCCTGTTCGATCATGTGCGCTACAAGCAGGTTCCCCTGCTGCGTGCACTCGCGTATGAGTTTCACCGCAAGGCCGTGCTGTATTATGAACCGATGAAGCCAGCCCGGTTGACTGCCCAGCATGTACACAAACTGTATGACATGCTTGTGGCCCAGGATCGCGTTCTGCCCGTTCCTTATCATCCTAAACCCGGCACTTCAGAGAAAATCGTATTCGGTTCTCTTGCCAATTATGGCTTCCAGCTTCCTGCCCACAAATTCATTCTCTGTCTGGATGGCAGTCAGCGGCGTAAATCTCCCTGCTATGTGCCTGAAGCGATGGCCCCTCTGAACACGCGCTCGTTCCCCTTTCTGGTGCGGCAAATCAAGGCCGTACTGCGAAGAAAAAACATGCATCCATTTTTCCGGAAACGCTGGGTTTTCCCCTGGCTGAAAGCTCGTCTTCCCTCGCTGATGCGCAAAGTGGACGGCATCGAAAGGCTGATGAATCTGACCTATGTGCGCGGCATTATCCAATCTTCCTCGGTCAACCCCGTAGGCTACCTGCTCGTGCATATGGGCAAACAGCGCAAAATCCCGACGATAAACATCCAGTATGGATTGATCGACTTTTACCAGACCTTATCCACGAATGCCGACTACTATTTTGCCTGGGGGCACACACACAAGAACCGACTGATGCACTACGGCACGCCTGCTTCCAAAATCCAGCTAATGGGCAATGCCCGCTTCGATCCCATCTTCACACAAACATGGATGGACAAAACACAGCTCGCCAGCCGACTGAAGTTCCCTGCTAACAAAACGGTCTTCTTCTATCCCGAACAGCCTGATCTGCCCGAACACAATAAAATCGTCGTCAACAAAATCATCAAGGCCCTGCTTCCTTACAGCAAGCACGTCATCCTGCTGGTGAAGAAGCATCCCAACCAGAAGCAGAGCGGACTGACCCTGGCCCTGCGCAGAAAATATCCATTTGCCAAACTCATCCCGCATGGCGCTATTCATCTATATGATCTGATCCACGGTTCCAACGCACTGCTCATTCAGTATTCCACGGTCGGACTGGAAGGCATGCTGTTTCAAAAGCCAGTCATCGCCCTCACCTTCTTCCCGAATCGCAAGCGCAAGGAATATTCCTATTACTCTTCCAGCCCGGCTATTACATCCGCCAGAGGGCAGTCCCAATTGAATGCGATTATTAGGCAATACCTGAAGTCTCAGCGTTACCGAAATCAAATGATGAACAGACAGAACCTCTACCGGGAACAGGCTTACAGCGGTACCCTGTCCTCGACCCGGATTCGTAATTTCGTAGAAGCAGTCAGCGGGATGAAGATCAACCGCACCGTCGCCATCTTGCCTGCATTCGCTGAATCGGCCCTGTATACCCGAACACTTGGCGGTTTTCCTTTCCTACTGCACAGTATTCACGCTGCCAAAAGCAGTCGGTGGATCGATGAGGTCCTCGTCATTACCCAGGACCCGCGGGTACATGACATCGCCCGTCTGGCCAACGTAACGGCCATCATGACCTCCCCCATGGACCCGTATCCCTATGCGGCGCCTATGTTGCAAACTTGTCTGCACACCCTTCGGTCTCTCAAGCGAACAGACCAGCCGCCATTTGAAAATATGATTATCCTTGATCCGTTGTATCCGCTGCTGCAAGCCAGACAGCTTGATCACGCACTGCGTGCCTTTTCGTCGAGACTGGCCGACTCCATGATGGCGATCGCGCCAGCATCCAGGCTACCTTCACCGCACCAATTTTCGACGGCAGACTATCCGACCCTGCACTGGACGATCGAGGGAACGAAACATAGTCCCACGGGTGCTCTATTTATGCTGAAAACGGTCATGGCTGAACAGAAGCAGGCCCTCATCGGCCATCGGACTTTACCGCACATCATTGCACCTGAAGAGGGGAATCGGCCCATCGTGACTGAAAAAGATTGCGCTTATGCAGAGGACATTTTACAGGGAAGAAGACGAGCCATTCTGCTTCAGGTCAGAAAGCGACGGGCGATTATGGTCTGGAGGCAAAAAAGAAGAAAAGCACACCAATTGCAAAAACGACGGGCCATCCTGCGCAGAAGAAGCCTTCTGCAACGTACGTTGCAATTGCGTAAAAAAAACGCCAGCTCGCTCTCGCTAATCAGGCACAACAGCTTAGGCAAAAGCGTCTTCGACCCGTTCTTCCGAGACGACAGAAACCAAAGCGAACAGCAGTCGGACCACGTGTTCAAAAGAGGCCTTCAAAACCTTCTCGTCAGAGAAGGAGGAAAAGATAATGGACAATTGCACCTTTAAGAAGCTTCCACCCCTATCGAATGTATAGGAAGTGGAACTCTTAGAGGTGTTTTTGCGTCTATGTCGTTTCACAATTTGATGCTGACATGTACATTGTCCCCGATATCGATGGGAGTGCGGTGGCAGTGAAAAAGAATCAATTTGGTTGGTATCCCAAGGCCCGCCCCTTGATTTTTGATCTCGTATGCTTGAAGGGACTGGGTAAAGTGTCTTACTACGTTCAGATAAAACAAGGCTCAAAATGATCGGCATGCCAGCCCTTTTTCTTTATATCCCATTACGTTCAGATAAAACGTCAGCCGGTCACGTTGCGTATGTTCGATGAGTACGCTTTATATCCCACTACGTTCAGATAAAACCAAAATGATGCAAGAAAAAAGACATGGCTTCAAATCTACTTTATATCCCACTACGTTCAGATAAAACTGAGCCGACAATGCATGATTGACGGTTTTTTTGTACTTTATATCCATCTACGTTCAGATAAAACTCGATATTTTTAATACTATCTGGCGTGAAATCCTCCTTTATATCCCACTACGTTCAGATAAAACGGATCTCCACCGCCGCCGCTGCCCTGCACAATATACTTTATATCCCACTACGTTCAGATAAAACTCGCTTTCAAAAGAAAAAAGACCATTTTCAACTGCCTTTATATCCCACTACGTTCAGATAAAACGGTCGAAGATGATTTGGATTTAAAAGATCTTGATTACTTTATATCCCACTACGTTCAGATAAAACTCTGTTCTAATGGTGTTCAGTACCACGTGATTGTATGACTTTATATCCCACTACGTTCAGATAAAACCATTGAAAACTAAATATTGTTAGTGGTAAAGTTCCATTACTTTATATCCCACTACGTTCAGATAAAACCCAGGATCTTACCGTCATTGAAAGGCTGAGGTTTGAAACTTTATATCCCACTACGTTCAGATAAAACAAGACTGTGTTTTTTACTGCCTGTGCAGCGGCGTACACGACTTTATATCCCACTACGTTCAGATAAAACTCAACAGAGACAAGATACGGCAATATGACTTTTACTTCTTTATATCCCACTACGTTCAGATAAAACCCTATATTTCAACATCTTGAGATCCCTTATAGGACAAGGGATTTCGAGTATCGGCCATACAACAATCATTTGCCATTTTGCAGTGGATCGGGAGTCGTGTTTTTTGAAATCATGAAGAATTGCTCAGATCCCTTGCTGTACAAGGCATTTAAGGACTAATAACCAAAAAGCGATTCACTGCACTTTTACGTTGCCTGTTACCATCATCTTAACTTTATGCCATTTTCTTTACAAGAACAAGTCGATTGGACATTTCTCCTGTCCATGTATGGTTTTCTTGATATGTTTAGGATTGTTAATTTGATAGACGTACAGAGAATCTTCCTCGTTATTCATAATTTCATGCAATTCACGGATGCATTTTGTTAAGGCTCCTACCGTTATTTCACCTTCGAAGACTGAATTTTGCGTCCAATCCAAATATTCTCGCATCTTTTTGCATACTTTCCCAACTCTTTTGTGGCCAATATCATACGTAATAATGACAAACACACTACCACCACGCTTTCAATGGTTTATAATCTTCATCTCCTATCACATGCTTTACCAGCTTGTAGCATTCCAGTCGAATCAGATACCGATAGGTTACATTTCTTTTTAATCCACGGTGCTTGATGGTTGTTTTCAATTTTTCTTCCCAAGCGGTAATGAATCTTTTCTTTCCTTCTTCATTTAAGAAACAGATTTCTTCATCCATGTATTCAAAATGCTTTTTGGTGATGCTTCTTTTATTGATTAAATTAAAGATCAGTGGATCGACAAGTAAAGGCTTGAATATCTCTGCCAAGTCTAAACTGAGTGAAAATCGCTTAACGGATGGCTCATGAAGATAACTAATGGTAGGATTCAAAGGTGTTTTATAGATTTCCGCTAATACCGTTTGGTACATAAGGGAGTTGCCAAATGACAGGAGCGCATTTAATGGATCTTTAGGTGGCCTCTTCTCTCTCTTCTCGAATACAAAATCCTGCTTCACCATCACGTTAAACGCTCGATAATAGTGTTGTCTAATCAGTCCTTCTCGTCCCATTATCTCTGGAATGGAGTGAGCATGTGAAAGCTGCAATTGCAAACGCTCAATCTCCTCGATCCATTCCGCTGCTTCCGCCTTATTTCTTCTGAGGTTTCGGAGAATATGATGCACCGCGCCTTGCAGAAATCGATAGGCTAAAAGCATGCGTTTATCGTGAAATAAGTAATGTTCACTTTGCTTGACAATGACATGCCCGCTTTCCTTCCGTTCTCGAGGATAGAAGGTTCCTGTATAAAATCCGTAATAGTTGTAAAATTGAAGCGAAATGCCGTACTGACTTAAATAGGTCAACAGCTTGCTGTTGACCTCCACTTCACCAAAAATATGAAGCGTTCTAAGCTTTTCAACAGGGAGCGGTTTTTGGTTTCCTTCTTCATTTTCAAAATAAATCGTATTGTGCTTTCTCTTTAACCTTCCATTCGCAAATACATAATGATCACGCATCATCTTCATCCACCTCCATGGAGAAGCAAAATCCATAATAGGCACAGGATTTGCAATAAGGAACTTTTTTCACTGCAGGAGGCTTTTGCAATACAATGGTCTCATGAACAGCAGCAATCAGCGATCTTACTTCCTGTTCATCTTTTTGGGTGAGTTCAATCTCTTCCGTCGTTCTTTCCTTGGTATAACTGATGAGCCCTTTCTTGTGAACGTCTCTTAACGACAACTGATACAGGTAATAGAGCATTTGCATCCGGTCGGCCTTGGTCATTTTGCTAGACAGCTTCACTTCACGAATATATTCACCCTCTATGGCGTCAATTTTGAAGGCATCATCAATCAATATTTCTCTATCAGTTAATCTGGGATAGGCTGTTTCATGCAGCACTTTCCCTTGCATTACTCGGTCTGATTCATCTTCCATTCCAATTCCTTTTCGGTAAAGCCAGAGTTTTCGTTTGCAGACGATATAATATTGCAGATCCACTCCACCAATCGTTTGTTCCTGCATGAATACTCCCCCTAATCGAAAAGATTGAGTTCATCCGCTAGCAATCCTGTCTGGCTTGAATATTTACAGTGAATATAATAGAGTCCTTTTATTCCTTCCACTTCATCATATCCAACTTGTTTCGCTCTCCACTCATTCACGGGGACACTGTAGGCTTCGATTTCCCTTCTTCCTTTTCTGCGTTCTTGCTTCGTGACAGCCAGTTTCCACTGTTGCAGTCTGACCTGATATTCTTCATCCTCGATCATACTGCGCGGGATGACCTGTATCTGATTGATCTGTCTAAGTAGCTCCTGTGCGCCCGCCTTATCGATCCTGTAATGGGGGCGATCCTTAAGTTGCTCCAGGGTACAATCAAATTCGCGCTTAAACGCGCTTCCTGCAAGTCGCTGTTCATCGTATAATTTCTTGATCATGTCCTGTTTAACGGACTCCAGCAGTATTCCATCCCCATGAGCTGTGATGATGTGCATACTATCATCATAGATTTCCTGATGATAGACGTAGCCAACACCACTAACTTCACTAGTGCAAATATATATGTTCACATTATCTACTGGTTTGTTACCTTTCCGATTACAGCGCCCGTACCGTTGAAATTGACTGTCTAATGAGGACATTTCCGTAAACAGCACATCAAAATCAATATCCAGACTTGCTTCAACAAGCTGCGTGGTAACCCAAATGCCTGCTTGCTTTCCCTCTGCGAAATCGATCATTTCCGTCTCCAGTCTACTCCGGTCTTTTCGCATAAATCTGGCATGCAGCAAGGAGATGGAAGGGGCATGATCTTCTAAATCGCGGAATATGAGCTGTGCTTGTTTCACCGTATTGCAAATCACCAGAACCTTTTGACTGTGACTGGCTTGCAAGATTTCATTCGTAATGTTTGGATCTCGTATCGATTCCTCCCTAATAAGAATATGATGGCGAACGATCTTATCATCGATGAATTCGGCATATTTGAATGGAAGACGGGCAGATTTCATTTCTCGTTCCAGGGCCTTATAGTAAAAGGAAGGGAGGGTTGCCGTCATGATCATGAAGCTTCCTCCAATCTGATCCACTAACGTCATCGCTCGGATGAGCAACGCGGCAATTTTGGGATCGTACGCTTGAAGCTCATCAATGATGATCTTGCAGGTTGCCATCGTGGCAAATTCCTTTTCAAAACCAAGATAATAAAACGGAAATTTCAACACTTGGTCAATGGTAGAGATGATCAATTTATTGGCAAACTCTCTGGATTGGCTGTGTACCTTTTCGAGCAGAGCGTCATTCGCTTCGACTTGATCATATAAATAATCCAGGCTCGTGGAGTGGAGCAGCCCGACCGCTTCCTCCCCATACTCATTTGTGTACTTGGAAATATTTAATTGATCCTTGTCTGTAATCCTCTTGTACATAGCATTGATACTTACTCTGAGCGGAAGCGTAAATATCCCTTTTTGGTCACCCATCCAGAGCAGCCCTGCTTCCGTCTTACCCATTCCTGTCTGAGCCACGACGACAAGATGATGATCCTGGTGTTGCAGGGCAAAGGATTGAAGCGCTCGTAAAGGCTGCCTCAGCTTATTCCCTATAAAGGCTTGTACATGGTTTGCGATATTCAACTCCGTAGCCAATTCGATAGGAACGTGAGCACTCGCTGCATGATCCAATCGATGCAACAGCCCCTTCAACAACACATATCTGGTATACAGGTGCTCTTCTACATCCGTCGTAATTCTCTCTTTAGGATGAAGCAATTCCATCTTGGATGCTCTTGCCTGAGGATCAATCGAAATGCCAAGTTCTTTTTCCATGGTTTCTATGTAGGGTAGGATATTTGTTTGGTATTGCTCCTGGATTTCTCTTTTCTTCTCGTGTACCGGATATTCTCTCTCATGATGAAAGGCAATGACCTGTGAAACAAGCAATTCCTCGTCTTCATCCAATTTCAATGCATCAATGGGAAGCATCATTACAGACAGCATGTTATGAGGAATCTGATAATCCACCACTTCGGTCACATTATTCAGTTCCGCCACCTCATCAAGCCATTCCTTGTCAATCGATTTTCGAATCTTCCTTTGAAAAGCCAAATCTGCCTTGCCAGCATCATGATATCTCACACAGATTTCTAGCAGCTGCCAATCTCTTTCTGGCAACAAGGTCAACTTCTGCTGGTAAGCAACCTTAAATGCTCGAAATCTGTTTAGCAACTCTTCTGTATGCTCTTTTATCGTTTCCACAGGTTGTGATTTTGCATAATAAATCAATCCGATCACCTCTACACATAAATAATCTAAGGAAATATGAATAAAGAGAAAGAAAGGGAAGCCGTATGATTCAGCCTCCCTTTGTCTCTATGTTGATGGGAAAAATACCGTATCGGGCTGCTCATTCCGCCAAGCATCGATATATAATCCCTCAAATGAACGAATGAACTGACCTGCCTGCATGTATCCGACATGGAGCTTGTCCCATACTCGAACACCATTCACGATGCGATAGGTCCAATTCAATTTGTAAGGGAAATGGCTTACCCTTCTTGTATTGGCTTTAGGAACGTAAGCTGCGTATTTCAGCTCCGGCTCCTCGTTGCATACAGTCAGATTCACGATCTCACATTCGTCAACTCGAACCAGATCCTCCCAGCGTCCAAGACTGAGATGAGCAGATTGAGTAAGAATGGCGTGCTTTAGCTGCTGTAACACCTGTTCATCTGCGTGAACATGAATGAGCAATTCCACATTGTACAACATATGCATGTAGATCGGCATGGTGGTAATATCGTTATATTCTCTGGATACGCCGAGTCCATCCGCAGTCAATGCAAATTCATTGGTTTTGCTCTTCTTGAAAAAATAATGGGTCTGATAATCCGTAGACATCGTATCATATTGACCTTGTATGCTGATCTCCATCGGAATAAGGGTCTTAGCTTCAAGGACAGCATGCAGCATGCCTTTGACGGTGGAATGAGGTGGCAGTGGATACGTTTCTGAGACTTTAAATGCGAATGGTTTTTTATAGCACGCAGTTTGCTGATAAAGCTTCAGTCTCAGCGCCTTCATCATGCCTTTACTCCGATATCTGCTGAGACTTGTTCCTTCAGTTGGCTAAAGAATGCTTCTACAGATCCTGCCCGTTCTCCGACAAGTGAGGCAAATTCATCATCATTGCCAAATAGTCCTGAAACATGCCCAATATACGTATCCTTACCGATCGCTTGACCGCCAAACGTAGTGTCCAGCACATCCTTTAAGCCTGCAACATTGATATGCCACTGCTTCGTATTGTTTTCCAGTGCAACTCTCCCGAGGAAGAATGGATTGGCAACCGGATAGACTCCGCCAATAACAAATAGAGGAGCCAGACTTTCTTGCCGTCCTCGAATATTTCGATTGAGCAGCTTCAGTACATCGAGCAGCTGATGAATGCGCTCTACCCGATCCTCGTCAGAGAGTACAACCTCTCCGTCACGCCCCACTTTGTCTATGTCTAGTGTCAATGTATACGCATATAAGCTTTCATGCTGCTCAATATTGGCCAAATTCGGTGTTTCCCCTATTCTTTCTGCGAGTCCCATATTATTCAAAAACTCCATGTCACTGCGATACGGTTCCAGGGAAACGGCATGAGACAGTCTGGCTACAGCCGGGCGTTTAAGTGATTTCTTACCGGTCTTCAGATACCCGAACAAATCCATCTCAACAGAATCCTTGATCGAGACATCCTCTCTAAATTGCAAGGTTCCCTTCGCCTTGTCGATCGTGTCCAAATTCCAGTCAAACCACTCATTGCCGAGTCTGACAATGTCATAGCGGATGCTTTGTCTGGAAGCAAAGGTCAAGATATCTCCGTTCCCACGATGAATTTTCTTCAATTCAGAGATATTCGCAATGCCTTCCCCATAATTCAATGAATTGGCTCTAAATACAGCGGTGTATGTCAATGCTTTACCCATGTGCTGCTTCCTCCTCTTTTTTGCTTTTCTCATTTCCCAGCATGCCTGCGATAAAACTGGACGCAATCGTCTCGAAATCAAGTCCTTCTTCTTTAAAAATATCAATAAAGATTCGTGGCACTTCTTGATTGGCACTCATATACAAACGAAAAATCGTATCCATGAATTCCTTTTTATTACCTGCTTTTACGGCATTGATTAGACGATATGCGATGCCCTCCAACTTCTTCCGGCCACTTGCCCGATACGGCCCTTCCTCTTCCAATCCTGGACGTTTCTTCACCATGCTCTCTCGCAGCTCTACACCACAATAATAAATAAATCCGATTTGTTTATCGTAGCTTCCCATTTGGTTCACATCCTCTCTGGCATCTATGATTCTTCTTCTCTCTCTTGAAGCATGATACGCTCCCGCTCCATGAAATTCATTTTTCACAGCTTCTCGTAAATACTGGAACAATGTTTGCTTGGGATCTACGCCTTGCAATATCGATCTGATAAAGCTGTCGCGAAAATCATAATGCAACAATAATGTAAGTGCGTTTCCGTATTTTGAAAAATAATGGACGAGATAAGGTGGCATGTGGTAATAATCAAGGAGTGTTTTTTTCATCTGATAGTCGGAATACACTTCAACAAATTGATAAGCATGT
Source organism: Marinicrinis sediminis (assembly GCF_042685085.1). Classification (NCBI taxonomy): domain Bacteria; kingdom Bacillati; phylum Bacillota; class Bacilli; order Caryophanales; family Paenibacillaceae; genus Marinicrinis; species Marinicrinis sediminis. Next base: position 277,918 of record NZ_JBHUMM010000002.1, read on the forward strand.
TGGATTCTTTCAGCTTTATCCTTAGACTCCTGAAACAGTCCAACGATAGCCTCACCAAATGAAAGATCTTGACCCCGTAAATGTTTATAGTAATTGTTCTCTTTCAAAATGGACTTGAATGATTGCTGAGAAATCACAATCCCTGCAAATCGAATGTTTTCACTGGACGTTGGGGTTCCTCTTTTTCTTGTATAAAAGGTGACTCCGAAAGGAACAAGGAACATGATCAATCTAGCAACAGCACTCATCGGCACAGGAAGCTTATGATCGAATTCCCAATGAAAATTTACCGCTTTGCTTTTCGACAAAGCCAGCGGAGAAAATACCATTTCCTCGTATGATTGCGTAGCCGTTAATTCATCCAAAAAACTGCAAGGTAGCAATTCTTCTTGAAAATACAGGCGAATCTCATCGATGCTCGTACATTTTTTTAATTTCTTCAGCCAATCCTTGAATGGCTTATATTCCTCTTGATGGTCTGTTAAGAACTGAATGATAGGGTGTTGATCAGGAGAGGTGTTTATACGTTCATATAGCAATAACTCCAAATAAGCAGGACGGACAAAATCTTTTTCGATTTGTTGGATATGCTCCTCTATACTCTTCGAGTTGAATACGGGCTGTAGGATGCTGGTTTGTCCATAGAAGGGGTTAAGAATGATCGCTTTCGCATAATTGAGGGTTAATTTCTCGTTGATCATGGGAGTGGAAGCTAACTGCTCATAATCCTGTACCGCTCGCCTTACTTTTTCTTGATCTTCAGAAGAACCAACTTCCTTCAGTTGATCAAGAATCTGACTCATCAATCCGCACTCCTCAGAATCTGAGAAATACTTGTCTACTTTTTTAAATTGCTCACTGATCTGCTTCCGTATTTCGGCAACATAAGCTTTGGTATTTTCCGGCTTCTTCTTCATTTGCTCCAAATACCAATTCATTCGCTTTACATCTCGCCTTACTACACTGAACTCTTCAATAAGCTTATGTATATATCTGGTTGAGAGGTTTTGTATGTCCTTCGAATTTAATTCAATTCCATGCTTAGTCATCGTCACTTGATCTTGTCCAAGCAACCGCACAAATCCGATAAGCCCAGCCGTCATAAACCATTCGTCTGCGTGAACCTCAATTGGCACACTCATCCCTCCTCTCTTATGTAGTCTGTCAACCCAAAGAAAGCGGTTCTTTTGCCAATTCCCAGTTGATATAAAATCTGCAAATCCTCCCAATGACCCTCCAACTTTATTAAGCCTTTATATGCCGTGTAATACAAAGATTGATCGGGGTGCGTCTCCTGATAAATACGATTGCTTTCTTTAACCACCATTTTCTGCATATTAATAGGGGTGAATCGAATCGGACGATACAGTTCTCTTCCAGCAGCTTGTCGTATTTGAAGGTTTGCGAAATAATTCAGTTCCTTCTCATAGCCCTCATCCGTTGGTGACAATGGTTTTCCATTTTGATCTTCCACCAATATCGGGGATAAGGTCTTGAGTATGACGGAATGGGATGCAATTTCAGCTTCACGTAATAACTGGATAGAGGATTGCTTCCACTTCACGCCACCGATCATATATTCCTCCATTTCTCGAAATCCATTAAAGGCATGGATGGCAAACTCCATAGTGGAACTAACGGTAATCGAGAAATCCTTTAGATAAATGCGCTGACCCTCTATTCGAAAGTCCCTCAAATATACAGCGGTCGAGAAAGGTTTGATTTCTTGTCTTTGCTGCTCAAATAATTGTTGATAGAATGAAATGTCCGCTTTTTTTATCGCCTCTTTCAGGAGACTGTAGATTTTCATTCGATAATGCACAGGAATCCACTCTGCTTCGTAGGTAACTTTAAATCTCATCTTTTCACCTCCATTTCTATTTAGAATGTTAATTAAAAGCTTCCTCGCTCCAAAATAAATGAAACTTCCTTCCTCCAATATAGTACAATCAAAACCAAATTTCAACATAATTTGTAATAAAGATGGAATATTGAGTAGATTTATATCTTGTTCATTATCAGTAAAGAATAGATATATGAAAAATGAAAAAAACAAGACCCAAGAAGTCTTGTTTAATTTGACCATAGCTCCCACATGTTCAGATAAGATTAACGGAATCATCTAAATAGAAACTTTATATCCCTCAAAGTTCAGAAGATACATGTAGAATACCACAAATCAAGATGATTTTGAACAATCGCAACAGTGCATACAATAGACTGGGACATCGTCAAAGATTTCTATCTGTTGTCTTGTTGTTTCAAAGTGAAGAGTGTAAAATCTAGGTATATTCCCCTGTGGAATTGCAGTGGATCTACTTTTCAATAAATCTCTTTGAGCCCTTATACAGCAAGGGATCTGAGCAATTCTTCTTGATTTCAAAAAACACGACTCCCGATCCACTGCAAAATGGCTAATGATTACTGTGATGCCGATACTGAAATCCCTTATCCTATAAGGGATCTCAAGATGTTGAAATATAGGGGGGTTTTATCTGAACGTAATGGGATATAAAGTCATCATGGAATGGATCATTCCCTAGTGTTCTTGTCCGTTTTATCTGAACGTAATGGGATATAAAGCCAGCATGCTCATGATCTGCTGGAATGCGACCGTGTGTTTTATCTGAACGTAATGGGATATAAAGAGCTTCATGATTTATCAGCTAATGCGCTTTATGGTGGTTTTATCTGAACGTAATGGGATATAAAGGCTAAATCCGGTTCAATATTTGCTTTCCATGTCAAAGTTTTATCTGAACGTAATGGGATATAAAGGTGTTATCTTTGATTCGCTATATCAGGAGTGTTAGAGTTTTATCTGAACGTAGTGGGATATAAAGCTGTTAAAGTGTCCACTGTTACAGTCTCCACTGTTAGTTTTATCTGAACGTAGTGGGATATAAAGTTGATATAGAGTCTATACCTTTGGGAGATGGTGGAGTTAGTTTTATCTGAACGTAGTGGGATATAAAGCATATTTGTTCTTGTACCACTCGAAAGGATCGGGGCCAGTTTTATCTGAACGTAGTGGGATATAAAGATATATTGAAGGATAGCTCCCGTCTGACTTGAAATTGGGTTTTATCTGAACGTAGTGGGATATAAAGCAATCTCAACCATTTTGATCACGCTTTTTTGACATAGTTTTATCTGAACGTAGTGGGATATAAAGATACACAGACGTACATTGCGTCTGTCCGTCCAATTGGTTTTATCTGAACGTAGTGGGATATAAAGAGAGGCAGGGTGAATATTTTTGTATAAGAGGCGGATGAGTTTTATCTGAACGTAGTGGGATATAAAGCTCGAAACCAAGGTTCGGGACAGATCGAGCGTCTGTCCGTTTTATCTGAACGTAGTGGGATATAAAGTCGGGTTGCGGAGTCGGCTTTTCAAGGATCTGGCTGGTTTTATCTGAACGTAGTGGGATATAAAGCAAATTCAGCACGAGTCAATGAGTCATTCGGACGTGTGCGTTTTATCTGAACGTAGTGCGATATAAAGATAGAATCAAAGAAGCTAAGTGCCAGGTAGATAATAACGTTTTATCTGAACGTAGTGGGATATAAAGGCGCAACTTGAAGCGCTCAAAAAAGGGAGAGAAAAAGTTTTATCTGAACGTAGTGGGATATAAAGTAGGCATGATCATATCTGGTACGTTTGGCTTTGTTGGCGTTTTATCTGAACGTAGTGGGATATAAAGTCATTTGAGCGACAAATTGGTTGGCCTATTCAGTCTTCGTTTTATCTGAACGTAGTGGGATATAAAGGGCTCCATTTCGGATGATTCTACCGTTTCAACGGTTCCGTTTTATCTGAACGTAGTGGGATATAAAGCAGTCAAAAACAGCTATGCAACGTGCAGAAGAGTCTGTTTTATCTGAACGTAGTGGGATATAAAGACCTAGCGGAGGGGTTGTCTAGTTACACAGTATTTAAAGGTTTTATCTGAACGTAGTGGGATATAAAGTAACATGTACGACCTTGCTATTGATTGTGGTTCGCGTTTTATCTAAACGTAGTGGGATATAAAGGACATTCTGGGAAAAGATTGATAGCCCAATTACACGTTTTATCTGAACGTAGTGGGATATAAAGTAGCATGTCACGATCACCAGTCGTCTATCTCGCACCTCGTTTTATCTGAACGTAGTGGGATATAAAGACCATTTGGGTAATCTCATTCCTACAAACTCTCTTTGTATTATCTGAACGTAGTGTGTATAAAGGACAGAAAATATTCGAAGTTTGCACCGTGTTCAACATGTTTTATCTGAACGTAGTGAGATATAAAGAAGTCGTTTTCCCTCAAAAATGGCTTTGCGTAATAGAGTTTTATCTGAACGTAGTGGGATATAAATGTAATATAAAAGCTCGTTTCATCGAGTGTGTCGGCGTTTTATCTGAACGTAGTGGGATAGTTGTCTTTTCATCTTTGTGTAGGAACTGCTTAATTTAGTTTTAGCGCAAGATATAAACTCAAGGCCACGCCCCTTGAATGCATGATAAAACTTCTCTGGATCATACATACATCAGCCACCAAAAATGCCATAATTATTATGGCATTTTCTTATTCAATGTTGTAATGTATGTAACGTGCTCTATTCCTTACATATCGGGGCATGCATGCTAGCTCAGCCATTCAGCTCTTAATAACTATTACAAATCCTCATTTTGGAGAGACTTCTTATGGAACGCACTGTTTTTAGTCACACTTTGACCATTGGATTGATGTTATTCGCTTTATTCTTCGGTGCGGGAAATCTGATCTTTCCTGCGATGATGGGTCAGATGGCCGGAAATGAGTATGGGCAAGCCAATCTGGGATTCCTGATTACAGGCGTTGGCCTTCCGTTGATCGGGACGATGGCGATTGGGTTTTCCGGCGTGAAAAATCTCCTTGCCTTAACGCAACGTGTACATCCCTTGTTTGCTTATGTCTACACGACATTGCTTTACTTAACGATCGGACCGTTGTTTGCGATGCCCAGAACGGGCAGCATTTCATATGAAATCGGGATTAAACCCTATGTGGGTTCAGCTTATGATTCAATCGCCATGGCCATCTTCACCGTTTTATTTTTTGGGGTGACCTTTCTCTTTTCTGTAAATCCGGTAAGAATGGTTGAAATCGTAGGAAAGATTCTGACTCCGATTTTGCTCGTTTCCATCAGCATTTTAGCTATCGCATCCTTTACGGTACCGGTCGGTAAACCTCAGGAACCCGATTCCAGTTATGCCTCCGAGCCCTTCTTTAAAGGATTTCAGGATGGCTATTTGACGATGGATGCGTTAGCTGCACTGGTTTTCGGGATCATCGTCATCAACGCGATTCGAGCAAAAGGGATTCAAGATCGCAAACGCATTTTATCCGTGTGCTTGCAAGCCACGCTCATTGCAGCAACCATGCTTGCGCTCATTTATACTTCGTTAACCTATATGGGGGCCAGCAGTGTATCCACCTTTGGCATTTTGGCGAATGGCGGCGAGGTCCTCACCTCTGTCACTGGTCATTATTTTGGTACATTTGGAGGATTTGCACTCGGTGTGATTGTACTGCTTGCCTGTCTCACAACAAGCATCGGTCTGACTACGTCTTGCAGTGGCTATTTTCAACAGATAATTCCGGGTATGTCATACAGAAGCATTTGCATGGTGTTATGTGTGATTAGCGCCATATTGGCTAATATTGGCCTGGAACAGTTAATTCAGTTTTCCGTGCCTGTTTTGTCAATCCTGTATCCGTTAGCGATCGTGTTAATCTTATTAACCTTCCTTCATCAATTATTTCAAGGAAAGCGTGCCGTCTACATGATGAGTCTGCTGTTTACGTTTCTTGTCAGTATCGTGGACGGTCTGAAGGATACTCCTCTTCATATGGAACAAGTCAACGACTGGTTTCAGCAATACTTGCCTCTCTATCCGGTTGGTTTGGGGTGGCTGCTTCCAGCCTGCGCAGGGGCAATAATAGGGCTGTTCCAGAAAAAAGGATCATAAACATGTTCGTGTTACCGTACTACCTGCCAGACAAGTCTTGAATAAGCAGGGATAACATTCCTTCCTGGTAGCCGATCTTGCCTTCTTTACTTATTTTCGCAGCTGCCTGTGCGAACTTGGATGGAAAGCAAGCAGAGAAAAGTAACAAGCGTGTAAGCAGGATGAAATGAACAGCAGACAGGAAACGGTATCAGAATACTGTCATCTTATGATTGGCTGATTGAAACCCTTCTGTGAGCCTCATATATGGATAAACATAGAGTCTCCCCGTACCTCTCATGGTCGGGGAGACTCTATTGTTTTGAAATGAGACATACAAAAGCTTCGAAGGATTGAATTAAAGAACGTCTCGGAACGAGGCTCTTTCTATCATTCAAAAGCTTGTATCAGTATGTATGACATTGGAATTTATTAATTTTTTATCTCATTGAGTCCCTACAAAGTGAATGATTCCAGCGATGATCAGGAATACAATACCCATGACCAATATACGAATCACCATTTTCTGCATATTCATACGCCACCTTAACATACATATTTGCATCTGAAACGGATTTAATCGCTCGCCGCTAGCGGAATGGACTTAAGACCTCCTATAGATTCACGCAGAGGATTTCTTGGCCCATTCTAGAGACATCCCGCAAATGATACATACAAAACCGAGCACAAATGTGCCATAAGGATAAAGGAGAACAGATTGAAAAATCAGCATTGTTGAAGTTTTTTATCTATTGATATCGTCAATATAACTAAAGGGGGAATAAAATAATGAGAATGGTGACATGTTTCCTTTTGGTTCTTGCTTTAACTGCTTGCTCCAATGACTCAAACATTGCTACTGAAGAAAAGAAAAAGGGAACTATTCAGCTGGAAACAATGAAGCCTATCACAGAAAAAGGATCGTCGGAACAGACTGTTAACTTAGATATAAGTCGGATTATATTTGATCCGGGTTTGGATCCAGGTCTTATAAATAAATTACTGATTTACTTCAAAGCTTTGAGACAAGCCGATCCAAAACAAGCAGCAGATATTTTTTATTTGGAGCCGGAAAATTCCATAGGATTGCTATGGATGTTTGATATGCAGGATATTACTTCAATTGATGCCGTAGAAATAGATACTTCCAGAAAATTGCCTGATGATTTCCTAGGTGAACATGGAGTGGTGTCTGAATCCAGATTACCGTCAATAGTGACGAACGTTCATTATACAGAATCTAACCATTCCAATTCAGTGAATTTCATTTTTGTTCAATCTGAAAATGGATGGAAACTTTTTCGCGTAGATTAACCATTCGCCCGTTGATTCCAGGCAACTGGCTGTATAGACTTGAAAGGTGTTCTGTTCCTGTCTCTCAAATAGGGGCAGTCCCAAATATAACAGGTCATGTTTTTATTTTTCTTGCCATTCGATTGCATTCTTCGCGTGATTTCGTAAATTCTTGTCCAAAAGACTGGGTAAAGATGTGATGAATCATTTCTCCCAGTTGTTCACTGGTTTGCGAATGACCACAGGCCTCTTTGATTTGATTTACTTCATCTTCGTACTCTTCTTCCAGCAAAGGATAGATGTCGATCGGATTCCATTCGTTTATCATTTCAATGATCTTTTCGCTCATCATGCACCTGACCTTGTATCATTTGAAAACAGCATTTTTACGGTAAGAACTGGGATTTGACTGGTTCTATCACCCAGAAATTCAAAGGATTTTTCTGGCTTGTTATCGAATCTATTGTATCATGATGAAAACTTCGACCAAACTAAAATCCAGATCTGCCTATCCCCATACATATACAGCTAAAAGCTTCATCCAGCACTTGCTGATTTTTCTTCTCTTCTTGTCCATTCTCCTGCTGATTCGATGGGCATGGAACGAGTTCAACGCCACTCCCGATCATCCGCAGGCTGTACAAGGAGTTGTGGACTTTCGGGGTTGGAACTTCGAGGATTCCAGATCGATTACACTACATGGTGAATGGGAGTTCTTCCCTCAAGCCCTGCTTACTCCGGATCATTTTGATGCTTCCGGTTCTTCCGGACAACTCTCTGCCGACACAAAATATGTTCAAGTTCCCGGCAATTGGGGGAATCCTTCGAACAGGGTGGAACAACCTGCGTACGGTTATGGCACTTATCGACTGCGTATTCTTGTCGATCCGTCTCTAGATCAGCCTTATGCACTTTGGATACATCGGATTAACTTCGCCTCCATGGTATTCCTGAACGATCAACAAGAATTGCCATTTGGTCTCCCTGCAGAGGATAAGAATCGTTATCGCCCGAAAGCCAAATCCTACACGGCAAATTATGACGCCAATGGTGCTGAGGAGATCGTATTGCTTATTCAAGTGGCGAACTACGAAAATCCTTGGGAGGGCGGGATTGTCGGTCCTGTCCACTTTGGCTCCCAGGCAGCTGTCGACACGGAGTATATGTATAACATCGGCATTCAGTTTGTTGTGTTTATTGTCTTAGTGCTGCATGCGCTTTACGCTGTCTTATTATTTGTATTTAGTGGCAAACAAAAAACGATCATCCCTTTATTTTTCATGTTTCTATTTGCAGCGATTTTTGTCATTTCCGATCATGATCACTTACTCTTACTATGGCTGTCACTTGCATATAAATGGGATCTGAAAATCAGGCTCCTTACATATATGTGGCTGTCTTTTTCCGCTATGCAACTGATAAGAACGCTGTCTGCACAATCCGGTAACAACAAAGGATTTAGCATCTTTACGGCTCTGCTTGGCTGTTACTCTGTCTTTATTGTCTGTACACCTGCCTATTTTAATTATCACACTTACAGTACGGTTCTATTTCTTTTATTCTATTTGCTGCCAGTGGCCTGGAGCTTTGTCTTGATCTTTGGCATGGTGAGAAGAAAGCAAAAGGACGCTTTTTATATCCTTTTTGCAGGCACCGCTATTTTAAGCAGTGCACTCGGAGGGATCCTGTTTCTGGGAAATCCGTTTGACACCCGCTTTTACCCTGTTGATATCCTGGCTTCCGTTGTTGGCTTTTCGGCATATTGTTTCAAAATTTTCTTTCGAAATGCGAGAGAAAGAGATGAGCTGAATGAACGTCTAAGGGATTCCGATAAGAGAAAGGATCAGTTTCTCGCCAATACATCCCACGAGCTTCGAACACCTCTGCACGGCATTATGAACATTGCCCGTTCCCTCGCCCGCCAAGATGGGGGAAGAAGCAATGGAATCGAAGTTAGAGACCTAGAGCTTCTCATTAAATTGAGCAGCCGCATGTCGCACATGCTGGATGATTTGTTGGACGCTGCTCGACTCAAGGACGGGCATATCAAGTTGAATAGAGCCCCGCTGCTGATGCAATCTGTTGTACCGGGAGTTATCGAGATGCTCGATTTTCTGGTCAGAGGCCGTTCAGTTCGCCTAGAGATGAATATCTCCAAGGATGCGCCTGCGGTATGGGCAGATGAAAAAAGAGTCATTCAAATCGTGTACAATTTACTGCATAATGCTATCAAGTTCACAGAGCGGGGCACAATCCGCATAATCGCGGAGAGACGAATGAAACACCTGGCCGTCCATATCATCGACACCGGTATGGGTATGGACAAGCTGACGTTAAGCCGTATCTTTAACCCCTATGAGCAAGGAAGCGCTCAGTTTGACAGCGGCAGCGGGGTTGGACTCGGCCTTAGTATTTGCAAGCAGCTTGTTGAGCTGCACGGCGGTGAATTAACCGCGACCTCCGTTCCAGGAAAAGGCTCTACGTTCACCCTGCAGTTACCGCTAGCTGATGCTGCTCATTCTCAGGAGACCGTCGTTCCACTGCTTACGAACAGGATGGCCACATATCCATGGGAGAGGCCAGAGCATGCCGCATCGGTTGAATCCACGGATGATCCACCTTACGCTGAGAGCAGTGAATATGTGTCCTCGTTTCGTCCAAAACTGTCGATGAATATGAACGGTCAAACTAATATCCTGGCCGTCGATGACGATCCCGTCAACTTGAATGTCCTGACCACCATTCTTTCAGATGATGCGTATCATCTCCGAACCGCAACCTCCGCGTCGGAAGCGCTGGCGATGTTGGATGAGGAGAGATGGGACTTGATTATTACCGATGTTATGATGCCGGGTATATCCGGCTATGAGTTGACCAAGCGAGTGAGAGAGCGGTTCTCTCTATCCGAACTGCCTATTCTGCTCTTGACAGCCCGCAGTCAGCTCACCGACACCTTTACCGGCTTCTCCTGCGGAGCCAATGATTATGTGACAAAGCCCGTGGACGCGTTGGAGCTGCAATATCGGATTTGGTCGCTAACCATGCTGAAGCAATCGGTAGACGAAAGCTTGCGAATAGAGGCCGCATCCTTACAAGCCCAAATCGAGCCGCACTTCTTATTCAACGCCTTGAATTCGATCTTGGCCTTAAGCACGCTGGACATTGAACGAATGCATAAGCTCGGCGAAGCATTCACAGCTTATTTGCGTATCAGCTACCAATTCGTAAATTCAAGAAAGCTGGTACTGTTGTCCCAGGAGCTTGAACTGGTGCAAGCCTATTTGTATATCGAAAAGGAACGGTTTGAGGACAGACTGTCCATTATATGGGAGGGCGAGCGAAATCTGCATGTGACGATTCCTCCCCTGACGATTCAACCGTTAGTGGAGAATGCGGTCAAGCATGGAGTGGTCAATCGTGCAAGCGGTGGGACAGTTACCATTCGCATTGTTCATGAAGTGGATCATGTCCGTATTGAAATCAAGGATGATGGCTTCGGTATGGATGCAGCAATGGTAAAGGAATGTATTCAGCCCCCTACAGACAATCGAGCCGGAATTGGCTTGTACAATACGAACCGCAGGCTAAAGCAAATCTACGGGCAAGGTCTCCTTATCACGAGTCAATCAGGCGAAGGCACGACGGTATCTTTCTCTATTCCTGTATAGGCAAAGATGCTTGTTACAGAAAAAAACACAAGCCCCGAAGGAACGCTGCTCCGGGGCTTGTGTTTTCTCATTCTTACGCATTCAACTATTGTGCAGATGGTTGGCTGCTTCTCATTCTCCAGATAAATATCCCTAGCGCACATAGCAACGCACCAATCCACGGCGTAACCGGTGCAGATTCTCCTGCTTCGGGCAGCTCGTCTTGTGCATCCCCACCCGCTTGAATGGCGGTATCGCCTGCTGATTGCTCACCTGTATGTCCCGCAACCACATTTTCATCCCCGCCATCAGGGTGAGGCGGTACGGTCATGTCATCCGGGTGCTCGGGCGCTGTCGGCTTCCCTGATGTCTCCGGCTCCTCAGGATTCGCTGGTGCCTCTGGCTCCTCAGGATTCGTTGGTGTATCTGGCTCAGTTGGTTCTACTGATTGGCTTACAACCATACCTGCATCAATCGTCAGATTATGCTCGCCAGTTCCCAAGACAATGATTCCACTACAGCCTTTGCCCGCATGGCCACTCGCTAGTTCCTCTGCCATATTCGCATCGGAATCGATCGTGACATCGCCGCCCTGCCATGCAGCTGTTATTTCATAGCCTTCCGGTGCTATAAAGCAAACCTGATATTTTCCTGGCTGAAGATTATCGAACAAATAATAGCCTGCTTGACCTTCTTTTTCCCCTGTCATCGTATGCGCAATTTTCACATAGGTGCCAGAGAAATGTTCCTTGTACAATTCCACAGAGATATCGTTGACTCCCTTTTCCTCTGGCTCATTTTGGCGTCCATCCTCGTTCTCATCTTCCCACACATAGTTACCGAGACTTCCCAATAGAACAAATGGGACGGACGGTCTACTATGATATGCTCCCCTTTGAGTAGACACCTGAAATAACAAAATTCAGGACTACTCAAAGGGGAGCTTTTTTATGGGAAGAAGACGAATCAGTTATGACAAGAAAATGGAAGCTGTAGAGAAATACA